>NZ_JBIAMU010000005.1:213465-447558 GCF_042874215.1 Streptomyces sp. NPDC004111
CCCTTGGGTGGACCCCCTCACTTTCGCCGGATGTTGTCCGCCGCCGTCCAGCTCCCCACCCCCCCCCTTGTACGGCATCTAAAAACCGGGGGGCCGCGGGGGGGGGCGGGGGTCGGGGGGCCCGCGCCCCCCCCCGACGGATGGTTCCCGGCGGCCGGCGGTGACGGGCGACGGCCCTTCCTCACCGCCGGGCCGCCCCGTTGCCCACGTCCCGCAGCCACTCCTCCAGCGTGCCGAAGTCGTCCTCGGTGAGGCCCAGCCGGGCGTCGACGTGCAGCAGCAGGGCGGGCGCCGGGTGGTGGGCGGCCACCCACTGCCGGTCGGCCGCGCCGATCTCGTCGTCGGCCCAGGCGAACGGCCGCCTTGCCGCCCACCGCGTCAGGGCGCGGGTCTTCCAGTGGACACCGGCCCGGGTGTCCGCGGCGGCGCTCTCGGGCGAGGGGTCCGGCCACTCCACCACCGGCAGCCGCGGCAGGCCCAGCCAGGGAGAGACGCACGCGTTCGCCTCGTGCAGCCAGGTCGTCGCCCACACCAGCTCGCACGGCAGGGCCAGCAGACGGGGGCCGAGGGCGGGGTCGAGCCGGGGGAGGAGCGGGTTCGCGTCGGCGGACGCGGGGGCGGCGTGCGGGCTGCGGTAGGTCGGGTAGCCCTCGGGCAGCTGGTCGCGGCTCGCCCCGAAGGGAATCAGCGGGCCGTCCACGTCGAGGAAGAGCAGGGGCGGGAGTGCGGGCGCGGGCTCGGCTGCCGGGGGCGGCGGTGCGGTGGTCACCGCCGCACCCTACTGAGCGTGGGAGCCGGTCAGTTCGGGCAGTGGGTGTCCTGGGCGGGGCGGACGCCGTCGCGGAGGAAGGCCGTCACCGTGCGGTCGCCGCAGGCGTTGCCGTTCGTCACGTACATCCCGTGGCCGCCGTTGGCGTTGGTGACCATGCGGGCCCGCTGGCCGAGGGCCTCGCGCATCTTCAGGGCGCCGAAGTACGGGGTGGAGGGGTCCCGGAGGCTCTGGGTGATGAGGATGTTGGAGGGGCCGCGGTCGGTGAGGCGGGTGGGGGTGTGGGTGGGGGCGATCTTCCAGAAGTTGCACGGGGTGAGGTTGGCGGGCAGGCCCGCGGTGAGCGGGTAGCGGGCCCGGTCGCGGGCGACCGCCGCCGCGTACCCGGAGATGTCGGACGGCCACCGGGTGTCGTTGCACATGCCCGCGACGACCACCGCGGTGTCCGTGTCGGGCAGCGGGCCCGAGATGTCGGGGGTGAGGACCGGGGTGCCCGCGGCGGAACCCGCCGGGGCCAGCGCGGCCTTCATCATGCGGGCCAGGGAGGGGAAGGCGCCCTCGGAGTAAAGCTGGTTCACCAGGGACTGGCGGAGCCGGTTGCCGGTCAGCGGGACACCGGGGGTCGTGGACCCGCGCGGGACGCGGTCGAGCCGGGCGGCGAGGCGCAGGAAGAGCGGGCGGATCTCGGCGGGGGTCGCGGCGAGCCGCAGGTTCTCCACCGGGGAGCCGGGCGCCGGGTCGGTGTGGGTCTCGCGCGCCGGGTCGGCTGCCCAGGCGGCGAAGTCGGGGAAGCGGTCCTCGGTGGCCTGCGAGGTGTTGACCATCCAGCCCTGTTCGAGGCGGCGCGGGTTCGGGTCGGCGACGCTGTCCAGCACCCAGCGGTCCGTACGGTGCGGGAACTTCTGGGCGTAGACGGCGGCGACGTACGAGCCGTAGGAGGTGCCCCAGGCGGACAGCTTCCGCTCGCCGAGCGCGATGCGCAGGCTCTCCAGGTCGCGCACCTCGTTCTCGGCGGAGAAGCTGCGCAGCAGCGGCCCGCCGTTGCGGGCGCAGGCATCGGCGATACGGCGGCTGCGGGCGATGTTGTCGTCGATCCGCCCGTCGGCGTCCGGCCAGGAACGCAGTTCGACCATGTGCCGGTCGGCGGCGTCGATGCCGCACGAGGCCTTCGTGCTGCCGCCGACCCCGCGCGGATCGAAGGCGACCAGGTCGTACCGGCCGCCCAACTGCTTCTGGAGCGCCTTGCCCTTCTGGCTCAGCCGCTGGAGCCCCGAACCGCCGGGACCGCCCGGAATCACCATCAGCACGCCACGCCTATCGGCGGCGTCGGTACTGGCGACCCGGGACACGGCGAGCGTCAGCGTCGCACCGCCGGGCCGCGCGTAATCGACCGGAACGGTCAGCTCCGCACACTCCTGCCCGACCGGCCCCTGCGCGGTGGCACAAGGACGCCAGACGAGGGAGGAGGACCCACCGGACCTGGCGGCGGCCGTGGTGGCGGAGGCCGTGGGCGCGAAGCCGGCCCCGAGGGTGGCGGCGGTCGCGGAGGCGGAGAGGAGCAGGGCGAGAGCGGTACGTCCGGTCGTCTTCATGGCCCCAACTCTCTTGTCGGAGCGCCCTGTTGACCATGCGGGCTGCTGGTGGACGGGGGTGGGGGTAGCCCCCGGGGGAGGATGGGGAGAGCGGCGGGGCGGCACGGTCGGCGGGACGGTCCTGGCGGTGCGGGCCGAGGCCGTCGGGAGGGAGCGCTCCGGCAGACCGGGAAGCCTCGGGTCGGCCGCGACCGCCGACGAAGAAGGAACAGGGGAGAGCATGCAGTTCATGCCGTCCGACCGGCCCGAAGCGGCCGTGCAGTCCACCGGGGCCGCGCAGACCGAAAGCGTCGTACAGCTCGTGCGGGAGCTGTTCGGCAAGGGGGTTGTGGGTGTCTACGCCCATGGTTCGGCCGTGCTCGGCGGGTTGCGGACGCACAGCGACGTCGATCTGCTGGTCGTCGTGGAACACCCGATGCCGCCGGCCGAGCGCCGTGCCCTGCTCGACGGGCTGATGGCGGTCTCCGAGCCCTGGCCCCGCCGCGGGCCCGGCCGGCACGTCGAGCTGACCGCCGTCGTACGGTCCGAGGTGCGGCCCTGGAGCTACCCGCCGCGCTGCGAGTTCCAGTACGGCGAGTGGCTGCGCGCGGAGTACGAGCGCGGCGAGGTCCCGGCCCCCGGGCCCGCCCCCGACCTCGCGCCGCTGCTCACGATGGTGCTGCTCGGGGACGCCGCGCTGTGGGGGCCGCCGCCCGCCGAGGTGCTCGACCCGGTGCCGTACCCGGACCTCGCCCGCGCCCTCCTCGCCGGCCTGCCCGACCTGCTCGCGGACGCCGATGAGGACACCCGGAACGTTGTCCTCACGCTCGCCCGCATCTGGCGCACCCTCGCGACCGGCGGTGACATCACGGCCAAGGACGCCGCCGCGGACTGGGCGCTGGAGCGGCTCCCGGCCCGGCACCGGCCCGTGCTGCGGCACGCCAGGGACGTCTATCTCGGGGCAGCGGAGGAGCGGTGGGGCGATCTGTCGGCGGAGGTGGGGCCCTTCAGCGCGTGCCTTCTGGGTGAGATCGAGCGGCATTCGCCGGGGGTCCGTCCGTGAGTGCGGTGTTCTGTCGTGACCAGTCGGCGCGGGTGAGTTCGTACGCGACGTCGCCCTCCTCGGAGCCCTCGATGGAGTCGGGCCACTCGTCCGTGAAGTGGCGCACGAACGTCAGCCCGGACTTCTCCATCACGCGGCGGGACGCGGTGTTGACCGTCATGGTGTCGGCCGTCACCCGCATCAGCCCCGGGTGCTCGGCGAACCCCCGGGCGATCAGGGCGCGCGCCCCCTCGGTGGCGTAACCCCGGCCCCAGGAAGCCCTGTTGAGCCGGTAGCCCAGTTCGACCTCGGCCGGGCTGTCGTCGGCCAGCGGCCGGAACTCGAACCAGCCCAGCCACGTCCCGGTGGCCCTCTCCTCGGCGGACCAGTAGCCCCGGGTGCCGGTGCACGGGTGGTCGTGCAGGAGCTGGGGCAGGACCTTGGTCCGGATCCTCTCGCGGGAGGTGGGGCGTCCGCCGTTGAGGAACCGCATGACCTCGGGGTCGCTGTCCAGCGCGTAGAGGCGCTCGACGTCCGCCTCGTCGCCCGAGAACGGGCGCAGGGCGAGGCGTTCTGTCTCCAGGTAGATCCGCATACGGCGATCCTCGCCAGGACGGGGGCCGACGCGCCACCGGAATTCGGCGGCGGCGGGGAGCGTCCGCCGGACCGGGGGCGTGTGCGCGGGCCGGTCTACGCGGACTTCGCGCGCCGGCCGCGCGACCTTCGTATCCGCGCCCGCAGCGCCCCCACCAGCCACAGCGCCCCGGCCGTCGCCGCCAGCAGGAACGCGGGCGGCAGGTTCTCGTCCGGCGACGACGCGCCCCGCACCCGCGCCACGGACGGGTCGGCCGCCGCGACCTCCAGGGGCACCGGCGCACCCACCGACGGCGGCGGGGAGAGGCGCCGGAGGCTCAGGGTGCCGGTGTCCGTGCGGTAGGTGCGGTCGCCCACCCGGTAGCCGACCTCGAAATCCGTGCTCTTCGCGTGCGGGACGGCTCCCGTGACCCACCCCGTCACCCGGACCGGCCCGGCGTCGATGAGGTCCCCGGCCCGCCACTCCCTGGCCGCCGCCGCCAGAGAGCCGACCACCACCAGCAGTGCCGCCAGGACCCCGAGCGTCGCGGGGCTGAACACACGGCGCAGTCGCCCGGCCATGCTGGGGACGGTACCCGGAGGGCCGGGGCGCGTCGACGGCGTGCGCGCGGCCCCGGCGGGGGCACGGCCGGGCCCCCGCGCCGGCCCGTACCGCAGCGGGACCCGACCCGCCCCCGTACCGGCTACTTGCCGAGCAGCGCCGCCTCCAGCCGCTTCGCCTGCTCCGTGGCGAAGGACTCCAGGCCCTTGGTGTCCTTGCTGCGGTACTCCTGCGAGACCGAGACGACCACCGTGCCGACCCGGAAGTGGACGACGCGCAGGGCGCTGTCGTCGCTGTCGCCGGACTTCACGTAGGTGTACGCGTTGCCCACCGGTGCGCCCTCCTCCTTGTGGGCGTCCGCCGCGAGCCTGCTCTCCTCCGTGTACCCCGACTCCGCCGCCGACCTGCTGCCGTACGCCTTGATGCTGGTGCCGACCAGGGCGCCCGACGCGTCGGTGTAGTTGCCGACGCCCTCGAAGGTCAGACCGTCGCACGGGCCCTCGCAGGAGGCGTTCTGGGCCTTGATGCCGCCGTTGTCGCCCTGGCTGTCCTCGGCCCAGCCCGCCGGGAGGTCCTTGGCGCGCAGCAGCGCCGCGTCCAGCGACTTGGCGTTCTTCAGCGGTGCCTGGGGGTCGCTGAGCCGGGCCTGGGAGGCGGCCGGGCGGTCGCCGTTGCCGTCGTTCCCCGTGCCGGAACCGCTGCCCTTCCCGGAGCCGTCCGTCCCGGATCCACCACCGCATGCCGTGACGCTCAGCAGCAGGGCGACCGAGGCCGCCCCGACCCAGATTCTCCGGGACCCCATCACACGTACCTCTTCATCTCTTCACCAGTTGCATTCAACCGGCAACCTACACAGCGGGGCCGCGGGGCGGGCCCGGTGCCCCGTTCTGGTCGCCGGGTGCCCGGGGGAGACTGCTTCGTATCATCGGATGCATGACCGCCGAACCCGCTGGACACACCGGGCCCGCCGAGGCCCCCGCCCGCCGCCCGCTGCGTGCCTCGGACGCCGACCGGGACGCCGTAGTCGAGCAGTTGCGGGACGCCGCCGCCGACGGACGGATCGACCTGGCGGAACTCGACGAGCGGCTGGAACTCGCCCTCGGCGCCAAGACCGTCGCCGAACTCGGGCCACTGGTCGAGGACTTGGTGCCGGAGGGGCACGAGGTGCGGCTGCCGGGCGCGCCGACCGGTGAGCCCCTCGTCCTCAAGGGCGGCATGCACGGAGCGGTCCGCGAGGGCCGCTGGCAGGTGCCCGCCCGGATCGTGGCGCACGGCGGAATGGCCGGAGTGCGCCTCGACTTCACCCGCGCGGAAGTGCGCGGCCGGGAGGTCGAGGTGGAGGCGTACGGGGAGATGGCGGGCGTCGTCCTCGTCCTGCCGGAGGGCTGGGCGGTGAACACCGACGCGATGGAACCGGGCATCGGCGGCGTGAAGAACCGCCTCAAGGGCGAGCGCACCCCGGGCACCCCGCTGATCCGCATGTCCGGCACGGGCGGCATGGCCGGCGTCGTGATCCGCCACCCGGGTCCCATGCTGCGCCGCAAGCTCCGCCGCGAGGCCGAGGACAAGTAGCGGGTAGGCCGCGAGGCCGGAGACAAGTAGGCCCTGCGCGGCGGGACTTGCCGGATTCCGCCGCCCCCGGGGCCCGTATCGCCGGGATTCCCGCACCCCGTCGTGGAACCGCTCGGATTCCTGCTCTCCGAGTCCGCTCCGGGACGCCTCCCCGCTCGTACACTGGGCTCAGCGAGTACCTGATACATGTGTGACGCTCGGGGGAGACGATCAGCATTGGGGCCGCAAGCCGGACAGGTGCGGGTGTTGTCGCGTGACGGAAGCCTGGCGGGGGCCGGTGTACTGGTGTCCGCGGGGGGCTCCCGGCTGTACGTACTGACCTGCGCCCATGTCGTCACCGCCGCCGGTGGCACCGCACCCGGCGGCCCCGGGCGCGGCGCGGCGGACGTGGTGGTCGACCTGCCCGGCCGGGGCTGGAGCACCAAGGCCCGCCTGCTGCGGCGGAGCTGGGCCCCGCCACCGCCGCTCGGAGAGCCCCCGCCGGGCCAGGACCTCGCGGGCTGCGGCGACTTCGCCGCGCTCGCCCTCCCGGACGACAGACCGCCGCTGCCGCCCGACTGCGGCCCGCTGCCGCTCGCCCCGTGCGGCACCCCCGACGGCCAGCGCGTCCAGATCATCGGCTACCCGCAGGGCGCCCCCGGCGGAGTCGTCGCGACCGGTCAGCTGTCCGGGGCGGGCGGCCCCTGTCCGAGATGGGTGCAGCTCGACGGGGTGCGCACCACCGGGGCCGCCGTGGAAAGGGGTTTCAGCGGGGCCGCCGTCTGGGACCCGGAACGGCGCCGGGTGGTCGGACTGATCACCGCCGCGCACACCCGCCAGACCTCGAAGACCGCCTGGATGCTGCCGGTGGAGGCCGCCACCCGCTACTGGCCCCCGCTCGGCGACTGGCTGGAGCCGGCCCGGCCGGACGGAGCCGACTTGCACGGACGCGACCAGCACGGACCGGACGCAGCGGAGCGGCACCCCCGCGAGCGGTACTCCCCGGACCCCGACCCGCACGGACCGGACCGGCACGGAGCGGACTTGCACGGGCCGGGCGGCCTGCACGGACGCGACCAGCACGGACCGGACGGAGCGGACCTGCACGGACGCGACCCGCACGCCCCCGACCCGTACGCCCCTTCGCCGCGCGCGGCCACGGCGTCCGCCGCCGGGCCCCGCGCCTCCGCCGCACCTCTCTGCCAGCCCCCGCCCCCGGCCGCCCAGTTCAGGCTCGCCGAGGCGCTGCTCCAGGTGCCGCAGATCGAGTACGACTCCGGGCGCGGCCTGCGGATGGCGCTGCCCGCCGCCGTACGCCGCAACGTCCGCAACCACGACTTCCCGCGCCAGCAGGTGCAGGCCTTGGTCGCCGCCTGCCTGGACCACCGCGACGGCTGCCCGGCGCTGCGCGCGGCCGTCACCGAACTGGGCGGCGACACCGTCTCCACCCACCGGGCCCTCTCCGTACTGGACCGGATGTGCTGCCGGGCCGGCCCGCGCGGCACCGGGCCCGGCCAGCGGGCCGCGGGCGCGGCGGAGACCGGCGCGCTGCGCGAGGCCCGCCCCGACGAGGACCCGCCGGGCGGCTGGTGGCCCGCCACGCGCCCCGAGCCGACCGGCCACCGCCCCGGGCCGACAGGCCACCGCCCCGGCCCGGAAGGCCTGCCCGGCCCGGCCGTCCCCAAGTACCTGGTCGACGTGGTCGCCGCGGTCGACTGCCTCCAGGACCGCACCGCCCTGCGCCGGCTCCTCCACCGCTTCGGCGTCGCCCCCTTCGAACGGACCGCGGACGCCGCCGCGCGCGAACTCGTCGGCCGGCTGGTCGAGGAGCTGTGCGAACGGCCCGACGGGCTGGTCCCGCTGGTCGAGATGCTGGAGGTGCGGGACGGCAACACGCCCGCCGTACGACGGCTCAAACTGGCCGTCGCCGTACGGCAGGTGGACCTCTTCGACCGCGAACAGTGGGACGAGGTGCTCGGGCTGCTGGACGAGGTGCGCATCGGGGACCTGCACCGGCGCTACTCGGAGTTCCTCCAGGACCTGGGGCACCGGGTGGCACCCCGGCACTGCACCGAACCCTGGTCGGTGTTCCTGCACGCGGCCACCCTCAACTCCCGCCCCGGCGACTCCCTGCCGTGCTTCCGGGTGCTCCGGGACCTGCTCGCCGCGGGCGCCGAGGGCAAGTACCGGCGCGGCATCGCCGAGTGGGCGCACGCCAACGACCCGGCCGTCCGCCAGCGGTTCGTCCCCCTCACCAACGCCGACCCCGACCCGGCACCGCACACCCGCCCGGATCCGGCCGTACACCCCGCGTCGGCCGGGCAGGGGGATCCGGCCGTACACCCGGACCCGCCCGCACACCCCGCGTCGGCCCCGCACCCGGCCCCGCACCCGGACCCGGCCGCGCACCCCCGGCCGGACCCGCACACCGAATCCGCCCCGCGAGCGGCCCGGACACCCAAGGCCCCCGCGCCCGCCCCGCCGCCCCGCGAGGTCTGGCGGCCCGAGGACTACCTCATCATCCGGCTGCGCCCCCTCCTCGACTCCGAACCCGGCCTCGACACCCTCCTCTCCCACTGGTGGCGGGTGCACCCGGGAGAACAACTGCGCGGCTCGGACCGGCGGATCGGGCTCCGGCAGGCCGAGGCGGAGGTCAGGGCGCTGCTGCGGAACGCCGAGAGCGACTGGGCCTACTCGGTGCGAGCAGAACTCGCCCTCGAATTCGTCCTTCCGCGAGATCTCCTCGACCTGTGCGTGGAACGCTGGGGCAAGGCGCCCTTCCAAGGTGTGGAGGGCCTGCTGGGGGAGGACCATCAAGTGGTTCTGCGCAGCCTGGAAAGGATCAACCGGCGTGATCTGCACCGGTACTGGGCCCGTCGTTGGGACGCCTTCGCGGGCGGCCGGGCGGGCCGGGTGCACTGGTTCCCGGAGGACGGCCGCTCGCACCTGCTGTCCGACCCGCCGCCCGCGGTCGTCGTACTGAGCGGGCCGCCCGGCGGCCACCGGCACCGGAGCGTCAGAAGCGGTCAGGGCGAGCGCCCGGAACTGGACGAGCTCTCGGAGGCGTTGCGGGTGGGGGTTCCCGTGATCCTCTGGGACCGGAGGGGAGAGCGTGACCCCGAGTTCCGCCGCGCGCTGCGCGCGCTCTTGGCCGAGCACGACCCCCGCGGGCTGCCGCATCTCGTCAAGGCATTGCGCACATCGGCCGATGCGACCGATGCTGAAGAGTATTTCTCTGTCGGCCGCCATGTCGCTTTGCTGTGGGACGATCCGGAACGGATGCCCGTCGCGCACACGGGATCCGCCGCGGTACCTCCTCCCACACCTGGAGAGGAGAGTCCGTGACATTCTCTGCCGGCACTCCGGCGTCCGCTTCCGGCAACGGCCACCCGGGAGCCGAACGGCCCCGCTGGTGGATCTACCGGGGGACGGGCGAACCGCTGCACGACACCACGCTCGCCGAACTGCTGCCGCAGGCCCCGCCGTGGCGGCGCTTCACGGGGGCGCCCGCCCTGCCCTCCCCACCGCCCGACGAGGAGGAGACGGTACGGCGGCTCGGCGCGCGCCCGCCCGCCCGCGCACTCTCCGAATTCGCCCGCCGCGAGGCCGAGATGGTCAACGCGGCACTGCTGCTGCGGCGCCCGCTGCTGGTGATCGGCCGGCCGGGCACCGGGAAGTCCAGCCTCGCCTACCGCGTCAGCCGCGAACTGCGCCTTGGCCGCGTACTGCGCTGGCACATCAGCAGCCGCACCACCCTCCAGCGGGGGCTGTACGAGTACGACGCGATCGGCCGCGTCCAGGACAGCGCCGCCCTGCGCGCGGCGGCGACCGGGGCGGACGCGTGGACCACCCCGGCCGCGACGCCGCCCGCCGCGACGGACGGGGCGGCGGCGGACGGGGCGGCGGACCGGGCGGCGGACGCCGTCCGGGACCCAGGGAGCGCGCCCGCACTGCCGCCCGATGTCGGCGACTACATCCAGCTCGGGCCGCTGGGCACGGCCCTGCTGCCGTACGACGAACCGCGCGTGCTGCTCGTCGACGAACTGGACAAGAGCGACCTGGACCTGGCGAACGACCTGCTCAGCGTCTTCGAGGAGGGCTCCTACCCCGTCCCCGAACTGCTGCGGGCCCGGCGCAGGCACCCGTCCGTGACGGTACTGACGGACGACCCGAGCGGCGAGGCGGAGATCGTCGGCGGCCGGGTCACCTGCCGGGCCTTCCCGTTCGTGGTGATGACCTCCAACAGCGAGCGGGAGTTCCCGCCGGCGTTCCTGCGCCGCTGCCTGGTGCTGCGGATGCCCGAGCCCGACGAGCAGGACCTCGCCCACATGCTGGCCGCCCACTTCGACGAGGAGACGGCGGAACGGTTCGGCGGCCCGCTGATCGCCAAGTTCCTCGCCCGCAGCCGCGAACAGGGCGGGCTCTCCATCGACCAGCTGCTCAACTCCCTGTACATCGCGACCTCCTACGGCGCCGAGGAGCACAACGGCGACCTGCTGGAACTGGCCGAGCGGGTCTGGCACCGGCTCGACGGCTCGGTCGTCCAGCCCGGCACCGCGGGAGGGGCGGGGCGGGGGAGCGACGGATGACCGGCGGGGACGCGCGCGGCTCCGGGCCGTCCTGGCCGGAACTCCTGGACGCCCTCTACCTGGCCGCCTGCCAGCAGGAGGCCGAGCCCTACCGGGAGTGGCGGCCGGAGAGCGACCCGGCCCCTCCCGGGGCGGCGTTACCGGCGTTACCGGACCCGCCGCCGGACCCCGCGGCCGCGCCCGCCGCCACCGCCGGGCCGCGGGACCCCGCACCCGGACCGGAACCCGCACCCGTGCCCGCCCCCGGCACCCCGGACGAGGAGGACGGCGACGGCGACGGCGGCGCGGACACCACCGCCCGCACCGGCGGCGACCGCCCGGCGCCCGGACCGCCCCCGCAGCCCGAGGAGTTCACCGTCACCGTCGGCGCCCACGACGACGACGGCGACCGTGCGTCCGGCGCCACCGGCGGCGAGGAGCAGTGGTTCGCCGGGCGCGCCCACCCCTGGGACGGCACGCTGGCCGGCACCCGGCTGCGGACCGCCGCCGCCGTCCCGGCCGGCACCCTGGCCGCCGCACCGCTGCCCGACGCCCTCGCACTGGGCCGCGCCCTGCGCCCGCTGCGGCTGCGCACCGAGGTCCGCGACTCCTGGGAGCTCGACGAGGAGGCAACCGCCGAGCGGGCGGCGTACGAGAAGCTGTGGGTCCCGGTGTGCCGCCCGGTCACCGAACGGCGGCTGCGGCTCCTGCTGCTGGTCGACTCCGCGCCCTCCATGGACCTGTGGCGGGACACCGGGCGCAGACTGCGCGGCCTGCTGGAACAGACCGCCGCGTTCCGCTCCCTCACCGTCGCCGAACTCGACCTCACCGGCGACGGCCCGCCCACCCGCGACGGGGACTCCTCGCCCGGACCCGACAGCCTGGTCCTGGTCCTCACCGACGGGGTCGCCGACGCCTGGCGGGACGGCACCGCCGCCGCCCGGCTGTGCGCCCTCGCGCAGAACTCGCCCACCGCGGTGCTCAGCCTGCTGCCCCAGGAACTGTGGGAGATCACCCTGCCCACCGCCGTGCGCGCCCGGTTCGACGTACCGGAGCAGGCCGCGCCCAACCGGCGGCTGCGGCTGCGCGGCCCCGTCGTCGCGCAGGCCGAACTGGGCGACCCGGTGAGGCCCCGCGCACCGCAGCACCCGCCCGTCCCCGTACCCCTGCTGGAACTGACACCGGGGTCGCTCGGGCGGTGGGCGTCGATGGTCGCCTCGCCCGGCGGACGGCACGACTCGGCCGTCCTGCTCACCGGCAGCCACGGCGACCTGGGCGTCCGCCGGTACGACTATCCGGGTCCCGAACCCGCACCCGAGGAGCAGCCCGAGCACCGCAACCCGGCCCGCGAGGCGGTCCGGCTCTTCAAGGGCAGGGCCTCCCCGACCGCGTACGCACTCGCCAAACGGCTCGCGGCGGCCCCCCTCAACCTGCCCGTCATGCGCCTCATCCAGCGCTCGCTGCCCGGTGCCAGGGACTGGAACCTCGGCGAGATCATGCTGTTCGGGCTGCTGCACCGCACCGACCACGCGGGCGACGTCGAGGACACCGAACGGGTCTCCTTCGACTTCCCCGAAGGCGTCCGCGAGGAACTCCTCGGCCTCGGCACCCGCACCGAGACGATGACCGTGCTGCGCCAGGTCGAACAGGTCCTCGGCCCCCGGCTGGCCGCCGTCCCGGACGGCGAGGCCGTCGTGGCCTGGCACCCCGACGCCCCGTACCCGAAGGTCAACGAGCGCAACCGGCCCTTCGTGCGCCCCCTGTACAGCGCCCTGGCAGCGGTCTCCGGACCCTATCTGGGGCGCGCCACCAGGCTCAGGCAACTGCTCTCCACCGGCCCGCCGCCCGTCGTGGCGGCAGCCGCGGCGTCACCCCCGGTGCGCCGCACGGCGGGCCGCACCCCGCCCGCCGGCGGACCGCTGCCACCCGCACCGCCGCCACCACCCAGCACGCAGACCCCATCGCCGTACGGAGCTCCAGGAGGATCCGTGTCCACCGCGTCACAGCCCAGCCCTGTTCCGGCGATCCCGCCGAACCCGACGCCCACCCGGCTCTGGGGGAACGTGCCGCAGCGGAACCGGAACTTCACCGGCCGCGAGGACCTCCTGGAGCGCCTCAGCCAAAGGCTCAGCAGCAGCGGCACCCCCGGCGGCACCTCCGGGGTCACCGCGGTCCTCCCCGAGGCGCTGCACGGCATGGGCGGGGTGGGAAAGTCCCAGATCGCCATCGAGTACGTCTACCGCAGCAGCCGGGAGTACCAGCTCGTCTGGTGGGTGCCCTCCGAGCAGACCAGCCTCATCGTGCAGTCCCTCATCGAACTCGGTGAGCAGATGGGCCTCGGGGTGGGCGCCGACCGCAGCGCGGTCGCCGCCGTCCTGGAGGCCCTGCGCGTCGGCGTCCCGTACTCCAACTGGCTGCTGGTCTTCGACAACGCGGAGGACCCGGGCGAGGTCCGCAAGTTCTTCCCGAACGACGGCCCCGGGCGCGTCATGGTCACCTCCCGCAACTCCCGGTGGTCGACCCTGGCCAGCTACCTCGAAGTCGACGTGTTCGCCCGCGAGGAGAGCGTCGCGCTGATCAGGCGGCGCAGCCCGCAGATCCCCGACGACTCCGCCGACCGGCTGGCCGAGACGCTCGGCGACCTGCCGCTCGCCGTCGAACAGGCCGCGGTCTGGCTCGCCGAGACCGGCATGCCCGTCAACCAGTACCTGGACCTGTTCGAGACGAAGTACGCCGAACTGCTCCAGGTGGCGCCCCCGCCCGACTACCAGCTCCCGGTGGCCGCCGCGTGGAACGTCTCCCTCGACCGGCTGCGGGAGAACCAGCCCGCCGCGCTCCAGCTCCTCCAGGTGTGCGCGTTCTTCGCCCCCGAGCCCATCGACTGGGACCTCTTCTCCGCGGTCCGCGGCGTCGCCGCGCCCACCGCGCTGCGCGCCACCCTCGACGACCCCATCCAGCTCGGCCGGGCGGTCCGCGAGATCGGCAGGTACGCACTGGCCCGCATCGACCACCGCAAGTCCACCATCCAGCTGCACCGACTGGTCCAGCGCGTCCTCGTCCAGCAGATGAACAGCCAGGAACGCGCCGAGATGCGGCACTGCGCCCACGAGATCCTGGCCAACGCGGATCCGCGCAACCCGCGGCGGTCCGCCGAGTGGCCGCGCTACTCCAGTCTCCTGCCGCACGTGCGGACGTCGCAGATGGCCGACTGCGAGGACCCGTGGGTCCGCGAACTCGTCCTCAACGAGGCGCGCTTCCTGCTGTCCCGGAGCGACTACACGGAGGCTCTGGACGTCGCGGACAACGCCGCCGGCATCTGGCGACGCGGCCTGGGCGACGACCACGAACACGTCCTGGCCGTCGACCTGGTCCGCGTCCAGGTGCTGCGCTGGCAGAACCGGTACGAGGAGGCGTTCGACCTCCAGTCCGAGCTGCTGGAGCGGTGCCGCCGCTCGCTGGGCGACCGCCACCCCACGACCCAGCGCGCGGTCAGCCTGATGGCGGTCCTCTACCGGGTGCGCGGAGACTTCTTCGGCGCCCGCTCACTGGACCGGCAGGCGTTCGAGGCCCTGCGTCACGAGTTCGGCCCCGACGACCCCACCACCCTGGAAGCCGCCCACAACTACGCGGTCAGCCTTCGCCTCTCGGCAGACCGCAAGGACCTCGAAGAGGCCTACCGGGTCGACGAGGACACCTTCCAGCGCCGGGTGGAGGTGCTGGGCGACGACCACATGCAGACGATGCTGAGTCTGTACGCCCTTTACATCGACCTTCTGGAGGTCGGTCGCTACCAGGAAGCCGCCGAGGGCTACGAACAGCTTCGCGAGCGGGTGCTGACCATGCTCGGCGACGAGCACTCGATGACGTCGTGGGTGATCCGGGAACTGTCGGTGACCCGCCGCAAGCTCGGCGATCACCAGGGCGCCTTCGAGCTCTCCCACCAGGCACTGGCCCTGTCCCGGGCCCGCCCGGGGCAGGACAAGCACAACCTCGCCTGGGCCGAGCTGAACCACGCGACGGACCTGCGGCAGACCGGCGACCTCCCCGGGTCCTACGAACTGGGCCGCCACGCGATGGAGCTGTGCCGCGAGACCCTGGGCGACGACCACCCCCACACCTACGCCACCGCCACCAACCTCGCGGTCACGCTCCGGCTGCTGGACCGCACCGACGAGGCGCGCGAGCTCAACCAGGGCGCGGCGGAGGGACTGAGCCGCCTCCTGAGCCCGCTGCACGCCCGCGCCATCCTGGCCAAGACCAACCTGGCCAGCGACTTCGCCGAGCTGGGCGACTCCGTCCGGGCCCGCGAACTGGGTGAGGAGCTGTACGAACAGAGCATGCTCGTCAGCGGGGAGCGGCACCCCGACGCCCTGGCCGTCCGGCTCAACCTGTCGTACGACCTGAAGGCGACCGGCGAGATAGAACGGGCGAAGGAGCTCTACGAGCAGACCGTGGCCGTCATGCGGGAGGAACTCGGGGCCAAGCACCCGGCCACGGTCAACGCGAGCCGCATGCTGCGGGCCAACTGCGACATCGACATGCTCTCCCTGTGAGACGGAGCCCTCGCCTCGGCAGGCCGGGCGGGGGCTCCGCTCCGGGCAGCAGGCGGGGGCGCCTCTCCGGGCGACAGGTCAGGCGGGGGCGCCGCTCCGGGCGGCCGGGGCGGGCCCGCCGTTCCGGCCCGTGGGACCGTCCGATTCCCTGGCGGGGGTCGCGCCCCCGGCCCGTGCCGGTGGGGCGAGCCACCGGGCCAGCTCCAGCGCACCCGGCGGACGCGTGCCCGCCCGCAGCAGCGCCTCGTGCAGGGCGACGACCAGCTCCGGCCGTTCCACCAGGGGTTCCGATCGGGGGCCGGCCAGACCGATCCCGACCCAGTCGCTGATGTTCACCGGTTCTTCGGGCGGGTCACCGGACGCCCCGAAGAGTGCGCCGGCCACGTCCAGCTCACCGGCCGCGAGGGCGGCATCGGCCTCCGTCATCTCCGTCGCGCCCCAGCGGTCGACGGTCCGCGAGGCCAGGTCGGCGCGCAGCCGGTCGAAGGCGGCCCGGTCGGTGCTCCACAGCCGGGCCAGCCAGGTCCGGGCAGCCAGCCGTGACCGCAGCCGGGCCGGTGCCAGCCGGGCGGGTGGCAAGGGGGCGGGCGGCGGCTCCCCGGCCAGCCAACGCCGGGCCAGGGCATCGGCGTCGGCCGGGCCGACCGTCAGGTGCGTGGCCCGCCAGGTGGCCAGCAGGTCCTGGCAGCAGCGTGCCGCGAGCCGGCCCGGTTCCCCGGCCACCCGCTCGGACCACCAGCCGCTCGCCTGTCCGGCCAGCGCGGCGACGAGCCGTCCGCCCTGCGGGGACAGTCCGCCCGCGTTGCTCAAGGTGGCCAGCGCGGTCCGCAACTGCCAGCGGTGCAGAGCGAACTCGAAGTCTGCCCGGCCCCCCTCCTGCTTGCGCCGTCCGTGCCAGAACGCGGTGATCCCGGCCGTGGCGTGCGCACCGTACAGCAGCCCGCGCAGCGGTCTGGGGTCCTCCCGCCAGGGCGCGAAGTAGAGCGGCTCGGGGCCCACCCGGTCCGGATCGAGCAGCGGGGTCAGATCGTCCACGGCCACCAGCAGTTGGTGGTACGACTCGTGGATCAGGGTCGCGGCGGTCGCCGACGCGTCCTCGGGCAGCGACATCATGACCACGCCGAAGGCGTCCGGTACGGTCGCGCTGACCGGCCTGGCCGGCCCCGGCGAGTCCACCGGCACCAGGGAGTGCACCGCTCCCCGCACCACCCGGTGCGCGAGGGGGTGGTCCTGCCTCAGCAACTCGTCCGCCTCCGCGATCGTCCGCTGCCAACGGGAGAGACGTCCGGGCGAGAGCCGGCCGGGTTCCAGCAGCGCCCGGAAGTCCCGGTGCGGGCACAGGTGGTCCAGGGCCATCCCGTCGACGAGCACGGGCAGCGGCTGCCACCCCTCGGTGGGCCTGGACAGCTCTTCCGGCAGCCGTACGGAACCGCTGTCCCCGTGCACCAGCGCGCCCCGGCTGTCGCACTCCACGCCGACCACCGGCCACTCGCCCCTGGCCACCCGCCCGGTCAGCCCCAGGGAAGGCAGCCAGAGCCTTCCCCGGTGGGCCGGTACGCGCAGCGAGCAGCGGGTCCTGGCCCGGATCGCGGCGGCGGCGGCGAGCGAGCCGATCAGTCCCGCGTCGGCCCACGGCGGAGTGCCCAGGCCGGTGTCCGACGCACCGTGGCCGAGCCTGCGGAAGAGCCGCAGGGCCCAGGCGCTCACCATGGGATCGCTGAGGACGGCCTCGACGGCGGCCGGATGCGTGCGCTGGAGGGTGCCCAGCAAGGTCCAGGAGACGTGCGGGCGGGTCGGCGCCGGATTGGTGCGCGGCCGGTCGTCGGGCAGCGCGGCAGCGTACGGTGGCGCGAACGTGCCGGTGAGCGCCAACAGCAGCCGGCTGCGCCGTGCCGACGCCAGCAGCGCCACGTCGGACGGCTCCACCTCGCCGGTGGCGACGGCGGTCAGTGTGTGCGGAGAGAGCCGGTGGTGCTCAGAGTCGCTCAACTCTCATGGCCGGAACCGGACCGTGCCAACAGATGACTCCCGCACCGCCTGGACATTTCCGATACGCACAAAGGTGCAGCCATGTGCGCCAGTTGACCGTGCAGGGAGGCGAGAGCGCCCGAGAGGCCGTCCACCTCGCCCAGCTCGTCGAGGGGCACCCTCGACAGGTCGAGCGTGTGCGGCTGCAGATTGAGTGTGGTGCCCGCTGAATCAGCCATGTCCTCATGGTGGCGGACCGGGCCCGGGTGTGGAAGCCCTCTTCCGGCCGGGACTTCGAGTATGCCTCAAGTCTCCACAACCCTTATGGCGCAAGGGAGTTGATCCTCAGAAGCACCCCCCGCCGCACCCCCCACCGCGACCATCCCCCCACCTCTGCCTCCAGCACGTGGCGGGCCCGCGGCCGGGGCAGGGGCAGTCTGTTCGGTGCCACGGTGTGGACGTCCAGCACCCGCAGCTCCCGGTCCAGATACGCCACGTCGACGGCGAACCGCATCCCGAACGTGTGGATCGAATGGGCCGGGGTGAGGAGCAGCACCCCCTCGATTCCGGTCCGCCCCAGCAGTCCGCGCCCCCGGGCGCGCCGGGAGGCGGCGATCTCCAGGGGGAGGGCGAGGGCGCTCCCGTCGACCGTGATCGTGCCGGACCCGTCGGCGTACCGCGTGCGTCGTCCCACCCCGCCCACCCTAGCCACCGTCGGCCGCCCGCGCCGCCCTCGTGAACGGCCGCACCGGGAGCCCCCGTTGGGCCCACGGGCCCATGACCCGCGGCGGGGCCCGGCCTAGGGTTGGCGGGTGCTTGTCACTGGTGTGCTCACTGTGGCCGCCGCGCTCTGGGGCGCCGCCGCCGGACTCCTCGTGCCGCGCGCCGCGTACCGGCTGGCGGTGGAGCCGGACGAACCGTGGCGGGAGAGCTGCCCGGCCGGCCACCCCTTCGCCGGGCCCGCGCGTGGCTGGCTCGGCACGGCCCGGTGCGCCCGGTGCACGGCACGGACACCCGTCCCGGCGGGACCCACGCCGGGCACACCGCGCACCCCTGACGGCACCCCCGCCCCGGCGGGCGTACCCCGCACCCCTGACGGCACCCCCGCCCCATCGGGCGTACTCCGCACCCCTGACGGCACCCCCGCCCCACCTGACGGCACCACGTCCCGCACCCCGGACAGCACCCCCGCCCCGTCGGACGGCACCGCACCGCACCCCCCGCACAGCACCCCCCACCCCCGGCCCGCCATGCCCCGTACCCCGCGTCACGTCCTCCTCGGTGCCCTCGTCTGTGCCACCCTCGCCGTGAGCACCGGGCCCCGGCCCGAGCTGGTGGTCTGGCTGCTGCTCGTCCCCTTCGCCGCGCTCCTCGCCATGGTCGACCTGCGGGTCCACCGGCTGCCCGACGTGCTGACCCTGCCGCTGGCCGGGGCCGCGGCCGGCCTGCTGGGGATCGCCGAGCTGCTGCCCGGGGACGCCGGGTCCTGGCCGTCCGCTCTGCTCGGCGGCCTCGGCCTCGGCGGCACCTACTTCGTGCTCTTTCTGGTCAATCCGCGGGGCATGGGCTTCGGCGACGTGAAGCTGGCGCTCACCCTCGGCGTGGTCCTCGGCTGGTACGGGTGGCCGGTGCTCTTCACCGGGGCGCTGGCCGGATTCCTGCTCGGGGCGCTCTACGGCGTCGCCCTCATGGCCGCCCGCCGGGGCAGCCGCAAGACGGCCATCCCGTTCGGCCCCTTCATGCTCGCGGGCGCCTGGGCGGGTCTGGTCCTGGGCGGGCTCGGCGCGGCCTGAAACCGGCCCGGGAAGCACCGCGCGCACGGGCGGGATGCGGGCATTCGTGAGAAATTGCCACTAGTGACGGCTGTTCCACGACCCATCCATGCCGCCGTATCCCGACCCACCACCAGAGCGGAGTGCTCATGAGTGACGAGGACGAGTCGGACCTGCTCGCCGAACTGCGCCGCCCCCGCCCCTACCCGGCGGTGTCCCTCACCCTGCCCACCCACCGCCACCGGCCGGAGAACCAGCAGGACCACATCCGGCTGCGCAACCTCCTCGCCGAGACCGAGAAGCGGCTGCTCGACGACCCGAAGGTGAGCCGCGACCAGGCGCACGCCGTCGTGCAGCAGCTGAACGACGCCGTGGACGAGCTGGACCCGGAGCACTTCCTGGAAGGGCTCGTGCTGTACGCGTCGGCCGACGAGGCCCGTACGTATCTGGTCAGCGCGACCGTGCCGGAGCGGATCGTCGTCGCCGAGACCTATCTGACCCGCAACCTCGTCTCCGCCTCCGCCCGCCAGATCCCGTACCTCGCCCTGGTCCTGTCCATCGGCGAAGTACGGCTGTGGCACGGCGTCGGGTACGAGCTGCACGAGCTCGACCACGAGGAGAGCGGCTTCCCCGTCATCTCCTCCGGCGCCGACCGCGACGGCCCGCCCAACCGGGAGGGCGGCCACGGCGAGAACCAGGACTTCCGCAACATGCTCACCGAGGCGGACCGCAAGCTCACCCCGCTGCTCCAGGAAGCGGTGCTGCCGGTCGTCGTGGTCGGGCTGCGCCAGCACATCGCGACCTACCGCGAGCTCTCCCGGCACGGGGCGGTGCTCGCCGCCGACCTGGAGGTCGGCGGGCTGCTGCACACCACCGCGCCCGAACTCGTCGAACAGCTCGCCCCCGCCCGCGCCCGGCTCGCCGCCATCGACACCGAGGAGGCGACCAAGGCTCTGGACGCCGCCCGCAGCGGCAAGCGGTACGCGGCCGGCGTGCAGGACTGCTGGCAGGCCGCCCGCGAGGGACGGGTCGGGCACCTGGTGGTCGAGGAGTCCCTGCGCGTCACCGCCCGCCCGGAAACGGTGGAGGGCGCCGTGCGCGCCGCCCTGGTGCTGGCCCCTCCCGGCACGGAGGATCCCGGCGCGGGCTTCGAGGACGACATCGTCGACTCGCTCGTCGAACTGGTGCTGGCCGCCGACGGCGACGTCACCTTCGTCCCCGACGACAGCCTGTCCGAGGCCGACGGAGTGGCCGCGGCACTGCGCTACTGACCCGGCGCCCGGCCCGGCCGCGCCCCCGGGCCGGGCCCCGCGCCCGGGGCGCCGACTCCCCGGCCGGGACCGGCCACGGCTGTAATGTGCCGCCATGCGGACAATTCCTGACATTACGTCAGTGGAAGTGGTGCCGGTCCAAGTGGCCGCCCGGCCCGCGCACCGGGCCCTGCCCTGGGCCTGGTGCGCGGCCCTCTTCCTGCTCTACGGCACCCTGGCGACCCGCCGCCACCATCTCCTGCGCACCACCGGCTACGACCTCGGCATCTTCGAGCAGGCCCTCAAGGCGTACGCGCGGCTCGGCCCCCCGTACGTCCCGCTGAAGGGCGCCGGAGCCACCGGGGAGGGCGTCAACCTCCTCGGCGACCACTTCCACCCCCTGCTCGCCGTCCTCGCCCCGCTCTACCGGCTCCTCCCGTACACCGAGACCCTCCTGCTCGCCCAGGCCGCCCTGCTCGCGCTCGCCGTCGTACCGCTCGCCCGCTGGGCCCGGCGGGCACTCGGCGCCCCGGCCGCGCACGTCGTCGCCCTCGGCTACGGGGTCTCCTGGGGCATCGCCTCCGCCGTCACCTTCGACTTCCACGAGGTGGCCCTCGCCGTCCCGCTGCTCGCCCTCGCCCTCGAAGCCGCGGCCCGGGGCCGCCACCGCACCGCCGTCGCCCTCGCCGCGCCCCTGCTCCTGGTCAAGGAGGACCTCGGGCTCACCCTGGCCGCCCTCGGCGGGTACCTCGCCTGGCGGGGCAGCCGGGTGCTCGGCCTGGCCACCGCCGCGGCCGGCCTCCTCGGCACACTGCTCATCACCCGCGTCCTGCTCCCCGCCCTCAGCTCCGACGGCACCTACGCGTACGGCGAGTACGTCGCCGAGGGCGGCCGGGGCTCGCTGCTGGCCACCGTCGCCGCCGCCCCGCTCGACATGCTGCGCCCCGAGGTCAAGGCCGTCACCCTGGTCCTGGTGTTCGCGCCCACCGCGCTCCTCGCACTGCGCTCCCCGCTCGCGCTGCTGGCCGTGCCCACCCTCGGCTGGCGGCTGCTCTCGCAGCACAGCTACCACTGGGAGACCGCGTTCCACTACAGCGCGGTGCTGATGCCTATCGTCTTCGCCGCCCTGATCGACGCCCTCGCCCCGTACGGCGCACGGCCCGGCGACCGCCTCGCCGCCCGGCACCTGCGCGCCTCGCTGGCCACCGTCGTCGCCGTCACCCTGGTCCTGCTGCCGTCCTTCCCCTTCGGCCTCGTCCTGCGCAAGGACACCTGGCGCACCCCCGACCATGTGCGCGCCGCCCGCGCGCTGCTGGCGAGGATCCCCGACGGCGCCACCGTCGCCGCCTCCAACCGCCTTGTCCCGCAGCTCACTTCGCGCTGCACGGCAGTCCTCTTCCCCACCTACCCGCTGCCCGGGAAGCTCTACGGCACCGACGGCACGCCCCCGCCGCCCACCAGCGAGTGGATCGTCCACGACAGCCGCCCGCACGAGGCCTGGCCGCTGCCCGACGGGCACTGGCCCTACCCGCTCGACCGCCAGGAGGCGGAGCTGAAGCGGGCGCAGCGCGCGTACGGCTACCGGGTCGTCGCCCGCGCCGACGGCATCACCCTGCTGCACCGGACGGAGGCGGGCCCGGACACGGGAACGGGTGCAGAAACGTCAATCCGATGATGCTCCCGACACCCCCGAACGGGGGGAACCGGGAAAGCCGTCCGAGCGGCCCGAAAAGTGCCCGGATCCCAAGCGGCACAAGGGATTTCGGCCCTAGCGCCCTGCACTTCGGCGGTTGCGGAGAGTAATTGATTCGCGTGCCGGTGCACAGCATCACTTACGAAGGGTTATGGTGGAAACCCCCCCTCGGGCCGGTCCGTATCCCCCCCACGGACCGGCCCGTTTTTCTGTCCTCAGGCGCCTCGGGGGCCCCTTCCGGCGGCGTCAGCCCCGTCCGGCCCAGATGTTCGTGCCGGGGGTGGACACCGCGAAGGAGTCGATCTCCTTCAGCTCCGCCTCGGTGAGCGCCGGAGCCCCGAGCGCGGCCACGTTCTCCTCCAGCTGCTTGACGCTGGACGCCCCGATGAGCGCCGACGTCATCCGCTCGTCCCGCAGCACCCACGCGATGGCCAGCTGGGCCAGCGACTGACCGCGGCGCGCCGCGATGTCGTTCAGCCCGTTGAGCCGGCGCACGACCTCCTCGCTGAGCAGGTCCGGGTCCAGCGACTTGCCCTGGGTGGCCCGCGAGCCCTCCGGGATGCCCTTGAGGTACTTGTTCGTCAGCAGCCCCTGCGCCAGCGGCACGAAGGAGATGCAGCCCATGCCCGCCTCCTCCAGGGTGTCGAGCAGGCCGTCGTCCTCCGTCCAGCGGTTGATCATCGAGTACGACGGCTGGTGGATGAGCGGACGCACCCCCATCTCGCGCAGCAGCCGGGCCGCCTCGGCGGTCTGCTCGCTGTTGTACGAGGAGACGCCCACGTACAGCGCCTTGCCCTGCTGGACGGCGGACGCGAGGGCGCCCATCGTCTCCTCCAGCGGGGTGTCCGGGTCGAAGCGGTGCGAGTAGAAGATGTCGACGTAGTCCAGACCCATCCGCCGGAGCGACGCGTCCAGCGAGGACATCAGGTACTTGCGCGAGCCCCACTCGCCGTACGGGCCGGGGTGCATGCCGTACCCGGCCTTCGTCGAGACGATCAGCTCGTCGCGGTACGGGGCGAAGTCCTGGGCGAAGATCTTGCCGAAGTTGGACTCGGCGGAGCCGGGCGGCGGGCCGTAGTTGTTGGCCAGGTCGAAGTGGGTGACGCCGAGGTCGAAGGCGCGGCGCAGGATGGAGCGCTGGGAGTCGAGCGAACGGTCGTCGCCGAAGTTGTGCCACAGGCCCAGCGAGAGGGCCGGCAGCTTCAGGCCGCTGCGGCCGGAGCGCCGGTACTCCATCGTGTCGTAGCGGTCGTCGGCGGGGCGGTGGTGGAGAGGTTCGTCAGTCACGTTCACCTCCCTATCACGGAGCCACTTGTGACAGACCGGGTTGGGCCGTGGTGACCCGTGCGCAGTAATGTGACGCGCTCGGGCCCCGGGAAAAACCGCAGACTTCCCGAGCCCGGGAACACGAGAGGGTGAAACGCTGTGAACCTGCGCGACCTGGTGTACCGGCTCTACGCACGCCGCGTGGAAGGACGCCTCGACCACGCCCAGGTGCCCAAGCACATCGGAGTCATCCTCGACGGCAACAGACGCTGGGCGAAGGCGGCGGGCGGCACCACCGAGCAGGGGCACAAGGCCGGTGCGAGCAAGATCCAGGAACTGCTCGGCTGGTGCGCGGAGACGGACGTCGAGGTCGTCACCCTGTGGATGCTCTCCACCGAGAACCTGGACCGCCCCGAGGCGGAACTGACCCCGCTGCTCGCCATCATCGAGGGCGCGGTACGGGACCTGGCCGCCGACGGCCGCTGGCGGGTGCACCACGTCGGGACGATGGACATCCTGCCCGCGCGAACGCAGGGTGTACTGAAGGAGGCCGAGCAGTCGACGGCGGGCAACAAGGGGATACTGGTCAACGTCGCCGTGGGCTACGGCGGGCGCCAGGAGATCGCCGACGCGGTCCGCTCGCTGCTGCTGGAACACGCGGACAAGGGGACCTCCTTCGAGGAGCTCGCCGAGATCGTCGACGTCGAGCACATCTCGGAACACCTCTACACGCGCGGCCAGCCCGACCCGGATCTCGTCATCCGCACCAGTGGTGAGCAGCGGCTCTCCGGTTTCATGCTCTGGCAGAGCGCCCACTCGGAGTACTACTTCTGCGAAGTCTTCTGGCCCGCCTTCCGCAAGGTCGACTTCCTGCGCGCCCTGCGCGACTACGCGGCCAGGCACCGGCGTTACGGATCCTGACCGCCGCCCGTACCCCTTCCGCGTACCTCATACGCCTGAACCGGCGTCGTGTGCCCCGGCCATGACCAGGCATGGCGGTGCGGGTTCGAGGGAATACCCCCTCCAGGTCGGCGTCCGAACCACGGACGCCGCATCTCAAGTGGACGACTAGATGCCGTCCACCCGGGAGGCCCTTTGCACCAGGACGACCGCGCATCGCGCGCGGACGACTCAGTGGCGATGCGAGGGCCGGTGCTCGGTCCGCGCTTCGCGGCCGCAGCCCGGTCCCTCCGCCCGCGACGTCGTCGCACCCCAACCTCAGTCCGAGGGGGTACGTCCTTCCGTGGTGAACAGCTCTAAGCGCCGCCTTCCCGACAGGCGCACCTACGTTCTCGACACCAGCGTCCTGCTGGCCGATCCCAGCTCGATGACCCGCTTCGAGGAGCACGAGGTCGTGCTCCCGATCGTCGTCATCACCGAGCTGGAGGCCAAGCGGCACCACCCGGAGCTCGGCTACTTCGCCCGGCAGGCCCTGCGCATGCTGGACGACTACCGGATCCGGCACGGCCGGCTCGACGCCCCGATCCCGATCGGGGACCTCGGCGGCTCGCTGCGCGTCGAACTCAACCACTCCGATCCCGGCGTGCTCCCGGCCGGCTACCGGTTGGGGGACAACGACTCACGGATCCTGGCAGTCGCACGCAACCTCCAGGCCGAGGGGTACGACGTCACCGTCGTCTCCAAGGACCTGCCACTGCGCATCAAGGCCTCCTCGGTGGGTCTGCTCGCCGAGGAGTACCGCGCCGAACTCGCCATCACCGACTCCGGCTGGACCGGGATGGCGGAACTGACCCTGGAGGCCGACCAGGTCGACCTCCTCTTCTCCGAGGAGCGGCTGTACGTCCCGGAGGCCGCCGACCTTCCCGTGCACACCGGACTGGTCCTGCAGTCCGAGCGCGGCAAGGCCCTCGGCAGGGTCACTCCCGACGGCAACGTGCGCCTGGTGCGCGGCGACCGCGGGGCGTTCGGCATCCACGGCCGCAGCGCCGAGCAGCGGATCGCGCTGGACCTGCTGCTCGACCCCGAGGTCGGCATCGTGTCGATGGGCGGGCGGGCCGGTACCGGCAAGTCCGCGCTGGCGCTGTGCGCGGGCCTCGAGGCCGTCCTGGAGCGCCAGGAGCACAAGAAGGTGATGGTCTTCCGGCCGCTGTACGCGGTGGGCGGACAGGAGCTGGGCTATCTGCCGGGCTCCGAGGCCGAGAAGATGAGCCCGTGGGCCCAGGCCGTCTTCGACACCCTCTCGGCGGTCGCGGGCAAGGAGGTCATCGAGGAGGTGCTCGGGCGCGGCATGCTGGAGGTCCTGCCGCTCACCCACATCCGGGGTCGCTCGCTGCACGACGCGTTCGTGATCGTGGACGAGGCCCAATCACTGGAGCGGAACGTCCTCCTGACGGTTCTGTCCAGGATCGGGGCGAATTCCCGGGTTGTCCTGACCCATGACGTCGCCCAGCGCGACAACCTCCGGGTCGGCCGGTACGACGGCGTGGTCGCCGTCGTCGAGAAGCTGAAGGGGCATCCGCTCTTCGCGCACGTCACCCTCACCCGGTCCGAGCGTTCGCAGATCGCCGCCCTGGTGACCGAAATGCTGGAGGACGGGCACATCTGACCGAAAGGCAGTACCGGTAGGAGAGTTGGCGCCGCCCGGCAGGGCCCGTGAGAACCACGGGATCCTAGTCGGGCGGCGTCGCGTCACGCGCGTTCTTCCGTAAAACAGCAGCCACAAACACGGTGTGACGTTTCACACGTAAGGAAGAATTGATTACGCGCCTGATCTTCCGGCAGAGTCTTGCTTCCGTCAGGCCCCGCATACGGCACACCCGCACCTCCAGAGGTGCGACACCACACAATTCAACAGCTTTGCCGTATGCCGCCCGAGTAACACGGAGCACTCCCCAGGGAGTTGCCCGCCGGGTCCGTGCCTCCCGTGACGTACGACGAGGGAGTGCCAGCGCCAGGGGTGCGATTGCGTCCGCGAGGGTCACCGGCCGGGCGCTGCTGGAAGGAAACCGTGTGAGCCGGATTTCGGTTCGGGGATTCGCAGTGGCCTCCGCCACCGCGGTCACCACAGTCGGCGCCGTCGTGGGCGTCGCATCGGGCGACCCTCAGTCGTCGGGCGACAACAACTTCGAGGCAGCCGCCGCCGACACGACTCTCCTCGCGGAAATCCCCGTCGGCCAGCAGGCCAAGGTGGCGACCGCGTCCCTGACGCAGCAGGCCGACACGCAGGCCGCCGTCGCCGACGAGGCCGCGAAGAAGTCCGCCGAGGAGTCGGCCCGGCTGAAGGCCGCCAACGACGCCAAGGCGAAGAAGCAGGCCGCCGACGAGGCCAAGGAGGCCGAGGAGAAGGCCGCCAAGGCCGAGAAGGAGGCCAAGGAGCGCGAGAGCCAGGAGGAGACCGCGAGCCGGTCCGCCTCCCGCGACTCCTCCTCCTTCGAGCAGCAGTCGTCCTACACGGTCGACCAGGTCAAGGCCATCGCACGGCAGATCATCCCGTCCGGCCAGTTCCAGTGCTTCAGCAACATCGTGCAGCACGAGTCGACCTGGAACTACAAGGCGGTCAACCCGTCCTCGGGCGCCTACGGTCTGGTCCAGTCGTACCCGGGCAGCAAGATGTCCTCGGTCGCCGACGACTGGCGCACCAACCCGGCCACCCAGATCCAGTGGGGCCTCAACTACATGAACGAGCGGTACGGCAGCCCGTGCGAGGCCTGGGACTTCTGGCAGGCGAACCGGTCGTACTAGACCCCGGGGTCACTTCCAACCGGACCCCCCGGTCCTCCCGGCGCGCCCTTCGGGGCACGCGTACGGCGCTCAACTTCACGGAGCCCCCCACCGTCCTACGGTGGGGGGCTCCGCACGTGTACCGTCAGGTCGACCAATTCGCCGGGGGGCGCTGTGGGGGGAAGAGGAAGCATCATGTCGAAGACACCGGGGTGGCTCGGCGGACTGGGAGCCAGGCTCACCCACATGGGAGAGAAGCTCGAAGAGCGCCGGGCCGAGGTCCAGGCGGGGAGCGCCCCCGCCGCGCACGAGGTCCACGCACCCGAGCACGTCCCCCCGCCGCCCGACTACGCACCGGCCATAGCGGCCAGGCCCGACCCCGTCGACGCCGTCCCCTGGGGCGTACGGGTCGCCGCGGAGGCGGGCTGGCGGCTGCTGGTCCTCGCGGGCACCATCTGGGTGCTCGGCCAGATCATCAGTCAGGTCCAGCTGGTCGCCTTCGCCTTCATGGGTGCGCTGCTGGTCACCGCGCTCCTCCAGCCGACCGTCGCCTGGCTGCGCAGGGCGGGGCTGCCCCGGGGACTCGCCACCGCGTCCACCGCCATCCTCGGCTTCGTGATCATGGGCCTGATCGGCTGGTTCGTGGTCTGGCAGGTCATGGACAACGCCGAGGACCTCTCCAAGCAGGTCCAGCAGGGCATCCAGGACCTGCGGCAGTGGCTGCTCGACAGCCCGTTCCACGTCACCGAGCAGCAGATCAACGACATCTCGAAGAACCTCAGCGACGCGATCGGCACCAACGTCCAGGAGATCACCTCCGCGGGGCTCGCGGGCGTCACCGTGATCGTCGAACTGATGACGGGCCTGCTGCTCGCCATGTTCTGCACGCTGTTCCTGCTGTACGACGGCAAGCGCGTCTGGGAGTGGACGCTCAAGCTCGTGCCCACGGCGGCCCGGCCCGGCATGGCGGGCGCGGGTCCGCGCGCCTGGCGCACCCTGACCGCCTATGTGCGGGGCACGGTGATAGTGGCTCTGATCGACGCCATCTTCATCGGCCTCGGGATCTTCTTCCTGGGCGTCCCGATGGCGGTGCCGCTCGCCGTGGTGATCTTCCTGTTCGCGTTCATCCCGCTGGTCGGCGCGGTGATCTCCGGAGCACTCGCGGTCGTCGTGGCGATCGTCGCCAACGGTCCCTTCACCGCGCTGATGGTGCTGATCGTGGTGCTGGCGGTGCAGCAGATCGAGGGGCACGTACTCCAGCCGTTCATCCTCGGGCGCGCCGTGCGGGTGCACCCGCTGGCCGTCATCCTGTCCGTCGCGGCCGGCGGGCTGATCTCCGGCATCGGCGGCGCGGTCGTGGCGGTGCCGATGGTCGCCGTCCTCAACACCGCGGTCGGTTATCTGCGCGCGTACTCCAAGGAGAACGCGCTGCGGGCCTCGCCCAAGCCGCACGGGGCGACGGCGCTGGACGTCGCGCCGACCCCGGCGCCGGGCGAGCGGTCCGCCGAGCGCGACGCCGAGCGGTCCGCCGGGATCGCGGACCGGCCCTCCGACCTGCCGCCGGGTGCCTCCGGTGAGCGTTCCGCCGACCGGTCCTCGGGATCGGACCCGACGTGATATCCCCGCCCGAACTGGTCGGGGGACCGGACGAGGGGCCTCCGCCCGAGACACTGGACTCGGTCGGGGGCCCTCCGCGTCCGCCGCTGCTGCGCATCGGCGAGCGGCTGCGGGACTGGCGCCGGATGCCGTGGCTGTGGGCGCTCGGCGGGGCGGTGGCGGCCTCCGCGCTGTGGGCGGGAGGGCTGTATGCCTTCGGCCGGGACGAGGGGCCGGACCAGCGGGGGTACCGGCTGGCGTCGGACCGCTGCGCGGAGGTGCCGCTGACGAACCTGCGGCAGAAGCTCGGCAAGCGCGACACCACCACCGACAGCGCGGACCTGTTCGAGGATCCGGCGCTCAACCGGCTGGAGTGCCGGATGTCGATCCGCGACCCGTCGGAGCGGCGGGAGCGGAACTGGCGGATCGGCACCGTCTACCTGGTGACGCTGCACGTCGAGCAGCACCGCAGGACCGACCCCGGGCCGGAGATCGAGGCACTGCTGAAGAGCGGGCGGCGCGGCTGGGGCGGCTTCGAGACCGAACGCCTGACGCCGGTGGGGAACCTGGGCGACCGGGCGTTCTTCGTGAACAACTACCGCTCGGGGCCCGAACTGGAACTCGTGGCGCAGGACGGCGGGGTGCTGCTGACGCTCCGCGTCTACGGGCAGAACGAGGTGAAGGGCGAGGACGAGGCCTCCGCCCAAGGGATGCCCGAGATCCCCGAACCGGCACTCGGCGGGATGTCGGGGCAGATGGAGGCGGACCTGCGCGAGGCGATGGCGGTGCTCAAGCGCTGAGCGCAGGCAGGAGTGCCCACCGGACGAAGCGCTGAGCGCAGGCGGAAGGGGCCCACCGGACGAAGCGCTGGGCGCACGCGGAAGGGGCCCACCGGACGATGCCGGTGGGCCCCTTCACGTACACCTGCTGCCGTGGCCGGACGAACGGCCACCCGCTGCTACTCGGCGAGGACGGCCTCGGATTCGAGGGTCACGCCGACGGCCTGGAGCACCGAGGCGATCTTGACGGCCTCCTGGATCGTCTCGCGCTCGACGCCCGCCTTGCGCAGGACCTGCTCGTGCGAGTCCAGGCACTGGCCGCAGCCGTTGATCGCGGAGACCGCGAGGGACCACAGCTCGAAGTCGACCTTCTCGACGCCCGGGTTGCCGATGACGTTCATCCGCAGGCCCGCGCGCAGCGTCCCGTACTCCGGGTCGGAGAGCAGGTGGCGCGTGCGGTAGAAGACGTTGTTCATCGCCATGATGGCGGCGGCCGACTTGGCGGCCGTGTACGCCTCGGGGGAGAGGTTGGCCTTCGCCTCCGGCTCCAGCTCGCGCAGCACCTTCGGCGAGCGCGAGGCGATCGCGCAGGCCAGCACGGTGCCCCACAGCTGCTGCTGCGGGAGGTCGCTGTTGCCGATGACCGAGCCCAGGTTCAGGCGGAGGTCCTTGGCGAAGTCCGGTATGGCGGACTTCAGTTCGTCGAGAGCCATGTCAAAATCCCGTTCCGAATCGGTGCGTTCCGAAGGTCAGTGTGCCGGGCCGGTGATTACTCGCCGGAGAGCAGCGCGACCGGGTCCAGGGTGTTCTCGCCCTTGGTCCAGTTGCACGGGCACAGCTCGTCCGTCTGGAGCGCGTCGAGGACCCGGAGGACCTCCTTCGGGTTACGGCCGACGGAGCCGGCGGTCACCATCGTGAACTGGATCTCGTTGTTCGGGTCGACGATGAAGACGGCGCGCTGCGCGAAGCCGTCCTCGCCCTCGATGCCGAGGTCACGCATGAGCTCGTGCTTCGAGTCGGCCAGCATCGGGAAGGGCAGGTCGGTCAGGTCCGGGTGGTCCTTGCGCCAGGCGTGGTGCACGAACTCGGAGTCGCCGGAGAAGCCCAGGACCTGCGCGTCACGGTCGGCGAACTCGTCGTTCAGCTTGCCGAACGCGGCGATCTCGGTCGGGCAGACGAAGGTGAAGTCCTTGGGCCACGCGAACACGACGCGCCACTTGCCCTCGTAGGACTTGTGGTTGATCTGCTCGAACTCCTTGCCGGACTCCAGGGAGACACAGGCGGTGAGGTCGTACGTGGGGAACTGGTCACCAACAGTGAGCACGCGCACTCCTTGCGACGAAGGAAACTTCCCATATCGGGGGTTTCCCATGGGTTGGACGGATCCCCACAGTGACACAAGAGGCATTGATAGCGGAAATAGCTAGACTGGCTCGTACCGATCGGCTGCACCTATCAGTGGCCCTAGTAAAGAGGAGCGCACGCGCGTGCAGATCACGCTGAACCGGGGCAAGCAGCCCACCCTCGCGCAGCTGCGGGCGTTCGCCGCCGTCGCCGAGCACCTGCACTTCCGGGACGCGGCCGCCGCGCTCGGCATGAGCCAGCCCGCGCTGTCCGGGGCGGTGTCCGCGCTGGAGGAGACCCTCGGCGTGCAGCTCGTCGAGCGTACGACCCGGCGCGTGCTGCTCTCCCCGGCGGGCGAGCGGCTGGCGCTGCGGGCGGGCGCGGTGCTGGACGCGGTCGCCGCGCTGCTGGACGAGGCGGAGGCGGTGCGGGCGCCCTTCACCGGGGTGCTGCGGCTGGGGGTGATCCCCACGGTGGCGCCCTATCTGCTGCCGACCGTGCTGCGGCTGGTGCACGACGTCTACCCGGAGCTGGACCTCCAGGTCCACGAGGAGCAGACCTCCTCGCTCCTGGAGGGGCTCTCGGCGGGCCGGCTCGACCTGCTGCTGCTCGCGGTGCCGCTGGGTGTGCCCGGGGTCAGCGAGCTGCCGCTGTACGAGGAGGACTTCGTCCTCGTCGCCCCGGCCGACCACTGGCTGGGCGGGCGGGTGGACATCCCGCGCGAATCGCTGCGCGAGCTGGACCTGCTGCTGCTCGACGAGGGGCACTGCCTGCGCGACCAGGCGCTGGACGTGTGCCGGGAGGCGGGCCGGGAGGACGGCGCGCCCGTCACCACCACCGCCGCGGGGCTCTCCACGCTGGTGCAGCTCGTCGCGGGCGGACTCGGGGTGACCCTGCTGCCGCGCACCGCCGTCGAGGTCGAGACCGGGCGCAACGCGGCCCTGGTGACGGGCGACTTCGCGGCCCCGGCGCCGTCCCGGCGGATCGCGCTGGCGATGCGCACCGGCGCCGCCCGCGGCGAGGAGTTCGAGGAGTTCGCCCGCGCGCTGCGGGGCGCGGTGCGGGGGCTGCCGGTGCGGGTCCAGGGCGGCGGGGGCGCGGGCGGGTAGCCGCGCGCCGGAGCGGGGTCCGGGCGGCCGGTCGTACGCCCGGACGGGGCCCCTTCGGGAGAATGTGCAGGTCAGCGCCGTACGGGCAGCTATTCTCGGCATGTATACACACCACGTATACACACCGTGTAGAGTGCTCCGCATGTCAATCGGACACACCCTGCTCGGCCTCCTGGAGGCCGGCCCCCGCCACGGCTACGACCTCAAGCGGACCTTCGACGAGAAGTTCGGCCACGACCGGCCCCTGCACTACGGGCAGGTCTACTCGACGATGTCGCGCCTGCTGAAGAACGGCCTCGTCGAGGTCGAGAGCACCGAGTCCGGCAGCGGCCCCGAGCGCAAGAAGTACGCCATCACCGACGCCGGCATCACCGACGTCGAACAGTGGCTCGCCCAGCCCGAGAAGCCCGAGCCGTACCTCCAGTCGACCCTGTACACCAAGGTCGTCCTCGCCCTGCTCACCCATCGCGGCGCCGCCGAACTCCTCGACGTCCAGCGGGCCGAGCACCTGCGGCTGATGCGTGTCCTCACCGACCGCAAGCGCTCCGGCGACCTCGCCGACCAGCTGGTCTGCGACCACGCCCTGTTCCACCTCGAAGCCGACCTGCGCTGGCTCGAACTGACCGCCGCCCGCCTCGACAAGCTCGCCGCGGAGGTACGCAAGTGAGCCCCGCCACCCCGCCCACGGCCCCCGCCGGGTCGCTCCTCGCCGCCGTCGACCTGCACAAGGCGTACGGCGCGACCCCCGCCCTCGACGGCGCCCACTTCTCCATCCACCCCGGCGAGGTCGTCGCCGTCATGGGCCCCTCCGGGTCCGGCAAGTCGACCCTGCTGCACTGCCTCGCCGGGATCGTCACCCCGGACTCGGGCAGCATCACCTACCAGGGGCGCGAACTCTCCTCGATGCCCGACCGCGAGCGCAGCGCCCTGCGCCGCAGCGAGTTCGGGTTCGTCTTCCAGTTCGGCCAGCTGGTGCCCGAGCTGACCTGCGTCGAGAACGTCGCGCTGCCGCTGCGGCTGAACGGCGTCAAGCGCCGCGACGCCGAACAGCGGGCCCTCGGCTGGATGCGGAAGCTGGAGGTCGACGACCTCGCGGCCAAGCGGCCCGGCGAGGTCTCCGGCGGCCAGGGCCAGCGGGTCGCCGTGGCCCGCGCCCTGGTCACCGACCCGCGCGTGCTCTTCGCCGACGAACCGACCGGCGCCCTCGACTCCCTCAACGGCGAGCGCGTCATGGAACTGTTCACCGAGGCCGCCCGGTCCACCAACGCCGCCGTCGTCCTGGTCACCCACGAGGCACGGGTCGCCGCCTACTCCGACCGCGAGGTCGTCGTACGGGACGGCAAGTCGCGCAGTACGGAGTTCGCGGCATGAGCAAGTCCCGACCCGCCGACGTCGCACGGGCACTGGGCCTCGGCTGCCGCTTCGCGCTCGGCGGCGGACGCGAGGGGTGGGTGCGCACCGCGCTCACCGCGCTGGGCGTCGGCCTCGGCGTGACGCTGCTGCTGGTCGCGGTGGCCGTGCCGCACGCGATGTCGGCGCGCGAGGACCGGGAGGCCGCCCGCAGCGCCTCCTCCATGGGGCAGATCGCCCAGCCGCGCCCGGACACCCTGCTCATCACCCAGGCGGACACCGCGTACCGCGACAGCAACGTGCGCGGCCGGTACATCAAGGCGGAGGGCCCCGACGCCCCGCCGCCGCCCGGCCTGACCGCGTACCCGGGCGACGGCGAACTCGCCGTCTCGCCCGCACTGGACGCCCTGTTCCGGACGGAGCCGGGCAAGCTGCTGCGCGAACGCCTCCCCGGCAGGATCACCGCCGTCATCGGTGACGAAGGACTGCTCGGACCCGCCGAACTCGCCTTCTACCGGGGCGACTCCACCCTCAAGGTGGACGGCATGAAGGTCAGCCGCGTCGACGGCTTCGACAGCGGCAGGCAGCTCTCCTACGACCCCACCCTGCTCCTGCTCATCGTCGTCACCTTCGTCGTGCTGCTGGTGCCCATCGGGGTGTTCATCGCGGCGGCCGTCCGCTTCGGCGGCGAGCGCCGCGACCGCAGACTCGCGGCCCTGCGCCTGGTCGGCGCCGACAGCGGCACGGTGCGGCTGATCGCGGCGGGCGAGGCGCTCGCCGGCGCACTGATCGGCCTGGTGGTCGGCGGCGGGTTCTTCCTCCTCGCACGCTCCCTGGCCGACCGGATCACCTTCGGAGCGGCCGGGGCCGGGCTCTTCCCCGCCGACCTGACCCCGGTGCTCCCGCTGATCCTGCTGGTGGCGCTGGCCGTGCCGGCCGCCGCCGTCGGGGTCTCCCTGCTGGCGATGCGCGGCGTCGTCATCGAACCGCTGGGCGTGGTCCGTACGGCCAGGCCGGTGCGCCGCCGGGTGTGGTGGCGGCTGCTGCTGCCCGCGGCCGGGGTCGCCCTGCTGTTCCCCCTGATCGGGGGCGGGCGGGAGACCGAGGTCAACCAGAACCAGCTGATCGGCGGCACCGTCCTGCTGCTGCTGGGCGTCACCGCGCTGCTGCCCTGGCTGGTGGAGGCGTTCGTGGCCCGGCTGGGCGGCGGCAGCACCTCCTGGCAGCTCGCCGTCCGCAGGCTCCAGATGAACAGCGGCGTGGCCGCCCGCACCGTCAACGGCATCGCCGTCGCGGTCGCCGGCGCCATCGCCCTGCACATGCTGCTGGGCGGCATCGACGACCGGTACGTCACGGAGACCGGCGCCGACCCGAACCGTGCCCAGCTGGGCACCATGATCCCGGACAGCAGCCCGGCCGCCAGGGACGCCGGCCGGCTCGGCGCCGAGATCGCCAGGACCCCGGGCGTGGAGAAGTACATGGGGTTCGGCGTGGTGGCCGTGGGCACCTCGGCCAAGTCACCGGAAGAGCGCCACGAGGCCAGCATCGCCGACTGTGCCACCCTGCGCGAGGTCGCGAAACTCCCCAGCTGCAAGGACGGCGACGTCTTCATCTCCAAGGGCGGCGAGATGGGCGACCCCTCGGCCGCCTACGGGCCGGGGCGCACGGTGTATCTGCGGCCGGCGGACTTCGAGAGCATGCCCAGGGTCGGTGTCTCCGCCGACACCCCGCCCACCCGCTGGAAGATGCCCGCGAACACCCGCCACGTCACCCCCGTGCCCGACCCCGGCGGCAGTGCGCGCGGCGGACTGTTCATCACCCCCGGCGCCCTGCCTCCGCTGGCACCCGGCAGCCTCGCCCTCTCGATGTACGTGAAGGTCGCCCCGGGCGACGCGGACGCCGTCGAGCGGGTGCGCAACGTCCTCGCCAAGGCGGACCCGGGCGTCACCGCGTACGGGACCACGGCGACCGAGAGCGACCGGCGCTTCGCCACCGTCCAGAAGGGGCTGTACGCGGGTGCCACCTGTGTGCTGCTGCTGATCGGGGTGAGCCTGCTGGTCTCCCAGCTGGAGCAGCTGCGCGAGCGGCGCAAACTGCTCTCCGTGCTGGTCGCCTTCGGCACCCGCAGGTCCACCCTGGGCCGCTCGGTGCTGTGGCAGACCGCCGTCCCGATGGTGCTCGGGCTGCTGCTCGCGATGGCGGTGGGAGTCGGGCTGGGGCTGATCCTGCTGGCCATGAGCGAAGTGCCGGCCGCCGTGGACTGGGCGGGCGTCGCCGCGATGACGGGGATCGGCGGGGGAGTGGTCCTGCTGGTCGGGCTGCTCAGCCTGCCGCCGTTGTGGCGGCTGATGCGGCCGGACGGGCTGCGGACGGAGTGAGACACGGCGAAGGGGGCCGGAGCGGTGCTCCGGCCCCCTTCGGCCTTCACTCGGGTGCCGCGTCCTTCGGCGGCCTGCCCCTGCGCGGCAGCGGGCCCGTGTTCCCGGGCAGCCGGCCGGAGTCGGTGAGGGACTTGCGGAGCAGGAACTCGATCTGGGCGTTCGCGCTGCGCAGCTCGTCGGAGGCCCAGCGGGCCAGGGCGTCGTACACCTTGGGGTCGAGCCGCAGCAGCACCTGCTTGCGCGCCGCCCTGCGGGGGGCGGGCTGCGGCGGGGTCTCCCCGGCCTCGTCGCTCACTGGTAGAGCGAACCCGTGTTGATGACCGGCTGGGTGGCGCGGTCACCGCACAGCACCACCAGGAGGTTGCTGACCATCGCTGCCTTGCGCTCCTCGTCCAGCTCGACGATGTCCTGTTCGGCGATCCGGCCGAGCGCCTGCTCGACCATGCCCACCGCGCCCTCGACGATCAGCTTGCGGGCCGCCACCACGGCGCCCGCCTGCTGCCGCTGGAGCATCGCGGAGGCGATCTCCGGAGCGTACGCGAGGTGGGTGAAGCGGGACTCGATGATGTGCACACCGGCCGCCTCCACGCGCGCGTGGAGCTCGACGGCGAGCTTCTCGGTGATCTCCTCGGCGTTGCCGCGCAGCGAGAGCCCGCCCTCGTCGTGGGCGTCGTAGGGGTACTCGATGGCGATGTGCCGGACGGCCGCCTCGGTCTGGGTGGAGACGAACTCCAGGAAGTCGTCCACCTCGAAGCGGGCCTGCGCGGTGTCCTCGACCCGCCAGACCACGACCGCCGCGAGCTCGATCGGGTTGCCGTAGGCGTCGTTGACCTTCAGGACCGCCGTCTCGTGGTTGCGGACCCGGGTGGAGATCTTGCTGCGGGAGGTGAGCGGGTTCACCCAGCGCAGGCCGTCCGTGCGGATGGTGCCCCGGTAGCGGCCGAAGAGCTGGACGACCCGGGCCTCGCCCGGCGCCACCATGTTCAGCCCGCTCATGGCCAGGATCGAGCCGAGGAAGAGCAGGATGCCCAGGACGATCAGCGCCGCCTTCAGGCCGGCCGCCGCGGCGGCGGCGCCGATCACCACCAGACCGGCCGCGACGACGATGCCGAGCAGGCCGAGGAGGAGGGCGAGCCCGCCGGGGATGCTGTGCGCCGGGAACTCGGTGACGCGCGGCGCGGGCATCTCGGGAAGGCCGTCCGCGGGCTCGCCAGGGGGCTCGTACGAGGGAGTGGTCGACATGAGGAGTTCCCGTCTCTCAGTGCTCTGCGTGGTCTAGCAAAGTGATATCACTTTACCGCGCGGAGCGCGCGTCCGCGCAGAGGGTTGATACGGACCTGTTTCCTCAACTTCCGTCACTCGTGGCAACCTTTGGGCCAGACCGTTCGTCGGTTCCTGTGGGGGAGGTGCTGATTCTCACGTCAGTAAAAGGCGTGATTGGCACCCTTTTGTCCTAACTGGCGGTGTTAGCTTTCTGAGCTGACCCGGCGAGTATGTCGAGCGATGACTGAGATACGGAGCAACTGACCAATGGGCCGTGCGGATGCGCGAAGGGCCCGGCAGCGTGGGTCGCGCCGGGCACAGGGCAAGAAGGGCGGCATACGCCGGTTCTTCACCTGGAAGAAGGTGCTCGGGACCTTCTTCGGGCTCTGCCTGCTGGGAATGGCGGGCTTCATCGCCCTGTACATGCTCATCGAGATCCCACCGGGCAACGCGGCCGCCAAGAGGCAGAGCAACGTCTACAAGTACAGCGACGGCTCGATCATGGCGCGCACCGGCAACAGCGGCGACTTCGCCCGGGAGAACGTCGCGCTCGACGACATCCCCCCGAAGGTGCAGAAGACCTTCGTCGCCGCCGAGAACATGAGCTTCTTCGAGGACAACGGCATCGACTTCAAGGGTGTCGCCCGAGGCCTGCTCAACACCGTCAGCGGCAAGGGCAAGCAGGGTGGTTCCACGATCACCCAGCAGTACGTGAAGAACTACTACCTCACGCCCGAGCAGACCATCTCCCGCAAGCTCAAGGAGCTGGTGATCTCGCTCAAGGTGGATGAGAAGTACGACAAGAACACCATCCTCCTCGGGTACATCAACACCAGCTACTACGGGCGCGGCGCCGCCGGAATCCAGGCCGCCGCCCAGGCGTACTACCGCAAGGACGCCGAGGCCCTCACCGTCGAGGAGGGCGCCTACCTCGCCGCCCTGCTCCAGGCGCCCAGCAGCTACGACGTGCTGAACGCGACGCCGACGAACAAGAAGCTCGTCATGGACCGCTGGAACTACGTCCTGAACAACATGGTCAAGATGGGCGAGCTGAACCAGTCCGAGCGGTCCGGGATGACGTTCCCGATGCCCAAGCCGGCCCAGGTCGCCCCGGGGCTCAAGGGCCAGACCGGCTACATCATCGAGGCGGCGAACCAGTACCTGAAGAAGCGCGAGGACCTCACGGACGAGCAGCTCGCGGCAGGTGGCTGGACGATCACCCTCAACATCGACAAGAAGCGCCAGCAGGCCCTGGAGAAGGCCGTCCACCGGCAGCTGGAGTCCAAGCTGGACCGCAAGGGCAACAAGGTCGACGCGACCGTCCAGGCGGGCGCCACCTCCGTCGACCCCGCGACGGGCGCGGTCGTCGCCCTCTACGGCGGTGCCGACTACCTGAACCACCAGATCAGCAACGCCACCCGCACCGACTACCAGCCCGCCTCCACCTTCAAGCCGTTCGTGTTCGCGGCGGCCCTGGAGAACGGCTCGGAGACCCAGGACGGCGAGGAGATCACCGCCAACACGGTCTACGACGGCACCAGCAAGCGGAAGGTCGTCGGCAGCAAGATCCCGTTCGCCCCGCAGAACGAGGACGACCGCGACTACGGCGACATCAACGTCCAGGAGGCCATGGCCAAGTCCGTCAACTCGGTCTTCGCGCAGATGATCGTGGACGTCGGCGAGAACCTGACCAAGGAGACCGCGCTCCGGGCCGGCATGCAGGACCGCGGCGGGTTCGGCGCGACCCCCGCGATGTCGCTCGGCACCATGAGCGCGAACACCATGGACATGGCGGGCGCCTACGCCTCGCTTTCCGCGCACGGCAAGAAGATCACCCCGACGATCATCAAGAAGGCCGAGCACAAGGACGCCGAGGTCAAGGAGCCGAAGGGCATCAGCGACTCCGGCGGCCTCAACCGGCAGACCGCCGACACCGTCACCTCCGTCCTGCAGAACGTGATGGACGAGGGCTCCGGCGCCAAGGCCGACAGCGACGAGTACCAGGCGGCCGGCAAGACCGGAACCTCCGAGCAGAACAAGTCGGCCTGGTTCTCCGGCTACACCCCGAAGCTGTCCACCGCGGTGGCCCTCTTCGGCCAGGACCCCAAGACCGGCAACCAGGTCAGCCTCACCGGCACCGCCCACGCCGGCCGCGCCAACGGCGGTGGCTTCCCGGCCCAGATCTGGCGGGACTACACGCTGGGCGCGCTGAGCGACAAGGACAAGGCGGCCGAGTTCGACCTGGAGGTCAAGGAGGGCGCCGACTTCCGCACGCCGACCGCCCCGCCGCCCACCACCCAGGCGCCGGAGCCCCCGGAGGAGACGGAGCCGCCGAAGAACACCGAGCCGCCCAAGCACACCCCCGACCCGCCGAAGCACACCCCGCCGCCGTCCCAGACCAAGCCCCCGGCGGGCGGCGGGGAGAACGGCGGCAACGAAGGCGGCCAGAACGGCGGCGCGGGCGGCGGCAACCCCGACCCCGACCCGGGCACCGATCCCGACCCGGGCGGCGACCCGGGAGGCGCCAACGGCGGTGCGAACGGCGGCGCCAACGGGGGCGCCAACGGAGGAGCCAACGGAGGCGACCCGGGCGGCGGCCAGCCGGGCGGCGCCAACGGGGGCGACAACCCGTGGCCGCCCCAGCCGTAGCGACGGCGCGGGCAGGGACATGAGAGAGCGGCGGGCGGCACCGGAAGAGGTGCCGCCCGCCGCTCACGTGCACGGGCCCCGCGGCCTGACCGAACTCAGCGGAAGTTCGCCGCGACCCGCTCACCCAGGTCCTTGTCGACGTTCCGCCAGTACGTGAACGCCCGCTCCAGGACGGGCGCGCTGACCCCGTCGGACAGGTGCCCGGTGATGTTGCCCACCAGCCGGTCGCGGGCCGCGTCGTCCAGGACGTCGCGCACCAGCGTGCCCGCCTGGCCCCAGTCGTCGTCGTCACTGCGCAGCGTGTACGCGTGATGGACCATCTCGCCCGCCGTCGCCCAGCCCGCCGGCTCGCCGAAGCGCGCCGTCTCGGCCGCCGGGCCGCCGTACGAGTTCGGCGCGTACACCGCGCCCGCCCGCGACGGCTCGTACCGCATCGGCCCGTCCTTCGCGTACGAGTTGACCTGGAACCGGGGCCGGTTCGGGGGCAGCTGCGCGTAGTTGGGGCCGATCCGGTAGCGGTGGGTGTCGGGGTACGAGAACAGCCGGCCGAGCAGCATCTTGTCCGGCGAGGGGCCGATGCCAGGCACCAGGTTCGACGGCTCGAACGACGCCTGCTCGATGTGGACGAAGAAATCCTCCGGATTCTCGTTGAGCGTCATCCGGCCGACCTCGATCTCCGGATAGTCCGCGTGCGGCCACACCTTGGTGAGGTCGAAGGGGTTGAAGCGGTAGTCGGGAGCGTCGTCGAACGGCATCACCTGGACGTACAGCTTCCAGCTCGGATGATCGCCCCGGGCGATGGCGTCGAACAGGTCCCGGCGGTGCACATCACCGTCGGACCCCGCCATCGCGTCGCCCTCCTCCTGGGTGAAGAACTCGATGCCCTGCTCGGTCTTGAACCGGTACTTCACCCAGAACCGCTCGCCGCCCGCGTTCACCCACATGTAGGTGTGCGAGCTGAAGCCGTCCATGTTCCGGTACGACCTCGGGATGCCGCGGTCGCCCATCAGCCAGGTCACCTGGTGCGCCGACTCCGGCGACAGGGTCCAGAAGTCCCACTGCATGTCGTGGTCGCGCAGCCCGCTGTCCGGGCGGCGCTTCTGCGAGCGGATGAAGTCCTGGAACTTCATCGGGTCCCGGACGAAGAAGACCGGGGTGTTGTTGCCGACCAGGTCGTAATTGCCGTGCTCGGTGTAGAACTTGAGCGCGAAGCCGCGCGGGTCGCGCCAGGTGTCCGGTGAGCCCTGCTCTCCCGCGACCGTCGAGAAGCGCGCCAGCATGTCGGTGCGCCTGCCCGGCTGGAAGAGGTCGGCCCTGGTGAACTGGCTGACGTCATGGGTCACTTCGAAGGTTCCGTACGCGCCTGAGCCCTTGGCGTGCACCACCCGCTCGGGCACCCGCTCACGGTTGAACTGGGCCATCTTCTCGATGAGGTAGTGGTCCTGGAGCAGGATCGGCCCGTCGGGCCCGACGGTGAGCGAGTGCTCGTCGCTCTCCACCGGGATCCCGGCGTTGTTGGTGGTGTACGGGGCGGTGCCCGGAGCCTTGCGGGATTCCTCGGTCACGAGCGTCCTCCCGGAGATCGGTGGGAAATGGGTCGCTACGTCCGACTGCCCCAGTCAACCCCTCCGACACTACGTCGGCAACACTTGGACCCGTTCCAAGCTAGGACTCCTTCGCCCCACCGGGCAGCCCCAGCTCGAACCACACCACCTTCCCGCTGCTCAGCCGGGTGGCACCCCACTTGCGGGTCAGCCGGTTCACCAGGAACAGACCGCGCCCGCCCTCGTCGGTCTCCCTGGCCCGGCGCTGCCTGGGCAGCTGCGGCGAGTCGTCGCCGACCTCGCAGCGCAGCACGTCGGTACGCAGCAGCCGCAGCGTCACCGGCCGCTCCGCGTACCGCACGGCATTGGTCACCACCTCGCTGACCAGCAGCTCCACCGACTCGCTGAGGTCCTCCAGGCCCCACCGCTCCAGCGCCCTGCGGGCCAGCCTGCGGGCCCGCCCCGGCGCCTGCTCCTCCGGTTCGAGGAACCAGTACGCGACGTCGCTCGGCGCGATCCCGTCGAAACGGGCCGCGAGCAGCGCGATGTCGTCGTCCCGGTCACCCGGGCCGAGCATGTCCAGGACGTCGTCGCAGAGCGCCTCCAGCGGCGGCGGATGGTCGGGCCCGGTCAGCTGGGCGGTGGCGGCGAGACGTTCCCGCAACTGCTCGATACCGGTCCACACGTCCCGCAGCCGGGACTCCACCAGGCCGTCCGTGTACAGCAGCAGGGTGGCCCCGGCGGGCGCGTCCAGCTCGACCGCCTCGAAGTCCACGCCGCCGACCCCGATCGGGGCGCCCGGCGGCACCCGCAGCACCTCGGCGCGCCCGCCCAGGTGCAGCAGGATGGGCGGCGGATGTCCGGCGTTGGCGATGGTGATCCGGTGCGAGACCGGGTCGTACACCGCGTACATGCAGGTCGCCATGCGGTCCGTGCCGAGCCGCTGGGCCTGCTCGTCGAGGTGGTGCAGCACCTCCTGCGGCGGCAGGTCGAGCCCGGCCAGGGTCTGCGCGGTGGTCCGGAACTGGCCCATGATCGCGGCCGAGGTCATCGAGTGGCCCATCACGTCGCCGACCACCAGCGCCACCCGGCTGCCCGGCAGCGGGATCGCGTCGTACCAGTCGCCGCCCACCCGGGCCGTCTCCGCGGCCGGCAGATAGCGGGAGGCCAGCTTGACGCCGGTCGGACGGGGCAGCGAGTCCGGCAGCATGGTGCGCTGGAGCTCGTCGGCGATGTACGCCTCACGGCCGTACAGCACGGCCTTGTCGATGCCGAGTGCGGTGTGCGTGGCCAGCTGGGCGGCGACCAGCAGGTCGTTGCCCTCGAACGCGGCACGCTCGGGCCTGCGCAGGAAGACGGCCGCACCGATCACCCGGCGGCGGCCCCGGAGCGGGGCGAGTATCGCGCGCCGCCCGTCGGGCAGTGCCAGGTCCTTGCCGAGCAGCTCCGGCAGCGCGATCCGGGCCGCCGAGGCGTCGCCGAACACCGGCCGCACCCCGCGCAGCACCTCGGCCAGCGCACCGCCGGACAGCACCTCGCACAGCTGCCTGGCGGGCGAGCCCTCGCCGAGCGCGGTGTCGAACTCGTCGGCGGCCACCCCCGGCTCGCCGAGATCGCTCGTGCGCAGCCGGTCCGTACGCCGCAGCCGCAGCACGAACGGCACCGCGGGCCGCTCGTCACCGACCGGCAGCGGATCGCGCAGGTACACCAGGATCGCGTCCGAGAAGGTGGGCACGGTGGCCCGGCACAGCCCCAGCACGATCTCGTCGAGGTCTATGCCGCGGGCGATCCTGCGGGTGGCGGCGCCGACGAACCGCAACCGGTCGCCTTCGCGGGCCGGCGGCCCCGCGGGCGAGGGCACACCGGCGCCCGCCGGCCCCTCCTCCTGCCGGGGCCGGGCGCGCTCGTGCGGCCTGGCAACCAAGGGCTGCCGGCCTTCGTGCGAGGTGGACTGCTGCTCCGTCACGCGTGGGGTTCCGTCCGTCCGGGGAGCTTGTGCGCTGCAATCGCTGGTTGCGATATACCCGCTCTGCGGGCGGCGTCGACAGAACGGTGGCCTGTGAACGTTACAGACTCCCGCGCGCATCCGCGCGGGTTCACACATCGCTTCACAGATCCACCCCCCTGCGGTGACATACGGTCAGGTCCTGCTCCACGCCCGGTAGTTAGTGCTCGACCCAGCCGGTACGAGGCCATCCGGAGGACGATCCTACGGTTGGACCCTGGGGGCGCATCAAGAGTCTCACGTCGTCATGTGCGCCGGGGAGCGGTCCCGGTCATCCGGGGCAGGCGGTCCCAGTCGGCGGGCAGCGGCGGCACACCCCAGCGGGGATCGGGCCGCCAGTCCTCCCACCCGTCGGCGAACGGCGCCCCCCACGCCTCGATCCGCCGCACCGCCTCCTCGCCCGCCGCCCGCACGTCCGCGGCCTGCCGCTCGCCCAGCAGCCCCACCCGCCGGGCCTCGGCGAACTCGTCCTCGTCCAGCCACTGCCAGCGCCCGTCGGGGGACACCGCGATGTCCAGGAAGTGGTCCTGCGAATCGACCCCGCCCGCCCATCTGACCTGCGGCTCCTCCAGATTGACGTACCAGTTCTTGAACCGCCATCCGGGCTCCCAGAACAGCCACACCGACCACGGTTCCCCGGGCCGCGCCAGCTTGAGGACGCCGGTACCGAACCAGCGGGAGGTGGTGGTGGTGCGGGGCTTGGTGTAGCGGGTGGCGAGGGGCTCCTGGTGCACGGAAGTGCCGTCCGCGAGCACGGGCTTGACGCACTCGGTGCCCGGCGCCATCCAGACGGCGAGCACCTCTTCGGTGTCCCGCACGACGGTCACCGGGCGGCAGATGTGGATGTGAGGGGAGGCGTTGTCCCGGTACCGCCAGAGGATCTGGTCCCCCGGCGCCCATCGGTCCCCGGCGTGCCCGGCGGCCCCGTCCACATCCATGTGCGCTGTCATGCACAGATTTTAGGAGCACGGGGGAGTGCGCGCAGCGATACGGATCACTGCCCCGCGCGTGCCGTGCGGAGCGCCGTAGCCGGCGGGCGCTCCGGGTCGCGGATCCCGATCCTCCGGCCACGGCCTCCCGCCGCCCCGCCCGTGCGGGGCGGCGGGCCGCTCATGCGCGACGGACCGGCCGTCGTCCGTGTGCGGTGGTCAGTTCCCCGCCACCGGGTAGCCGTGGTAAGCGCCGTAGTAGTTGTCCGAACTGCCGGGCTTGTCCTCGACGACGCGGATGTTGCTCAGGGTGCCGCCTCCTCCGTAGAGGGTGCAGTCCACGCCGCTGGTGTCCGAGCCGTAGATGACATTTGCCGTGTGGTAGGTGTTGGAGCCGATCACGTAGTAGCCGGCCCACACCTTGTGGCTGTCGTTCTCCGCGTCACAGATCCAGAAGGACTTGCCGTCGTAGGAGTGGGTCGCGTAGTCGCTGCCCTGGTAAACGTTCTTGGCCGCGGCGGGGCCCGCCTGGAGGCCGACGATCGAGACTCCGAGTGCGAGTGCGCCGAGCGCGGCCATGGCTTTGCGTCTCATGAGCTTCTCCTGTGGGATTCCGTGTGAGTGGGACTGCGGACTGCGGCCGGGCCCGTTGAGGGACCGGTGTGCGGGAGCCGGTGCTCCGGGTCCCGTCAGCCCAGGGCGCGCGCGATGTTCGCCGCGCGCTGTTCCTTCAGCCGCTTCAGGCGGCTGAAATCCGCGGCCTGTTCCGCGATCAGACGGCGCTGGTGGTCGGCCGTCACCGCGATCAGGACCCGCACGTAGCCGGTGGAGCGCTTGCAGCGCACATCGGCCACGGCGGTGGTGGTCTCGGCTTCCGTCACCTCGTCGGCGTTCGCCCAGCGCCGGTCCAGGGCCGCGGCGCGCGGTGTCGCGTACCGGTGACCGGCACGGGCGAGACAGTCGCTCCACTTCTTGATGGCGGCGGCCGTCCGGGGGTCGGCCGAGACCGCGCGGCCCGCCTTCGCCGTCACTTCAGCGATCAGCTGGGGCTCGTCGGCGCGCACCCCGGGCCCGTCGAGCGTGCGGGCCGCCTCGGCCCGGCAGCCCTGCGCGGGTACGGGTTTGCCCTGGTACTGCGGCTTCAGCCCGAACAGCACGTCCTTCGCCGCATCCCGGGGTTCGTGCTGCCCGGAATGCCCCGCCTGCTCCTGGCCCCGACCACCGCGGACGCTCCAGGCCGGCGGGTGGTAACCGCGGGTGCGCGCCTGTTCCTCGTCGATCAGACCGAGGCGTTCGGCGCTCGCACCGGCGATCAGCCGGGCGCCCTCCCGCAGCACCTCTTCGCCGGGGCCCTCCCAGTCCAGCCCGAACCGCTTCAGGCAGGCCCGCTCCGTGGCGGCCTGGGCGCGGTCCGAACGCTCCTGCTCGGAGGGCGACATCCCATAGGCGTCCAGCGGCAGGGCGAGCGCCGGGGACGGGGCGGGGGGCTGCTGGGCGGCTGCCGCCTTCAACCCGGCACCGCCGTCCGCGTCCCGCTGCGCCGTACAGCCGACCACACCCAGGCCCACGGCGCAGAGCACCGCGACGACCGGAGCCACCCGGTTCCGGGCCGAGCGGCCGTGCCGCGGCCGGGAACCGCCCGGCCTCCACCGGTGCACGTTTCCTCTGCGGCCCGCCGCAGGACGTCTCTCGTCGCTCCCCATGACTGCTGCTCCCCCCGTGCACCGGAGCCCCCGGACGGCACAGGTCCCTCCCGGTGCTCCTGATTCCCCCCGTGCCCCGCGGGCCGGCTCAGGTGCGTGAGGCACATCCTTGCCCGGCGCGTCTGCCGTGTCCTTAGCCCTGAGTGCCCACCACTGTGCATCGCGTGCACGGTTCATTCACGCGGCAGGCACCACGGGTACGCCCTGTGTTCACGGTTCACCCGGGTTTCACGCCGTCCCGCCGAGGGCGATCCGCCGGAAGTCCCTCGGCGGCATCCCGTACGTACGACGGAACAGCCGGGTGAAGTCCCCCGGACGTACGAACCCCCACCTGCGCCCGATGGCGTGGATGGGGGTGGTGGCGAGTGCCGGGTCCGAGAGGTCGCGTCTGCAGCGCTCCAGACGTAACTGTCTGATCCAGGCGGCGACCGACCTTCCCTCCTCCTCTCCCTCGAAGAGCCGGTGCAGGTGGCGCAGGGAGATCCGGTGCCGGTCGGCGACGGTCGCGGGGGACAGCTCGGGGTCCGCCAGGTTCCGCTGGATGAAGCCCTGCACCTGGAGCCGCAGTTGCCGCCGGCGGGTCTCGGGGGACTCGGCCGCCGCGCCGGCCGGCAGGGCGAGTTCATGAGCGAGCAGGAGGGACACCAGGTCCAGCGTGACGTTCGCCAGCCGGGGCGCGTCCTCGGAACGGAAGTCGCTGTGCCCCGTCGCCAGCCCCCGCAGATGGCCGGCCAGCAGGGCGCCGGGGCCGCTGTCCGTCCGGACGGGCCCTGCCAGCAAGCGCTGGACCTGCCGGTGAGGCAGCGCCAGCAGCGACTTGGGGAACTGCGCGAGCAGCAGCCGGGTGACGTTCCCCTCCGAAGTGCCCCGCGAGACCGCGTCGAAGGGGCGGGAGCTGTCGTAGATCAGCAGGCTCCCGGGCACCAGCCCGCCCTCACGGCCCGCCTGGACGATGCCGTGGCTGCCGCTCACGGCGAGCGCCACCTGGTACTGCTCGGGATCGGAACGACGGATCAGCTTCGGCGTCCGGAGCGCCGAAAGGGTCGGGTAGCTCACGGAGCTGACGCGGACGAGCCCCAGGTCCAACTGGTGCAGCGAGGCCCGCAGGTCGGCGGAGTGCGCGCTGCGGATGGTGGTGGAGACCAGGGCCTGCGCGGCTGTCTCCACCCAGGCGCCGAAACGGTCGGCGGCGGGAAGGTCGTCGGTTCTGAACTCGGTGGTTTCCAGTCGTGTGCCCACATGCTCAGCCATTTCCCCACCGTGACACGCCCGCGCCGCCAATTCGAGCGGCTCGGCGCCGAAGGCCGCCCCCCCCCGGCCGGGGTGTACGAGGCGCCTGCCGGGCCGGGGCGGAGACCGGCGCGAGCCTCCGCCCTCCGCCGGACTACGGGTGTGTCATCCCCAGCACGTCCAGCGCCGCGTCCAGCTGCTCCTCCGTCAGGTCGCCCCGTTCCACGTAGCCGCCCGCGATCACCACCTCGCGGATCGTCCTGCGTTCGGCCACCGCCTTCTTGGCGACCTTCGCGGCCTCCTCGTAGCCGATGTACTTGTTCAGCGGGGTGACGACGGAGGGGGAGGACTCGGCGTACTCCAGGGCCCGTTCGCGGTTGGCGGTGATGCCGTCGATCGTGCGGTCGGCCAGCAGGCGGGTGGAGTTGGCGAGCAGCCGGACGGACTCCAGGACGTTCTTCGCGATGACCGGCAGCATCACGTTCAGCTCGAAGTTGCCCGCCGCGCCCGCCGTCGCGACGGTCGCGTCGTTGCCCGTCACCTGTGCCGCGACCATCAGCACCGCCTCCGGCACGACCGGGTTGACCTTCCCCGGCATGATCGAGGAGCCCGGCTGGAGGTCCGGCAGATTGATTTCGGCCAGTCCGGTGCGCGGGCCGCTGGCCATCCACCGCAGGTCGTTGGCGATCTTCGTGAGGGATACGGCGATCGTACGGAGCTGCCCCGAGGTCTCCACCAGGCCGTCGCGGGCGCCCTGCGCCTCGAAGTGGTCGCGGGCCTCGGTGAGCGGAAGTCCGGTGGTCCTGGCCACCTCGGCGATCACGGCCGCCGAGAAACCGGGCGGGGTGTTGATGCCGGTGCCCACCGCCGTCCCGCCGAGGGGCAGCTCGGCCAGCCGGGGGAGCGAGGCGTGCAGCCGCTCCACGCCGTAGCGGACGGCCGCCGCGTACCCGCCGAACTCCTGGCCGAGAGTGACCGGGGTGGCGTCCATCAGATGGGTGCGCCCCGACTTCACCACGTCCGCGAACTCCGCCGACTTGCGCTCCAGCGCCGCCGCCAGATGCTCCAGGGCCGGGACCAGGTCGACGGTCACGGCGGCCGTGGCGGCGATGTGGATCGAGGACGGGAAGACGTCGTTGGACGACTGCGAGGCGTTGACGTGGTCGTTCGGGTGCACCGGGGAGCCCAGGCGCTCGGTGGCCAGGGTGGCGACGACCTCGTTCATGTTCATGTTCGAGGAGGTGCCGGAGCCGGTCTGGAAGACGTCCACGGGGAAGTGCTCGTCCCAGTCGCCGCGCGCCACCTCCTCCGCCGCCTCCGCGACGGCCCCGGCCAGGTCCTTGTCGAGGACCCCCAGCTCGGCGTTGACCTTCGCCGCCGCCGCCTTGATCCGGGCCAGGGCCTCGATGTGGGCCCGCTCCAGCCGCTGCCCCGAGATGGGGAAGTTCTCCACGGCCCGCTGCGTCTGGGCCCGCCACTTGGCGTGCGCGGGGACCCGCACCTCACCCATGGAATCGTGCTCGATCCGGTATTCGTCAGTCGTCATCGGGGCGACACCTCCTGTGAAAGTTGAGCGGTTGTCTTGTTCTGGGTATTCCCAACGGCGCTACCGGTCAGTAAATACCGGGGGTAACAACCAACCGGGGAGGCGCAATGGCGCGCACCAGGCACAGATTCCGCAGCACCCTCGCCGTCACCGCGGCGCTCGCCGCGACCGTCGGCGGCATGACGGCGACCACCACGACCACCGCCGCGGCGGCGGGGAGCGGTGCGCGGGCCGCCGCGTCCACCCCCCTCCCGCCCGAGCTGGAGGCGATCCGCGCCGCCGAGGCGACCAAGCTGTACGGCAGCCCCGCCGAACGGCCGATGGGCGAGCGCAAGACCGGGCTGATCTCGCTCGGCGACAGCGAGATCTCCGGTGAGGGCACGGGGACGTACGAGGCTCCGACCAACGGCCCCACCAACTGGTGCCACCGCTCGCCCGACGCCGCGATCCACAAGACCGGCATCGCCGCCGACGTGACGTACAACGTCTCCTGCTCCGGCGGCTACACCGGGAACATCAAGATCGGCGGCAGCAAGCAGTACGCCGACGAACTCGTGCAGAGCGACAACCTCGCGATCAAGGCCCGCAACACGAAGATCAAGATGGTGGTGCTGGTCGCCGGGGCCAACGACGACCTCCAGTTCGGCCCGGTCATGACCGACTGCGTGACCCGCTACCTCACCCTCCAGGGGCCCTGCGAGTCCAAGTACGCGGGCGGCTGGCAGGCCCGCGTCGACGGCCTGGTGCCCAAGGTCGAGGGCGCCATCCGCGACCTGCGCACCACCATGACCAACGCCGGTTACGCGGACGGCGACTACAAGCTGGTCGTCATGGGCTACCCGAGCCCGATCGGCCCGGACTTCTACGACAACCCCAGCTTCCCCGGCAAGCTCATCTGCGGCGGCCTCGGCTACGACTCCGACACCTCCTGGGGCCGCAACGTCGCCGTCCCCGCCTTCGAGCGCGGCATGCGCAAAGCGGCGGCGAACACCGGAGCGACCTACCTCGACAACTCGCGCCTTTTCCAGGGCCACGAGGTGTGCATGGACGACCCGTGGGCGCGCGGCCTGTACATCGACCTGTCCAAGCCCGGCACCCCGGACGAGAACTCCGTCCGCCAGTCCTTCCACCCCAACATCCGGGGCCACGCCGCCTTCGCCTCCTGCCTCACCCAGCTCTACAACTCCGGCGCGCGTGAGGGCAGCTGCGCGGACCCGGCGTCCACCGGCAAGCCGGTGCTGACCACGGGTGCCTGGGACGACAAGTTCACACCGCTGAAGAACGCCGCCACCGGTACGTGCGTGGACGCGCCCGGCTCCGTCACCCGCAACGGCACCGCCGTGGGCGGCTGGGACTGCCACGGCGGCCGCAACCAGGGCTGGTGGTACGACAGCACCCAGAAGTCGGTCCGCACCGAACTCAGCCACGACCGGTGCCTGGACGTCCCGGGCGCCAAGTACGAGGCCGGCGCGGGCCTGGTGCTGTGGAACTGCTCCGGAGCGGCCAACCAGCAGTTCGTCCGGCAGGGCGGCACCCTGCGCCCGGCCGCCGCGACCGGGCTGTGCGTCACCCTGTCCTCGGCCAAGGACCAGCTGAAACTCCGCACCTGCGACGGCACCCCCAACCAACAATTCACCTAACCCCAGCCCAACCGGGCCCCGCCGAGCCCCCTTGGGCGGCGGGGCCGCCCCCGGGGGCGGAACGGGCGGGCAAGGGGGCGGCCCCCGGCGGAGCCGCACATTCGCCCCCCCCCCCCCCCGGGGGGCCGCCCCCCCCCCCCCCGCCCCCCCCGCGGGGCCCCCCCCCCCCCCCCCCCCCCCCCCCCGCCCATCACCCACTAATTAGTGCGTACTTGAACACCCCCCCACCCCACCCCGATCCTGAATGCAAGGAGCCCACCAGCCCCACCCCCTACCCCACCCCTACTCCACCCGGCCCCACCCCTACTCCACCCGGCCCCACCCCTACTCCACCCGGCCCCACCCCCTACCCCACCGCCGAATCCCCCATCTCCTCCAGCATCCGCATCCTGCGAACCCCCCAGGCCCCCAACGGCCGCAGCGCCACCTGAAGCTCCTTCCCGCTCTCCGTGAGCGAGTACTCGACCCTCGGCACCGCCGTGTCCTCGTACACCTCCCGGTGCACGATCAAGTCGGCCTCCATCTCGCGCAGTTGCTGCGTCAGCACCTTCTCGCTGATCCCCGTCAGCTCACGCCGGATCGCCCCGAAGCGGCGCGGCCGCTCGTGCAGCGCCCACAGGATCAGCACCTTCCACTTGCCGTCGACGACGTCGATGCCCGCGTCCAGCCCGCACTGATACGGCTGATTCCTCAACTCGCCCCACCCGCCCCTCGCTCCGCCATGCCTTCACAACGTCTGGAATTCCTCATGAGTGCCCCCGCCGACAACACCCCCCGCCCCGTCACCGTCCTCGGCCTCGGCCCGATGGGCCAGGCCCTGGCCCGTGCCTTCCTCGCGGCGGGACACCCCACCACCGTGTGGAACCGCACCGCATCCCGCGGTGATTCCCTGGTGGCCCGAGGAGCCCTCCGCGCCGCCACCCCCGCCGACGCCGTCAGCGCCTCCGACCTGGTCGTGGTCTGCGTCCTCGACTACGCCGCGGCCCTCTCCGTACTGGACGCCGCGGGCGACGCGGCCAAGGGACGTACGGTCGTCAACCTCACCGCCGACACCCCCGCCCGCGCCCGCGAGGCAGCCGCCTGGGCGCAGGCGCACGGGGTCACCTACCTCGACGGCGCCATCATGACCCCCACCAGCACCATCGGCACCCCGCACGCCGTCTATCTCTACAGCGGTCCCGAGGACGCCTACCGGGCGCACCGCCCGACCCTGGACGCCCTCGCGGGCACGCCCAGTTACCTCGGTGCGGACCCGGCCCGCGCCGCCTCGCACGACGTGGCCCTGCTCGACCTGTGGTGGACCTCGGTCAGCGGCCTCGTCCACAGCATCGCCCTGGCCCGCTCGCAGGGGGTCTCGGCCAGGGACCTGGCCCCGTTCGCCAAGAACATCGGCAACCTCCTCACCTCCGTCATCGACGAGTTCGCCGAGGAGGCCGACGCGGGGGAGCACCCCGGCACCGAGAGCGACCTCGTCTCGGCCGCGGCCGGTCTCGCGCACATCGTGCACGCCTCCGAGGAGGCCGGGCTGGACGCCTCGGTGGCCCGTGCCGCCCACGCGGTCGCCGAACGCGCCATCGCCGAGGGCCGCGGCCACGAGAGCACGCTCGGCATGCTGAGGACCATCGCGGCCGGGGAGGCCCGCCCCACCCCGGCCGCGCACTGACCACCCCTGCGAGCGACGCCGGAAAACGGACCACCCTCCACGATCTGCACGATCGTGGAGGGTGGTCCGCGTCAGCGGCGAGAGCCGGCCGGGTGGGTGCCTGGCGGCGAGAGCCCGCCGGGTGGAGCGTGGCAACGGCGTGAGCAGGCCCGCCGCCGAGTGGTGCGTGGCGGCGGCTGGAGCCCTGCCCGCCGCCCGCGTCCGCCCTACGCCTGGCCCGGCGCGCGCACCGGAATGCTCGTCACCATCGGCGGAGCCGCCGGCGCGGTGAAGAAGTCGTTGCCCTTGTCGTCGACCACGACGAACGCCGGGAAGTCCTCGACCTCGATCTTCCAGACCGCCTCCATGCCGAGTTCCTCGTACTCGACGACCTCGACCTTCTTGATGCAGTCCTGGGCGAGCCGGGCCGCCGGGCCGCCGATGGAGCCCAGGTAGAAGCCGCCGTGCGTGCCGCACGCGTCGGTGACCTGCTTGGAGCGGTTGCCCTTGGCCAGCATGACCTTGGAGCCGCCCGCCGCCTGGAACTGCTCGACGTAGGAGTCCATCCGCCCGGCGGTGGTGGGGCCGAAGGAGCCGGAGGCGTAGCCCTCGGGGGTCTTGGCCGGACCGGCGTAGTACACCGGGTGGTCCTTCAGGTACTGCGGCATCTCCTCGCCCGCGTCCAGCCGCTCCTTGATCTTGGCGTGCGCGATGTCGCGCGCGACGACCAGCGGGCCGGTCAGCGAGAGACGGGTCTTGACCGGGTACTTGGTCAGCTCGGCGAGGATGTCGTCCATGGGCCGGTTGAGGTCGATCCGTACGACGTCCTCGTCCGCGTTCAGGTGCTCGTCCGTGGTGTCGGGGAGGAACCGCGCCGGGTCCTTCTCCAGCTCCTCCAGGAAGACGCCCTCGGCGGTGATCTTCGCGGTGGCCTGGCGGTCCGCCGAGCAGGACACGGCGATGGCCACCGGCAGCGACGCGCCGTGCCGCGGCAGGCGCACCACGCGCACGTCGTGGCAGAAGTACTTGCCGCCGAACTGGGCGCCGATGCCGATCTTCTGCGTCAGCTCGAAGACCTTCTGCTCCAGCTCCTGGTCGCGGAAGCCGTGCCCGGTCGGGGAGCCCTCGGACGGCAGCTCGTCCAGGTAGTGCGCGGACGCGTACTTGGCGGTCTTCAGCGCGAACTCGGCGGACGTGCCGCCGACCACGATCGCCAGGTGGTACGGCGGGCAGGCGGCCGTGCCCAGCGAGCGGATCTTCTCCTCCAGGAACTTCATCATGGAGGCCTCGTTGAGGACCGCCTTGGTCTCCTGGAAGAGGAAGGACTTGTTGGCCGAGCCGCCGCCCTTGGCCATGAAGAGGAACTTGTACGCGCCGCCGTCGGTCGCGTACAGCTCGATCTGCGCGGGCAGGTTCGAGCCGGTGTTCTTCTCCTCCCACATGTTCAGCGGGGCCATCTGCGAGTAGCGCAGGTTGAGCTTGGTGTACGCGTCGAAGATGCCGTGCGACAGGGCCTTCTCGTCCTCGCCCTGCGTCAGCACGTTCTGGCCGCGCTTGCCCATCACGATCGCGGTGCCGGTGTCCTGGCACATGGGCAGGACGCCCGCCGCCGCGATGTTCGCGTTCTTCAGCAGGTCGAGGGCGACGAACTTGTCGTTGCCCGACGCCTCCGGGTCGTCGATGATGCGGCGCAGCTGCGCCAGGTGCGCGGGACGCAGGTAGTGCGAGATGTCGTGCATCGCCTCGGCGGCCAGCTTGCGCAGCGCCTCGGGCTCGACCTTGAGGAACGTACGCCCGTCGGCCTCGAAGGTGGAGACACCCTCGGAGGTCACCAGCCGGTACGGGGTGGTGTCCTCTCCCAGCGGGAGCAGATCGGAGTACGCAAACTCTGGCATTTCGGCCATTCCTCACTAGGCAGGCGGGCAGCGGCACACACCTCCATTGGCGCGGCGCGCCTCCCAGCGTATGACGCGCCCCGGGCGGCGGACCGGTGAGGGCAGCCTCACCCGGCCCGCGCCGCCCGTGCGACACCCGCCTCCGCCCCCTATCGCGATCTATCGCGTTTCGGTACGGTGGACGGGTGGACCTAGAGAAGAAGCCCCAGCCGCCCCTTCCGGCCAAGGCGCCCGCCGTACCGGCCGAGGAACCCGCCGGAGCTCCGGCCCTGCGCGCCTCCGACGCCGACCGCGACCGCATCGCGGACATCCTGCGCGACGCCATGGCGGAAGGCAGGCTCGACGCCGAGGAGCACGGCGAGCGCATCGACGCCGTCTACCGCGCCAAGACCGTGGCCGAACTGGAACCCCTCGTACGGGACCTGCCCGTGGCCGGCGCCCCGCCGCGGCCCGCCGCCGCGCCCGCGTACGAGCCCTACGAGAACGGCGCGGTCGCCGCGCCCACCGAGAACCTGGTCGCCGTCTTCAGCAGCTCCACCCGCAAGGGCCGCTGGCGGGTCGCGCCCCGGATCAGCGCCTTCTCGCTCTTCGGCAGCATCGAGATCGACCTGACCGAGGCCCTGTTCGCCCAGCGGCTCACCACCATCAACGCCACCTCCGTCTTCGGCAACGTCGAGGTCCGGGTCCCGGAGAACATCACCCTGCGCGGCAACGGCAACGGGATCTTCGGCAACTTCGAGGTCCGCACCCTGGAGTCCGCCGACCCCGAGGCCCCCGTCGTGGTCGTCAACGGCACCTCCGTCTTCGGCAACATCGAGGCCAAGCCCAAGCGCGGCAAGCGCATCGCCGACCTGCACGACCGGCTGCGCAAGCACCTCGGGCACTGACGGAGCGTCGGCTTCCGGGGCCGCGGAGCACCCGACGCGTACTGGACACGGTTCGAAACCCTGTGCATAGGCGTGCGCACAGCGGGTAGGGACTGCGCATCGTCGCTCGCTCGCGAAGCCGTCGTCAGGAGTAGACCGTGCTGCAACCGCCGCATCAGTCCTTGCAGGTCGCCACCGTGCCCGCGCAGCGTGCGCCGGTACCGGTCCGTGATCAGCGGGACCAGGCCGGCCCATGGCACACGGAGGCGGTGTGCCGCCGGGACGAAGCCGGGCTGTTCTTCGCCCCGTCGAAGGAACCGACCGCCTCCAGGCTGGCCCGCGAGGAGGCCGCGAAGCGGGTCTGTGCCCGCTGTCCCGTGATGATCGAGTGCCGGGAGCACGCACTGCTCCAGCCCGAGCCGTACGGCGTCTGGGGCGGGCTCACCGCCGCCGAGCGCCGGGTGGTGCTGGCCAGGCGGCGCCGGCGCGAGATGGAGCTGAAAGCCGCACCCCCGGCCGGGGACCACCGCATAGCGGGCTGATACGGGCCGCCGCAGGGCCCCGTACGCCCTCCTGCGCACGAGTCGGGGGGGGGGGGGGGGGGGGGGGGGGGGGGGGCGCCCCCCCCGGGGGGGGGGGGGGGGGGGGGGGGGGGGGGCGCCCGGGGGGGGGGGGGGGGGCGAATGTGCGGCTCCGCCGGGGGCCGCCCCCTTGCCCGCCCGTTCCGCCCCCGGGGGGGGGCGGGCCGCCCGGGCGGGCGGGGCGCCCCCCCCCCCGACCGCTGTGCGCGCGGACCGTCGTGCCCGCGCGGCGGCTACTTCGCGCGGTCGAAGTCGATGGCGCTGTACGCGCGCAGCTTCGAGAGGCGGTGCGTGGAGTCGATCTGACGGATGGTGCCCGACTTGGAGCGCATCACCAGGGACTGGGTGGTCGCGGTCGCCGAGCGGTAGCGCACACCGCGCAGCAGCTCGCCGTCGGTGATGCCGGTGGCGACGAAGAACACGTTCTCGCCGCTGACCAGGTCGTTGGTGTGCAGCACCCGGTCCAGATCGTGGCCGGCGTCCAGCGCGCGCTGCTTCTCGGCCTCGTCCTTGGGCCACAGCTTGCCCTGGATGGTGCCGCCGAGGCACTTGATCGCACAGGCGCTGATGATGCCCTCGGGGGTGCCGCCGATGCCCATCAGCAGGTCGACACCGGTCCCCTCGCGCACCGCCATGATCGAACCGGCGACGTCGCCGTCCGAGATGAACTTGATGCGGGCCCCGGTCTCCCGGATCTCCTTCACTATCCCCTCGTGGCGGGGACGGTCCAGGATGACGACGGTGACGTCCTCGGGGGTGGAGTTCTTGGCCTTGGCGACCCGGCGGATGTTGACCGAGACGGGGGCGTTGATGTCGACGAAGTCGGCCGCCTCCGGGCCGGTGACCAGCTTGTCCATGTAGAAGACGGCCGACGGGTCGAACATCGTCCCGCGGTCGGCGGCGGCCAGCACCGCGATGGCGTTGGGCATGCCCTTCGCGTTCAGCGTGGTGCCGTCGATCGGGTCGACCGCGATGTCGACCTCGGCGCCGGTGCCGTCACCGATCCGCTCCCCGTTGAACAGCATCGGGGCTTCGTCCTTCTCGCCCTCGCCGATCACGACGACGCCGTTCATGGAGACGGTCGAGACCAGGGTGCGCATGGCGTTGACCGCCGCACCGTCCGCGCCGATCTTGTCGCCGCGGCCGACCCAGCGGCCGGCGGCCATGGCTGCGGCCTCGGTGACGCGGACGAGTTCGAGGGCCAGGTTGCGGTCGGGGGCCTCGGCGGGGACTTCGAGCGGCGAAGGGAGCTGGTGCTCGGTCATCGGATGCGCACCTTTCTGTACGGCTACGGCGGCGACGGCCGGGAGAATCCGGGACGGGATCCGGGCGGGATCCCGGAGGAAGACGGTGAGGACGGTCCTGTGACTCTATCCGTACATCGACAAAATGAGCAGAGCGGGGCACGTATGAGCGGCATATCGGGCACGTCCTCACGGCACCCGGGGGTTCCTGACGGGCGCCGGTACCCCATGGGGGACCATGGGTGACGTGGCAGCGAAGCGTGGCAATCAGAAGATCCGGGACATGGTGCTCTCGATGGCGGTCATCGGCGCCGTCGTCGCCGGCGTCTACACCGTCATCCCGCACGACGAGAAGGCCGACCCGCTCAAGACGGTCGACTACCGGGTCGAACTCAGCACGGCCCAGCGGTCCGCGCCGTACCCGATCCTCTCCCCGCAGGGCCTGCCGGAGGGCTGGCGGGCGACCTCGGTGACGTACCGGGGCAACGAGGGCAAGGCCTGGCACCTCGGCTTCCTCGACCCGAACAAGGAGTACGTCGGCGTCGAGCAGTCCACGAACGACCCCGCCAAGTACGTGCCCAAGGTCACTCTCTCCGCGAAGGACACCGGGAAGACCGAGCAGGCCGGCGGGGTGACCTGGCAGGTCTGGAAGGGCGAGAAGTACGACGCCCTGGTCCGCACCGACAAGGGCGCGACGACCGTCGTCACGGGCACCGCACCGCAGGCGCGCCTGGTGGAGATGGCGGCGGCGCTGAAGGCGAAGCAGCCGGAGCCGGGGCAGACGGGATCGCAGCCGTCGACGCCGAAGGCGAAGCCGACGGAGCCGAAGCAGGACTGAGCGGCGCCGGGCACAGGGGCCGGACGAAACCGGCCGGACCCCTGTGTCCGGTGCACGCGGAAGGGGCCGCCGCACCGGATCGGTGCGACGGCCCCTTCGAAGGGTGCGGCCGGGCGTACCCGGCCCGGCCCGGCGACTCAGACGGTCGTGATGACCTCGTCGTAGGAGAGGCGCGGGGAGCGCGGGAACCAGGCGTTCTCGCCCGGCTTGCCGATGTTCACGACCATCAGCGGGGTGTGGTCGTCGTCCAGGAACTCCTTCTGGACACCGGCGAAGTCGAAGCCCGTCATCGGGCCCGCGGCCAGACCGGCGGCGCGGACGCCGACCAGGAAGTAACCGGCCTGCAGGGTCGCGTTGACCAGGGCGGCCTGCTCGCGGACCGGGCGCTCGGAGAAGAACGCGTCCTTGGCCTGCGGGAAGTGCGGGAACAGCGCCGGGAGCTCCTCGTGGAACTCGTTGTCGGCGGAGAGGATCGCGACCAGCGGGGCGGCGGCGGTCTTCGGCTGGTTGCCCTCGGCCATGTGGGCCACGAGGCGCTCGCGGGCCTCGGGGGAGCGGACCAGCGTCACGCGCAGCGGCGACTGGTTGAAGGCGGTCGGGCCGTACTTGACCAGGTCGTAGATCGCCTGGACCTGCTCCTCGGTCACCGGCTCGTCGGTGAACGTGTTGGCGGTGCGGGCCTCACGGAAGAGGAGGTCCTGGGCGGCGGGGTCAAGAACGAGGGACATGCGTGGTGCCTTCCAGAATGCGGTGGATCAAGCGATGACCTCACCGTAGAACAGCTTTAGGTTAAGTTTCAACTAATCGCCGGTGATCGTGGCGCGGGTCACACGGGGCGCCCGCGCCGCACCGGCCTCACGGGCTCTCAACGCTCCGAGGCCCCTTCCCCTTCCCGGTGGCCGAGGCGTACGTCTCCCAGACGCCCTGCGCGAGGGCGTTGCCGTTCTCCGCGGCGGGGCCGCCCACGTTCCGCATCGGCAGCAACTGCGGCACGTCGGGCTTGGTGCGGAAGGCGGTGACGGCGGTGGTCTGGTCGCCCGCCCGGCCGACGAACCACGCCGACTGCATGTTGTCGTCCTTGGCGGTACGGCCCACCGCGACGGGACCGAGCGCCTGCCGCTCCGCAGGCGTCAGCGAGGAGCGGGCCAGCGCGGCGCTGCCGATGTCGATCAGGGTGCTGTCCACCTCGCGGGCCAGCCGTGCGGCCAGGGCCGGGCGGCGTTCCGGTTTCCCGAAGCCGGGGATCTCGCGGCCGTCCCGCTCGACCCTGGTGACCGAGTACGGCTCGATGCTCTGCCCGTCGTTGCCGAAGGTGGTGTACGCGGACGCCATCCGGATGGCGCTGGGCGTGGACGTACCGCGCGGGAAGTCCGCCGCCTCGGGGTGCGGCATGCTCGCCTCGTGCAGACCGACGGCGACCGCCGTCTCCTTGATCTTCCCCGGCCCGATGTCCTTGCCGAGACGGGTGTACGTGACGTTGCCGCCGCCCTTGACGAGGGCGTCCCGCAGGGAGGTGCGGTCGGCCCGGTCGAGCGTCGCCCCGGGATCCAGCCTGAGCTGGGCCGGCAGCATGGGGTCGTCCGGATTGCGGATGCCGCTCTTGTCGTAGTAGCTGCTCGTGGTGATCACGTAGCCCTTGGCCGTGCCGTGCTTGAGGGCCGCGGCCAGCACGAACGGCTTGAAGGCGGAGCCCGCCGCGACGCCCGCCGTGTCGGCGTTGTTGCTGAAGCGCCGGACCGCGTCCTCACCGCCGTACGCCGCGGTCAGCGCCCCGTCGCTGGGCCGCACGGAGGCGGCGCCCAGTTCCACGTGCTGGTCCTGCGTCCGCTTCTTCAGGTCCAGGCTGCGGGCCCGTGCCTTCTTCACCGCCTTCTCCAACTCCCGCACCTTGTCCTTCTCGAAGGTGGTGCGGATGCGGTAGCCGCCGCGGGAGAGGTCCTTGTCGGTCAGCCCCGACGCCTTCTTGATGTGCTTGTTGGCGATGTCGACCAGATAGCCGGTCTGCCCGCCGAGACTGGTCGGCCTGGTCCGCTTCACCGGCTCGGGGAAGATCGTGTACGTGGCCCGCTGCGCCTGCGGCATCTTCCCGGTCTCCACCTGCCGGTCCAGGATCCACGCCCAGCGCTGCACGGCCCGCTCGTGGTTCTTGCCGCTGCCGGCCGGGTCGTACTCCTCGGCGCCCTTGAGCAGCGCGGCGAGCAGCGCGGCCTGGCTCGGGTCGAGGTCCTTGGCCGGAATCCCGTAGTAGGCACGGGCCGCGGCCTGGATCCCGTACGCGCCCCGCCCGAAGTAACTGGTGTTCAGATACCCCTGGAGGATCTCGTCCTTGCTCTTCTCCCTGCTCACCTTGATGGAGATGAAGAACTCCTTGGCCTTGCGGGTGAGCGTCTGCTCCTGGGAGAGATAGGTGTTCTTCACGTACTGCTGGGTGATGGTGGACCCGCCCTGCACCTCACCGCCGCTGACGGCGGCCGACAGGGCGCGGAAGACTCCGGCGACGGAGATGCCCAGGTCGTCGTAGAAGCTGTCGTTCTCGGCCGCGACGACGGCGTGCTCGACGGAGTCGGGAACCTCCGCGAGCGACACGTCGCGCCGGTGGATCGCCCCGACGCTGACCATGTGGCTTCCGTCGGCCCAGTAGTAGTCGGTCGACTGCTGCCGCGCCTCCGCGTTCTCCAGCGGAATGTCCACGCTCATATACCCGTACACGAACACGGCCACCAGCAGCGCGACCCCGCCCGCCCCCGCACCGAGCACCACCCGCCACGACGGCACCAACCGCCGCCACCCCACCCGCCCCACCCGCTTCCGCCGGCCACCCCGCCGCCCCGGCTCGGCCTTCCTCCGACGCAGGGAGACAACACGACGCACACGCCTGTGGGTGGGGGGAACCATGCTCCGGCGACTCCTCGTTCACGGCCCGCGACGCCGTGACGCGGCCATCTGAGGGGAGGTGTCGAAACGGTCTACAGGTTGTCTCGGGGAGGTCTCGAATCCTCATGGGAACCAAATATTCACAACGAAAACCGTGGCAGAGCGGTCAAGTTGAGGACATTTCGAACAGTGCTTTGCTCTGTCTGCGGAAGTTGGTCGTGATGGTGTAACAACTCTCAGGCAACGCAGCCCTGTTGTCGGATATGCTGGTGCGGCACCACCTGTCCCTTTTGGGAAGCGTGCGCGACGTAGGGTGCGGAGAGGCAAGCCTTTTCGGTTCGGTGAGGCGAATTCACGGTGTGTTCCCGGCGGGAGCCAACCGGCGCCGTCACCGGTTACAACCGAAGGGGACACATTCCTGTGACTGCTGTCGAGTACACGCCCAAGCGCCGCACGTGGGTCCGTGATGTCCTGGTGGGTGTCGCGGCGGGCTTCGGCTCGAACCTGATGTGGGCGTTGGCGCAGGTTGTGGTGCACTGCCTCGGCTGAGCTGGGGCGGGGGCGGGCCTCCAGGGGTCCGCCCCATCACGTTGTGGTCCGGGTTAATCTACGGATCGTCATTGCGGCCCGACGGGCTTCCGCTCCACTGTCGTGGAGTAACGAAGGACATGCCCCCACCCGCACGAATCTTTTCGTGCCTGGGGAATCTTCGTGCTTCTGCAACTGTCCGCAGCCGAAATCGGCCCCCTCGTTGTCGCCCAGGCGGGAGCGGTGCAACTTCCGCTCACCGCACTGCTCATGGAGCGGCATGTCGAGATCAAGGGCAGGGCTGCCGACCAAGGTGATGTCGCGGCGTGGAACAACAGCATCCCTGTAGTGGTCAATGCCTTGTTGGATCGGGGCCTCGGCGCAGTGGAGGTGCTGGTTGAAGTCGATCTGCCGCACACCAACTCGGCAGTCGATCTGGTGCTGTGCGGCCAGCACCCGGGGGTGGTGGAACAAAGGCATTCGTACCTCGCGGTTGAGCTGAAGCAGGTACGGCACGCCACTGTGGACCCCGAGTGCCCTGTAGCCGTTGATCTCGGCTTCGGGGACGGGAAGAACAAGCTGCATCCAGTGCGGCAGATCCAGCGCTATTGCGAGTACATGATGCGCTACCTGTCCCCTCTGCGTGAGATCGAGGACCAGTTGACCGGTGTTGCACTGCTCCACAACGCACGTGATGCGGATGTCGAGGCGCTGTTTGCGCTGCCGGAGACAGAGCACGGATTTCTCTACACGCTTGACGACTTGGAACGGTTCAGAAGAGCACTCACCGCGAAATTCTCGGCCGAGGTATCTGGTAAGGCCGCTGCCGCGGCCTTGGAGAAGGCGAATCAGGAACCCCTGCTCAAGGTCACCGATGTGGCTCGGCAACGGTCCGTTGTCGGCGGTGGCCTCGTCCTTCTCGACGAACAGTACATCGCGTTCGACCGGATCACCCGGCGGTTGGAGAAGGCCACACCCCGCACGGCCATGGACGTCGGCCTCTTCTACGATTCTGCTCACGCCACGGTTCACGATCACGGTGCCAAGCGCGTCTACATCCTGCGGGGCGGCCCCGGTAGTGGGAAAAGTGCAGTGGCCCTGGAACTGCAGCGCACGCTTTGCGTCGGTTCGCGCGAAGCTGTGCTGGCCAGCGGATCGCATGCCTACACGGAGACCCTGCGCGAGATCATGCGCAGCACCGCGCGTCCGGGGCAGGTGACGGACAAGAAGAGGGCGGCTGAAAAGCTCTACCGATATTTCAACAGCTTCAGCGACACCCCCGAGAATGATATCGACGTTCTCATCTGCGATGAGGCCCACCGGATGAGGCGTAGCTCGACCCACCGCTGGATGCCGAAGGAACTGCGGGACGACGACCGGCCACAAGCAGCCGAATTGATCCGCGCGGCGAAGGTGCCGATCTTCCTACTCGACGACCACCAGTCGATTCGCCCGGACGAGGTGGGCACCGCTGCCTACCTGGAGGAGCTTGCCAAGGAGAGCGGCTGCGAGGTCGAAGTATCGGAACTCGAGGGACTGTTCCGGTCGGGCGGCAGTACGCGGTACCAGCGTTGGGTGCAGCAACTACTGGGGCTGGGAGTCTCTGATCCGGTGGGCTGGAGACCGGACGGGCGGATGACACTCACAGTTGCCGACTCACCTGCCCAGATGGACGAGTTCATCCAGGAGCGTGCCAGGTTGGGTGCCACGGCACGTATCACGGCGGGTTTTTGCTGGCCGTGGAGCAATCCGGACTCGGGCCGACTGGTCGACGACGTGAGAATTGGGGAATGGTGCCGACCATGGAACGTGAAACCCGAACACAGTGTTCCGCACGCACCGAAGTCGGACTTCTGGTCCACCGATTCACGGGGTATCGGGCAGATCGGCTGCGTTTACACGGCGCAGACATTTGAGTACGACTGGAACGCCGTGATTATCGGCCCGGACCTGCTCTTCCGCGAGGGGAAATTCAAGGTCGACCGGGCCGCCTCCTGCGACCCTGCCTTCGATGCGAAGGTTGACGACGCGGTCGTTGACCGGTGTATCCGCAATGCGTACCACGTGCTCTTTACCCGCGGAGTCGTCGGCACTGTTGTATACGCCGTCGACCCGGCCACGCACAACGAACTCCGCAGGCTCATTCCCGGTTCCATCGGAATGCAGCACTTCGACGGTGCCCAACCGCAGCTCACCGCAGAAGGGCCACAACTGCCCCCTGCCCATCGCAGGCACCACGGGTAGCCTGGGCTCGTCGTAGTTGCGGCCCGCCGGGCTTCCACTCCGCCTGGCGGAGAGACCAAGGGACATGCCCCTACCCGCACGAGTTCCTTCGTGCTGCCCGGGAGCATTTCTTGTTGTTCCGCGACTCCGCTGCTGCGGTCGCCGCCGAGTGTCTGTCCGGCGCTCTTTTCTTCCGTCTGACGGAGCAGTTCGTGCACGTGCACGGCCACAGGCCGGGTTCGTCCGAGGTCCGTTCCTGGGAGCGGAGCATTCCGGTCCTGGCGAACGCGCTCAACGACGCGGGACTCGGCCAGGTGGAGATGCTGCTGGAGTACGGCCTGCCGCTGAACAGCAGGCGCGCGGACGCTGTGCTGACAGGGGTTCACCCCGAGACCGGTCTGCCTTCGTACGTCGTCGTGGAGCTGAAGCAGTGGAGTAGCGCCGAGCCTGACGACGACGACCCGTCTCTGTGCCGCATCGATGCGTACCCACGAGCCGTTCTGAACCCTGTCAACCAGGTCCGTGGCTACTGCGAGTACCTGATCTCCTTCAACGGCGCACTGGCTGAGTACCCTGAGCGTGTCAGTGGCGCCGCGTATCTGCACAACGCCACTGAGTTCGGTGTCAGCGGGCTTTTCGAGGCTGAGCAGGACCAGCACGGTCAGCTTTTCATCGGGTCCCGGCGGGGGGAGTTCATTGATTTCCTGCGCACGCGGCTGGCGCCGGTGGCCGGCGCCTCGGCTGCGGACGAACTCATCAGCGGCAAGATCGGCCCGTCCAGGCAACTGATGGCGGTGGCTGCTCGCGAGGTGCGCGAGAGGGAGCAGTTCGTGCTGCTGGACGCGCAACAGGTCGCATACCGGACGGTCCTCAACGCAGTCCGTCGCGCCAAGCGGGCCGACCACAAGGAGGTCGTGATCATCACCGGCGGGCCGGGCACCGGCAAGAGCGTCATTGCCCTGTCGCTCCTGGGGGAGATGTACAGGCAAGGGGCCACCGCGCTGCACGCGACGGGTTCCAGTTCGTTTACGACCACGATGCGTAAGGTTGCCGGTGCTCGCAAGCGTGAAGTGAAGGAACTCTTCAAGTACTTCAACGGGTTTATGACCGCTGAGCGAAATGCTCTTGACGTTCTGATCTGTGATGAAGCTCATCGCATGAGGGAGACCTCGGCCAACCGCTACACGCGGGCTGCGAACCGCACCGGAAAGCCCCAGGTCGAGGAGCTCATTGATGCGGCGAGGGTCCCGGTCTTCCTCTTGGACGAGCATCAGGTTGTTCGGCCCGGCGAAATGGGAACGGTGGCAGAGATCGAAGCGGCTGCCGCCCAGAAGGGCCTCAGCTGTCAGGTGGTGCCGCTAGACAGCCAGTTCCGATGCGGGGGCAGCGACGCCTATCTGCGCTGGGTGGTAAGGCTCCTGGGGCTGGAATCGGGTGGTCCCGAAGTGTGGGAACCCGATGACAAAATGCAACTCCTGCTCGCGGGCAGTCCGCAGGAGATGGAGGCTTTCCTCGAAGGCCGCCGAGCGGAGCATTACAGCGCGCGCATCTCTGCTGGCTATTGCTGGAAGTGGTCGAAGAAGGTGACACCAGGGCAGGCGCTGCCTGCAGACGTCGTTGTCGGAGAGTGGGAACGGCCTTGGAACGTGTTCGGTGACCGCGCCGTCGATGGTGCGCCTCCCTCCGCCCTGTGGGCAACCGACCCGGCCGGTTTCGGGCAGGTGGGCTGTGTGTACACGGCGCAGGGCTTCGAGTACGACTGGAGTGGCGTCATCATCGGGCCTGACCTGGTGTGGCGCAGAGACCGCTGGGTCACTGACCGGGCCGCTTCCAAGGACCCGGTCTTCAAGAAGTCGACCCCGGACGCCGATGTGGACCGGTTGATCCGGAATACCTACAAGGTGCTGCTGACACGGGGAATGATTGGCACTGTTGTCTACTCGACCGACGCGGAGACGCGAGAGAAGCTGCGGGAGCTCACTGGTGCTGTCAAGAGCTTCGCGGCCGTGTGACCCGTCGGCCGTACTCGCTGGTGGACGTCTGACCCGGCATCCCCAGGCTGTCCAAAGGTGCAAGGTCGTGGCACCGCTTCGGTGAGCGCTGTCGCACGAATGGACGTGGGGCCGACTTCCGTAGAAATCCGCCCCACGCCACCTCCGAACCAGACAGTGACTGTCCCGCTACACGTTGAAGCGGAACTCCACCACGTCCCCGTCCTGCATGACGTACTCCTTGCCCTCCATGCGGGCCTTGCCCTTGGCGCGGGCTTCGGCGACGGAGCCGGTTTCCACCAGGTCGGCGAAGGAGATGACCTCGGCCTTGATGAAGCCCTTCTGGAAGTCCGTGTGGATCACGCCGGCCGCCTCGGGGGCCGTGGCGCCCTTGGGGATGGTCCAGGCGCGGGTTTCCTTGGGGCCTGCCGTCAGGTAGGTCTGGAGGCCGAGGGTGTCGAAGCCGACGCGGCCCAGGGTGGCCAGGCCGGGCTCCTCCTGGCCCATGGACTGGAGGAGTTCGAGGGCCTCGTCGTCGTCGAGCTCGATGAGCTCCGACTCGATCTTGGCGTTGAGGAAGATCGCCTCGGCGGGGGCGACGATCGCGCGCTGCTCGTTCTTGAAGTCCTCGTCGACCAGCTCGTCCTCGTCCACGTTGAAGACGTAGAGGAACGGCTTGGTGGTGAGGAGGTGCAGCTCGTGGAGGAGGTCGCCCTGCTCCGTGCCCTTGGTGATGCCGGCGGAGAAGAGGGTCTGGCCGGTTTCGAGGATGGCCTTGGCCTTCTCGACGGCGGCGAGGACCGCGACCTTCTCCTTCTGGAGGCGGGACTCCTTCGTGAGGCGCGGCACCGCCTTCTCGACGGACTGGAGGTCGGCGAGGATCAGCTCGGTGTTGATCGTCTCGATGTCGTCCTTGGGGGACACCTTGCCGTCCACGTGGACGACGTTCTCGTCCTTGAAGGCCCGGATGACCTGGCAGATCGCGTCCGACTCGCGGATGTTCGCGAGGAACTTGTTGCCGAGGCCCTCGCCCTCCGAGGCGCCGCGGACGATGCCCGCGATGTCCACGAAGTCGACCGTGGCCGGGAGGATCTTCTGCGAGTCGAAGATCCCGGCCAGCACGGCGAGGCGGGGGTCCGGGACACCCACGACGCCCACGTTCGGCTCGATGGTGGCGAACGGGTAGTTGGCCGCCAGCACGTCGTTCTTGGTCAGGGCGTTGAACAGGGTCGACTTGCCGACATTCGGCAGACCGACGATTCCGATCGTGAGCGACACGTTGGCGACTTCCCGTAGCGGAGAGGGGGTGGGAACCGGCCCCGAGTGGACCGGCCGATCCCCCAGTTTACGGGCGGGCCGTGGGGGTGTCGTACGGGGCGGAGGGGGAGCGGCCCCCGGTGCCGTCCGGCGGCTCCGGGCGGGTTCTCGCCCGTACAGCGTCGAACTCAAGCCCAAGCTCGGCCAAAGGGCGTGTCCAAGCCCGGAATTCGTCCATCCGGCGGCCTACGTTGGTCCGGTGGAGCAACCCAGGACCCGTCCCCGCCCCCCGCAGCGCAGCTCGCACCACGTCGCCGCGCAAGGGGTCACCGCTGCGACCGTCGACCGGGCGGGTGTCCGGCCGGGGCGGCAGGTGGCACCCGTGGTGCTCGCCCTGCGGCGGCTGCCCAACCCCCGGCTGACCGGCCTCGGCAGCGGGCTGTTCGCCGCGGTCACCATGTTCCTGCTGGCCTGCCTGGACCAGTTGCTGTTCGACGGGTCGCCGGTCGTGTACGGCGTGCTGTTCCTGCCGGTGAGCCTGCTGACCGCGCTGTGGGTGCGGCCCGCCGACCTGGTGACCGCCCCGATCAGCGTGCCGATCGCCTTCGCCTGCGGACTGCTGCCCATCGCGGGCGGCAGCGACGGGATCGGCAGCCGGTTCATGGCCGTGGTCACCGCCCTCGCCGTGCAGGCCGGGTGGCTGTACGGGGGCACGCTGATCGCCGGGCTGATCGCGAGCGTACGGAAGATCCGGCAGATGGGGCGCAAGCGGCAGGCCATGGCGATGGCCCCGGCCGCCCCTGCCCCCGCCGCCGTACGCAGGCAGCGCCCGCAGAGTCAGTGAGGGAGTAGAGGGAGAGGGGGGTGGGGGCGGGCCTGTGCGTCCGTACCGCCTTCGCCCCCCGGCCCCGTACCGCCTCCGTCGCGGCTACTGCTTCGCCGCCGCCATCGCCGCGCCCACGATGCCCGCGTTGTTCTGCAGCTGGGCCGGGACGATCTCCGCGCGGATGCCCTTGATCAGCGGGATGAACTTCTCCGCCTTGCGGCTGACACCGCCGCCGATGATGAACAGGGACGGGGAGAAGAGCATCTCCACGTGCGCCAGGTACTTCGTGACGCGCTTGGCCCAGTGCTCCCAGCTCAGGTCCTCGTCCTCCTTGGCCTTCGTGGAGGCGTGCTTCTCGGCGTCGTGACCGTGCAGCTCCAGGTGGCCCAGCTCGGTGTTGGGGACCAGCTTGCCGTCCAGGAAGAGGGCGCTGCCGATCCCCGTACCGAAGGTGAGCAGGAAGACGGTGCCCCGGCGGCCCGCGCCCGCGCCGAACGTCATCTCGGCGACGCCCGCCGCGTCCGCGTCGTTGAGCACGGTGACCGGCAGGTCCAGCCGCTTGCCCAGCAGCTCCCGGGCGTCCAGGTCCACCCAGCCCTTGTCGACATTGGCGGCGGTACGGGTGATGCCGTCCGTGACCACGCCGGGGAAGGTGATGCCGACCGGGCCCGACCAGCCGAAGTGGTCGACGACCTCCTTCACGCCGTCGATCACGCTGTCCGGCGTGGCCGGGTGCGGGGTCAGTACCTTGTGCCTCGGTTCGGCAAGGTCGCCCCGCTCCAGGTCCACGGGAGCGCCCTTGATGCCGGAACCGCCGATGTCCACTCCGAACACGTTCATGGACCCCACGTTACGTCGGACCACCGACAACCACCGGGGAAGTGGTTCACAAGGGTCAGCAGGGTCCCGCGAAGCACCTGAAGAACACGAATCCCCGAAGCACCCGAGGCCCCCGAAGTGCCGTGGCCGCCTGCGGCCCCGGGCCCCGGCGGGGCCCGGCGCGTCCTACTTGCTGCCGAGCGCCGCCGCCTCCGCGCGCAGGTCGCGGCGCAGCTCCTTGGGGAGCGAGAAGGTGATCGACTCGTCGGCCGTCTTCACGGTCTCGACGTCGCCGTAGCCGCGCTCGGAGAGCCACTCCAGCACGCCGTCGACCAGCACGTCCGGGACGGAGGCGCCCGAGGTCAGGCCGACCGTGGTGACGCCCTCCAGCCAGGTCTCGTCGATCTCGCTCGCGAAGTCCACCAGGTGTGCGGCGGGGGCGCCGGCGTCCAGGGCGACCTCGACCATGCGGATGGAGTTCGAGGAGTTCTTGGAGCCGACGACGATGACCAGCTCGGCGTCCTCGGCCAGCTTCTTCACCGCGATCTGGCGGTTCTGGGTGGCGTAGCAGATGTCGTCGCTGGGCGGCGAGAGCAGGTTCGGGAACTTGCTCTTCAGGGCGTCGACCGTCTCCATCGTCTCGTCGACGGAGAGCGTGGTCTGGGAGAGCCAGACGACCTTCGACTCGTCGCGGACGGTGACGTTCGCGACGTCCTCGGGGCCGTCGACCAGGGTGATGTGGTCGGGGGCCTCGCCGGAGGTGCCGATGACCTCCTCGTGGCCCTCGTGGCCGATCAGGAGGATGTCGTAGTCGTCCTTGGCGTACCGGACGGCCTCCTTGTGCACCTTGGTGACCAGGGGGCAGGTCGCGTCGATCGTGGCGAGGTTCCGCTCGGCGGCCTCGGCGTGGACGGTCGGGGCGACGCCGTGCGCCGAGAACATCACGATGGAGCCCTCGGGGACCTCCGCCGTCTGCTCGACGAAGATCGCGCCCTTCTTCTCCAGGGTCTGTACGACGTACTTGTTGTGGACGATCTCGTGCCGTACGTAGATCGGCGCACCGTACTGCTCAAGGGCCTTCTCCACGGCGATGACGGCGCGGTCCACGCCCGCGCAGTAGCCGCGGGGGGCGGCCAGCAGCACTCGCTTGGCAGACGGGCGGGCAGGCGTAGAAGTCATGCCTCCCATCGTAAGGCCGTGCCCGACAGGCCAAAGATCGTGTACGGGGCAAGACTGGACGGACAGTCGACGAACGTGCGGAGGAACGATGGCCGGGACGGCTGACGGGACGGCGGGGGCCGGAGGCGCGAGCGGGGCGGGCGGAGCGGGTGCGACGGGCGGCGGCGCCGGCGGGGCGGGCGGCGCGGGAGGCCCGGCCGGGACGGGTGCGAGCGCCGCGGCTCCCGGGCTCAGGAGGAGTCTGGGCTTCCGGGACCTGGTCGTCTACGGGCTGCTGTTCATCGCGCCCATGGCGCCCGTCGGCGTCTTCGGCACCCTCGACGCCAAGTCGCACGGCGCCGTCGCACTCGTCTACCTGGTCGCCACGGTCGCGATGGCGTTCACCGCATTCAGCTACGCCCAGATGGTGCGGGTCGTCCCGCAGGCGGGCTCCGTCTTCGCCTACGCGCGCGTGGGGCTGGGCGAGGGGCCGGGCTTCGTCGCCGGGTGGATGGCGATGCTCGACTACCTGCTGATCCCGGCCGTCGCGTACCTCTTCTCCGGGATCGCCCTGCACGCGCTGATGCCGGCCCTGTCGCAGTGGGTGTGGACGGCCATCGCGGTCGTCGTGACCACCGCGCTCAACATGTGGGGAGTGCGGGCCGCCGCCCGCGTCGGCTTCGCGGTGCTCGCGCTGGAGATCGTCGTACTGGTGGTGTTCGTGGTCGCGGCGGTGGTGGTGCTGGCGCGCGACGGAGCCACCCGGGACTGGCTGTCGCCGCTGTCGGGCGACGGGTCGATGGGGTCGTTCTCGCTGGCCGCCGTGCTCGGCGCGGTCTCGGTGGCGGTGCTCTCCTACCTCGGGTTCGACGCCATCGCCTCCTTCGCCGAGGAGGTCACCGGCGGTTCCGCGAAGGTCGCCAGGGCGGTGCTGATCTGCCTCGCTCTGGTCGGTGTGCTCTTCGTCGTACAGACGTACCTGGTGGCGCTGCTCTCGCCCGGGTCGGCGGCCGATCTCGCCGCCGACCCGTCGAAGCAGGGGACCGCCTTCTACGACGCCGTGGACGGGGCCGTCGGGGACTGGCTGCACGACCTGGTGGCGGTGAGCAAGGCGATCGGCGCGGCCTTCGCGGCGCTGGCCGGGCAGGCGGCGGCGGGCCGGCTGCTGTTCGCGATGGCGCGCGAGCGGAGGCTGCCGAAGGTGCTGTCCAGGGTGGACGCGAGGTCCGGGGTGCCGAGGCTGGCGCTGGGGCTCGCGGCGCTGGTGACGCTGGTGGCGGCGGTCTGGGCGGCGCGCCGCGGCGACGGCATGGACCACCTGGTGTCCGTCGTCGACATCGGCGCGCTGACCGCGTTCGTGCTGCTGCACGCGTCGGTGGTCGGCTGGTTCGCGGTACGCCGCCGGGAGGGGCCGCCGGTGTGGTGGCGGCACGTACTGGTGCCGGTGATCGGCGCGGCCGTCGCGCTCGCGGTGATCTGGGAGGCGAGCCGGAGCGCGCAGGTGGTCGGAGCGGTGTGGCTGGTGGTGGGGCTGGCCGTGCTGTTCGCCCAGCGCGGGCGGCGGGGCCTGCCGGGCGGGGGAGCGGGCGGCAGTGCTGCCGCCGGGGCGGCCGGTGCCGGGGGCGGTGCGACCGGGGGCGGTGTCGGAGGGCGCGGCTAGCCTTCTCGCATGGCTCTCAACGCGACGTCAGCGGATGCTCCCCTGCCCGTCGGGCAGGTCTCACGGATGATCGGCGGGTGGATCGACAGGCTCGGCGCGATCTGGGTCGAGGGACAGATCACCCAGCTGTCGCGGCGGCCCGGGGCCGGTGTGGTCTTCCTGACGCTGCGCGACCCCTCGCACGACATCTCGGTGTCCGTGACCTGCTACCGGCAGGTCTTCGACGCGGTGGCCGACGTGGTCTCCGAGGGCGCGCGCGTCGTCGTCCACGCGAAGCCCGAGTGGTACGCGCCCCGGGGCCAGCTGTCGCTGCGGGCCGCCGAGATCAAGCCGGTGGGCATCGGTGAACTGCTCGCACGGCTGGAGCAGCTGAAGAAGTCGCTGGCCGCCGAGGGGCTCTTCGCGCTGGACCGCAAGCGGCAGCTGCCGTTCCTGCCGCAGCTCGTCGGCCTGGTCACCGGGCGGGCCTCCGCCGCCGAACGGGACGTCCTGGAGAACGCGCGCCGCCGCTGGCCCGCCGTCCGCTTCGAGGTGCGCAACGTGGCCGTCCAGGGCGTGCACGCGGTGCCGCAGGTCGTCCAGGCCGTGAAGGAACTGGACGCGCTGCCCGAGGTCGACGTGATCGTAGTGGCCCGCGGCGGGGGCAGCGTCGAGGACCTGCTGCCGTTCTCCGACGAGGAGCTGGTACGGGCCGTGGCGGCGGCCCGCACCCCCGTCGTCTCGGCGATCGGGCACGAGCCGGACTCGCCGCTGCTGGACCTCGTCGCCGACCTGCGGGCCTCGACACCCACCGACGCGGCCAAGAAGGTCGTGCCCGACGTGGGCGAGGAACTGGACCGGGTGCGGGGGCTGCGCGACCGGGCGCTGCGTACGGTACGGGCCCTGCTCGACCGGGAGGAGAGGGGGCTGGCCTCCGCGCTGGCCAGGCCGGTCATGGAGCGCCCGCAGCGGATGGTCGAGGAGCGGGAGGCGGAGGTGGACGCGCTCGTGGCGCGGAGCCGGCGCACGCTGGGGCACCTGCTGGACCGGGCCGACTCGGAGCTGTCGCACACCCGTGCGCGGGTGGTGGCGCTCTCGCCGGCGGCGACCCTGGAGCGGGGGTACGCGGTGCTCCAGAAGGAGGACGGCGCGGTGGTGCGGGCGGCGGACGAGGTGGCCGGCGGCGAGGAGCTGAGGGCGAGGGTGGCGGAGGGGGAGTTCGTGGTGCGGGTGGGGGAGTGAGCACGGCGGCGCGTCGGCCTCCCGGGAGTTCCGGGGCCCCGTGCCGGTGCTTTTCTGCAGGTGCTGTCGGACCTCGAACTTAAGGTGAATCGCATGGCCAAGACGGATGAAGCCGCCGGGACCGAAGTCGGTTACGAGCAGGCGCGGGACGAGTTGATCGAGGTCGTACGGCGGCTCGAAATGGGCGGTACGACGCTGGAGGAGTCGCTGGCCCTGTGGGAGCGGGGCGAGGAACTGGCGAAGGTGTGCCGGCGGTGGCTGGAGGGGGCCAGGGAACGGTTGAACGCGGCGCTGGACGAGGGGGCGGAGGAGGAGAGGGAGGAGTAGGGGCCGGGGGGTCGCGTGCCGCTCCCCGCCCCTTCCCTGAACCGCTCGCCGCGGGGCCGGGGCCTTTGCCGTGGGTCTGTGGTGGGTTGCTCGCCCAGTTCCCCCCCCCGCCCCTGACGGGGCCGGTCCCCGCGCCTCCGACGGGGCTTCTCAAGTTCGTCGCGTGATTTTTGTTATGTCCTTCTCCACGCCCGGTCTCCCATGTGGTGGAGCAAGATGCCGTACGGACCGAGCAGGCGGAGAAGGGGCGGGAGACCGTGAACAGGGAACACGGAGTCGCGACGATCTTGGCGGCGCAGAGCGGTGATCCGCAGGCACAGGACGCGCTCGTGGCCGCCTATCTGCCGCTCGTCTACAACATCGTCGGCCGCGCGCTCAACGGGCACGCCGATGTGGACGACGTCGTCCAGGACACCATGCTCCGGGCCCTCGACGGGCTCCCCGCCCTGCGGATACCGGAGAGCTTCCGGTCCTGGCTGGTGGCCATCGCCATGAACGAGGTGCGGCGGCACTGGCAGCGCGAGCAGCAGCCGCTCGGCGCGCCCATGCCGTCCGAGGGGCGCGAGGTCGCCGACCCCGACGCGGACTTCGTCGGGCTGACCATCGTCCGGATGGGGCTCTCCGGGCAGCGCAAGGAGACCGTCGAGGCGACCCGCTGGCTCGACGCCGACGACCGGGCCCTGCTGTCCCTGTGGTGGCTGGAGGCCGCCGGGGAGCTGACCCGGGCCGAGGTGGCCACCGCGCTGGAACTGGCGCCCGACCACACCGCCGTACGTGTGCAGCGCATGAAGTCGCAGCTGGAGGCCGCGCGGGTGGTGGTCAGGGCGCTGGCCGCGGTGCCGCTGTGCGGGCAGCTGCGGGAGGTGCTCGCCCCGTGGGACGGGGCGCCCTCCGCGCTCTGGCGGAAGCGAATATCGCGGCACGCCAAGGAGTGCGCGGTCTGCTCGGGTCACCGCAGCGGCCTGGTCCCGGCCGAGGGGCTGCTGGCCGGGTTCGGGCTGGTGCCGGTCGCGGGCCTGCTCGTGGAACTGGTGCGGCAGGCGGTACGGCAGGGGCCGGAGATGACCAGCACCGGGGCGACCGGGACCGTCTCCCACCCGCAGTTTCCCGCGGACGCCCACGGCGGGGTGCCCGCACACGACCACGGCACCGCCGCGCACCTCGCCGCGTCGTCCGGCCGTCCCACCCGTACCGACCTGCGCCGGCAGCGCGCCCGGCGGCGGCGCCAGGTCGTCGGCGGGGCCGCGGTGCTGCTGCTCGTCGGCGGCGGGATCGGCGCCGTGCAGCTGTTCTCCGGCGGCAAGGACGAGGCGCCCAGCACGTCGGTGGCCGACGCGGCCCGGACCAGCGGGCCCGTGCTGCCCTCCGCGAGCGACAGCCCCAGCCCCACGCCCTCGGCCACCACCGCGTCGCCCACCAGGAAGCCCACCCCGAGCGCCACCGCCACCCGCACGACCCCGGCGCCCACCAGGTCCGCCTCGCGGCCCGCACCGCCGCCGGCCCCCAAGCCGACCCGTACCAAGAAGCCCACCCGCCCGGCTCCGCCCGCGCCGCCCGCCGGGCCCGCCGCGGAGGTCGTGTCGCTGCTCAACTCCGAGCGGGCGAAGGCGGGCTGCTCCCCGGTGACCAGCAACAGCCTGCTGCGTACGGCCGCCCAGCGGCACTCCGAGGACATGGTGGCGCGCGGCTACTTCGACCACACCAGCCCCGACGGCGACGGCCCCGGCGAGCGGGTCACCGCAGCCGGGTACAAGTGGAGCACCTACGGCGAGAACATCGCCGCGGGCCAGTCCGGGCCCGCCAGCGTGATGGAGTCCTGGATGAACAGCCCGGGGCACCGCGCCAACATCCTCAACTGCGCCTTCAAGGAGGTCGGCATCGGCATCGCCGGACCCTCCGGCGGCCCGACCTGGACGCAGGTGTTCGGCGCCCGCTAGGCCCCCGGGGCAGGGGGCAGGGGGCCGCGGGGGGGGGCGGGTCAGCGCGCGAAGAGCGCGTTGAGGTCGTTGTGCGGCAGCGCGTCCGCCACCGCCCCGTACGTCCCCGACGTCAGCAGCTCCTCGGTGGCCCGGCGGGCCACCGCGTACGCCGCGCCCGCCACCGCCCCGCCCAGGCTGATCCGCGCCACGCCCAGCCCGGCCAGCTCCGCCGCGCTGGGCGCGCCCGGCTTCACCAGGACGTTCAGCGGTACGTCGACGGCCGAGGCCAGCGCGGCGATGGTCGCGGGGTCGGTCACTCCGGGGACGAAGACGCCGCTGGCGCCCGCCCCGACGTAGGCGTGCATTCGTCCGACGGTCTCCTGGAATCGGTCCGACTCCTCGCCGAGGCCGAAGAGGTAGGTGTCGATCCTGGCGTTGAGGTAGAGCGGGACGCCGGACTTGTCGGCGGCGGCCCGCGCGGCGGCGATCCGGCCGGTCTGCTCCATCGGCGAGCGCGTGCCGTCCTCCAGGTTGACGCCGACCGCGCCCGCGGCGATCACCGCGGCCACCGTCTCGCCCACGCCCTCGGCGGTGTCCGCGAAGCCGCCCTCGATGTCGGCGGTCACCGGGACCCGCACGGCCGCCGCGATCCGGGCGATCAGCTCGACCGCCCGGTCCCGGTCGAGGACGTCGCCGTCCGGTACGCCCAGGCTCCAGGCGACGCCCGCGCTGCTGGTGGCAACCGCGGCGGCCCCGGCCTGCTCGACGACCAGGGCGCTGGCCACGTCCCAGGCGTTGGGCAGCAGCAGCGGGGCACCGGGCGTGCGGTGCAGGGAGTGGAGGAGGGTGGCCTTGGCGTGCTGGGTGGTCTGCGAAGTCATGGGGACAGTCCAGCAGTTCGGGGCGCCGGGGGCAGGCGGTTTTCCGACATCACCCCCCGGGCCGGGGTCCGGTGCCGCGTCCGCGCGTACCGGGCGCAACGGTCCGGCCCGCCTCCTGTCGTATCCGGCACGTACGATCTGCGCGGCACCCCCCCGCACCGCGCCGACGAGGAGCACCGTACTGATGGCGATACCCCCGCCGCCCCCCGAGCAGCCCTGGAACGAGCCGCAGCAGCCCACCCCGCCGTCCGCGCCGCACCAGGGGTACGGCGCTCCGTACGGGCAGTCCCCGTACGGCGCGCAGCCCTACGGGGCGCAGCCGTACGGCGCTCCGCCGCCCTTCGGCATGCCGCCCGTCGCGCCGAGGACCAACGGACTGGCCATCGCCTCCCTGGTCACCGGCATCGTCTGCTGCGTGCCGCCGCTCGGGCTGATCCTCGGTCTGGTCGCCCTGTCGCAGATCAAGAAGCGCGGGGACGCGGGCAAGGGCATGGCGGTCGCGGGCATCGTGCTGTCCTCGCTCAGCGTCGTCCTGGTCCTGGTGAGCATCCTCACCGGTGGGCTGGCCGCGTTCCGCGAAGGCTTCGAGCGGGGGCTGAACAGCAGCGCGCAGTCGGTGGAGGACCTGCGGACCGGACAGTGCTTCGACACTCCCGACGGGTCGCTGGAGGGCACCACGTACGACGTGGAGGTGGTCGACTGCTCCCGGCCGCACGACGGCGAGGTGTTCGGCACCTTCGACCTGGCCGACTCCGCCGACTACCCCGGCGACGAGAAGATCGGCACCATCGCCGACAGCAAGTGCGCCACCGCGCAGGAGAGCTACACGGGCGGCGACTCCGGCACGGCGGACTCGTACTACCTGATGCCGGACCGCGACGGCTGGCGGCTGGGCGACCGGGGGGTCACCTGCGTCTTCGGCGACGAGGCCGGCGGCAAGCTCACGGGTTCGCTGCGCGGCGACGGCGGTGACACCGGTGACACCGGGGGGTCGGGCGGGACCGGTGGGTCCGGCGGGGACACCGGTGGCTCCGAGGGCGATGTGGCGGGAGCGGGCGAAGAGGTCTAACCCGACAGGCCCATTACCCGGGGGAACATGCCTGCGTAAAGGCGAATCATCACATCGAGTGAAACCCTGGCCTCTGCTTGTGTTGAACAACCGACGGTTGCCACGCTGTTGCTGTCTGTCAACCTGATGGGAGTGGCCAGTGACATTCGGTGAGCAGCCGGCATATCTGCGCGTGGCGAAGGACCTCCGGCAGCAGATCGCCGACGGGAAGCTGCCGCCGCACACCCGGCTCCCCTCGCAGGCACGTATCCGCGAGGTCTACGGCGTCTCGGACACCGTGGCCCTGGAGGCGCGGAAGGTGCTGATGGCGGAGGGCCTGGTCGAGGGCCGCTCGGGCTCGGGGACCTACGTACGGGAGCGCCCGGTGCCGCGCAGTGTGGCCCGCACCGCCTACCGGGGCACCGGCCCCACCACGCCCTTCCGGCAGGAGCAGGCGGCCGAGGGGGCGCGCGGCACCTGGGACTCGCGCAGCGAGCAGACCGAGGCGCCCCCGGAGATCGCCGCCCGCCTCGGCGTCGAGCCCGGCGACCGTGTGATGCGTACGCGGTACGTCTTCCGGGACGCGGGGGAGCCGATGATGCTCTCCACCTCCTGGGAGCCCCTGGCGGTCACCGGGCGCACGCCGGTGATGCTGCCCGAGGAGGGGCCGCTGGGCGGCTGCGGGGTGGTCGAGCGGATGGCCGCCATCGACGTCGTCGTGGACAACGTGGCGGAGGAGGTCGGTGCCCGGCCCGGACTGGCCGACGAGCTCGCCGAGTTGGGCGGGGTGCCGGGACACGTGGTGCTGGTCGTCGCGCGGACCTACTACGCGTCGGGACGGGCCGTCGAGACGGCGGACCTGGTCGTGCCGGCGGACAGGTACCGCATCTCGTACCACCTGCCGGTCAAGTGAGCGGGGCCGTTGCCCGCGGGCGCCCGGGGTGAGACAGGCGCGCTGAACAGCGCGTCAACCGGGCGTGTGCGGAGCTGAGTTGAAGTCCCCAGGGGGCGCATCCACCAGGATGCGCCCCTTCTTTTTCCGTCATGGGTTCGTCAACCGGACTGCGTTTCTTGGCCAGATCGGTGTCTCTTTGTGAAAAGCCATATCCGGTGAGTAAAGGTCAGGCGTACGCTCGGGCATATGCGTACTGAGGTTTCCTGGGGATCCTTGACGGCGTGTACGCCGGCGAACGGAGGCGCGCGATGACTGACGGCGGTGACCGGCTTCCGTGGTTGGTGGTGCGGCAGGACGACAACGGCAACCGCTACCGCGTGGGTGCCTACGCCACGCGTGCGGAGGCCGAGCAGCGGGCCGATCAGCTCGACAACCGCGGACACAAGCAGCTCTACCTGATCGAACAGGCCGCGACGAAGCGGTCGTAGGCGCTTCGGGGCCGCCGGGGGGCGGCCACGGACACCTTTTGGGGCGGCGCCGGCCGTCCCCTTAGGCTCCGCCCATGACGGAACGACTGGTCGTGGGCGGAGCCCTCTTTCATCACGGGCGGCTGCTGGCCGCCCGGCGCAGCGCCCCGCCCGAGCTGGCCGGCCGCTGGGAGCTGCCCGGCGGCAAGTGCGAGCCGGGCGAGAGCCCCGAACAGGCGCTGGTGCGCGAACTGCGCGAGGAACTGGGCGTGGAGACCGAGGCCGTCGAGCGCATCCCCGGCGAGTGGCCGCTGAAGCCCGGTTACGTGCTCCAGGTGTGGACCGCCCGGCTGCTCGCCGGTGAACCCCGCCCGCTGGAGGACCACGACGAACTGCGCTGGCTCGGCCCCGAGGAGAGCGACGCGGTGGACTGGCTGGACCAGGACCGCCCCGCGGTCGCGGAGGCGGTACGGCGGCTGCGCGCGGACGTGTGAGCCGTACGGGGTCCGCGGGGGCCCGTGGGGCATGGGGGGCCGCGAAGGCCGCCCCGCCCCCTGTGAGGGGGCTGAACGGGGCAATGGGGGCGCGGCGCACGGGCGAGTCCGTACGCCGTTCGTGCCACAGTGCGCCCACTGCGGGGATAGCCGGGCTCCGATATCGGGTATGTGCTGATTAACCCCCCGAAATTGGACGTTCCTCTTTGGGGTCCGCTGCTGCTGCTCTGGGATGTGGTCGGCGTGCTCGACACTGACGGCGCCTGCGCCGAGTGGACCTTTCCGGCCGAACCCAACGCGGTCCGCACCGCACGGCACGCCGTGGGCGACACCCTGCACGACTGGGGCCTCGACGAACTGTGCGACGTGAGTGTGCTGCTGGTCAGCGAGCTGGTGACCAATTCCCTGCGGTACGCGTCCGGACCGATCGGTGTTCGGTTGGTGAGGCTCGACACCAGGGCGCGCGACACCGGAACCGCCGGCACCGCGGCTGCCGTCCTGCGGGTGGAGGTCTCAGATCCGCTTCCGGATCCGCCCCGCGAGCGGGCGGCGGGGCCGGACGACGAGGGAGGGCGCGGAATACAGCTGGTGGCCTGCTCGGCACAGCGCTGGGGGACCCGGCGCGGAAAGACCGGTAAGACGGTGTGGTTCGAGCTGGCTCTGCCCGGTTAGAAGTGTGGAGGGACTGACACGATCACGACGGCGCCCGGCAGGACGTCGGTCAGGCGACGAACCAGGCCGAAAAGGGCCCAGTGGACGCCGGGAGGACGTCGCGATCGTGAACGCCGTGCCAGCTGGGGCCGTAGTGCTGAATACTGCGGTCAAGGCCGGTTCCGGTGAGGTGAGCTGGAGGGGACGGTCGTGTGAACGAGATACCAGCGGAGAGGCGGCGGCCCGGAGCCGACGCCTTCGGTGCTTCCCGTGCGAACGGTGCCGGGGACGTCGAGGGCGTGGCCGGCGGCCCGGCCGCTGCCGGTGCTTCCGGCGCTCCGGACGTGGCGCGGGGCGGTGACCCGGCGGGTCTTCCGCGCGCCACCGCCACCCCGCGTGCCGCCGCCCCGGGCGCCGCGCACACCCCGGGCGGCGGAGCCGAAGGGGCCGGTGCCACCGGCCCGGACCGGGACCCGGCGACGGGCCCGGCGGCGGGCACGCCGCACCCGGCCGGCCGCCCCGGGGCGGCCTCGCCGGGCACCACGGGTGCCGCGGGGCGGACCCCCGGCCTGCCGCCGCAGGGCCGTGCCCTGTGGCAAAGCAGTCCGCCCGGCTCCGTTTACGACTACATCCGGCTGGCGTCCTTCTCGCTCGGCGCCGACGGTCTGGTCGAGCAGTGGAGCAGGCGGGCCGAGGAACTGTTCGGCATCTGCGCGCGGGACGTCGTGGGCCGCGACCCGGTCCAGGTCTTCCTGCCCGAGCACCACCGCGCGCGCGGCCACCACGAGGTGGCCGAGATCCTGGACGGCAAGGAGTGGACGGGCCTCGTCCCGTTCCGGATGCCGGATTCGGCCGCCGGTGCCGGTGGTGCCGAGGGGATGGCCGAGATCTATGTGATGCCGAGCGAGACCGCGACCGGCGAGCGCGGCGCGCTCTGTCTCGTGGTCGACGTCACCGCACTGCGCCGGATCGAAACCGACCTGGCCGCTTCGCAGGCCATTTTCGGACAATCCCCCTTCGGGTTCCTGCTCTTCGGCACCGACCTCACGGTCCAGCGCACCAACCGGCGCTTCGCCACCGTCTTCGGCGGCGCCGCCGAGGACCACCGGGGCCGTACGGTGCACGACTACCTGGCCAGGCCGGAGGCCGACCGGGTGGCCGACGCGCTGGCCCGGGTACTGGCCACCGGCGAGTCCATCACCGACATACAGATCACCGGCACCGAACCCGGCTCCACCGAGCGCCGCCACTGGTCGGTCAACCTCTACCGGGTGCACAGCGGCTCCGGCCGCCCCGTCGGGGTCGCGGGCCTGGCCACCGACGTCACCCGCCGCCACCGGGCCGCCCGCGAGGCCGCCGACGCCCGGCGCAACCTCGCCCTGCTGAACGAGGCGGGCGCCCGCATAGGGAACTCCCTCGACCTGGAGACCACCGCCCGCGAACTCCTCGACGTCGCCGTCCCCGGCTTCTGCGACCTCGCCTCCGTCGACCTCTACCAGGGGCTGCTGACCGGCGACGAGGCCCCGCCCGGCGTCACCGACGGCAGCGCCGAGCTGCGTCGGGTCGCCTTCGCCAGCGCCGTGTCCGACGCACCGCTGGCCGCACCCGGCTGCGTGGGGCCCGGCGAGGACCCGGCGGAGGTCACGGTCGGCTCCGTCCACCGCTACCCCTTTGGCACCCCCTGCGCGAAGGCGCTGCGCACCGGACGGGCCAGGGCGGTGCACGCTGACGACGGCGAACTGGTGCACTCCACGCTCGCCGTGCCGATGGTCGCCCACGACACCGTCATCGGGCTCGTCCAGTTCTCCCGCACCAAGGGCAGCGAGTCCTTCGGCGAACGGGACCGGGCGCTGGCCACCGAACTGGCGTCCCGGGCCGCCGTCTGCATGGACAACGCCCGCCTCTACCGCCGCGAGCACGAGCGCGCGCTGATCCTCCAGCGCAGTCTGCTGCCGCCCGGCGACCCGGAGGCGGCGGGCCTCGACATCGCCTGCCGCTACCTCCCCGGCAACACCGCCACCGAGGTCGGCGGCGACTGGTTCGACGTCATCGAACTGCCCGGCCACCGCACCGCGCTGGTCGTCGGCGACGTCATGGGGCGCGGACTGCGCGCCGCCGTCGCCATGGGCGAACTGCGCACCGCCGTACGCACCCTGGCCCTGCTCGACCTCGAACCGGCCGAGGTGCTCTCCGCGCTGGACGAGATCGCCCGGGGCCTGGGCACCCCGAGCGGCGCCCAGCACGCCTCCCGGGCCGCCCACAAGTCCCGCGACGCCGACCTCTCCGAGGTGTACCTCGCGACCTGCGTCTACGCCGTCTACGACCCGGTCACCCGCCGATGTACGTTCGCCAACGCGGGCCACCTGCCGCCGATAGTGGTCGAGCCGGGGGAGGAGCCGCTGCTCCTCGACGTACCGCCCGGGATGCCGCTCGGGGTGGGAGGCGAGCCCTTCGAGGAGGTCGAGGTCGAGCTGTCCGAGGGTTCGCTCCTCGCGCTCTACACCGACGGCCTGGTCGAGTCGCGCGAACACCCGCTGGACGAGGGACTGCACGATCTGCGCACGGCGATGAGCGGCCCGGTGCGCCCCCTGGAGGACGTCTGCGACCACGTCCTGACCACGCTCGACACCCGGCACGGCGAGGACGACATCGCCCTGCTGATGGCCCGCATCCAGGGGCTGCCCGCCGAGGCCGTCGGCGACTGGCGGCTGCCGCGCGAGCCGCGCTCGGTGGGCCGGGCCCGCGAACTGGCCCGCGCCCAGCTGGTCTCCTGGGACCTCGAAGACCTGGTCGACACCACGGAACTGCTGGTCAGCGAGCTGGTGACGAACGCGCTGCGGTACGGCGAGGGCGAGATCAGACTCCGGCTGCTGCGCGACCGCACCCTGGTCTGCGAGGTGTGGGACGCCGGACTCGTCCAGCCGAGGCGGCGCCGCGCCCGCGACACCGACGAGGGCGGCCGGGGACTCCAGCTGGTCGGGCTGCTCAGCGCGGCCTGGGGCGCCAGGCGCACCCCCCGGGGCAAGACGGTGTGGTTCGAACTGCCCCTGCCCGACGGCGAGTCCCGGACCCCGGCCGAGCTGAGCGTGGAGCAGCTGCTGAGCATGTACTGAGCGGCCGTGCCCTCCCGGGCGGCCCGACGAGCCCTGCTCGGGCCGGGGCGCCCGGGGTGCTGCGGGCCGAACCGAGCAGGGCCACCGGGCCCCGCTCGGCCGCTCAGCTGTTCTTCAGCGCGGCCAGTCTGGCCTCGATCTCCGCGGCGTCGCCCAGGCTGTCCAGCTCCTCGAACTGGGCGTCCAGCGACGAGGCGGCCAGCTCCTGCTTGCCCATCGCCCGTGCCTCCTCGCGCCGTACCTTCTCCTCGAAGCGGCTCAGCTCGCTGGTCGGGTCGAGGACGTCGATGTTCTTGACGGCGTCGCTCATGGTGTTCTGCGCGCGGGCCGAGCCGGCGCGGGCCACCAGTTCGTCCCGCTTGGCGGTCAGTTCGGTCAGCTTGGTCCGCATCTTGGCCAGGCCGTCCTTGAGCCCCGCGACCACCTCGGTCTGCGCGGCGATCGTCGGTTCGGCGGTCCGGGCCTCCTTCTCCGCCCGCAGCTGCCGTTGCAGCGCCACCTTGGCGAGGGAGTCGAACCGGTCGGCCTCCTCGGCGGAGCTGCCCGCCCGCAGCTCGTCGGCCTTCCGGCTGGCGGCGACCGCCTTCGCGCCCCACTCGCGGGCGGCGTCCACGTCCTCGCGGTGGTCCTGCTCCAGGAGGCGCAGATTGCCGATGGTGCCGGCCACGGCCTCCTCGGCCTCGGCGATGTTGCCCGAGTAGTCGCGGATCAGCTGGTCGAGCATCTTCTGCGGGTCCTCGGCCTGGTCGATGAGGGCGTTGATGTTGGCCCTGGCGAGCTGGGTGACGCGGCCGAGGACGGACTGCTTGGACATCGCGGTCTCCTTGAGGGGGTCGTGGTGAGGGTGGGGCGGTCGATCGGTGTCCGGTACGTGGCTAGAAGCGGCCCCCGCCGCCCCGGCGGCCCCGGGTACCGCCGCCGCCGAAACTGCCGGGGCCGCCGCCGAAGCCGCCCCCGCCTCCTCCGCCGAAGCCTCCGCCGCCGTAACCGCCGCTGCCACGGCCGCCGTTGAGGATGCCGCCGAGGATGATGCCGCCGAGGACCGCGCCGCCCTGGCCGCCGCCCCGGCTGCCGCCGAAGCCGCCGGGACCGGACGGGCCGCCGTAGCCGCGTACGTCCTGCTGGGCCAGGTCCTGGGCCTGGCGTGCCAGGGAGTCCGCCTGCTGGGCCTCGGCGAGCGCGCCGGAGGCGTCGTCGCTCCCGGCCAGGGCGGCGGACCGTTCCAGGTGCCGCTGGGCCTCGGCGAGGCGGGTGCGGGCCTGGCTGCCGACGGCGCCGCGGTGGGTGGTGATGTAGTCGGCGGCGGCACCGATGGCGGCGCGGGCGGTCAGGGTGGCCTGCCCGAGCAGGTCCCGGGCGCGGCGGGCCGCGCTCTCCTGCTCGCGCGTCCCGGCCAGGGCCTCGTCGAGCGCCGCGTCCGCCTCCTCGACCCGGCGCAGCGCGTCGATCGGGTCGTACCGCCCCGCCCCCACCTCTTCCCGTACGTCGCGCACGACGGCCTCCGCGCGGGCGATCCGGCCCCGCAGGTCCCCGGTGCCGGTGCCCGGCGACGTACCGCCGAGCAGTCCCCGGGCATCGGCGAGGTCGGTCTCGGTCTCGGTCAGCGCCCCCTCCAGCTGGCCGGCGGCCTGCGCCAGTTCCAGGGCTCGGCGCTCCACCGCGTCGACCAGGGTGGCCGCCTGGTCGACGGCGCCCTCGGTGGCGCGCACGAAGACGGCGGCCCCGCTGTTGTCGCCGGCCACGAGGGCCTGCCTGGCGGTGTTGAGGCTGGTGGTCGCGAAGACGAGGCGGTCCTTGGCCTGCTCGACGTGCCCGGCCACGGGGGCCGCGGCGGAGTCGGCGTACCGGCCGGTCATCGCGGTGAGGGTGGCCTCGGCGGTCGCGGTGCGGCCGGTCAGGGCGCGGAAGGAGGACTCGACGGCGTCCAGCGCGGCGGGCGCGTTGCGCTCCAGCTCGCGCAGCCGGTCGAAGGCGGCGGACTCGGCGTCCAGCCGGCGGTTGGCCTCGGCGCACCGGGCGAGGATCTCCTCCAGCATCCGCCGCTTGGCCGGATCGTCCTCGGGCGTGGCGTCGTCGAGCTGCTGCCGGATCCGGAACGCGGCGGTCAGCTCGCCCTTCGCGTGCGTGAGCGCGTCGCTGAACGGGCGGGCTGCCTCCTCGCCGAACTCGGCGGTGGCGAAGCCGAGTTCCTCCTCGCTGGTGCGGACGGCGTCGTCGGTGGCGACGAGGGCCTGCTTGGCGAGGCGGTCCAGTTCGGGGAGGGGAGTGGGGGCGGGGCCGGGCTGCCGGGCCGCCGCGCCCCCGGCCCGCCCGGTGCCCGCCGGGCCGCCGTCGCGCGGTCGCCTGCGCCGTCGGTAGGCGTACGCGGCGAGCGCGCCCGCACCGCCGATCGCGACGACCGGCAGCACCAGGTCGCCCGCCCCGCCGCCGTCGGCCCCGGAGTCCGGGTCGCGGGGGCCGGGGGTGAGGGTGGGGGTGGGGACGGGGGTGCCGGAGAGCACGGCGGCGTACCCGTTCGCGGCACCGATGGCGGCGCCGGCCCAGTCGTTCTGCCGCAGGGCGGGCTTGACGGCGGTGCCGGAGACCTCGGCGAGCTGCGCGTCGGTGAGGCGGGACTCGTTGTCGACGGAGTAGGCGAACTGCCGGTCGTGGGTGGCGACGGCGAGCAGCACGTCGTCGCGGCCGAGGCCGTTGCGGGTGGCGGTGGCGTCGGCCCAGCTCTGGGCGGGGCGGCCGGAGAAGTCACGGACGTAGACGACGAAGAGCTGGAGACGGTGGGTGGTGTAGAGCTGTTCGAGTGCCGTGGCGACGGCTCCGCGCGAGTTGCCGAGGGCGCCGGCCCGGTCGGTGATCTGGCCGTCGGTGGAGAGGGGGCCGGGGTCTTCGGCGGGGAGGGTGCGGGGGTGGTGGGGCGTGGAGTGCGTGGCATGCCCGCCTGGGCCGGCCTGCGCCTTCTGCACCGCGAGCGCGTCCGGAGTTCCGGTGAGGCACCAGGCGGTGGCCGTCGCGCAGAGGGCTGCCGCGAGGGCGCCGGGTATCCGGGTACGACTCTGGGGAGGCGTCACACGGGGAGGCTATGCCGGGGGTGTGGGGGCCGCGACCTGGGCGGGGAGGGGTCCGCTGCGCGGGGCCTTCCCCCACCCCGCCCCTTCCCGAAACCGGTGCTCCGCCCCGGACCCCGTGCGGCGGGCCCTCCGGGGCCGGGTGCCCGTCCGCGGCTCGTACGTGCCCGCTCGCGCAGTTCCCCGCGCCCCTGAAGGCGGTCCCCGGTCCGGGATTACGCGCAGCCGCAGCTGCCCCGGTGTGCCGTCCTCACCGGCAGCATCAGCGACCTCGGTTCCAGGTCCGGTTCCGCCAGGCGTCTGACCAGGAGTTCCACCGCCTCCTCGCCCAGGCGCCGCATCGGCTGGCGCACCGTGGTGAGGGAGGGGCGGACCGCGCGGCCCAGCGGGATGCCGTCGAAGCCGGTGACGGCGATGTCCTCGGGGACGCGGATGCCCCGGCGTTCCAGGGCGTGCAGCGCGCCCACCGCCATCTGGTCGTTGGCGAAGAGCATCGCCTGCGGCGGTGCCGTCCCGGCCGCCGCCGCCCGGTCGAGGAGCGCGTCGGCCGCGCGCGAGCCTTCCGCCAGGGTCATGTCGCCCCGCGCGTCCGGCTCCGCCGGGACCGGCAGTCCCGCTTCCCGGCAGGCCCGCCGGTACCCCCGGAAGCGGGCTTCCGCGTCCGGGGAGCCGGGCTCGCCGCCGACGAAGGCGAGCCGGGTCAGACCGTGGCCGGTGACGAGGTGGCGGGTCAGCTCGCGCAGCCCGTCCTCGTTGGCGACCTCTATGTGGTCGAAGTGGTCCCGCTCGCGGGGGCCCGCCAGCATGACGATCGGCAGCCGTCTGCCGATCAGCTCCAGGTCCTCCGTCGGCACGGTCCGCGCGAGGACCGCGAAGCCGTCCACCCGGCCCGCCACCTGCGCGACCAGGCTCTGCGGGCCGTCCTCCAAGGAGGCGGCGATCAGCAGCGCGTACCCGTGCCGGCGGGCGGCCCGCTCCATGCCCCGGATGACCTGGTCGCTGTAGAGCGTGGCGGCGGCGTCGTCCTCGTCCGGGCCCTCGCCCTCCCGGTAGCCCTCCTCGACGGCGGGGTCCGCGTGGTCCGGGAAGCACAGGCCGAGGACGCCCGTCGTACGGCTGGCGAGGCCGCGGGCGCTTCCGCTCGGTACGTAGCCCAGCGCGCGCGCCGCCTCCACGACCCGCTCGCGGGTCCGCTCCCGCACCGCCTCGGGGCTGCGGTAGACCCGCGACACCGTGGCGATCGACACGCCCGCCTTCTCCGCGACGTCGTACACCGTGGGGACACGCACCCGGACCGTCCGCTCGTTCAGGGCCCGCGCCCACCGGCGCAGGAGCATGCGGGATGACGAGGCGGGCTCGTCGTGGGCGGCGAAGCTGTCAGGAAGTCGAGAGCTTGTCGATCAGCAGCTTCGCCTCCTGCTCACTCTGCTCGATGCCGAAGACCTCTGCCAAGACCCCGGGCACCTCGCCCGGCGTCAGCTCGCGGGTCTCCGGCGGGAGCGCGGAGCCGGGGCGGGTCGTGGTGAGGGTGAGCCGGTCCAGGACGTGCTTGCGGTCCGTGTGGGTGCGCTGCACGTACAGCCGGGTGGTGAAGGGCGAGTGGGGGCTGGTGGCGACGAAGTGGTTCGCGGTGCGGAAGTCGACCGGGTACTGCGGGGTGAGGGTCGTGGTGTGCCGGACCATCCAGCCGTTCCCCTCGCGGTCGGTCTCCGGGCCCGTCGCCGGCTGGTGCAGCGCCCAGCCCAAGGCGCCCGGGGTGACCTCCTGGTGGCGCAGCCAGTACCGCCAGCCGTCCTGCTGGACCTCGACGCCCGCCGGGTCCTCCACCATCTCGACCGGCTCCAGCATGCTCGTACCGAAGCCGACGTCGCACAGCCACCGCCGGCCGTCCTCGAACTCCACCACCAGCATCGCGTGCGTCTGGGGCAGCAGCTTGTCCGCGGGGGCGCCCATCACCACCCGGCCCTGCACGGCGACGAAGCGGTAGCCGAAGGACTCCAGGAGCGCCGCGAAGAGGGTCACGTGCTCGTAGCAGTAGCCGCCGCCCCGGCCGGTGATCATCCTTTCCTGGAGCGTGCCGAGGTCGAGGGGGGCCTCGCCGTACAGGTACGAGGAGAGGTTGTGCCAGCCCAGCGACAGGACGTGTCCCCGGTGCAGGGACCGCAGGTTGTCCAGGGTGGGGGTGCGGTCCCCCGCGTACCCGATCCGGGCGAGGTAGCTGTCGACGTCGAGTTCTGCGCTGCTCCACATGGTCATGCTGGATGCAGCGCGCGGTGCGCCGGGGCTATTCCGGCCCCGGCCGGCGCCCGCGCCCCGTTCCGCCCGGCCGCCCCGGCTACTCCGTGCGCCGCCGGATCTTGTTGCCGAGCCACACCAGCGGGTCGTACTTGCGGTCAACCGCCCTCTCCTTCAAGGGGATCAGCGCGTTGTCGGTGATCCGGATGTGCTCCGGGCACACCTCCGTGCAGCACTTGGTGATGTTGCAGTAGCCGAGCCCGTGGTCCTCCTGGGCCGACCTCTTGCGGTCCAGGCCGGACTCGGCGGCGGCGTCCAGCGGGTGCATGTCCAGCTCCGCGACCCGCATCAGGAAACGCGGTCCGGCGAAGGACGCCTTGTTGTCCTCGTGGTCGCGCACCACATGGCAGGTGTCCTGGCACAGAAAGCACTCGATGCACTTGCGGAACTCCTGCGACCGTTCCACGTCCACCTGCTGCATCCGGTACTCGCCCGCCGCGACGCCCTCCGGCGGCACGAAGGCGGGCACCTCCCGCGCCTTCGTGTAGTTGAAGGACACGTCCGTCACCAGGTCCCGTACGACCGGGAAGGCGCGCAGCGGGGTGACGGTGATGGTCTCGGACGGGGAGAAGGTCGACATGCGGGTCATGCACAGCAGCCGTGGCCGGCCGTTGATCTCCGCGCTGCACGAACCGCACTTGCCCGCCTTGCAGTTCCAGCGGACGGCGAGGTCGGGCGCCTGGGTGGCCTGGAGGCGGTGCACGATGTCGAGGACGACCTCGCCCTCGTTCACCGCCACCTGGTAGTCCGCCAGGCCGCCGCCCTCGGGATCCCCGCGCCAGACGCGGAAGTGGGCGACGTACTTGGCGGACGGCGACGTGGTCACTCGTACAGCTCCTCTTCGGCGAGGTACTTGACCAGCTCCTCCTTCTCGAAGAGGGCGAGCAGGTCCGGGCGGATGGGTTCGGCCGTCGTCCGTACGAGCTCGATCTGGCCCCGCACCGGATCGGTGGCGGCAAGGCCGCCGGTCGGGTCGGCCGGGCGGCAGAGCAGGTTCACCGGGCGCCAGGCGGAGTCCATGGCGGGGAAGTCCTCGCGGGTGTGACCGCCGCGGCTCTCGGTGCGCTCCAGGGCGGCGCGGGCGATGCACTCGCTGACCAGCAGCATGTTCCGCAGGTCCAGGGCGAGGTGCCAGCCGGGATTGAACTGCCGGTGGCCCTCCACCCCGGCGCGGCGCGCCCGTACCCGCAGCTCGGCCAGCTTCTCCAGGGCCTGCGTCATCTCGGCCTCGCGGCGGATGATGCCGACCAGGTCGTTCATGGTCTGCTGGAGCTCCTGGTGCAGGGTGTACGGGTTCTCCGGCGGGCGGCCCGGCACGCCCGCCTCCTGCCGGGCGTCCCGCGCCCCGGCCGGGCCCTCCGCGCTGAACGGGCGCAGCGCCTCCGCCGCCGCCGCGTCCACCTGGGCCTCCTCGACCCGCGGCCTGAGCTCCCCGGCGTGCTCGGCGGCGTACTGGGCGGCGTGCAGCCCGGCGCGGCGGCCGAAGACCAGCAGGTCGGAGAGGGAGTTCCCGCCGAGCCGGTTGGAGCCGTGCATCCCGCCGGCCACCTCGCCCGCCGCGTACAGGCCCGGCACCCCGCGGGTGGCCGCGGTGTCCGAGTCGACGGCGATGCCGCCCATCACGTAGTGGCAGGTCGGGCCGACCTCCATGGCCTCCGCCGTGATGTCGACGTCCGCCAGCTCCTTGAACTGGTGGTACATCGACGGCAGCCGCCGCCGGATGGTCTCGGCGGGCATCCGGGTGGAGACGTCCAGGTAGACGCCGCCGTGCGGGGTGCCCCGACCGGCCTTGACCTCGGAGTTGATGGCGCGGGCCACCTCGTCGCGGGGCAGCAGTTCGGGGGGCCGGCGGTTGTTGTCCGGGTCCTCGTACCAGCGGTCGCCCTCGGCCTCGGACTCCGCGTACTTCTCCTTGAAGACGTCCGGGACGTAGTCGAACATGAACCGCTTGCCGTCGGAGTTGCGCAGCACGCCGCCGTCGCCCCGGACGGACTCGGTGACCAGGATGCCCTTCACCGAGGGCGGCCAGACCATCCCGGTCGGGTGGAACTGCACGAACTCCATGTTGAGCAGCGGCGCCCCGGCGAGCAGGGCCAGCGCGTGGCCGTCTCCGGTGTACTCCCACGAGTTCGACGTCACCTTGAAGGACTTGCCGATGCCGCCGGTGGCGAGGACCACGCTGGGGGCCCGCAGGACGAAGAAGCGCCCCGACTCGCGCTCGTAGCAGAAGGTCCCCGAGACCCGTCCGCCGGCCGTACCGGAGTCCTCCGCCTCCTCGGTCAACACCCTTGTGACGGTGCATTCCTGAAAGACCTTCAGCCGAGCTTCGTAGTCGCCCGTGAGCGCGAAGTCCTCCTGCTGGAGCTGGACGATCTTCTGCTGGAGGGTGCGGATCAGCTCCAGGCCCGTACGGTCGCCGACGTGCGCGAGGCGCGGGTACTCGTGGCCGCCGAAGTTGCGCTGCGAGATCCGGCCGTCCGGGGTGCGGTCGAAGAGGGCGCCCCAGGTCTCCAGCTCCCACACCCGGTCGGGGGCCTCGCGGGCGTGCAGCTCCGCCATCCGCCACTGGTTGAGGAACTTCCCCCCGCGCATGGTGTCGCGGAAGTGCACCTGCCAGTTGTCGCCCGCGTTGACGTTGCCCATGGAGGCGGCGATGCCGCCCTCCGCCATCACCGTGTGCGCCTTGCCGAACAGCGACTTGCAGATCACGGCGGTACGGGCGCCCTGCTCGCGGGCCTCGATCGCCGCGCGCAGTCCGGCGCCGCCCGCGCCGACCACGACGACGTCCCAGTCCTGGTGTTCCGGTTGCGTCATCAGAAGAACCTCGGGTCGTCGAAAGCGCCGGACGCGATCAGGTACACGTAGAAGTCGGCGAGCGCGACGCTGATCAACGACGCCCAGGCGAGCTGCATATGACGGCCGTTCAGCTTTCCGACCCAGCCCCAGAGCCGGTAGCGCACCGGGTGCTTGGAGAAGTGCTTGAGCCGGCCGCCGATGATGTGCCGGCAGGAGTGGCAGGAGACGGTGTACGCCCAGATCAGGACGATGTTCACCAGGAAGACCAGGGTGCCGAGGCCCATGTGGCCCCACTCGTAGTTCTCGTCGCGGAACGACAGGACCGTGTCGTACGTGAGGATCCCGGCGACCAGCAGCGCCGCGTAGAAGAAGTAGCGGTGCATGTTCTGCAGGACCAGCGGGAAGCGGGTCTCGCCGCTGTACTTCTTGTGCGGTTCGGCGACCGCGCAGGCCGGGGGCGACGCCCAGAAGCCCCGGTAGTAGGCCTTGCGGTAGTAGTAGCAGGTCAGCCGGAAGCCGAGCGGGAAGATCAGGATCAGCAGGGCGGGGGAGAGCCCCCACCAGCTGCCGAAGATCTCCCAGTTGGGGCCGCCCTTCATCGGTACGCAGTTCTCCGCGAGGCACGGGGAGTAGAAGGGCGAGACGTACGGGGCGGCGTAGTAGTCCGCGTTGGCGAAGGCGCGCCACGTCGAGTAGACGACGAAGGCGAGGAGCCCGGCGGCGGTCAGCGCGGGGGAGAGCCACCAGCGGTCGGTGCGCAGGTGGCGGGCGGATATGGCCGCCCGGGTCGCGCCGTGCACGCCGGTGCCGGGGGGCCCGGAGGTGCCCTGTGCGGGCGGGCGGGTGCCGGTGGCTCGGGGGGTGGGGTCGGTGCCTGTGGCCAACTTGGGCTCCAGCGGGGCGGGGGTTGGAGGGGGTGTTCGGGGCGGGGGGGGGTGATGCGGCTTCGGCGGGGGTGAACGGGGCGACCGGGGCGTCCGGGCCGGGGCGGGGGTGCGGGGCCGCCGGGCCGGGGCGGGGTGAGGGTGCGGGTCCGCCGGGGCCGGGGCCGGGTTGTGCGGCTCCGCCGGGGGCCGCCCCCTTGCCCGCCCGTTCCGCCCCCGGGGGGCGGCCCCGCCGCCCAAGGGGGCGGGGGCGAGAGGGCGGGCCCTGCGCCCAAGGGGGCTCGGCGGGGGCGAGAGGTGCGGCTCCGGCGCGCAAGGGGTGGGGTCAGGGGGCGTGGCGGTTTCGGGCGCCGAGGCCCTCGTCGTCGGAGTCGGTCCACAGCGCGCTGTCGTACGGCGCGTCCGGGATGGTGATCAGGTCGGGCCGTGCGGGCGCGGGCGGTGCCGCCCGGCCCGGTTCGCCCAGCAGCGCCACGCTCTCGCGCAGATGTGCCGCGTCGGTGCGCACCCGCCGGATCTCCAGGCCGTCGCCGGTCTCCTCGGCCAGCCGCAGGACCGCCCGGTCGAGCCGGTCCAGACACTGTGAGATGTCCGTCAACTCATCGTGCAGGGACATGAATTGGCCTCACTTCCGCGATGCGGTCCACAGTCCCTCTGCGGCTGCGAGTGTCGCGCGTCACATCCCCTGTTGTGAAGGGTGCGTGCAGCGGTACGCGAAGTGCGACGGGTCCGCGCGCCCCCCGCCCGTCCCCGTTGGGCCGCACGGGTGGGCTTCCCCGGATGCCCGACGTGTCGGCGCCGCCTCCCGCGCGAGGTCCCTTTCAGTGGGCCAGCAGCACCGACAAGTGTGATCAGCTCAATAAACCCCCAAAAGTGAACTTAACGGCCCACTCCGTTGGGGAGGGGGCCGGGTCAGCCTGGAGGTCCAGCCATGTCCGACGTCTCTCCGCGCGCCCGTCGCGGTGTCGCGCTCGTCGCCACCGGTGTGCTCGCACTCCCGGTGCTGACGGGGTGCGGCGGAAGTGAGGACGAGGGGGCCGTGGGGGCCACGCCGGTCGCGGCGGACCTCGCCGTCACGGACCGCGAGCGGGTCGCCGACGGCGGCACCCTGAACTGGGCCGTCGACTCGGTGCCCGCCACCTTCAACGCCTTCCAGGCGGACGCCGACGCCACCACCGCACGCGTCGCGGGCGCGGTGCTGCCCGCCCTGTTCGTCACCGACGAGAAGGGCGAGCCGCAGCGCAACCCGGACTTCCTGGAGGACGCCAAGGTCGTCGAGCGCGAGCCCAAGCAGGTCGTCCTCTACAAGATCAACCAGCAGGCGGTGTGGAGCGACGGCCGGGAGATCGGCGCCGCCGACTTCGTCGCCCAGTGGCGGGCGCTGCGCGGCAAGGACTCCGCGTACTGGACCGCCCGCAACGCCGGCTACGAGCGCATCGAGAAGATCGAGAAGGGTGACAACGACCTGGAGGTCAAGGTCACCTACGCCAAGCCGTACGCCGACTGGCGCTCCCTGTTCACCCCCCTGTACCCCAAGGAGGTGATGGGCACCCCCGACGCCTTCAACGACGGCGCCCGGACGAAGCTGAAGTCGACGGCGGGCCCCTTCCGCCCGGTGAAGGTGGACCGCGAGGACGGCTCCGTCGTCCTGGACCGCAACCCGCGCTGGTGGGGCAAGCCCGCCAAGCTCGACAAGCTGGTGCTGCGCGCCGTCCCCCGCGACGAGCGGGCCGCCGCGCTCGCCGCCGGCAAGGTGGACCTCGCCGAGGTCGACAGCGGCGCGGTGGAGCGCATCGCCCGTGCCGCCAAGGACAGCGGCAAGGGCCCGCTCACCCACGGCCCCGGCTCCACCACCACCGCCGCCCAGGCGATGCGCTCCTGGGCGCGCGCCCACGGCGCCGTCGAGGACGAGGAAGTGGCGGAGGCGGAGCTGAACTCCCGCGCGAAGGCCCGCGAGCAGGTCCAGAAGTACGCCTCCGAGCAGCGGGCCCTGCGCGGCTTCACCGTCCGCAGGTCCCTGGAGCCCGCCTACACCCAGCTCGCCCTGAACGGCGCCTCCGGACCGCTGTCCGACGAGCGGGTGCGCCGCGCGGTGGCCCGCGCACTCAACCGGCAGGAGCTGGCCGACGCCGTACTGAAGCCGCTCGGACTGCCCGCCGCCCCGCTCGGCAGCCACCTCGCGCTCGCCGGACAGCAGGGCTACGCCGACGGCAGCGAGGTGCTCGGCGGCCAGGACGCCCAGGCGGCCCAGACCCTCCTGGCCGAGGCCGGCTGGAAGCCCGGCGGCGCCGACGCCCGCAAGGACGGCACCAGCGCGGGCAGCCGCTCGGACGCGGAGCGCAAGAAGCGCGAACAGGCCCGGAAGAAGAAGGAGGAGAGCGAGGAGGGCGCCTCCGACGAGGGGATGTACATCGTCGGCGACGACAAGCCCGGCGACGGCAACGACGCCAAGCCCCTCGACAACAGCCACAACGCCTTCCGCACCGACGGCGGCACCCACGTCCTGGCCCCCGCCGTCGGCCCCCGCTCCGTCACCCTCGCCCACGACGGCCTGCCGCGGATGTACCGGGAGCGCGCGGACGGCGAGCGGGACAGCGCGGACGGCAAGACCGAGGCCCAGGAGAAGAAGAAGGGCGGCATGGCCGGTGCCTACGCCCCGCGCGGCACCGCCGCCCCGGCCGCCCGCGCGGCGGCCAGGGCGACCGGGGCGTCCCGGATGGTCGGCAAGGACGGCAAGCCGCTGACCCTGCGCTTCGTCCTGCCCGCCGACCCCGAGTCGGCCCCGCTGCGCACCGTGGGTGCCCGGATCTCCCGGATGCTGGAGGCCATCGGCGTACGCACCGAGACCACCAAGGTCGAGGACGCGAGCTACTTCAAGGACCACATCGCCTCCGGCGACTACGACCTGGCGCTCTACTCCTGGCCCGGCACCGCCTACCCGGCCACCGACGGGCGGCCGATCTTCGCCAAGCCCGAGCCCGCCGCCGACGGCTCGCTGCTCGTCGAGCAGAACTACACCCGGGTCGGTACCGACCACATCGACCAGCTCTTCGACCAGGCCGCCGCCGAGCTCGACGACGAGGCCGCCCGCGAGCTGCTGAGGAAGGCCGACGCCCGGATCTGGGCGGCGGCCGGCTCCATCCCGCTCTACCAGCGCCCCGAGCTGGTCGCGGTGAAGCCGACGGTGGTGAACGCGGGCGCCTTCGGGTTCACCGCACCCCGCTACCAGGACATCGGATTCAAGAAGTCCGATACCGCCAAGGATGACCGCAAGTAACGCCACATAAGGGCTGCGCCGCAGGTCAGAGGCCGTCTCGCGATCTGAGAAACAGCTCAGAAACAGCTCAATTTCCTTGCCCGCCGGACTTCCGGCGGGCAAGGTCGTGCGGGACTCCTTGACCCGGAGCTCAGCATTTCCCCCCCACCCCCGCGCAGTCCCCGCTGCGCCCCCGCGCGGGCCCCGTATCCGGGGCCCGCGACCGCTTGCCGATCGGCCCGGGAAGCCCGTCCCGCGTCCGCCACGTACCATGGGGTAAGCCGTGGCGCGTCCGCCCGGTGGGCGTACGAGGAACGAGACGCCGCATCCCACGATCGAGAGAAGCGTTAAGCAACCCATGCCCACGCGCCACGACATCCGTAACGTCGCCATCGTCGCTCACGTCGACCATGGCAAGACGACCATCGTCGACGCGATGCTCAAGCAGGCCGGCGCCTTCGCCGCGCACGCCGCCGAAAGCCTCGACGACCGCATGATGGACTCGAACGACCTGGAGCGTGAGAAGGGCATCACGATCCTCGCCAAGAACACGGCGGTGAAGTACCACCCCAAGGGCGGCGGGGACCCGATCACGATCAACATCATCGACACCCCCGGCCACGCCGACTTCGGTGGTGAGGTCGAGCGCGGCCTGTCGATGGTCGACGCGGTCGTCCTGCTGGTCGACGCCTCCGAGGGCCCGCTGCCGCAGACCCGCTTCGTGCTCCGCAAGGCCCTCCAGCAGCGCCTGCCGGTCATCCTGTGCATCAACAAGACGGACCGCCCGGACTCCCGGATCGACGAGGTCGTCAACGAGACCTACGACCTGTTCCTGGACCTGGACGCGGACGAGGACCAGATCGAGTTCCCGATCGTCTACGCCTGCGGCCGTGACGGCATCGCCTCGCTGACCAAGCCGGCGGACGGCACCGTCCCCGCCGACAGCGACAGCCTGGAGCCGTTCTTCTCCACCATCCTGGAGCACGTCCCGGCCCCGGCCTACGACGACGCCGCCCCCCTCCAGGCGCACGTCACCAACCTGGACGCCGACAACTTCCTCGGCCGCATCGCGCTGCTCCGCGTCGAGCAGGGCGAGCTGCGCAAGGGCCAGACGGTCGCCTGGATCAAGCGCGACGGCTCGATCTCCAACGTCCGCATCTCCGAGCTGATGATGACCGAGGCGCTCACCCGCAAGCCCGCCGAGGTCGCGGGCCCCGGTGACATCTGCGCCGTCGCCGGTATCCCGGACATCATGATCGGCGAGACGCTGGCCGACCCGGAGAACCCGATCGCGCTCCCGCTGATCACGGTCGACGAGCCCGCCATCTCCATGACCATCGGCACCAACACCTCGCCGATGGTCGGCCGCGGCGGCACCGGCAAGGGCGCGGACGCCAAGGCCGCGGTCAAGGACCGCAAGGTCACCGCCCGCCAGGTCAAGGACCGCCTGGACCGCGAGCTGATCGGTAACGTCTCGCTGCGCGTCCTGGACACCGAGCGCCCCGACGCCTGGGAGGTGCAGGGCCGCGGTGAGCTGGCGCTGGCCATCCTGGTCGAGCAGATGCGCCGCGAGGGCTTCGAGCTGACCATCGGCAAGCCGCAGGTCGTCACGCAGACGATCGACGGCAAGGTGCACGAGCCGGTCGAGCGCATGACGGTCGACGTCCCCGAGGAGCACATGGGCGCGGTCACGCAGCTCATGGGCGTCCGCAAGGGCCGGATGGACAACATGTCCAACCACGGCTCGGGCTGGGTCCGCATGGAGTTCGTCGTCCCGTCCCGCGGCCTCATCGGCTTCCGTACGGAGTTCCTGACCAACACCCGCGGCACCGGTATCGCCCACTCGATCCACGAGGGCCTGGAGCCGTGGTTCGGCCAGCTGGTGACCCGTAACAACGGCTCCCTGGTCGCCGACCGCTCGGGTACGGTCACGCCGTTCGCGATGATCAACCTCCAGGAGCGCGGTGTCCTGTTCACCGACCCCGGCACCGAGGTGTACGAGGGCATGATCGTCGGCGAGAACTCGCGCGCCGACGACATGGACGTGAACATCACCAAGGAGAAGAAGCTCACCAACATGCGTGCCGCTTCCGCCGACACCACGGAGAACGTGGTGCCGCCGCGCAAGCTGTCGCTGGAGCAGTCCCTGGAGTTCTGCCGCGACGACGAGTGCGTCGAGGTGACCCCGGAGGCCGTGCGCATCCGCAAGGTCGTCCTGGACGCCAAGGAGCGCGGCCGTACCGCGTCGCGCGCCAAGCGCTAGTCAACCGGCTTTTGCAGTACGCCTGTTGACCGAAGGCCCGGCACCCCGCATGATCGCGGGGGTGCCGGGCCTTCGGCGTGTGCCACTTCACACGCCGCACCGCGGGCCGCACCGCTCACGCTCGGTCACCGCCTCCGGTGCGACGGAGCCGGGCGGTACCCGGTCAAGATCCAACTGCCTTCCCGGCGACGCCCGGTCAAGTCCTTTTCCTGCGCCGTGTGTCCGGATATCGATCAACACTCTCCGGAAGTTGCGTTAACAGTCCGTTTCGGGGGTGTCTGTCTGGGCTCATTTTGTCCGGATTTCGGTCATCGCGGGGTAAGTGATGTTGTCAAAACGAGACCCTTTAAGTGTGGTTTACGGTCCAGGCGTACTTAATAGTTGGCTCCATTGAGCTCGGGTCAATGGGTCACGCGCTGTGGGGAGCGCCGACTCACGAGCACACTGGGGCACCAGAACTTCTCGCCGTCAGGGGTGTCGGCGAGCGCACCTGTGCCCCCTCTTGCAGTTAACAAGTGGACTCATGAGGAGGAACCCCATGCGTGGTGCCAAGAGCGCCAAGTGGGTCGCCATAGCAGGTGTCGTCGCGCTCGCGACGACGGCTTGTGGCGGCGGCAAGGACAGTGGGAACGACAACGCCAACCGCACGGTCGACCCCAAGGGCATCGTCAGCTACGCCAATGGTGAGCCGCAGAACCTTCTGCAGCCGGCGAACACCATGGAGGCGTACGGCAGCGTCGTCATCAACTCCCTCTTCACGGGTCTGGTCAGCTACGACAAGGCCGGAAACATCGTCATGGAGAACGCGGAGTCGGTCACCCCCGACGCCGCGAACAAGGTGTGGACGGTCAAGCTCAAGGCGGGCTGGAAGTTCCACAACGGCGACGCCGTGACCGCCAAGTCGTACGTCGACGCCTGGAACTGGGCCGCGAACCCGGAGAACGGGCAGCAGAACAGCGCCTGGTACCGCGACATCGTCGGTTACGAGAAGGTGCACCCCGAGAAGGGCAAGGGCTCCGCCAAGGAGATGTCCGGCCTGAAGGTCGTCGACGAGAACACCTTCACCATCACGCTGGCCAACGGCATCCCGTACTACGCCTACAAGCTGGTGTACGCGCCGTTCTACCCGATGCCCGCCGCGGCGCTGAAGGACCCGAAGACCTACGGCGAGAAGCCGGTCGGCAACGGTCCCTACAAGTTCACCTCCTGGCAGCGCAAGAAGTCGATCAAGGTCGCCGCCTGGGACGGCTACCAGGGTGCCAAGAAGCCGAAGAACGGCGGCATCGACTTCAAGGCGTACTCCTCGCCGACCGCCGCGTACAACGACCTGCGCTCGGACAACGTCGACACCATGCCGACGATCCCGGACCAGGAACTCGCCAACTACAAGCAGGACTTCGGCAAGCGCGCCATCACGTCCGAGTACTCGGCGATCAACACGATCAACCCGGCGTTCTACACGGACCAGTGGAAGAACACCAACATCAAGGTCATCCAGGGCCTCTCGATGGCGATCGACCGCGCCACGATCGCCAAGACCACCTTCTACGGCAACCGCCAGCCGGCCACCGGCTGGGTCGCCAAGGGTGTGAAGGGCTACCAGGAGAACGCGTGCGGTGAGTACTGCACGTTCAACCCGACCAAGGCCAAGCAGCTCATCACCGAGGGCGGCGGCGTCCCCGGCGGCAAGATCAGCATCCAGTACAACGCCGACCAGCCGCACAAGGGCTGGGTCACGGCCGTCTGCAACGACATCGTCAAGAACACCGGTGTGCAGTGCGTGGGCGACCCGGTGACGGACTTCCAGGCCGACACCGAGATCCGTGACCAGAAGAAGGTCAAGTCGATCTACCGCTCCGGCTGGGTGCTCGACTACCCGTTCAACGGCAACTTCCTCGCCGACCTGTACGGCACGGGCGTCGACGGCAACAAGGGCGGCTTCTCGGACAAGAAGTTCGACGAGCTGACCAAGAAGGCCGACCAGGCCAAGACGATCGAGGACTCGGCGAAGCTCTACCAGGAGGCCGAGAAGCAGCTGCAGAACAGCTTCCCGAGCATCCCGCTGTTCTACAACCAGACGAACTCCGCCCACTCGAACAACGTGAAGGGGATGGAGTTCGACCAGGCCGGCGACCCGATCCTCACGGACGTCGAAGTTTTCAAGAAGAAGTAGTCGCCGGAGTTCGTTCCCGAAGCGGTGCCCGGCGATCCCGGGCGCCGCTTCGGGCGGCTCCGTAATGGACGGAGGCACCAATGGGGCGCTACGTCGCTAGGCGACTGCTCCAGATGATCCCGGTCTTTCTCGGGACAACCCTGCTGATCTTCCTCATGGTCAATGTGCTCCCCGGCGACCCGGTTGCGGCGCTGTGGGGGGACAAGCCGCCGGACCCGGCGCAGGTCGCGCAGATCCGGCACGACCGTGGCCTGGACCTTCCGCTGTGGCAGCAGTACTTCCACTACATCGGCGGTCTGTTCCAGGGAGACTTCGGCAAGACGATCGCGGGTGGCAGGCCCGTGCTCGACGACATCACGCTGGCCTTCCCGGTCACCATCCGGCTCGCCGCCATGGCGTGGACCTTCGAGCTCGTCGTCGGCATCACCCTCGGTGTGATCGCCGGTATCCGCCGAGGAAAGATCATCGACACCGGCGTGACGCTGTTCACGCTCGTGGTGATCTCCGTCCCGATCTTCGTAGTCGGCCTGGGCTTCCAGCTGTACTTCGGTAACGAGCTGGGCTGGATCACGCCGACGGTGCAGGACTCCGAGAGCTTCAGCCAGCTGATCGTCCCGGCCCTCGTGCTGGGTCTGGTCGGACTGGCGTACGTGGCACGGCTGACCCGCACGTCGATCGCCGAGAACAAGTCGGCGGACTACATGCGCACCGCCGTCGCCAAGGGTCTGCCCAAGCAGCGGATCGTCACCCGGCACCTGCTGCGCAACTCGCTGATCCCCGTGGTCACCTACCTGGGCACCGACATCGGCACCCTGATGGGCGGCGCGGTCATCACCGAGGGCATCTTCAACGTGACGGGCATCGGCGACCTCCTCTACGAGGCCATCGCCCGCCGCGAGGGCACGGTCATCGTCGGTGTCGTCACCGTCCTGGTGCTCGTGTACCTCCTCGCCAGCCTGCTCGTCGACCTGCTTTACGCGGTCCTGGACCCGAGGATCCGTTATGCCTGACATGACCAAGACCGCACATGAGGACGCGGCCAACGTGGTCGCGGGCACCCCGGTGGCCACGGACTCCGGCCCCGCGCCGGAGAAGCCGCGCAGTCTCGGTGCCGACGCCTGGCGCGACCTGCGGCGCAACCCGCTGTTCCTGGTCTCCGCGGCCCTCATCCTGCTGCTGCTCCTGGTGTCGGTGTGGCCCTCGCTGTTCACCGGCGAGAACCCGAACATCGGCGACCAGGCCAAGCACTTCCTGGGCAAGCCGGAACTGGGGCACGTCTTCCAGGCCGACTGGTGGGGCTTCGACCGCACGGGCCGCAGCATCTACGCCCGGACGATCTACGGCACCCGCAACTCCATCCTGGTCGGCGTCGGTGTCACCGTCCTGGTCACCCTGCTCGGTGGTCTGCTGGGCATGCTCGCCGGATACTTCGGCGGTTTCTGGGACAGCCTCATCTCCCGGCTGACCGACATCTTCTTCGGCATCCCGTTCCTGCTCGGCGCCATGGTCGTGCTCAACGCCTTCACCGACCGCACCGTCTGGGTCGTCATGGGCGCTCTGGCCTTCCTCGGCTGGACGCAGATCGCCCGCGTCATGCGCGGCGCGGTCATCACGACCAAGCACGCCGACTACGTGGTGGCTGCCAAGGCGCTCGGTGCCGGCACCAAGCGGATCCTGTTCCGGCACATCCTGCCGAACGCGATCGCGCCGGTGATCGTCGTCGCGACCATCGTCCTGGGCTCGTACATCGTCGCCGAGTCGACGCTGTCCTTCCTGGGTCTGGGTCTGGGCGGCGACTCCATCTCCTGGGGCGGCGACATCTCCGACGCCATCCAGGACATCCGCAACAACCCGCACACCCTGATCTTCCCGGCCGGACTGCTGAGCATCACCGTGCTGGCGTTCATCATGATGGGTGACGCGGTACGCGAAGCCCTCGACCCGAAGCTGCGCTGAGGGAGGCGTACGTGACCATCATGGACAAACCTGCGAACGTGCCCGTCCTCGGCGAGGACGGGGAGAACAACGGCACCCTGCTCGATGTGCGCGACCTGCACGTCGAGTTCCACACCCGCGACGGCGTGGCCAAGGCCGTCAACGGCGTGAACTACAGCGTCAAGGCGGGCGAGACGCTGGCCGTGCTCGGCGAGTCGGGCTCCGGCAAGTCGGTCACCGCTCAGGCGATCATGGGCATCCTCGACATGCCGCCGGGGAAGATCCCGCAGGGCGAGATCCTCTTCCACGGCCAGGACATGCTCAAGATGTCCAACGAGGAGCGCCGCAAGATCCGTGGCCGGAAGATCGCGATGATCTTCCAGGACGCGCTGTCCTCGCTCAACCCCGTGCTCTCGGTGGGCTACCAGCTCGGCGAGATGTACCGGGTGCACGAGGGGCTCAGCCGCAAGGAAGCCAAGGCCAAGGCCATCGAACTGATGGAGAAGGTCAAGATCCCGGCGGCCAGGGAGCGGGTCAACGACTACCCGCACCAGTTCTCCGGCGGTATGCGCCAGCGCATCATGATCGCGATGGCGCTCGCCCTGGAGCCGGAGCTGATCATCGCGGACGAGCCGACCACGGCTCTCGACGTGACCGTCCAGGCCCAGGTGATGGACCTCCTCGCGGAGCTCCAGAGCGAGTACAACATGGGTCTGATCCTGATCACCCACGACCTCGGCGTCGTCGCCGACGTCGCGGACAAGATCGCGGTGATGTACGCGGGCCGGATCGTCGAGACCGCGCCGGTCCACGAGATCTACAAGCGCCCGGCGCACCCGTACACCAAGGGCCTCCTCGATTCGATCCCGCGCCTGGACCAGAAGGGCCAGGAGCTGTACGCGATCAAGGGCCTGCCGCCCAACCTGCTCAAGATCCCGAGCGGTTGCGCGTTCAACCCGCGCTGCCCCAAGGCGCAGGACATCTGCCGCACCGAGGTGCCGCCGCTGGTCCAGGTGACCGAGCGGGACGGCGCCGACCTGACCGGTCGCGGCAGCGCGTGCCACTTCTGGAAGGAGACGATCCATGGCTGAGCCCACCAAGAGCACCGAGCCGGTGGACGCCACCCCGAACGTCTCCGAGGTCGAGGTCGTCGAGGCGTCGTCCGAGACGCAGGCCGTCGCGGCGCTGGACAAGACCGTCGAGCGCGGCGAGCCGATCCTCCAGGTCCGCAACCTGGTGAAGCACTTCCCGCTCACCCAGGGCGTCCTGGTCAAGAAGCAGGTCGGCGCGGTCAAGGCCGTCGACGGCATCTCCTTCGACCTGTACCAGGGCGAGACCCTCGGCATCGTGGGCGAGTCCGGCTGTGGCAAGTCCACGGTCGCCAAGCTCCTGATGACGCTGGAGACGGCGACGGCCGGCGAGGTCTTCTACAAGGGCCAGGACATCACCAAGCTGTCCGGGCGTGCGCTGAAGGCGGTCCGCCGCAACATCCAGATGGTGTTCCAGGACCCGTACACCTCGCTGAACCCGCGCATGACGGTCGGCGACATCATCCAGGAGCCCTTCGAGATCCACCCCGAGGTGGCTCCCAAGGGCGACCGGCGCCGCAAGGTGCAGGACCTGCTGGACGTGGTGGGTCTGAACCCGGAGTACATCAACCGCTACCCGCACCAGTTCTCCGGCGGCCAGCGCCAGCGCATCGGCATCGCCCGCGGCCTCGCGCTCAACCCGGAGATCATCATCTGCGACGAGCCCGTCTCGGCCCTGGACGTCTCCGTCCAGGCGCAGGTCATCAACCTGATGGAGAAGCTCCAGGACGAGTTCAACCTGTCCTACCTCTTCATCGCGCACGACCTGTCCATCGTCCGGCACATCTCCGACCGGGTCGGCGTGATGTACCTGGGCAAGATGGCCGAGATCGGTACGGACGCGGCGATCTACGAGCACCCGACGCATCCCTACACCCAGGCGCTGCTGTCGGCCGTTCCGGTCCCCGACCCGACCGCCCGCGAGCACCGCGAGCGGATCATTCTCACCGGCGACGTGCCCTCGCCGGCCAACCCGCCGTCGGGCTGCCGCTTCCGCACCCGCTGCTGGAAGGCCGAGGACAAGTGCGCCAAGGAGGAACCGCTGCTGGCGATTCCGACCCGGTTCGCCGGTTCGGACTCCCCGGCGGCACACGAATCGGCGTGCCACTTCGCCGAGGAGAAGGACGTGGTGGGCGCGGCCTGACCCTCCGCGCCCGTGAGCCCGCTTTTTCCGGCCGCCGCCCCCGTCCCGATTCCTCGGGGCGGGGGCGGCGGTCGTTTTCGCCGCGTGCGTACACGTGGTGTGCGTACGAGAGGCGTGCGTACGAGTCGCGTACGTACGAGAAGCACAAGGAGCAGTCGTGACACAGGACGCCGAACGGACACTGGTCTTCACCGAACTCGTCGGGTACGGGCTGCGGTTGCGGGCCTGGGGCAAGGAGGACGTGCCGGCGGTGATCCGCGGGCTGAACGATCCGGAGTTCCGGCGCTGGGAGTGGTCCGAGCACGAACCGGTCGACGAGGAAGGGGCGTTGGAGTTCGTGCGGGCGCGGTCCCGGGGGTGGGAGCGGGGCGACCTCGCCCAGTTCTGCGTCGAGGACGCGGACAGCGGTGAGGTGCTGGGGTCGATCGGACTGCACAAGATCGAGTTCGCCCGGGGCGTCGCGGGCATCGGCTACTGGCTGCTGCCCGAGGCGCGGGGCAGGGGAGTGGTCACCCGGGCGGTGGAGCTGTGCACCCGGTGGGGGTTCTCCGGACTCGGGCTGCACCGGATCGAGCTGGGGCACGCGGTGAGCAACGAGCCGTCCTGCCGGGTCGCCGAACGCTGCGGCTACCTCTTCGAGGGCGTCGCCAGGGGCGGCCTGCCCGCGCTGGCGCCGGACACCTTCCACGACATGCACAGCCATGCCCGCCTCGCCACCGACCCGGCCCCTCGGCTGCCCTGACGGGAGCGCGGCGCGGTCGCGGGGGTGCCGGCGCGGTCCCGGGGCGGTGGTGCGGCCCCACGGGTGACGGTGCGTTCCTAACGGACGCGGTGGAGATGCAGGTCCGCAACGTATGGGGTGATATGGGTCCCTAAGTCATCTTTGGGACTCTAGGAGGCACTCCATGCGTGGAGCCAGGCACGCCAAGTGGGCCGCGACCGCGGCAGCCGTCGCTCTCGCCGCGACCGCCTGCGGCGGCGGGGGAAGCGGCAGCGGCGAGACAGGCGTGCTCAGTGCGTCCTGGGGCGACCCCCAGAACCCCCTGGAGCCCGCCAACACCAACGAGGTCCAGGGCGGCAAGGTCCTGGAGATGCTCTTCCGGGGCCTCAAGCGCTACAACCCGAAGACCGGCGCGGCCGAGGACATGCTCGCCGCGAAGATCGACACCACCGACTCGCAGAACTTCACCGTCACCCTCAAGGACTGGAAGTTCAGCAACGGCGAGAAGGTCACCGCCAAGTCCTTCGTCGACGCCTGGAACTACGGCGCGCACCTGAAGAACAAGCAGAAGAACGCCCCCTTCTTCGGCTACATCGAGGGCTACGACAAGGTCCACCCGGAGAGCGGCCAGGCCACCGCCGAGACCATGTCCGGCCTGAAGGTCAAGGACGACAAGACCTTCACGGTCAAGCTCACCCAGAAGTTCTCCACCTGGCCCGAGACGCTCGGCTACGCCGCGTTCGCCCCGCTGCCGAAGATCTTCTTCGACGACCACGACGCGTTCCTGAAGACACCGGTCGGCAACGGCCCGTACACCGTCAAGCAGTACGACAAGGGCTCGGTGATGAGCCTGCGCAAGTGGGGCGACTACCCGGGCGACGACAAGGCGCAGAACGAGGGCGTGGACCTCAAGGTCTACACCGACTACGGCACCGCCTACACCGACCTGACGGCCGGCAACCTCGACCTGCTGGACGACGTGCCCGCCGCCCAGCTCAAGAACGTCAAGAACGACCTGGGCGACCGGTACCTCAACACTCCGGCCGGCATCATCCAGACCCTGTCCTTCCCGTTCTACGACAAGGACTGGAACAAGCCCGGCTCGGAGAAGCTCCGCAAGGGCCTGTCCATGGCCATCAACCGGGCCCAGATCACCGACACGATCTTCCAGAAGACCCGCACCCCCGCCACCGACTGGACCTCCCCGGTGCTCGGCGAGAAGGGCGGCTACAAGGCCGGGCTGTGCGGCGCCTCCTGCGAGTACAACGCGGCCGAGGCGAAGAAGCTGGTCACCGAGGGCGGCGGCATCCCCGGCGGCCAGATGAAGATCACGTACAACGCGGACACCGGCTCCCACAAGGAGTGGGTCGACGCCGTCTGCAACAGCATCAACAACGCCCTCGGCGACAACAAGGCCTGCGTCGGCAACCCGGTCGGCACCTTCGCCGACTTCCGCAACCAGGTCACCCAGTCCAAGCTGGACGGCCCCTTCCGGGCCGGCTGGCAGATGGACTACCCGCTGATCCAGAACTTCCTGGAGCCGCTGTACGCCACCGGAGCCTCCTCCAACGACGGCAAGTGGTCCAACAAGGAGTTCGACGCACTGCTCAAGAAGGCCAACGCCGAGGCCGACACCGCGAAGGCCATCGCCACCTTCCAGGACGCCGAGAAGGTCGTCGCCGACCAGATGGCCGCCATCCCGCTCTGGTACCAGAACGGCTCCGCCGCCTACTCCGAGCGCACCTCGAACGTGGCACTGAACCCGTTCAGCATCCCGGTCTACAACGAGATGAAGGTCAGCTGACGCCCGCAGGGGACCAACCCAGTCACGACCACCACGGGAGCCCTCCATGGGACGTTATGTGATCCGGCGTCTGCTCCAGATGATCCCGGTCTTCTTCGGTGCCACGCTGCTGATCTTCCTGATGGTCAACGTGATGGGCGACCCCATCGCGGGGCTGTGCGGCGACCGCCAGTGCGACGCGGCGACCGCCGCACAGCTCAAGTCGGACTTCGGCCTCGACCAGCCGGTCTGGCAGCAGTACCTGACCTACATGGGCAACCTGTTCACCGGTGACTTCGGCAAGGCCTTCAACGGCCAGAAGGTCACCGAGCTGATGGGCACCGCCTTCCCGGTCACCGCCCGGCTCACCCTGGTGGCGATCGTCTTCGAGATCGTCATCGGCATCAGCCTCGGCGTCCTGACCGGACTGCGCCGGGGCAGGCCGATCGACACCGGCGTCCTGCTGCTCACCCTCGTCGTCATCTCCATCCCCACCTTCGTCACCGGCCTGCTGCTCCAGCTGCTGCTCGGCGTGAAGTGGGGCTGGATCAAACCGGCCGTCTCCCCGGCCGCGACCGTCGACGAACTCCTCGTCCCCGGACTGGTGCTGGCGTCCGTCTCGCTGGCGTACGTCACCCGCCTCACCCGTACCTCCGTCGCCGAGAACGCCCGCGCCGACTACGTCCGTACCGCCGTCGCCAAGGGACTGCCGCGCCGCCGGATCATCTCCCGGCACCTGCTGCGCAACTCCCTGATCCCGGTGGTCACCTTCATCGGCACCGACATCGGCGCCCTGATGGGCGGCGCGATCGTCACCGAGCGCATCTTCAACATCCACGGCGTCGGCTACCAGCTCTACCAGGGCATCGTCCGGCAGAGCTCGCAGACCGTCGTCGGCTTCGTGACCGTCCTGGTGCTGGTCTTCCTGGTGGCGAACCTGATCGTCGACCTCTTGTACGCCGTTCTCGACCCGAGGATCCGGTATGCCTGAGCCCAAGACTCCGCAGAATCCGCAGGGGAAGAACCCGCACGACGAGGGCGCGATCTCCGCACTCGGCGGCTCCGGCGGGGCGATGGACCTCGCGGTCGCCGAGGGCGCCTCCCTCGAAAAGCCCCCCAAGCCCGGACAGAGCGGCGGCGACAAGGCCCGCAGCCTCTGGTCGGACGCCTGGCACGACCTGCGCCGCAACCCCGTCTTCATCGTCTCCGGCCTGATCATCGCCTTCCTGGTGTTCATCTCGCTGTGGCCGCACGTGCTCGCCTCCGGCGACCCGCTCGCCTGTGACCTCGGCAAGGCCCAGCAGGGCTCCCAGCCGGGCCACCCCTTCGGCTTCAACGGCCAGGGCTGCGACGTCTACACCCGCACCGTCTACGGCGCCCGCGCCTCGGTCACCGTCGGCGTCTGCGCCACCGTCGGCGTCGCCCTCCTCGGCTCCCTGCTCGGCGGGCTGGCCGGCTTCTTCGGCGGCTGGTTCGACGCGCTGCTCTCCCGCATCACCGACGTCTTCTTCGCCATCCCCGTCGTCCTCGGCGGCCTGGTCTTCCTCTCGGTCGTCCCCGGCACCACCGTCTGGCCGGTGATCACCTTCATCGTGCTGCTCGGCTGGCCGCAGATCGCCCGCATCGCCCGCGGCTCGGTCATCACCGCCAAGCAGAACGACTACGTCCAGGCGGCCCGCGCGCTCGGCGCGGGCAACTCGCGGATGCTGCTGCGCCACATCACCCCGAACGCCATCGCCCCGGTCATCGTCGTCGCGACCATCGCGCTCGGCACGTACATCGCCCTGGAGGCCACGCTCTCCTACCTCGGCGTCGGGCTGAAGGCCCCCACCGTCTCCTGGGGCATCGACATCTCCTCCGCCTCGGGGTACGTCCGCAACGCGCCCCACATGCTGCTGTGGCCGGCCGGCGCGCTCGCCGTCACGGTCCTCGCGTTCATCATGCTCGGCGACGCGGTGCGCGACGCCCTCGACCCCAAGCTGCGATAGAGGGTGCTGCTGCCATGCTGCTCGAAGTACGCGATCTGCACGTGGAGTTCAAGACTCGCGACGGCGTCGCCAAGGCCGTCAACGGGGTCAACTACAGCGTCGACGAGGGCGAGACGCTGGCCGTGCTCGGCGAGTCCGGCTCCGGCAAGTCGGTCACCGCGCAGGCCGTCATGGGCATCCTCGACATGCCGCCCGGCCGCATCCCCCAGGGCGAGATCCTCTTCGACGGCCAGGACGTGCTGAAACTGAAGGAGGACCAGCGCAGGAAGATCCGCGGCGCCGGAATGGCCATGATCTTCCAGGACGCGCTGTCCTCCCTCAACCCGGTCCTCTCGGTCGGCGAACAGCTCGGCGAGATGTTCGTCGTGCACCGCGGGATGTCCAGGAAGGACTCCCGGGCCAAGGCCGTCGAACTGATGGACCGGGTGCGCATCCCGGCCGCCAAGGAACGCGTCGGCCAGTACCCGCACCAGTTCTCCGGCGGTATGCGCCAGCGCATCATGATCGCGATGGCACTCGCGCTCGAACCGAGGCTGATCATCGCCGACGAGCCGACCACGGCCCTCGACGTCACCGTCCAGGCCCAGGTCATGGACCTCCTCGCGGAACTCCAGCGCGAACTGAACATGGGCCTGATCCTGATCACCCACGACCTCGGCGTCGTCGCCGACGTCGCGGACAAGATCGCGGTGATGTACGCCGGCCGGATCGTCGAGACCGCCCCGGTCCACGAGATCTACAAGAGCCCCGCCCACCCGTACACCAAGGGCCTCCTCGAATCGATCCCGCGCCTGGACCAGAAGGGCCAGGAGCTGTACGCGATCAAGGGCCTGCCGCCCAACCTGCTCCACATCCCGCCCGGCTGCGCCTTCAACCCGCGCTGCCCCCGGGCCAGGGACGTCTGCCGCACCGACGTGCCCCCGCTGTTCGACGTGGCCGAGGACCGCCAGAGCGCCTGCCACTTCTGGAAGGAGACGCTCGATGGCTGAACCCACCGAGAGCACCGGGACCACGGGCGCCACCGAGGCCGGGGCCTGGACCCCGCCCTCCTCCGGCGACGGCGGGGCCATCCTGGAGGTGCGGGACCTGGTCAAGCACTATCCGCTCACCCAGGGCATCATCCGCAGGAAGCAGGTCGGCGCGGTCAAGGCCGTCGACGGCGTCTCCTTCGACCTCCACGCGGGCGAGACCCTCGGCATCGTCGGCGAGTCCGGCTGCGGCAAGTCGACCGTCGCCAAGATGCTCGTCCAGCTGGAGCAGCCCACCGCGGGCGCCATCCGCTACAAGGGCGAGGACATCACCAAGCTGTCCGGGCGTGCGCTGAAGGCGGTCCGGCGCAACATCCAGATGGTGTTCCAGGACCCGTACACCTCGCTGAACCCGCGCATGACGGTCGGCGACATCATCGGGGAGCCGTACGAGATCCACCCCGAGGTGGCTCCCAAGGGCGACCGGCGCCGCAAGGTCCAGGACCTGCTGGACGTGGTGGGTCTGAACCCGGAGTACATCAACCGCTACCCGCACCAGTTCTCCGGCGGCCAGCGCCAGCGCATCGGCATCGCCCGCGGCCTGGCCCTCAACCCGGAGATCATCGTCGCCGACGAACCGGTCTCCGCCCTCGACGTCTCCGTCCAGGCACAGGTCATCAACCTGCTCGACAAGCTCCAGCAGGAGTTCAACCTCTCCTACGTCTTCATCGCGCACGACCTCTCGATCGTCCGGCACATCTCCGACCGGGTCGGCGTGATGTACCTCGGCCGGGTGGTCGAGATCGGCTCCGACGAGGAGATCTACGAACACCCCACGCATCCCTACACCCAGGCGCTGCTGTCCGCCGTTCCGGTGCCCGACCCGGAGGCCAGGGAGCACCGGGACCGGATCATCCTGGCGGGCGACGTGCCCTCGCCGGCCAACCCGCCCTCCGGCTGCCGCTTCCGCACCCGCTGCTGGAAGGCGCAGGAGCGGTGCGCCCAGGAGGTGCCGCTGCTGGCGGTCCCCGCGGTGTTCCGCGGTGCGGGGACGGCGACGGAGCACGACTCGGCGTGCCACTTCGCCGAGGAGCGCACCGTGGTCCCCAGCTGAGCCCGGCCCCCTCCGGGCACCGTCCCGGAGGGGGAGCGGGGCCTTCGCACGGCCCCGCCGCTTTTGCTTAAGCGACCGTGCACACGCCCACCTCTTGTTCAACTCCCTTACCAGGGTGGACCATTCACCCATGGGACCGACGGGGCAGCCTCAGTCACTCGCGCGCGGCGCACGGTTCACGGGGAGCGGAGTGTGTCTCCTCCTCGCCCTCCTGACGGCCCTGTGGATCGCCCGCGACCTCCGCCTCGTCGACGACCCGGACCGGCTCTGGTGGGCCTGGGCGGGCAGCGGACCGGACCGGTTCCTCACCGCCACCACCCTGTACGACCTCGTCCTGCTGTGCGTGTACGCCGTCGTCGCCCTCACCGCCCCGCGCTCCCGGGTGGCCGCGCCCGCCCTGGCGGTGACCGGGCTCGTCACGCTCGCGGTGCGCGCCCCCTCCCTGTGGGTCGAGGGATTCGCGGAGGTGTATCCGCACGGGCTGCGCATGTGGGCCATGGTGTCGACGTTCGTGGCGCTCGGCCTGGCCGCCGCCCTGCTGATCGTGGTGGCCGCGGGCCGCCGCCCCGTCCGCCCGTACGACAGCGGGCCCACCCGCCCCGGGCGCGGTGCGGGCATCACCGCGTTCCTGCTGCTCGGCGCGGCCGGGCTGATCACCGCGGCCTGGGAGGTGTACGCCTACACCCGCACCCCCGGCCCCTTCTCCCTGTACGCCGAACGCTTCACCGGCGGCGCGAGCGCCCTGCAACTGCTCGGGATGCCCGTCGGATGGGCCTCCCTGGTGATCACCGCGGTCGCGCTGACCGCCGCGGTCGGCGGACTCCTGCGCGCGGTGCACTCCCGGCCGCTGGGGCTGGTGGCGGCACTGCTGGTGGGTGTGGGCGGGGCGGCCGGGGTCTCGGCCGCGGTCCGCACCGACCTGTTCGCCCACTTCGGCGGCCTCGGGCCCGTCGAGCGGCTCACCGTCGCCTGGTGGGTGCTGGCGCTGCTGATCGGGGGAGTGGTCGCACTGGTGACGGGGCGCCGCGGCCGGCCCGTGGGCAGCGGTCCGCAATTGGCCCCCAACGTGTACGACGGCTACGGGTACGGCGTCGCCGGCGGACCGGCCGGCGGACCTCCCGGCGGGCCCGGCGGAGTGCCCGGCAGCGGCGGGATCGGCGGTTTTGGCCCGCCCCCGCCCTCCTCGCGCCCGCCCGGCTGGTGACCGGCCACCCCTCGCGGCCCGCTCAACTCCGCTCGCCAGGACGGCGATTTTTGGCCACATTCCTCAACTGGCCGCCCCCCGTGCGCCCCTCGTGCTGCCGTGCACCGATCAATGCGTGGATGCGGATAGTTATGATCCGTAGCGCTAGGTGGGTATAGACCTGCTGGCACCTGTCGTGCTGCCGTAGATCCAACCGTCGTCCGACCGTACTCAAGTGGAGGTGAACCGCCGTGGCACTCTCGATCTCCGTGGTGGTGCTGCTGGCGATCGTCGTCTTCCTGCTGGTCCGGAAATCCGGACTCAAGGCCGGACACGCGGTGGTCTGCATGCTGCTCGGGTTCTATCTCGCCAGCTCGTCCATCGCCCCCACGATCAAGAACGTCACCACGAACGTGGCCGGGGTGCTGGGCGGCTTCCACTTCTGACCGCGGCCCCGTGCCGTCCCGGGGAGCGACGGCGGCACCGCGGGCAACGGCCGCGGCACCGCGAGGAGCGGCGGCGGAGCCCCCACCTCGTACGCTGTCACCATGACCGAGCTCCCCACCCGTCGCCTGCTCCTGGTGCACGCGCACCCCGACGACGAGTCGATCAACAACGGCGCCACCATGGCGAAGTACGCCGCCGAAGGTGCGCGGGTCACCCTGGTGACCTGCACCCTGGGTGAGGAGGGCGAGATCATCCCGCCCTCCCTCGCGGGCCTCGCCGCCGACCGGGGCGACGCCCTGGGCCCGCACCGGGCCGTCGAACTGGCGTCCGCCATGAAGGAGCTGGGCGTCACCGACCACCGCTTCCTCGGCGGCCCCGGCCACTTCCGCGACTCCGGCATGACGGGCGCCCCGCAGAACCACCGCGAGGGCGCGTTCTGGCACGCCGAGATCGATTCCGCCGCCCCCTACCTCGTCGAGGTGATCCGGGAGACGCGCCCCCAGGTACTGATCACCTACGACCCGGACGGCGGCTACGGCCACCCCGACCACATCCAGGCGCACCGGGTCGCCATGCGCGCCGCCGAACTCGCCGCCGAGCCCACCTACCGGCCGGATTTCGGTGTTCCGCACACGGTGGAAAAGGTGTATTGGAACCGGGTGCCGCGCCCCGTCGCCGAGGCCGCCTTCGCCCGGCTGCGCGCGGAGGACCCGGGCTTCCCCGGCATCGCCTCCGTCGACGACGTCCCCGGCGTGGTCGACGAGGAGCACATCACCACCGAGATCGACGGCTCCGCGTACGGCCCGGCCAAGACCGCCGCGATGCGGGCGCACGCCACCCAGATCACCGTCCACGAGCCGTGGTTCCTGCTCTCCAACGAGCTGGCCCAGCCGCTGTTCACCACCGAGTACTACGAGCGGGTGCACCCGCCGCGTACGCAGGAGGAGGCCGCGGAGGGCCCGGAGACCGACCTCTTCGACGGGACCACGGGGGCGCGGGCATGACCGTGGACATCAACTGGAAGCGCCTGCCCCTCTACGTCGCCCTGTTCGTGGTCGGCGCCGTCACCGGCATCGCGGGCGCCCTCGTCTCCGGCCTCCTGGTGCCGCTCGGGCTGCTCCTCGCGCTGCTCGCCGCGGGCTGCCTCTTCTACGGGGGTACGTACGCGCTGGGCACCCGCACCGGTGCGCTGGCCCCCGGACTGGGCTGGACCGCCGCCGTACTGCTGGGCACCACCGGCCGTACCGAGGGGGACGCTCTGGTCGGTGGCGGCACCGGGTCGAGCGTCTTCCTGCTCGGTGGCATCGCACTGGCTGTGATCTGTGCCACCATGCCGCAGTTGCCGCAACCAGGCACCTCCGCCGCCCGACTTGGCAAGTGACGTACCACTTCCTTCTGTGATGTCCGCCGGGATCCGTCCGCGGACCCCGACCGCCGACCGCGTCCCCGCGACGGCCGCGGGGCTGCGGCCCGGCGGCGGACAGTATGGTGGTGCGCGCCGCCGAGCCGCCCGCAGCACATGGTTAAGAGATCGGGCGGTGGAGCCAACCGGGAGAACCTGCCTTGAGTCGTGAAACTGACAGTTCGTCCTCCGGCGCGCAGGGGCGCGGCGGAACCGCGTACCCCTCCGGGTCGACCCCGTACGGGTCCGGCCCGTACCCCTCGCTCCAGCCCGACGGTCCAGGCGGCCCCGGTGCGGCCGCGAACGACGAGCCCGCGGACGCGCCGGAGTCGGACGAGCCCAAGACCGAGACGACGCTGACGACCCGTATCCGGATCAACATCCCCGGGTCGCGTCCCATCCCGCCCGTCGTCATGCGCAAGCCGATGGCCGGCGCGGACGGCGAGAGCGACGGCGCGGCCGGCGACGGGGCGCCGAACGCGGAGACCACCGGCGAGACGGCCTGGCCGCCGTCGGAGCCGCTGTCCGCGGCGCCCTCCGCCTCCTCGTCCTTCTCCTCCTCTTCCCCGAAGGGCGCGCCGTCGGCCCAGGCCCCGGCCGGTGCCGCGACGACCGCGTCCGGACAGCCGCCGCTGCCGACGCGGGTACAGGGGGCGACCGTGCGGGACAAGACGGCCGACGGAGCCGGTGGTTCGGGTTCCGCTTCGGGTTCCGCTTCCAGCGAGGAGAAGCCGACCAGCGACTGGTTCGCGCCCCGCAGGTCCCCCGTGACGCCGCAGCCCTCGCCCGCCGCCCAGCCCGGTGCGCCCGCCGGCCCGGCGGACGGTGGCACGCAGGGCGGCGGACAGCGGGACGGACTGCCCTACTTCACCGACGGCAAGGGCACGAACGCCGCACCCGCGGGCCCCGGCGGCCCGGCGGGTCCCGGTGGTCCGGCTGCGCCCACCGGGCCGACGACCGGCCCGGTCAGCGGGATCAGCGCGCTGGACTCCCTGACGTCGCGCCCGCCCGCCCCCGCGCCCGCCACCCCTTCCGGTCCTTCCGCTTCTGGTTCCGCTCCGAGCCCCTGGCCGGAGGTCCGGTCGCCGCAGGCGGGCGGTCCGGCGCCCCGGGGCGGGCCCGGCGGCCCGGCTCCGTTCGGCACGGACACCCCGATGAGCGGGACCGACGCTGCCGGTGCCATGACCGACGACACCGCCGTGCTCACCCCGCAGACCGACCCGCGCGACGACCTGCCGGGCGCCGCCCCCACGGGTCCGGGCACCGGCACTCCGGGGCCCGGCCCCATGACACCGCCCGGCTACGTCTCCGGCGACACCCTGACCAGCGGTGTTCCGGTGGTCCAGCCGGAGGGTCCGCGCCCGTCGTTCCCGAGCGGACCCAACCTCACGCCCCGGCTGCCCGACCCGCCGGGCGCCGCGGACTTCGGCCAGGGCGCCCCCGGCGGCCCCGCACGGAGCGAGCAGCCCGCCCCGCCGCCCGCGCCCAAGCCCGCAGCGCCCGCCAAGAAGGGCCGCTCCAAGCTGGTCCTGCTGGTGGCCGGTGTCGTCGTCCTCGCGGGCGGCGTCTACGGCGCCGGACTGCTGCTCAACCACTCCGACGTGCCCAAGGGGACCACGGTCCTCGGCGTCGACATCGGCGGCGGCACCCGCGACGAGGCGGTCGTCAAGCTGGACGCGGCTCTCGGCAAGCGGGCCGGGCTGCCGCTCCAGCTCACCGTCGACGGCCGCAGGACCCAACTCGCCCCCGGCAACGCGGGACTGTCCCTGGACAGCCAGGAGACCGTGCGCGGCGCCGCGGGCAGCGACTACAACCCGGTCTCCGTGGTCGGCTCGCTGTTCGGCGGCGAGCGCGTCGCGGAGCCGGTGATCCCGGTCGACGAGGAGAAGCTCAGCGTCGCGCTGACCACCCTCGCCGGTACGTCCGGCACCGCGTCCGAGGGGACCATCGCGTTCTCCCCGGGCAAGGTCGTGGCCGTACCCGGCAAGCCGGGCAAGGCCCTCGACGTGAAGGCGTCGATGCAGAAGGTGCGCGACGCGTACCGCGCCCAGGTGCAGAGCGGCAAGGCGGTTCCCGTCGAACTGCCCGTCGTCGCCAAGCAGCCCACCGTCACGCAGGCCGAACTCGACCGGGCCATGAACGAGTTCGCCAAGCCCGCCATGTCCGACCTGATCACGATCCGGGCCGGCGGCCAGAAGATCGACTTCGGGCCCGCGAAGTCGCTGCCGAAGATCCTGTCGATGAAGCCCATCAACGGGAAGCTGGTCGAGGTCTACGACCTGGCGGCGATGAAGGAACTCTGCGGCACCACCTTCGACAACGTCATGATCAGCAAGGCGGACGGCAAGAAGCACCCGGTCGCCATGGAGGACATCCGCAACGCGATGCGGCTCGCCCTGGTCGGCAAGACCCGGGCGGAGCGCACGCAGACGATCGACCTCAACCCCTCGTAACGGGGCGTCCGGACCCCGCGTCCGGCCCCTCGGGAAGTGCCGCCGGGCCCCCGCTCCCACCCCGGAGCGGGGGCCCCGTCGTGTCCGCCCCATGACATCTGTCATGCGGAAGTCCGGACGCCCGTCTCTGCCGCGCGGGGTGCCCGCCCGCGAGGCTTGAGGCATGAAAACCACAGCGGTCCACTTCGACCAGGTGACCAAGACCTACGGCGGGGTGCGGGCCGTCGCCGGCCTCTCCCTCGACCTCCACCCGGGCGAGACCGTCGCCCTGCTCGGCCCCAACGGCGCGGGCAAGTCCACCACCCTGGACCTGCTGCTGGGTCTCAAGCGGCCGGACTCCGGCACGGTCGCCCTGTTCGGCGGCCCGCCCCGGCAGGCCGTCGAGACCGGCAAGGTGGGCGCGATGCTGCAGAGCGGCGGCCTGATGGAGGAGGTACGGGTCCGCGAACTGGTCGCCCTGGCCTGCGCGTTGCACCCCCGCCCCTACGCCGTCGCCGACGTGATGGCCCGCGCGGGCGTGACCGCCATCGCCGACCGGATGGTCAACAAGCTCTCCGGCGGCCAGGAACAGCGCGTACGGTTCGCCCTCGCCACCGCCGGCGCCAGCGACCTGATCGTCCTCGACGAGCCCACCACCGGCATGGACGTCACCTCCCGGAACGCCTTCTGGGCGACCATGCGCGAGGAGGCCGACCAGGGCCGCGCGGTGCTGTTCGCCACGCACTACCTGGAAGAGGCGGACGCCGTCGCCGACCGGGTGCTGGTGCTGCACCGGGGCCGCCTCCTCGCGGACGGCACCGCGTCCGAGATCAAGGCACGGGCGGGGGCCCGGCGGGTCACCTTCGACCTGGACACCGGACCGCTGGACGCGGCACGCGCGGCCACCGGGCCGCGGGAGGCCACGGACCTCGACGAGGCGGCCCTGCGCGCGCTGCCCGCCCTGCGCGACCTGCCCGCGCTGGCCCGTATCGACGTCTCGGGACGCACGGTCCGCATCCAGTCCCACGACGCGGACGCCACGGTCCACGCCGTCTACGCCCGCGGCCTCTACCCCCGCAACCTCGAAGTCTCCGGGCTCGGCCTGGAGCAGGCATTCGTCGCGATCACCGAGGCCGAGGAGGCCGCAGCAGCATGAAGGCGCTCATCTCCCTGGAAATCCGCAGGTCCCTGCGGAACAAGAAGTTCCTGTTCTTCTCGGTGATCTACCCCTCCGCCCTCTTCCTGATGATCGCTGGCCCGCAGGGCAACGGAAAGGTCCCGCACACCAACCTGAGCATGGGCGCGTTCTACGTCGTCGCCATGGCCTCCTTCGGCGCCCTCACCGCCGTCCTGATGGGCAACAGCGAGCGCATCGCCAAGGAGCGCGAGAAGGGCTGGACCCGCCAGCTGCGGCTCACCACCCTCCCCGGACGCGGCTACGTCCTCGCGAAGATGGCGGGCGCGGCGGTCGTCACCCTCCCCTCGATCGTGATCGTCTTCGTCGTCGGCGCCCTGACCAAGGACGTCCGCCTGGAGGTCTGGCAGTGGATCGCCCTCACCGGGGTGATCTGGATCGGCAGCCTGTGCTTCGCGGCCCTCGGAGTGGCCCTCGGCTACCTCGTCTCCGGTGACGCGGTCCGCCCCGTCACCATGATCATCTACTTCGGCCTCTCGATCCTGGGCGGCCTGTGGATGCCCGCGACGGTCTACCCCGACTGGCTGCAGAGCATCGCGGAGTGGCTGCCGACGCACGCGTACGCGGGCCTGGGACAGTCGGTGGTGCTCGGCAGCGCCCCGGGTGCGCAGGACGTGCTGACGCTGGCCGGATACTTCGTACTGTTCGCCGCGGGAGCGGCCTGGCTGTACCGGAAGGACACCCTGAAGGCGTGAACACCCACCCGACACCCGGCCCGGCCGGTGGCAGGCCCACCGAGCCGGGCCCCGGCGCGCCCGGCCCCCTTCCCCGAGGCACCGCGCGGGTGCCCTTCGACGCCGAGGGGGAGGGGGCGTTCGGGTCGATCGGGGCCCGCCCCGACGGCCGCCGCCAGGCGCTGACCAAACTCCTGTGGGTGAGCATCTGGCTGGTGTTCATGGGCGCCCCGGTCGGCGACCTGCTCTCCGGCCGGCACACCGTCCCGGCGCTGGTGCTCGGCACGCTCGGGCTGCTCGGCTTCGTCGGCGTCTACCTCGCCCTCGTCTTCCGCTACAACAGCAGCTGCCCGCTCACCCCGCGCGCCGTCGTCGTGGTCCTCGCCGTCCTCTCGGCGCTGGCCGTCGTCCTGCCGCTGGCCCTCGGCCCGCCGTGGCTGGTGCTGTTCGTGTACGTGTCGGTGTCGGCCGGGGTCGCCCTGCCCTTCCGGTACGCCCGCTGGGTCGTCCCGGGCGCCACCCTGACACTGGTCCTCATCGGCCTGCACCTGGGCGTCACGGGGGACTCCCTGTCCGGGAACGTCCTCGGGGCGGTCCTCGCCGGGTTCTCCATGATGGGCGTGCGCCACCTCATCCGCACCACCATCGAACTGCGCGAGGCCCGCGCCACCGTCGCCCAGCTCGCCGCGAACGAGGAACGCCTGCGCCTCGCCCGCGACCTGCACGACCTGCTCGGCCACTCCCTCTCCCTGGTCACTATCAAGAGCGAACTCGCGGGCCGAATGCTGCCCGACCACCCCGAACAGGCGGCCCGGCAGGTCGCCGACATCGAGAAGGTCAGCAGGCAGGCCCTGGTGGACGTACGGGAGGCGGTCTCCGGCTACCGCCGCGCCACCCTGCCCGCCGAACTGGCGGGCGCCCGCACCGCGCTGACGGCGGCGGGCATCACGGCACAGGTGCCCGACGGCCCGCCGGACGCGGGGGACGGCGCGGGCGTGCAGCCGGAGCGCGAGGAGGCCCTCGCGTGGGCGCTGCGCGAGGCGGTCACCAACGTCGTACGGCACAGCGGCGCGCGGCACTGCACGGTGCGGCTGCGCGCGGCGCAGACCCTCGACGGCCGGTTCCTGGAACTGACCGTGACGGACGACGGCAAGGGAGCACCGGGCACCGGCCAGCAGCCCGGCAACGGCCTGCGGGGCATGAGCGAACGGCTGGCCGCGGTGGGCGGCACCGTCGGCACGGACCCCGCCCGCCCCGGCGCGTCCCCCGGCTTCGTCCTGACCGCCAGGGTCCCTCTAGGATCCGCCTCATGACCAGCAGCAACACGATCCGGGTCCTGCTCGCCGAGGACCAGTCCATGGTCCGCGAAGCACTGGCCGCCCTGCTCGGTCTGGAGCCGGACATCGACGTGGTCGCCCAGGTGGCGCGGGGCGACGAGGTGGTGGCGGCGGCGCGGGAGGCGGCGGTCGACGTCGCGCTGCTCGACATCGAGATGCCGGGGATGACGGGGATCGAGGCCGCCGCCCGGCTGACGGCGGAGCTGCCGGGGGTGAAGGTGGTGGTCCTCACCACCTTCGGGCGTCCGGGCTACCTGCGTTCGGCGATGGAGGCGGGCGCGGACGCCTTCCTGGTGAAGGACGCCCCGGCCGCCCAACTGGCGGCGGCGGTCCGCAAGGTGCTCGCGGGCGAACGCGTCATCGACCCCGCGCTCGCGGCGGCGGCCCTGGCGGGCGGCGCGAACCCGCTCACCGACCGCGAACGGGACGTCCTGCGCGCGGCGGCGGACGGCTCGACGAACGCGGAGATCGCCGCGCGGCTGAGGCTGTCCCAGGGCACGGTGCGCAACTACCTCTCCACAGCCATCCAGAAACTCGCCACCCGCAACCGGACGGAAGCGGCCCGCACGGCCCGCGAGAAGGGCTGGCTCTGACACACGCCACGCCCAGGGGCGCGGGGAACCGCGCGAGCAACCGACAACGCTCCCGCAGAGAACCCCCACCCCACCCCTCAGTTCAGCCGCGCCCGCGCCGCTCGGGCCCGCCCCCGCACCATCTCCGCCGTCCCCGGCTCCACCACCTCCACGATCTCCGCGTACGCCTCCAGGTCCCGCGCCCCGCCCAGGAAGTCCCCCCGCTGCACGAGGAGCTGCGCCCGTTCGTAGCGCAGCCGCGCCGGATGGGCCGGGAGCAGCAGCGACAGTTCGACCGCCCACAGCTGGACGTCGGTCCGCTCGGGGCGGGCCGCCGCCCACGCGCGGATGTTGTTCAGCACCCGCAGCACGATCTCCAGCGGGTCCGCAGCCCGCAGCATCGCCGGGTCGAGCGGCTCCCCGGTCGCCCCCGCCACCAGCAGTTCCGCGTCCGCGCCGGTCAGCAGCCGGCCGCCGTCGAAGGGGTCGGCCAGCACCTGTTCGCCGGGCCCGCCGCCCGGCGTCCCGAACCCGACGACGAAGTGCCCCGGCAGCGCCACCCCGTACACCGGTGCCCCGGCCCGTCTGGCCACTTCCATCCACACCACCGACAGCAGGATCGGCAGCCCTCTGCGGCGCCGCAGCACCTCCGGCAGGAGCGAGGACTCCAGCCGCTGGTAGTCGCCGGGGGAGCCCTCGAACCCGCAGCGCGCGCCCAGGAGTTCACCCAGTGCCGTCGCCCAGGACCGGGGCCCGGCCGGGCGGAACGGCAACAGCCCGGCCAGCCGGTCGAGTTCGATCTGCGCCTCGTCCAGCCCGGCCTGTCCGAGCCCGGGGTCGGCGACCGCGCCGATCAGCAGGCACAGCATCGCCGGATCGGGCTGCTCGGCCCGCGCCTCCTGAGCGAACTGCCGCCGCCAGTCCGGCAGTTCATCCTGCCCCGATGATTCCGGGGTCGTCGGAACGTCGTCTCCCATGTCTGCCTCGTACCCGCTCTACGCAGATCGGTAGTGGTGGTAGCGGTGATGGGTGGTGAATCCCATCCCGTCGTAGAGGGCCCGCGCCCCCTCGTTGTCCGACTCCACCTGGAGCCAGGCGGCCGACGCGCCCTCGTCGAGCGCCCGCCGCGCCAAAACCGCCATCACGGCCTTCGCCAGCCCCTGCCGCCGGTGCGCCGGGTCGACCTCGACGGCGGCGAACCCGGCCCACCGCCCGTCCACCACGCACCGCCCGATGGCCCGCGCCGCCGCGTCGTCACCCTCGCCGGGCACCGTCGCGAACCACACCGAGGGCCCGCTCCCCAGCACCTGCCCGACGTGCGCCCCCGGCGAGGTGAACCGCTGGTAGCGCGACATCCACCGCTCGTCGGCGGTCCGCGACAGCCCGACCCGCACCACCCCGGAGTCCACCGCCGCCGTGTCCAGGTCGCCGATCGGCGCCAGCGCCGCGATCCGTACCTCGGCGGAGACCTCCAGGGTCCAGCCGCGCGAGTCCAGTTCGGCGCCCAGGACCTCCTGGGTGCCCGCCGCGCCGGTGGCCACCTGCGCGTACGCCGGTAGGCCCCGCTCCGCGTACCACTGCCGCACCCGCGCCAGCGCCTCGTCCAGCGGACGTCCGGGGTCGCCCAGCGGCAGCACCGAGTTCGCCCGCCGGGTGAAGCCGTGCGCCGCCCGCAGCGTCCAGTCGCCGAGCGTCTCGCTCTCCACCGGCTGCCAGGCCCGTGCCATCACGTGCGCCAGTTCGGGGAAGTCCGCCGCGGGTCCGCGCCGCCGCGCCGGCGCCGAGGGCACCACCTTGCCCGCGACCAGCGCCTCCTCGTCGACCCGTACCGTCTCGCCACTCCTTCGTGTGATCGACAGCACACCCTTGTCCCAGGATGTGAGCACGCCGACCACGTCGGTGAACCGCTCACCCGCCGCGGAGCCCCCGGTCAGGCGCCGGACTGATACCCGTTTGCCCACGTCCTCGGGCGTCACGCGCACCTCAAGTTGTCCGCCGGCAGTGAATTCCACAGCTCTGCCCACCCCTCCTGTTCGGATCGTGTCCGGGAACGGAGATACTAGGTGCGGGCATCGCACGACGCCGCGCTCCCGCGCGCCCGTGGACGGAGCCGGAGAGCTGGCCCGCCGCGCCCTATCGAGGAGGAACGACAGCGTGACCTACGTCATCGCGCAGCCTTGTGTCGACGTCAAGGACAAGGCGTGCATCGAGGAGTGCCCGGTCGACTGCATCTACGAGGGCTCCCGGTCCTTGTACATCCACCCGGACGAATGCGTCGACTGTGGTGCCTGTGAGCCGGTCTGCCCGGTCGAGGCCATCTTCTACGAGGACGACACCCCGGAGGAGTGGAAGGACTACTACAAGGCGAACGTCGAGTTCTTCGACGAGCTCGGTTCGCCCGGTGGTGCCTCCAAGCTCGGCCTGATCGAGCGCGACCACCCCTTCGTCGCAGCGCTGCCGCCGCAGAACCAGTAACACTCTCGGCAGCGGTACGCGCGAGCCATGCGCCGCCCCGGTCCCGTACGGCCTCTGCCGCCGTACGGGACCGAGGCGTTTTCCCGTACGGCCCCGCGCGCCCCGTGCCGACCGGTCCGCCCTCGTACGCCACTGAAAGCGAAGAGCTCCGTGAGCACAGTCACCGACCGGCTGCCCACTTTTCCCTGGGACAAGCTGGAGCCCTACAAGAAGACGGCCGCGGCCCACCCCGACGGCATCGTCGACCTCTCCGTCGGCACCCCCGTCGACCCGGTCCCCGACTTCATCCAGAAGGCCCTCGTGGCGGCGGCGGACTCGCCCGGCTATCCGACGGTCTGGGGCACGGTCGAGCTGCGCGACGCGCTGGTGCGCTGGGTGCGGCAGCGGCTCGGCGCCAAGGACGCGGCGCACCCCCACGTGCTCCCGGTGGTCGGCTCGAAGGAACTGGTGGCCTGGCTGCCGACCCAGCTCGGGCTCGGCCCCGGCGACCAGGTCGCCTTCCCCCGGCTGGCCTACCCGACGTACGACGTGGGCGCCCGGCTGGCCCGCGCCGAGTCGGTGGTCTACGACGACCCGATCGCCGACCTCGACCCGGCCCGCCTCAAGCTGCTCTGGCTGAACTCGCCCTCCAACCCGACCGGCCGGGTCATCGGCAAGGACGAGCTGACCCGGATCGTGGCCTGGGCGCGCGAGCACGGCGTGCTGCTCGTCGCCGACGAGTGCTACCTGGAGCTGGGCTGGGAGACCGACCCGGTGTCGGTCCTGCACGAGGACGTCTGCGGCGGCTCCTTCGAGGGGATCGTCGCGGTCCACTCGCTGTCCAAGCGCTCCAACCTGGCGGGCTACCGGGCCGCGTTCATCGCCGGTGACGCGGCAGTCCTCGGCGACCTGCTCCAGCTGCGCAAGCACGGCGGCATGATGACCGCGGCCCCGGTGCAGGCGGCCACCGTCGCCGCCCTCGGCGACGACACGCACGTGGCCGAGCAGCGCGAGCGGTACGCGACGCGCCGCACCGCCCTGCGCACCGCCCTGGAGGCGCACGGCTTCCGCGTCGAGCACAGCGAGGCCAGCCTCTACCTGTGGGTCACCCGCGACGAGAACTGCTGGCGGACCGTCGCGCACCTCGCCGAACTGGGCATCCTGGTGGCACCCGGCGACTTCTACGGGGAGGCCGGCGAGCAGTTCGTACGGGTCGCCCTGACGGCCACCGACGAGCGGGTGGCGGCGGCGGTCGCCCGGCTGGCCTGAAACCGGCGGCGGCTTCGGCTGCCGCTTCGGCTTCGGTTTCGCCTTCGGCTTCGGTTTCGCCTTCGGCTTCGGTTTCGGCTTCGGTCGAGGCTGCGGCCAGAGGTGTACGGCACATGCGGAAGGGCCCCGGGAGTTCGTGCTCCCGGGGCCCTTCCGTGTGCGTATCGGCCGCGCGCCTCGGCGCCGCGGGTCAGCTCTGTGGGTCAGCCGAGGGGCAGGCCCTGGACGGGCAGCGTACCGGCTCCCGGCAGGCCACCGGTGGGCAGACCGCCGGTGGGCAGGCCGCCCTCGGTCGCGGTCTTGGCGGTCTCGCCGAGCACGTCGCCGGTGCTGCCCGCGACCTCACCGGCGGCCTTCTGGGCGGCGGGGGTGGCGGTCTTGCCGGCCTTGCCGACGGTCTTGCCGGCGGCGGGCACGGCCTTCTTCACGGCCGCGCTGCTGGTGTCGCCCGCCACGTTCGACGCCTTCTGCGACGCACCGTCGACGGCGTCACCGAGACCGGCGCCGTCCAGCTGGGTCAGACCACCGACGTTCGGAGCGGCCGGGAGGTCGACCGCGCTGGCCGAGCCGGCCGCACCGACCACGGACACTGCGCCGGCGGCGCCGAGCAGGGCGGCACGGGCGATCCGACGAGCCAGGGGGAGGGACATGGTGCTCCTTAGCGGGAGAAGACGTTGTGGAAACGTTGTCTGTCCGGCGATCGGACGACATGACAACCGGTCGAAGGGCGGGGGAGGTTGCGGTGCGGCAAGGTAAAGAGTTCGCAATGCGGCGCATGATCCGTGGCGGATAAAAACGGGCAAACAAGTTGTTTCGAAGGGGGGTGCGGTGGGGGCGATTCCCTTGAGGGGCAAGGGAATTGAGCGGATCGGGGTGGGGGTGGCCGGGGGAGTCGCGTGCGATTCGGTGCCCGGCGGCCCGGCTGCTCCCTTCGGGTGAACGCGCGGACGGGTGATCGCTTGGTGATCGGGCGGTGACCGGTGAGAGATCTGACCGTTATCGGCCAGTTGTCCGGTGAGGGGGCTGATTGGTGGGGGCGGGGCCGGGGCGTCCGGGGGGCGTCAGGGGGCCTACGGGGCCGGGGGCGTCCGGGGGTGGGGGTTCGGCTCCGCCGGGGGCCGCCCCCTTGCCCGCCCGTTCCGCCCCCGGGGGGCGGCCCCGACGCCCAAGGGGGCGGGGCTCGGCGGGCGGCCCCGCTACCCAAGGGGGCGGGGGCTCGGCGGGGGACGGGGTTAGACGGGGTTAGTTGGTGGTGCTGATGTGGACTTCGGTGGTGGTGGCCGGGGCCGTCGGGGCGGAGGTCCGCTGCCAGCCCTGCTTCGCCCGCTGGGCGCTCCACTCGCGGCCCGCGTACGAGATGCGGGTGATCCGCAGGTCGGCGGAGTGGGCCATCGCCCAGTGCGCCAGCTCCCAGCCGCGCTGCTCGCCCCGGCCGCCCGCGCCGTCCCCACGGCCGCCGTCCGCCATCACACCGACCTGTGCCCCGGTCACCGGCACGACGACGACCTTCGCGCCCGCCCTGCCGCCGCCGGCCTTGTCGTTCGTACCGCCCGCGCCGTCGCCCGCGCGGTCCTTCACGGGGGAGCCCGCCGTCGCGATCCGGGGGGCGACGCCCTCGCCGAACGCCTTGGCCAGTTCCCGCCGTACCTTCGCGGGGTCGCCGGGGCCCGCCTCGGCGGCACCGTTGGCCGCGTCGCACGACAGGGACGCGGGCGTACGGCCGGTCAGCGCCGAGGCAAGCAGCGCCGCGTCCGGCTCGTGCTTCGCGTACGCCTGCGGGAAACCGCTGCGCTGCACCCGCTGCGCCGCCACCGTCAGCGGCAGCCGCGAGTAGCCAGGGACCTCGGTGAGGTGCTGGTAGAAGCGGGCCGCCGAGTACGCGGGGTCGAGGATCTGGTCGCCGGTGCCCCAGCCCTGCGAGGGCCGCTGCTGGAAGAGGCCGAGCGAATCGCGGTCGCCGTGCCGGATGTTGCGCAGCGCGGACTCCTGGAGCGCGGTTGCCAGCGCGATGGTCACGGCCCGCTCCGGCATGCCCCGCCGGGTACCCACGGAGGAGATCACCGCGGCGTTGGCGGCCTGCTCGGCGGTCAGCTCGTACCGGGCGCCGCTGTCCTGCGTACCGTCCCCGCCGCGCACCACGCAGCGGGTGTCGGCGGGTTTGCCGCCCAGGTACTGCGCCGCCACGTATCCGGCCAGCGCCAGCAGGACGACGACACCCGCGGCGACACGGAGGGGGCGGCCACGGAGCGGGGAGTGAGGGGGGAGCTGAGGCACACAGTCAAGGTACTGGAGCCCGTACACCAGTCCGCCCGTGGCGCCCGGCCCGGACGCGGGGCCCGCCGGAGGGCCGCCGGGGGCCGGGCGGAAGGGCCGTCGGGGGCGGGCGGAGGGGCGGGCCGGGAGGTGGGACTAGGGTCGGACGCATGCCCGACACCACTCTTGACCTCAGCCGCGACGCCGCCGAGCTGACCGCACGGCTCGTCGACTTCCCGTCCGTGAGCGGCTCCGAGAAGCCCCTCGCCGACGCCATCGAGCAGGCCCTGCGGGCACTCCCGCACCTGACCGTGGACCGTTACGGGAACAACGTCGTCGCCCGTACGAACCTCGGCCTCGCCGAGCGCGTCATCCTCGCGGGTCATATCGACACCGTCCCGATCGCGGACAACGTCCCCTCCCGGCTGGACGAGAACGGTGTGCTGTGGGGCTGCGGCACCAGCGACATGAAGTCGGGCGTCGCGCTCCAGCTGCGGATGGCGGCCACCGTCACCTCCCCCAACCGCGACCTCACCTTCGTCTTCTACGACAACGAGGAGGTCGCCGCCCACCTCAACGGCCTGGGGCACGTGGCCGAGGCCCACCCCGACTGGCTGGCGGGCGACTTCGCGATCCTGCTGGAGCCGTCGTACGGCGAGGTCGAGGGCGGCTGCCAGGGCACCCTGCGGGTCCTGCTGCGCACGGCGGGCGAGCGCGCGCACTCCGCCCGCAGCTGGATGGGCGACAACGCGGTCCACAAGGCGGGCCCGATCCTCGCCAAGCTGGCCGGTTACGTGCCGCGCCGCCCGGTGATCGACGGCCTGGAGTACCGCGAGGGCCTGAACGCGGTGAAGATCGAGGGCGGCGTCGCCACCAACGTCATCCCGGACGCCTGCACGGTCACCGTCAACTACCGCTACGCCCCCGACCTCTCGGGCGACGAGGCGCTCGCGCACGTCCGCGAGGTGTTCGCCGACTGCGACATCGCCGAGTTCGTCGTCGACGACCACTCGCCCGCCGCCATGCCGGGGCTGTCGCACCCCTCGGCCGTCGCCTTCATGAAGGCGGTCGGCGGCACCGCCAAGCCCAAGTTCGGCTGGACGGACGTGGCGCGGTTCAGCGCGGTCGGCGTGCCCGCGGTCAACTACGGTCCCGGCGACCCGCTGTTCGCCCACAAGCGGGACGAACACGTCGAGGTGGCCAGGATCCATCACGCCGAAGAACGACTTCACGCCTGGCTGTCGGCCTGAATTTCACCTTTCGTCATCACCGGGGACCTAACCTGACCCGACAACGCACGGCAGCGGAGGGAGTACGGAATGACACATCCTGACGAGGGCTCGACGCCCGAACGGACGGCCGAGCGGGCCCGCGAGGAGCAGCGGCTCGGCCCGGTCGTGCGCCGCCGGGACCAGATCCAGCCCGGCACCACCGACCAGCGCCTCCTGGACACCGAGGGCGGCGACACCGCGTGGGTGCACACCGACCCGTGGCGGGTCATGCGCATCCAGTCGGAGTTCGTGGAGGGCTTCGGCGCCCTGGCGGAACTCCCCAGCGCGATCAGCGTGTTCGGCTCGGCCCGGACCCCGGCGGACACCCCCGAGTACGACGCGGGCGTACGGATCGGACGGGCCCTCGTCGAAGCGGGCTTCGCGGTGATCACGGGCGGCGGCCCCGGCGCGATGGAGGCCGCGAACAAGGGCGCCCGCGAGGCGAACGGCGTCTCGGTCGGCCTCGGCATCGAGCTCCCCTTCGAGCAGGGCCTGAACCCGCACGTCGACATCGGGGTCAACTTCCGCTACTTCTTCGTCCGCAAGACGATGTTCGTGAAGTACGCGCAGGGCTTCGTGGTACTCCCCGGCGGCCTCGGCACCCTCGACGAACTCTTCGAGGCACTGACCCTGGTCCAGACCCGGAAGGTCACCCGCTTCCCGATCGTCCTCTTCGGCACGGAGTACTGGGGCGGCCTCGTGGACTGGCTCCGCGACACGGTCATCGCCCAGGGCAAGGCATCGGAAAAGGACCTGCTGCTCTTCCACGTGACGGACGACGTGGACGAGGCGGTGGCCCTGGTGACCAAGGAAACCGGCAAATAACCCTGCCGAAGCAGCAAACACCCCCTCCTCCCACACGAGGTGCGCCCCCGTCAGGGGCGCGGGGCTGTACCAATTGTGCGGCTACCGCCGCGCGGGCACGAGCGTGGCACGCCCCGTCAGGGGCGCGGGGAACTGCGCGAGCAACCCCACTCCTCCCGCGCGGTGCGCACCCACCCTTCCTCGGCTCGCCACCCGGGGTCCGGGGCGGAGCTCCGGTTTCGGGAAGGGGCGGGGTGGGGTGAAGCTCCGCGCAGCGGGCCACTTGGGTGCGGAGCAGCGGGCCGGGGCCGGGCGGGGCCGAGGGGGTGCGGCTCCGCCGGGGGCCGCCCCCTTGCCCGCCCGTCCCGCCCCCGGGGGGCGGCCCCGCCGCCCAAGGGGACGGCGGCGGGCCCCGCCGCCCGAGGGGGCTTGCCGGGCGCGCCCGGCGCCCAAGGAAGCGGCTGGGGGCGTGGGTCAGGCGAGGCCGCGGCGGGCCACCGCCGGCGCCCGCCACCCCGCAATCGCCCCCACCATCTCCAGCACCTGCCGCGTCTCCTCCACCTCATGCACCCTGTACACCTGCGCCCCCAGCCACGCCGACACCGCCGTCGTCGCCAGCGTCCCGATGACCCGCTCCTTGACCGGCCTGTCGAGCGTCTCGCCGACGAAGTCCTTGTTGGACAGCGACACCAGCACCGGCCACCCCGTCTCCGTCATCTCGCCGAGCCGCCGCGTCGCCTCCAGGCTGTGCCGGGTGTTCTTCCCGAAGTCGTGCCCGGGGTCGATCATGATCGCGTCCCGCCGCACCCCCAGCGAGACGGCCCGTTCGGCCAGCCCCACCGTCACGTCGAGGATGTCCGCCATGACGTCCTCGTACGTCACCCGGTGCGGCCTGGTCCGCGGCTCGGCCCCGCCCGCGTGCGTGCACACCAGCCCCACGTCGTAGCGCGCCGCGACCTCCGCCAGCTTCGGGTCCACCCCGCCCCACGCGTCGTTGAGCAGGTCCGCGCCCGCCTCGCAGACCGCTTCGCCGACCTCGTGCCGCCAGGTGTCGACGCTGATCACGACGTCCGGGTACCGGCGCCGCACCTCCGCGACGAAGCCGACCGTGCGCCGGGCCTCCTCCTCGGCGCTCACCTCCTCGCCGGGGCCCGCCTTGACCCCGCCGATGTCGATGATGGCCGCACCCTCCGCCACCGCCTGCTCCACCCGCGCCAGCGCGGGCTCGTCGCGGAAGGTGGCCCCCTGGTCGTAGAAGGAGTCCGGGGTGCGGTTCACGATCGCCATGATCACCGGCTCGTGCGTCTCGAAAACCCGCCGTCCCAGCCGCAGCATCCGCACATTCCTCCTCGTGACAGGCCTGCCGGAACTCCGACAGGCCGTCTGCGACCTTAACCGTCACACCCGCATGGCACGATCGGGGCCGGAAGGTTTCCGCTTCCGTTCGTGTTCGGTGTGGCCCGGGGAGACGCGCGTGTTCTGGTTCTTGCTCTTGGCGATGGTGGTGGTCGTCGCCGCCGTGACGCTCGCCGTCGTCGGCGGCGGTGACGAGGGTTCCCTTCCGGAGGCGGCCCCCGACCGGCTGACCGACCCGCTGCCGTTGACGCGCCCGGTCGGCCGCGCCGACATCGAGGCGCTGCGGCTGCCGCTGGCTCCTCGCGGCTACCGGATGGCGGACGTGGACGACGTACTGGGCCGGGTCGGCGCCGAACTGGCCGAGCGGGACTCCCGTATCGCCGAACTGGAAGCGGCGCTGGCCGGCGCCCAGGCCGCGTCCGTCGGCGGCCCGGACCTCTTCACCAAACGCCCCCGGGCCACCGAGGACGGACCCACGGTCACCCCGGCCCCCTCGGCCACCACCCCGGAGCCCGTCGTGTCCGTCCCGGACGCCGCCCCGGAGCCCGCCCCCGCTTCCGAGCCCGCCCCGGACGACGGCCCACAGGACGCACACCCGTCCGCCCCGGCCCCCGAATCCGGCACCACCGGACCTACCGGAACCAAGGGCACCACCGCCCCCGCAGACCCACCCGCCCTCACAGACTCGTCCGACCCCACCAACCCCACCGGAACCGACCAGCCGCGCCCCGTCGGCGCCCCTGACGAGGAGCCCAAGCCGTGACCACGCCCCCCGGCTCCACAGCTTCCGGCTCCGCAGATCCCAGCTCCGCAGCCCCCGGCTCCGCCGCCCCCGGTCCCGACGGCGCCCTGCGCTGCCCCTGGGGGCTGGCCACCGAGGACTACACGGCGTACCACGACACGGAATGGGGCCGTCCGGTCCACGGCGACGACGCGCTCTACGAACGCCTCTGCCTGGAGGCCTTCCAGTCGGGGCTGTCCTGGCTGACGATCCTGCGCCGACGCGAGGGCTTCCGTACCGCCTTCGCCGGGTTCCGGATCGCCGAGGTGGCGAAGTTCGGGGACGACGACGCGGCCCGGCTGCTCGCCGACCCCGGCATCATCCGCAACCGCGCCAAGATCGCGGCGACCCTCGCGAACGCGAAGGTCCTCGCCGACTGGTCCGAGGGCGAGCTGGACCGGCTGATCTGGTCGCACGCCCCCGAACGAGCGGCCCGGCCGGTCCCGCGCACCCTCGCGGACGTGCCCGCCGTCACCCCGGAGTCGACGGCCCTGGCCAAGGACCTCAAGAAGCGCGGCATCCGCTTCGTCGGCCCGACCACGGCGTACGCCCTGATGCAGGCCTGCGGTCTCGTCGACGACCACCTCGCGGACTGCGTGGCCCGGGGCGGTGCGGGCGGCGACGGCGGGAAGTAGCCCCGCTCAGCGGCCGAGGTACTTCGGCCGCTGCTTCTCCACGAACGCCTGCACCGCGATGGCGTGGTCCTCCGAGGCGCCGGCCAGGGACTGCAGTTCGTCCTCCTTCTCCAGCGTCTCGGCCAGGCCGTGCCCGGCCCCGTACGCCAGCGACGCCTTCAGCGCCGCGTAGGCGACCGTCGGGCCCTCGGCCAGCGAACGGGCCACCGCCGTCGCCTCCGCGGCGAGCGCGGCGTCCGGCACCAGGCGGTTGACGATGCCCAGCTCGAAGGCCTCCTGTGCGGAGATCGACCGCGGGAACAGCAGCAGGTCGGCGGCCCGGCCGTGCCCGACCAGCCGCGGCAGCGTCCAGGACACGCCCGAGTCGGCGGTCAGCGCGACCCCGGCGAACGAGGTGTTGAAAGAGGCGCTCTCGGCGACAATCCGGTAGTCCGCGGCGAGCGCGAACCCGAAGCCCGCGCCGGCCGCGACCCCGTTGACCCCGGCCACCACCGGCTTGGGCATCTCGGTGAGGGCCCGTACGACCGGGTTGTAGTGCTCCCGCACGGTGCTCATCGTCTGCCCGGTGCCGGCCGCCCGGTCGGCCGCGAGCGAGGTGATGTGCTCCTTGAGGTCCTGGCCGACGCAGAAGGCCCGGCCGGTCGCGGTCAGCAACACCGCCCGTACGGCCGTGTCGGTGGCCGCGGCCTGCACCGCGTCCCGCAGGGCGACCTTGGCCTCGGTGTTCATCGCGTTCATGGCGTCGGGACGATTGATCGTGATCGTCGCGAGCCCGTCGGTCACCTCGTAGAGCACGGTGTCGGCCATCGTCGTTCCCCTCAGCACGTCCGGAAATGGCATGCCGGAGGGCATGCAAGGGCCAGCATGGCGGAGATCTCGAAGCCTGGACATGTGACCTGCGTCAAACAATCCGACCCCCGTGGCGGGGGCGAAGCGGCGAAGTATCGCAGGCGGATCCCCGAATTGGGTGGTTTTGCGGCTGCGCGTTGCACAAGCGATGCCCACCGATGTTGGTCATTGGGTCCAACGATGCGGGATAATGGCCTGGAAGCAATGTGTTCGATGCCGGTGACACCTGGGTTGTCGGCTGCGTGAGCTGGTTTCAGGAAGGGGAACGAGCATGGCGGCCATGAAGCCGCGGACGGGCGACGGCCCGCTCGAGGTGACCAAGGAGGGGCGGGGCATCGTCATGCGCGTTCCGCTCGAAGGCGGCGGTCGACTTGTCGTCGAACTGACTCCGGACGAGGCCGATGCACTCGGCGACGCCCTGAAGAAGGTCGTCGGCTGACGCCTGAAGGCGGAAAGCGCTCTCATCTCTCCACTGCCCCGGCCACGCGCGAGCGTGCACCGGGGCAGTGGTGTTTCCCCCGCGTGCGGTACGGGGCAGCGATAGCGATGGTGCCCCCGCGTGCGGTACGGGCCCCTCAGCTGCCCCCGCGTGCGGTACGGGGCCCTCAGCCCCGGCGCACCGCGCACAGCAGCCCGTCGCCCACCGGCAGCAGCGAGGAGACCAGCTCGGTGGACTCCCGGACCGTGCGCAGCAGTTCGCGCAGCCGCAGCACCTCGGCGGGCTGGGCGGCGGAGTCCACGGTGCGGCCGTCCGCGAAGACCCCCTCGAAGCACACCAGGCCGCCAGGTCGCAGCAGCCGCAACGATTCAGCGAGATAGTCCAGCGACTCCAGCCGGTCGCCGTCGCAGAACACGAGGTCGTACCCGCCGTCCGCGAGGCGGGGCAGGACGTCCAGGGCCCGGCCGGGGATGAAGCGGGCCCGGTTCCCCGCGAAGCCGGCCGAGCGGAACGCCTGCTTCGCGAAGGTCTGCCGCTCCGGCTCCAGATCGACGGTGGTGAGCACCCCGTCGGGCCGCATGCCGTGCAGCAGATAGATGCCGGACACGCCCGTGCCCGTACCGATCTCGGCGACGGCCTTGGCGTCCGCCGTCCCGGCCAGCAGCCGCAGCGCGGCGCCGGTGCCCGGGGACACCGAGGGCACGCCCGCGTCCCGGGCCCGGTCACGGGCCCAGCGCAGAGTGTCGTCCTCGGCGACAAAGGCGTCGGCGAACGCCCAGCTCGTCTGCCGGTTGGCGGTAATGACCCTCTCCTGTCCCCGTAGTTGGCGCAACGGTGACTGTATCCGCTGGAGTCGGGAACTCGCAGATGGGACCGGTCGTTATGAGGGGACAGGGGGGACAGATGGATCACGGCGACCGGGCCCGGCGACGGACCCAAAATTCACGCAAAGACTCTTATCCGGAGCTAACGGGCGAGGTGGTTATGGTAGGGGCTCCACTGGACACCACCAGAGCCGACAGGGGAGGTGCGGCTGCGGCCGGTGATCGGGGAGGAGTGCTACGGCGCTTTCTCAGGTCTGCGGGCGAGCCGAAATCCGTGACCAACACCGCTGACCGTTCCGCCTCCGCCACGGCGACCTTCGCAGAGTTCTCGGACGCCGACGAGGCGTGGACCCCTCCCACCTGGGAGGAGATCGTCAGCACGCACAGCACCCGTGTCTACCGCCTGGCGTACCGCCTCACCGGCAACCAGCACGACGCCGAGGACCTGACGCAGGAAGTGTTCGTCCGCGTCTTCCGTTCGCTGTCGACGTACACGCCCGGCACCTTCGAGGGCTGGCTGCACCGGATCACGACCAACCTCTTCCTGGACATGGTGCGCCGCAAGCAGCGCATCCGCTTCGACTCGCTCGGCGACGACGCGGCCGAGCGGCTGCCCAGCCGTGACCCGTCGCCCCAGCAGGCCTTCCAGGACACCCACTTCGACGCGGACGTGCAGCAGGCGCTGGACACCCTCGCGCCCGAGTTCCGCGCCGCCGTCGTGCTCTGCGACATCGAGGGCCTCTCCTACGAGGAGATCGCCGCCACGCTCGGCGTCAAGCTCGGGACCGTGCGCAGCCGCATCCACCGCGGCCGCTCGCACCTGCGCAAGGCGCTCAAGCACCGTTCCCCCGAGGCCCGCGCCGAGCAGCGCGCCATGGCCTCCGTGGGCACGGCCACGGGGGACGGCTTCCCGGCGGCCGCGGTCGGAGAGGGCGGACTCGGGTGAGCGGATCACGACCCACCCCGGCGGAGCAGCACCTCGGGGACCGTCTCGCCGCACTGGTGGACGGCGAGTTGAACCACGACTCGCGGGAGCGCGTCCTGGCCCACCTGGCGACCTGCGCCAAGTGCAAGGCCGAGGCCGACGCCCAGCGCAGGCTCAAGGACGTGTTCGCGCAGTCCGCACCCCCCGGCCCCTCCGAAGGCTTCCTGGCCCGCCTCCAGGGCCTGCCCGGCGGCTCCGGGGACGAGGACGGCGACGGCGGCGGAGGACCGTTCGGGCGGGGAAGATTCGGGGACGGCGCCCTCGGGGTCTTCGCGGCGGACGACCGTCTCGACGGACTGAGCTTCGGCCGCCGGATCGACTACGAGGCACCGAGCGCCCACCGCCCCATGTTCCCCGCGGGCTCCGGTGACCGGGGTTTTCGCATACACGAGGTCGGCCGTCCGGAGGGCGAGCGCTCCGGCGGGCGCAGGCCGCGCAGGTTCGCCTTCGCCGCGGCGAGCGCCGTGTCGATGGCGGCGATCGCACTCGGCGGGGCCCTGCCGCTGGACAGCACGACCGGCCCGACAGCCCGGGGCGAGCGCACGGGCGGGGTCTCCCCGGCCCGCGCCGCGACCCCGGCGAGCGGCTCGGACAGCTCGCGCCGTCAGGGCGGCGCCACCAGCGTCGGCAGCGGGATCACCAGCACGGGCGGCACCTTCGGCGCGGGCGGGGACACCACCGTGCTGTCCTCGACCACGAGCGCCAGTGGCGCGAGCGGTAGGGAGTTCACCACGGGGACCAACTCGGGCACGCCCACCGCGCCGCCCGCCCCGTACGGCAGCGGGCTGAAGATCTTCCCGATCGCGCTCCCGCAGGGCGCGGCACCGCAGTCCGGCGGCGGCCACGGCCCGTGGCGGCAGGGCGGCGGCGTACGGAACTTCCAGGCCTACCTGAACGGCATTCCGACCCCCTCACTGATACCTCCGGCGCCGACTCCGCCGCCCTCGACGGCATCGCCGGCGCCCAGCCACCTGGCCGTTCCCGCGAAGCCCGGACTGGCGGTTTCCCCCGGCCGCTGACCCGCCCTCTGCGCACGCAATCGCAAACCTGGTTGAATCCAGGGAAGGGGTGCCCGCCACGGGCGCGGAGACTGGTTCCGTGCGGATTTCCGCACGGACCGAGGGCAGTTGCGGGGAGAGCATGGACGAGGGGAAGCCCGCCGTACCACGGGCGAAGTGGTGGAGTCGTCCGGCACCCGGGAGGGCCCGCACCACGGCGGACCCGGTACCGACCGCCGGGGAGGACCTGCCGGCAGCGGCGGGCCGGGTGGACCGGGGAGAGCTGCCGGAGCGGGGCACCCCGACGGACCGGGGCACCCCGGCCGACCGCGCCCCGTACGAAGCGGCGGCGGAGTCCGAGGCCCCGTACGACGCGTCGGCTCCCGTCCAGGACGAGGGCGGTGACTACCTCGTGAAGCAGCCGGACGCCGTGCCGACGCCGGGGGACGCGGCAGCAGCGGATTCGCCGGTGAGGGACCGCGCGGTGGAGGACCGGCACCCGACGTCCCTGGTGAAGAACGAGAACGGCACGGCGGAGGACCGGCACCCGACCGGCACCGCCCCGACCGGCACCGCCCACACGGCTGACACGCCCGCCCCCGGCGCCGAGGCCGACACCGCCCACGGCGCCGACACGGCTGTCACACCCGCCCCCGGCGTCGCGGCCCACACCGCCCACACCGCCCATGCCGCCGACACGCCCGCCCCCGGCGTCGCGGCCGGGGAAGGCGTTGGCGGGGGGCAGCCGGTCGAGGCGGTCGTGCCGCGGCGGTCCGGGCCGCTGCACGACCCCGATCCGTACGGCACACCGCCCTACGGTGGCCCCGGACCGTGGGCGCCCGCGCCGCCCGTGCAGCGGCCGACCCCGGCCCAGGGCACCCACGTACCGCCGCAGCCCCCGGCCCCGGCGGCGGGCACTCATGCGTCGCCGCAGTTCAGCGCACCGCAGCCGCCGTTGCCGCACCTGCCGGAGGGCAGTCCGCTGCCGCCGCACCACCAGCCGCCGCAGCCGCCGCCGGCCCCCGGCGCGCCCCAGCAGTCCCACTCCTCCTCGCAGTACCCGCCGTCGCAGTGGCTGAGCTACGACCCGTGGAGCGCGGCACCGCCGCAGCAGCCGCTGACGTACGCCGGGCCGCCGCCCAGGAAGCGGCGGCGCGGCTCCCTGCTCGTCGGGGCGCTGCTGATCGCCCTCGTCGCCGGCGGCGTCGGCGGCGGCGTCGGCGCGTACATCGAGCGGAACAACGGGCTCACCGGCCCCGTCCAGCTCCCGCAGTCCGACAAGGCACCGCGCGACCGTGCCCCCGACACCGTCGCGGGCATCGCCGCCAGCGCCCTGCCGAGCGTCGTCACCTTCCACGTCAGCGGCAGCAGCGGCAAGGGCACCGGCACCGGGTTCGTCCTCGACAACAAGGGCCACATCCTCACCAACAACCACGTGGTGGAACCGGCCGGCGCCTCCGGTGTCATCTCCATCACCTTCAGCAGCGGCGAGAGCGCGAAGGCCAAGCTCGTCGGCAAGGACAGCGGCTACGACCTCGCCGTCGTCAAGGTCGTCGGCGTCTCGGGCCTCAAGCCGCTGCCGCTCGGCAACTCCGACAACGTCCGGGTCGGCGATCCGGTGGTGGCGATCGGTGCCCCCTACGACCTCCAGAACACGGTGACCTCGGGCATCATCAGTGCCAAGCAGCGGCCCATCACCGCGGGCGGCGAGAAGGGCGACGGCAGCGACATCAGCTACGTCGACGCCCTCCAGACCGACGCCCCGATCAACCCGGGCAACTCCGGCGGCCCGCTGGTCGACGGCCAGGCCAGGGTGATCGGCATCAACAGCGCCATCCGCGGCCCCGACAGCGGTTCGGGCCTCGAAGGCGGCCAGGGCGGCAGCATCGGGCTGGGCTTCGCGATCCCGATCAACCAGGCCAAGCGGGTCGCGGAGGAGATCATCAACACCGGCCGGGCCACCCACCCGGTGATCGGCGTCTCGCTCGACATGAAGTACACGGGCGACGGCGCGCAGGTCGGCACCAAGGGGGCGGACAACACCCCGTCGGTCACCCCCGGCGGCCCCGGCGCGAAGGCGGGCATCAAGCCGGGCGACGTCATCACCAGGATCGACGGCGAGCGGGTGCACAGTGGGGAGGAGCTGATCGTCAAGATCCGTTCGCGCAAACCGGGCGATCTGCTCCGCTTGACGCTGCGGCGCGACGCCCAGGAACGTGAGGTGTCCCTCAAGCTCGGCTCGGCAGGGGACTCATGACGGGGCGCGGTGGCCCAGGTCACCCGCCGTACGCTCAACGGCCCCTCGGGCGCCGGACGAGTGTCACCTGAAGGTACCGTCCGGACAGCTGGGGCGGGTACCGTGGAACGAGCCCGGATAATCCAAGGAGCTGCAAGGTGTTCACAGACATAGGCGGACTAGAGCTGCTGACGCTCGCGGTTCTCGCCGTGCTCATCTTCGGCCCGGACAAGCTGCCGAAGCTGATCCAGGACACCACGCGCTTCATCCGGAAGATCCGTGAGTTCTCGGACAGTGCCAAGCAGGACATCCGAACCGAGCTGGGCCCGGAGTTCAAGGACTTCGAGTTCGAGGACCTCAACCCCAAGAACTTCGTCCGCAAGCAGCTGGCGGAGCACGGCGGGGACGACCTCGGTCTCAAGGAGATCCGCGAGAGCTTCGACCTGCGCGGCGAACTCGCCGAGGTCACGGACGTGGTGAACGGCCGTTCCAAGCCGTCCGCCCAGACCTCCTCGGACACGCCCGAGACCACCGGCACCCGCGCCAACCTGACCAAGGACGACGCCCCCGCCCGCCCGGACATGCTGAAGAAGCCCGAGGCCCCGGCGGCGAACCTCCGCAAGGACGACCGGCCGGCCTTCGACCCCGACGCGACCTGATTCCGGACGTTCGGCGGCCCGGGACCGTGGCCGATTCGCCCCGGTCCGCCCCCGAAACACGTCCGCAAACCCCAGCCGTTCCCGCCGTCCAGGACCGGGGTGGCTATCCTCCATCTGTCCGGTAGCAGGACGCCCGAGGGGGGTGGGCCGCTCCGGACTCCGACGAGCAGAGGAGGCGGCCGGGCAGATGGAGACCACGAGTCTGGTAGGGGCGCAGGGGGATTCCGGTGCGCCCGGTGGGCCCACCGCGGAAGGAACGCCGGCGTCCCGGCGCACGGTCGACGGCTATCTGCGCGCACCGTTCCCCTGGTACGGCCTGGACGAGGCGTTCACGGGCCCGCGCTGGTTGATGCAGGTCACGGACGCCGCGGACGGCACCGTGCAGCACGGTGCCGTGGGGCACGGCGACGAGCCGTCGATACGAGCCGCCGGTGACGACGGCCCGGACAAGGAGCGGTTCGCGGTCGTGGTGACGGTCGCCGCCAATCCGGTCCGCCGCAGCGGCGACGGCACCGGGACGCTGGAGGCCACCTCGGTGTCCTCCGCCGCCTGGCTCGCCGGTTCCGGGCTGCTGTCGCAGACCTGGCCCGCGCAGCTCGACCACTCGATGCGGGACAACTGGCTGGACCAGCAGATCGAGGTCTCCTTCGAGCTGGCCGACGACCTCGAAGGCCCGGACTGGTCGGCGCTGTCGCTGCCGGTCGACGGGGTGCCGACGCCGTTCCACTACCGCGAGTCGGAGTACGGCTGGGTGCTCGCCGGGTCCACCGGCGCGGGTGTCCACCTCGGGGCGTACGGGCGCGGCATGAGCGCGTACGGCCTCGGCTTCTCGGTGGTCAAGGACATCACCACCTACGTCTGACCGGCCGCGGGACCGTACGCGTCAGCAGGACCGTACGAGTAACAGGACCGTACGAGTAAGGGGTGCCCCTGCGCGAGGCACCCCTTACTCATGACTTCCGCGCGGCTCCCGCGCCCCGTCCCGCACGGATCCCGTGCGTCCCGGGATCAGAACTTGTTGCGCGGGGTGATCCCCAGTGACATCCCGGACAGTCCGCGGGCCCGGCCGCCCAGCTTGCCCGCGATGCCCCGCAGCGCCGAGCCGGCCGGGGACTCGGGGTCGCTCAGCACGACCGGAAGGCCGTCGTCGCCGCCCTCGCGCAGTCGTACGTCGATGGGGATGGAGCCCAGCACCGGCACGGTCGCACCGGTCGTCTTCGTCAGGCCCTCGGCCACCCGCTCGCCGCCGCCCGTGCCGAACACGTCGACGATCTCGTCGCAGTGCGGGCACGGCATGCCGGACATGTTCTCGACGACGCCGACGATCTTCTGGTGGGTCTGCACGGCGATCGAGCCGGCCCGCTCGGCGACCTCGGCCGCGGCCTGCTGCGGGGTGGTGACGACCAGGATCTCCGCGTTCGGCACCAGCTGGGCCACCGAGATCGCGATGTCGCCGGTGCCCGGCGGCAGGTCCAGCAGGAGGACGTCCAGGTCGCCCCAGTACACGTCCGCCAGGAACTGCTGGAGGGCGCGGTGCAGCATCGGGCCGCGCCACACCACCGGCGCGTTGCCCGGGGTGAACATGCCGATGGAGATGACCTTCACGCCGTTCGCCGACGGCGGCATGATCATGTTCTCGACCTGGGTGGGACGGCCCTCCACGCCCAGCATGCGCGGCACGCTGTGGCCGTAGATGTCCGCGTCGACGACGCCGACCTTGAGCCCGTCGGCCGCCATCGCCGCGGCCAGGTTGACCGTCACCGAGGACTTGCCGACGCCGCCCTTGCCGGAGGCCACCGCGTACACCCGGGTCAGCGAACCGGGCTGGGCGAAGGGCACCTCGCGCTCGGCGGTGCCGCCGCGCAGCGCGCCGGCCAGCTCCTTGCGCTGCTCGTCGCTCATCACGTCCAGCTCGACGGAGACGCTGGTGACGCCCTCGACGCGCTCGACGGCCTCGCGCACGTTGCTGGTGATCGTCTCCCGCATCGGGCAGCCGGAGACGGTCAGATAGACCGCGACCGCGACCGCGCCGTCCGCTGCGACCTCGACCGATTTGACCATGCCGAGTTCTGTGATCGGTCGGTGGATCTCGGGGTCGTTCACCGTCGCCAGTGCTTCGCGCACCGCGTCTTCCGTAGCCATGGTTCCGATACTACGGCGGGACGGGACGCCCCCGGAAAGGGCCGTCAACGGTCGCCTTCGTCACTCCCGTTCGGCGGCTGGGGCGGGAATACGCTGCGCCGCTCCTCCAACTCCTTCACCAGGTCCTGGAGTTCGGAACGGATCCAGTCGCGGGTGGCGACCTCGCCGAGACCCATCCGCAGCGCGGCGACCTCACGTGTGAGGTATTCGGTGTCGGCGATGGAACGCTCGTTCTGCTTGCGGTCCTGCTCGTGGGTGACCCGGTCCCGGTCGTCCTGCCGGTTCTGCGCGAGCAGGATCAGCGGCGCGGCGTACGAGGCCTGCAACGACAGCGCCAGGGTGAGGAAGATGAAAGGGAACTCGTCGAACCGCAGGTCCTTGGGCGCGAAGACGTTCCACAGCACCCAGAGGATGATCACCGCGGTCATCCAGACGATGAACCGCCCCGTCCCCAGGAACCGCGCGATCTTCTCCGAGAACCTGCCGAACGCCTCCGGATCCCACTCGGGAAGCAGGCGCTTGCGCGGCGCCTTCGGCTGATCCAGACGCACACGCGAGGCGCGCGTCACCGCACTGGCGCCGGTCGTGGACCGCGCGCGCTCCTTGCCCTCACCACCCCGCTCAGTGGCCACCGACAACACCCCCCGGGTTGAACTCCGTCTCCCGCCAGTCGTCCGGCAGCAGGTGGTCGAGCACGTCGTCCACGGTCACGGCGCCGAGCAGCGCCCCGCCCTCGTCGACGACGGGTGCCGCGACCATGTTGTACGCGGCGAGATAGCTGGTCACGGCGGGCAGCGAGGTGTCCGGCGAGAGCGGCGGAAGATCGGACTCCACCACCGAGCTCACCAGCGTCCCCGGCGGCTCCCGCAGCAGCCGCTGGAAGTGCACCGTCCCCAGGTACTTGCCGGTCGGCGTCTCGTCCGGCGGCCGGCACACGTACACCTGCGCCGCGAGCGCGGGGGAGAGGTCCTGCTGGCGCACCCGGGCGAGGGCGTCGGCCACCGTGGAGTCGGGGCGCAGCACGATCGGCTCGGTGGTCATCAGACCGCCCGCCGTCCGCTCCTCGTAGGAGAGCAGGCGCCGTACGTCGGCCGCGTCGTCCGGCTGCATCAGCGTCAGCAGCCGCTCCTTGTCCTCCTCCGGCAGCTCCGACAGCAGGTCGGCGGCGTCGTCGGGGTCCATCGCCTCCAGGACGTCGGCCGCCCGCTCCTCCTTGAGCTTGCCGAGGATCTCGATCGAGTCGTCCTCCGGCAGCTCTTCGAGCACGTCGGCGAGCCGGTCGTCGTCCAGGGCGGAGGCCACTTCGGCGCGGCGCTTGGGGGTCAGGTGGTGCAGGGCGTTCGCCAGGTCCGTCGGGCGCAGCTGTTCGTACGCCGCGATCAGGTTCTCCGCGCCCTGCCCGTGCTCCTCCAGCGAGAACCCGGTGACCGCCGACCACTCCACGGTCAGGGTCTCCCCCTTGCGCCGCAGCGCACCGCCCTTGCCCTTGCGCACGAAGACCTTGTCGATCTCCCAGTCGCGGCGGGCCGGGAGCTGCGCGATGGCCACGTCCAGAACGGTGACCTCCTCGTCGTCCTCCACCAGCCGCACCCTGCGGTCCAGCATCTCGCCCAGCACCAGGCGCTCGGTGGGGCGCTGCTCGAAGCGGCGCATGTTGACCACGCCGGTGGTGATGACCTGGCCGGACTCCACGCCCGTCACCCGGGTCATCGGCAGGAAGATCCGCCGCCGGCTGACCACCTCGACGACCAGACCCAGCAGCCGCGGGGGCCGGTTGCCCACCCGCAGCATCGCCACCAGGTCGCGCACCCGGCCGACCTGGTCGCCGTTGGGGTCGAACACGGGGACTCCCGCGAGGTGCGACACAAAGACGCGCGGTGCGCCTGCCGCCATCCCGACCGCCTCCCTCCGAATACCGAATGCCGAACGACTCTCGTGACCCGTGATTCTCGCGTCTCCCGGCGCGACCGCCCGCACCCGCGAAATTGTCTGCAAATAAGCCGGACACCGGTTTCAGGCTAGCCCGAGAAGATCAACGACGCTCCGGCGGGCGTCCGGACGGCTCTCCCTCCGAGGGGGCGGACGACCCGGGTACGCTGCCCTCTGCCAACCGGACGTCCCCCACGCCCCGGACCCCCGCAGGAGAGGCAGTGCCGACCGTGACCGCTTTCCCCCCGGCTGCCCGGGCACGCAGGGCCGTACTCGTCGGCGCGGTCTGCGCAGGCCTCGCGGCCGGACTCACGGGCTGCGGCGAGGACCCGGACGAGGGGACCAACGGGGTCGGCAAACTGTCCGCCGCGGAGATCGAGGGCAAGGCGCGGGAGACCGCGAAGGCCTCCGCCGCCGTACGGCTGACCGGCACCTTCGTCAGCCGTGGTGGCACGTACAAACTGAACATGCGGCTGAAGAACACCGGCGGCGCCGGCTCCGTCACCACCAAGGACTCCACCTTCGAGCTGCTGCGCGTCGACGACCAGCTCTTCATGAAGGCGGGCGCGGACTTCTGGCGGCACGACGCCACCAAGCCCGGCGCGACCTTCGAGAAGGAGGACGCGGAGGCCGCCGACAAGCTGGAGGGACGCTACGTCAAGGTCCCCCGGGACGACCCCGCCTACGGCCAGTTCCGCGGCTTCACCGACAAGCAGGTGCTGCTCGACGGGCTGCTCGGCCTCAACGGCGAACTCGGCAAGGGCGACCGCGAGAAGATCCGCGGCATGCGCACCATCAAGGTCGTCGGCGGTGCCGAGGGCGAGGGCGGCGCGCTCGACGTCTCGCTGGAGAAGAAGCCCTATCCGCTGCGGCTCGCGCGCGCGGGCGGGGCCGGAGTGGTCCAGCTGACGGACTGGGACCTGGACTTCCCGCTCTCCGCGCCGCCGAAGGAGATGACCGTCGACTACGGCGGCAAGCTCCCGCGCACCAACAACTAGGGTCTGCCGCCCGCAGCGGGGCCCCGGCCCCGCTGCTTCCCGGCCCGCCCCCGCCGCCTACTTCCCGGCCCGGCGCCCGCGCTTCAGGAGCAGTCTGGGCAGGGCCGCGGGCACCGGCTGCCGGGTCGTCGCCGGGGTCGCCAGCGGTACGGCGGCCAGCGAGCCGTCCGGGAGGGTGCCCGGTGCACCCTGCGGGGTCAGCCGCAGCAGCCGGCACTCCCGGGCCCAGCGCTCGGTCATCCGCTCGGCGTCGGGCGCGTTCAGCCGCTTCCCCTTGAGCTCGGCGACCGCCGCCTCCCACTCCTCGGTGCCCGGGGCGAGTTCCCGCACGGCGGCGCTCCAGGTGACCAGCCGGCCGCCCTTGTCCTTGCTGCGTACGGTGACCTCGGCCGTACCGCCGTCGGCGAGGCCGGGGAACGGCTGTTCGCCGGGGCCGTCGCCGATCAGGTGGGCGGCTCCGTCCAGCCAGACGTGCCAGAGGGCGCGGGCGGGGCCGGTGCCCCGGACCCAGAGGAGGCCGGACTTCTTGGTGGCCTCCTCGACGAGGGCCCGGTCGAGGAGAGGGGTCTGCGACATGGGGCAAGCGTAGGGGGTGGGGCGGTGGGCCCCGCTCAGAGCCACCCGTTGCGCTTCAGCAGGCGGTGGATGGTCACACAGACCACCGCGATGCCGCCGATGACCATCGCGTACCCGTACCGCCAGTGCGTCTCGGGCATGTAGTCGAAGTTCATGCCGTACACCCCGCAGATCATCGTCGGGACGGCGACGATGGCCGCCCACGAGGTGATCTTGCGCATGTCCTCGTTCTGGGCGACCGTCGCCTGCGCGAGGTTGGCCTGGAGGATGGAGTTGAGGAGTTCGTCGAAGCCGACGACCTGCTCGTGCACCCGGGCCAGGTGGTCGGCCACGTCGCGGAAGTACTTCTGGATGTCGGGGTCGACGAGCCGCATCGGGCGCTCGGAGAGCTGCTGCAGCGGGCGCAGCAGCGGTGCCACCGCCCGCTTGAACTCCAGCACCTCGCGCTTGAGCTGGTAGATCCGGCCCGCGTCGGCCCCCCGCGAGCTGCCCTTGGCGGGGGCGGAGAAGACGTCGATCTCGACCTCGTCGATGTCGTCCTGGACGGCGGAGGCGACCGCGATGTAGCCGTCGACCACGTGGTCGGCGATGGAGTGCAGCACCGCCGAGGGGCCCTTGGCCAGCAGCTCCGGGTCCTCCTGGAGGCGGTGGCGCAGCGCGCGCAGCGAGCCCTTGCCGCCGTGCCGGACGGTGATCACGAAGTCCGGTCCGGTGAAGCACATGACCTCGCCGGTCTCCACGACCTGGCTGGTCGCCGTCAGCTCGGTGTGCTCGACGTAGTGGATGGTTTTGAAGACGGTGAACAGGGTGTCGTCGTAGCGCTCCAGCTTCGGCCGCTGGTGGGCGTGCACCGCGTCCTCCACGGCCAGCGGGTGCAGCCCGAACTCGGCCGCGATACCGGCGAATTCGGCCTCCGTCGGCTCGTGCAGGCCGATCCAGGCGAAGCCGCCCTGTTCCCGTACGCGGATCATCGCCTCGTGCGGGGTGCCGCACTCCTTCATCCTCCGGCCGTCGCGGTAGACGGCGCAGTCGACGACCGCGCTGGAGGCGGAGTGGTCGCGGGTGGCGTCGTAGTTGCTGTAGACGGTGGGGCTCCTGCGCAGGGAGGGGCGTACGACTGCGCGCAGGTCACGGATCATCGACATGGCGGGCTCCTTCGCAAAGAAGCCGTCGGCGTGGCGTGGCACTGCCCGGAATGGAGACGTGCGGGGCCACGGCGCTGTGACAGGGGTGCACGTCGGCAAAGCGGGCGGCACCGCGAGGACGCGGTGACGGCGTTCGCTCAGACACGGATCAGGCAAATCAGGTGAGGGTGAAGTGCTCTTCCGTCGTGCGAGACGCAACGGAAACCGAGTGGTTTCGGTACTCCGAGGGCCGGGTACGAAGCCTCAGGCCGCAGTATGCGGAAGTGGCGCGGAAGAGCGGTTGGTACTACCGGGTCGACTTCGATCCACCGCAGCCCCACCTCCTCCGGCCGGTCCCCCGTGAGGGACGACGTGTCGTCAGGGGCTCGAAAAGTAATGCCGTCGTGTTTTCCACGGACCGCCCCGACCAGCAGCCCAGGCTACCAGCCGCCTCTGGTGTCAAGCCCCGTCAAGCCCCTCCTTTGCCCGTTCCATACGCGGCCTATGCTCGCGGACCATGGGAGATGTACTTGCGCTGGTAGAGGCCCGACTTCGGACGACCCTGGGCGAACCGGACGCGCGCGCCGCCGTCACGTTCCTCGGTACGGACCGCGTCGAGGTGCTGCGGTTCCTGGACGGCGACATCGTCAGGTACGCCACTCTCGGCATGTCGGCGGCCCCGATGACCGACCCCACGGCGGCCCTGGCCGACCCGGTGAAGGGGCCGCGCGCCGAGCTGGTCCTGTCGGTGCGGGCAGGGCTCGCGGACACCGACAAGGTGCTGCGGCCGCTGGCCGTGCTGGCCGCGTCGCCGCAGGTGGAGGGTCTGATCGTGGCTCCGGGCGCCTCGCTGGAGGTGGGGGAGCCGCTGTGGCCGGGGGCGCCCTTCAGCTCGGTGCTGGTGGCCGAGGGCGGGGGCCTGGTCGAGGACCTGGAGCTGGACGCGCCGATGGACCCGGTGCGCTTCCTGCCCCTGCTGCCGATGACGGCCAACGAGGCCGCCTGGAAGCGGGTGAAGGGCGCCCAGGAGCTTCAGGAGCGGTGGCTCGCACAGGGAACGGACCTGCGCGATCCGCTCCGGGCGGGCGCGCGGCTGGACTGAGAAGCGGCGGAGGAAATGGGCCGAAACCCATCGCTCCGCCGCTCGGTGCGACGCGCCGTCAGGAGCGCAGGGCGGCCCAGGTGTTCGGGCCGACCTTGCCGTCGACGACGAGTCCGCCGAACCACTCCTGGAACTGCCGGACCGCCCCTTCCGTGTTCGCCCCGAACTTCCCGTCCACACCCTGCGGCCCCACCCCGAAGCCCCACGAGACCAGCAGGCACTGCGCTTCGCGGACCCGGTCGCCGGTGTTGCCCCGGACGGTGAGTCCGGTGCCGAAGTAGTACCCGCAGTCGCGGGCGATCGAGGGGGCCGGGGCGGGCGCCGCCGCCTCGGCCGCGCCGACGGCGAGCCCCGCGGTCAGCACCGCGGCGGCCAGTGCGCCGAACAGCTTCCTGCGCTGGAACATGGTCTTTCCCTCCGTACCGGCAGGCTTCCGTGTCCTGCCGGTACGAAGGTGGGGCGCGGCCCGCGCCGCTGTCGAGACACCTGCCGTAGCCCTCCGCGAAGGGAAACGGGCAACCCCGGGGAAACGGCCGGCGGGGTCAGTTGGCGAAGACCGTGACGCCGTCCTCGGTGGCGTGCGCCGGCTTGAGCTCCTCGGCCTCGTGCACCAGGGATCCGCGCCGCACCAGGACGACGACGGCGCCCAGCACGGCCGTCACGGCCGCGACCACGAACGGGATGTGGATGTTGCTCCACTCCTCGATCTTCGGTGCCAGGAACGGGGCGGCTGCCGCGGCGAACCAGCGGACGAAGTTGTAGCCCGCGCTGGCCACCGGGCGCGGCGCGTCCGACACGCCGAGCGCCAGTTCCGTGTAGACGGTGTTGTTCACGCCGATGAAGGCGCCGGAGAGGATCGTGCAGACGACGGCCGCGGTGTGGTTCCCGTACCCGAGGACCAGCAGGTCGACGGCGAGCAGCACCAGCGAGCCGCCGAGCACCTTCAGCGAGCCGAAGCGCTCCTGCATACGGGGGGCGACCAGCACGGAGAAGACGGCGAGCAGCAGGCCCCAGGCGAAGAAGACCGCGCCCGACTTGTACGGCGTCATGTCCAGCACGAACGGCGTGAACGCCAGCACGGTGAAGAACGCGTAGTTGTAGAAGAAGGACGAGGCGGCGACGGAGGCCAGGCCGCCGTGGCCGAGCGCCTTGATCGGGTCGAGCAGCGAGGTCTTCCTCGCGGGCCTGGGCTGTTCCTTCAGGAACGCGGTGATGCACAGGAAGCCGATCGCCATCAGCGCCGCGGTGCCGAAGAACGGGTAGCGCCAGCTGGCGTTGCCGAGGGCCGCGCCGAGCAGCGGGCCGCACGCCATGCCCAGGCCGAGGGCCGACTCGTACAGCAGGATCGCGGCGGCGCTGCCGCCTGCCGCCGCGCCGACGATCACGGCGAGCGCGGTCGAGACGAAGAGCGCGTTGCCCAGGCCCCAGCCGGCCCGGAAGCCGACCAGCTCGCCTACGGACGAGGAGGTGCCGGAGAGCGCGGCGAAGACGACCACCAGGGCGAGTCCCAGCAGCAGCGTCTTCCTGCCGCCGATCCTGCTGGAGACGAAGCCCGTGACGAGCATCGCGACCGCGGTGATCAGGAAGTACGAGGTGAACAGGAGGGACACCTGGCTCGGCGTGGCGCTGAGGCCCTTGGCTATCGAGGGGAGGATCGGGTCGACGAGCCCGATGCCCATGAACGCGACGACCGAGGCACCGGCCGTCGCCCAGACCGCCTTCGGCTGGCGCAGGATGCTGCCCGCGCCTTCGTCGAAGGGGTCGGTTTCGCTGCTTTCTCCCGTTGCTGCGCCCTGCTGCATGGGGTCTCCCGTCCTCCGTCAGATCGTTGCGATATACAAACAATAAGTTAGGTCGGCTAATGAATGCAAGCTACATCTAGTTTTGGCCGGTGGGAGGGGTGGGGAGATTTCCGGGGAGCGCCGGAAAGCGGCGCGCGCCGGACGGGTGATCGTCCTTGACGCGGCGTCGACCGGGGAGGACTGTTGGGCGCTATGAGGGGCGAACCCAGTTGCCCGAAGTGCGGAGGCCGGGTCAGGGCGCCCGGTCTCTTTGCCGATACCTGGCAGTGCTCCGCGCACGGCGCCGTGCACCCGCTCCAGCCGGTGCTGCCGCCCAGCGTCGAGGCCCTCGCGGTCGCGGTGAACCGCGCCCGGGTGCCCATCTGGATGCCGTGGCCGCTGCCGGTGGGCTGGCTGTTCAGCGGCGTCGCGTACGCGGGCGACGACCGCAGCGGCGGCCGGGCCACCGCCGTCGCCTGCTCGGGCCCCGGACCGCTCGGCGGATTCGGTGAACTCCTGCTCGTCGCCGAGGAACTCGGCGTCGGCCTCGGCGCACGCTACGCCGGGATCGACGGGCCCGACCCCGGCGCCCACATCGCCATGGAGAAACCCCCGGTCACCAAGGTCCTCGCGGCCGGCCGCCCCACCCCCCTGTGGCACGTCTCCGGTACGCCGACGGACCGCGCCGTCTTCGCGGGGGAGGCGCGCGGGCTGTGGCTGTGGGCGATCGTCTGGCCGGAACAGTCCGGACTGCTGATGTACGACGAACTGGTCCTGACCGACCTGCGCGACGCGGGCGCCGAGGTCGAACTGCTGCCCTGCGGGGCGCTCTCGCCGCGGATCCTGGCGTAACGGCCGTCCCCGCGCCGCCCGCGCCGCAGGTGGGGCGGCGTCGCGTGACCCGGTGATGTTCGAATCGCCGTTACTCTTGACGCGTCACCTTCCGTCCGCCCTGCCCCTGGAGTAAGCGTCGTGCGCATCGACCTGCACACCCACTCCACGGCATCCGACGGCACCGACACCCCCGCCGAGCTGGTGCTGGCCGCCGCCGCCGCGGGCCTCGACGTCGTCGCGCTCACCGACCACGACTCGGTGCGCGGCCACGCGGAAGCCCTCGCGGCCCTCCCCGAGAACCTCACCCTGGTGACCGGCGCCGAGCTGTCCTGCCGCCTCGACGGCACCGGCATGCACATGCTGGCCTACCTCTTCGACCCCGACGAGCCCGAGTTCGCCCGCGAGCGCGAACTGGTCCGGGACGACCGGGTGCCGCGCGCCCGCGGCATGGTCGCCAAGCTCCAGGACCTGGGCGTACCGATCACCTGGGAACAGGTCGCGCGGATCGCCGGCGACGCCTCCCTGGGCCGGCCGCACATCGCCGAGGCCCTCGTCGAGCTGGGCGTCGTGAAGACCGTCTCCGACGCCTTCACCGCCGAGTGGCTCGCCAACGACGGCCGGGCGTACGTCGACAAGCACGAGCTGGACCCCTTCACCGCGATCCGGCTGGTCAAGGCCGCGGGCGGGGTCACCGTCTTCGCGCACCCCGGCGCGGCCAAGCGCGGCGACACCGTCCCGCTGACCTCGATAGCCGAGCTGGCCGCCGCCGGTCTCGACGGCATCGAGGTCGACCACATGGACCACGACGACTCCGACCGCGCCCGGCTGCGTGCCTTCGCCGCGGACCACGGACTGCTCGTCACCGGCTCCAGCGACTACCACGGCAGCCGCAAGACCGTACGGCTCGGGGAGTACACGACGCACCCCGAGGTGTACGGCGAGATCACGCGGCGTGCGACCGGCGCCTTCCCGGTGCCCGGCGCGGGTGGACGCCCGCGCGCCTGAGCCCCTCCCGGCCCACGGCGCACCTCCCGGCGCCCGGATCCCACGATCCCGGCGTCCTACGAGTCAACGATCCTCATGTTGACCCGGCGCTCTTCGTGCGGGCGTCGGTACGGGTCAACAATCCTCATGTTCCGCACCCGAGTCGTGCCCGCGCGCCCGCCGCGCACCGGCACGGCCCTCTCCTGCAAGGCATCACTGTGTTCGACTTCGCCGTCTTCGGATCCCTCTTTCTCACGCTTTTTGTGATTATGGATCCCCCCGGTATCACCCCGATCTTCCTCGGCCTGACCTCCGGCCGGCCCGCCAAGGTGCAGCGCCGGATGGCCTGGCAGGCGGTGACCGTCGCCTTCGGCGTGATCGCCGTCTTCGGCGTCGTCGGCCAGCAGATCCTCGACTATCTGCACATCACCACCCCCGCGCTGATGATCGCGGGCGGTCTGCTCCTGCTGCTCATCGCGCTCGACCTGCTCACCGGCAAGAACGAGGAGCCGACCCAGACCAAGGACGTCAACGTCGCCCTGGTGCCGCTCGGCATGCCGCTGCTCGCCGGGCCCGGCGCGATCGTCTCCGTCATCCTCGCCGTGCAGCACAACGGCACCGTCGCCGGTCAGATCTCGGTGTGGACGGCGATCATCGCCATGCACGTGGTGCTGTGGCTGGTCATGCGCTTCTCGCTGGTGATCATCCGGGTGATCAAGGAGGGCGGTGTGGTGCTGGTGACCAGGCTCGCGGGCATGATGCTCTCCGCGCTGGCGGTGCAGCAGATCATCAACGGCGTCACCCAGGTCGTCCGCGGCGGCTGACGGCCGTAGCCGCGCATACGGCGAGCGCCCCCGTGCACGTACTGCACGGGGGCGCTTTCGCTGTCTTCTTCGCTACGTCTGCGTCGGTACGTCGTCGGTATTACGAGGCCGTGGATTCGGCCGGGCGGATGTAGATGCGCTGACCGATGGAAGCGGCCTGCTGCACGATCCGGTTGACGGAGGCGGCGTCCACGACGGTGCTGTCCACGGCGGTGCCGTCAACATCGTCCAGTCGCATGATTTCGAAGCGCACGCGCTTCTCCCTTCGTCTGATCCTCCTGCTGGAGAACTGTGGTGAATGTGTGGGGCGCGCGTGGCACGACGGCCACACGTTCCATACGGGTACAACGAGCCTCCCCACGAGAACATTCCCTACGCTAAAGAAAATTTTCGCGAGACTAACTACTCGCCGGTGAGACACCGGTTGTGCGGCGCCCGCGAGGGCCCGGACAATGGGATCCGTATGGACGACGCACAGCCTCCGGGCTTCCCCGCCAGCTCCCACGGCTCCGCCGCAACTCCCGCCGACGGCGACCGCACCACAGCGCTCGCCGACCGCCTGGACCGCACGAACGAGCTGCTCACCCGCATGCTCGCGGAGGTCGCCAAGACCCCGTCCACGCACGCGATCTTCGTCGACGCCGGATACGTGTACGCGGCGGCGGGCCTGCTGGTCACCGGCACCGAGGACCGGCGCTCCTTCGACCTCGACGCGGAGGGACTGATCGAGGCCCTCATCGACAAGGCCCGCATCATCTTCGCGGACAGCCGCCTGCTGCGCGTGTACTGGTACGACGGCGCCCGGCGCCGCATCCACACCACCGAGCAGCAGACCATCGCCGAACTCCCCGACGTCAAGGTCCGCCTCGGCAACCTCAACGCCAACAACCAGCAGAAGGGCGTCGACTCCCTGATCCGCACCGACCTGGAGTCGCTCGCCCGGCATCGCGCGATCAGCGACGCGGCCCTGGTCGGCGGCGACGAGGACCTGGTGCCGGCGGTGGAGGCGGCCCAGGGGTACGGGGCGCGGGTCCACCTCTGGGGCATCGAGGCGGGCGACGGCCGCAACCAGGCCGAGCCGCTGCTCTGGGAGGTCGACAGCCAGCGCACCTTCGACCTGGACTTCTGCAAGCCGTACGTCACGCGCCGCCCGGTCACCACGTACGAGCAGGAGAACGGCCCGCCGCCGTCGCGCGACGACGTGCGCTTCCTCGGCGCGCAGATCGCGGCGAAGTGGCTGGCCGAGCGCGGCCGGCAGCAGCTGGGCGAACTGCTGCCGGGACGGCCCTACCTGCCGGGCCCCGTCGATCAGGAGCTGCTCGTGGAGGCGGAACGGATGCTCCAGCGGTCGCTGCGCGGCCACTCCGACCTGCGGAGGTCGCTGCGGGACGGCTTCTGGCAGCACCTCCAGTCCCAGTACTAGACCAGTACTGGAGCGGGCCCCAGGGATTCGCCGCGGTCGCGGGGGACGCCCTTGGCTCCGCCCGGGTGCCGTCAGCGTCCCGTCATGCCGTGGTGCCGTGGTGCCGTGGTGCCGTCAGCGTGCCGCCGTGCCGTCCCAGAACTCGACGAGGGCCCGCGCGGTCTCCTCGGGGCGGTCGGTGTTGGGGGAGTGGCCGGCCCCCTTGATCACGCTGCGGTGGGCGTCGAGGCGTACCGCCATGTCGTCCAGCAGCGGGACGGGCCACGTGTCGTCGACCGTGCCGGAGACCACGTGCAGGGGCAGGCCCGTGGCGCGCAGTTCGGCGACCCGGTCGGGCTCGGCGACGAGCAGGCGCCCGGTCGCGACGAGCTGGGCGGGGCTGTGCCGCAGCCAGCGGTCGCGCAGCGCCTTCTCGTGCGCCGCACTGTCCCCGCCGGTGTCCGTCTCCTCCGGCACGGGGGTCTCCATCGCCTGCATGGCGTCCCACACCTCGCCCATCGACATCGTGGCGAGGGCCTGCGTCAGCAGGGCGATCTTCTCCTGCTGGGAGGGGTCCACCTGCGCGGGCCCCGACGACATCAGCGTGAGCGAGCGGAACGGGGTGGGGTCGAGCAGGACCGCGGCCCGCGCGATCTGACCGCCCAGGGAGTGCCCCAGCAGGTGCACGGGGGCGGCGGAGCCGCCGACGGCCGCCGCCTGGGCGAGTACGTCCCGGGCCAACTCGGCCTGGGCGTACGGGGATTCGTCGTCCGCCGGGCCCTGGGACTCGTACTGGCCGCGGCCGTCCACGGCGACGGCCCGGTACCCGGCACGGGCCAGCGGGCCCAGCATCGCGATGAAGTCCTCCTTGCTGCCGGTGAAGCCGGGCAGCAGAAGGGCGGTACCGGCGGGTTCGGCGGCGGGCGCCGCTTCGAGGGCGGCGAAGGTGCCGCGCTCCGTGCGCAGCGGCACGGACCGGACGCCGGAGGGCGGGGTGAAGGTGGGCGGCCTGCTCATGCCGCCGAGATTACCCGGGGGCCCGTCCGGCGAAGCGCGCCGCCACCACCCCCGGGCGCGGAGGCGGCGGCGTGGCGCGGCCCCGGGGGGAAACGGCGGCGGCCCCGCCCTCCCCGGTGGGGGAGGACGGGGCCGCCGGTGCGCGGAGGGTCAGCTCTCCGGGGTGGTACGGCGCGGTGCGCGGCGGCGACGCGGCTTCGCGTCGGCCTCCGGCTCCGTGGCGGGCGCCGAGGCGGCGGCCGTCTTCTTGGCCGCGGTCTTGCGCGGGGCGGCCGTCCGGCGACGGGGCTGGGTCGGCTCCGGCTCCGGCATCGGTGCCATCTGGAAGTCGACCTCGGGCTCGGCGGACACCCGCGCCCGGACCGGGCGCTTCAGCCGCGGACGGGCCGGTGCCTCGACGACCTCGGGCAGCTCGGCGACCTTGGCGGTCCGCGCCGGAGCGGCCTTGCGGGTCGCGCGGGCCTTGACCGGCTTGGACGCGGCGGGCTCGACGGCCTCGGTCGCGGCCTCGACCTTGATCCTGGCCGTACGCGTGCGGGTCCGGGCGGCCTTGACCGGCGCGGCCTCGGCGGCCGGAACCTCGACGCTCTCCACGGCCTTGGCCTCGGCGACCTCGGCGGGCGCCGCGGCGGCCTTGCGGGTGCGGGTCCGGGTACGGGCCTTGGGCTCGGCCGGTGCCTCGGGCTCCGTGACGACCGGTGCCTTCGGCTCCACGACCGCCGGGGCCTCGGCGACCGCGGTGGCCGCGGTCGCCACCGGCGCGGCGGTGGCGGTGGCGGTGGAGCGGGTGCGGCGGCGACGGCGCGGCGTGCGGGGCTCCGTCGCCCCGTCGGACTCGGCCGGGGCTTCCGCCGCCGGTGCCTCGGTCGCCTCGCCGAGGTCCGAGCCGCCCCGGGTGCGGCGCCGCTGGCGCGGCGTACGCGTACGGGCCGGACGCTCCTCGGTCACCACGGCCGCCGCCGCGGTCCTGCGGCCCCGGCCGCCCGTCTCGCCCAGGTCCTCGACCTCTTCCGCGCGCAGTCCGGCGCGGGTGCGGTCGGCCCGGGGCAGTATGCCCTTCGTGCCGGCCGGGATGGAGAGGATCTCGTAGAGGTGGGGAGAGGTGGAGTACGTCTCCTCGGGCTCGTCGAAGGGCAGGTCCAGCGCCTTGTTGATGAGCTTCCAGCGCGGGATGTCGTCCCAGTCGACCAGGGTGATCGCGGTGCCGGAGGCGCCCGCGCGGCCGGTGCGGCCGACCCGGTGGAGGTAGGTCTTCTCGTCCTCGGGGGACTGGTAGTTGATGACGTGCGTCACGCCCTCGACGTCGATGCCGCGGGCGGCGACGTCGGTGCACACCAGCACGTCGACCTTGCCGTTGCGGAAGGCGCGCAGCGCCTGCTCGCGGGCGCCCTGGCCGAGGTCGCCGTGCACGGCGCCGGACGCGAAGCCGCGCCGCTCCAGCTGCTCGGCGATGTCCGCGGCGGTCCGCTTGGTGCGGCAGAAGATCATCGCGAGTCCGCGGCCCTCGGCCTGGAGGATGCGCGCGACCATCTCCGGCTTGTCCATGTTGTGCGCGCGGAACACGTGCTGCGTGATGTTCGCGACGGTCGCGCCCTCGTCGTCCGGCGCGGTGGCGCGGATGTGCGTGGGCTGCGACATGTAGCGGCGGGCCAGGCCGATGACGGCGCCGGGCATCGTCGCGGAGAAGAGCATGGTCTGCCGCTTGGCCGGCAGCATGTTCATGATCCGCTCGACGTCGGGCAGGAAGCCCAGGTCCAGCATCTCGTCGGCCTCGTCGAGGACGAGCGCGCGGATGTGGGACAGGTCGAGCTTGCGCTGACCGGCGAGGTCCAGCAGGCGGCCCGGGGTGCCGACGATGATGTCGACGCCCTTCTTGAGCGCCTCGACCTGCGGCTCGTACGCACGGCCGCCGTAGATCGCCAGCACGCGCACATTGCGCGCCTTGCCGGCCGTGAGCAGGTCGTTGGTGACCTGCTGGCACAGCTCACGGGTCGGTACGACGACCAGGGCCTGCGGCGCGTCGGTGAGCTTGTCGGGACCGCCACGGCCGGCCTCGACGTCGGCGGGGACGGTGACGCGCTCCAGCAGCGGCAGACCGAAGCCGAGGGTCTTGCCCGTACCGGTCTTGGCCTGGCCGATGACGTCGCTGCCCGAGAGCGCGACGGGGAGGGTCATCTCCTGGATGGGGAAGGGGGACGTGATGCCGACCGCCTCAAGGGCTTCGGCCGTCTCGGAAAGGATCCCGAGGTCTCGGAACGTAGTCAGGGTGCTGCCTCTTCTGTGAGACGCGACGTGAGGCGAACAACGGGGGTCGTACCGTGCCTGGGGGTTTCATCCGGCCTTGGGAGGGCCGGGTGGCGCGGGACCACTGCCATTGCTCTAGCGCTCGTGCCGCTGAGGGTTCCCTCGTCTGCGGTGATGCTTGTGCACCGCCCGCACGGAGGGCTGTCGGGTCGGAGCCGATCGGGCCACCGACCGGGCATCCTCATTCGGATGGCCTGCAAAGTTGCGTACGGACCGGAGTTCGTACGGCATGAAAGCTCAGCAAGCGCATTACCACTGTACCCCGGATTCGCGCATGTGTGTTGGGTGAATTCGTAGGAATGGTGCGGCGGCGGTGCATCCCGTGCTTGCTGACCAGGCGATCCCCGGCCCATGGCGGTCATCTGGTCCTACCGACGCGGAGCGCTATTGTGCGCTTTATGGAGACGCCTGACACCCCCGCCGAAACCCCCGCCGAGCCGACCCCCGCACCCACCGGAATCGCCGCCCAGGACTGGGCGACCGCATCCGTGGAGCCGACGTACCGCGCCGCGGTCGTGGACCTGCTCGGCGCACTCGCGTACGGCGAGCTGGCGGCCTTCGAGCGGCTCGCCGAGGACGCCAAGCTGGCGCCGACGCTGGGCGACAAGGCGGAGCTGGCGAAGATGGCGTCCGCCGAGTTCCACCACTTCGAGCGGCTGCGCGACCGGCTGTCGGCGATCGACACCGAGCCGACCGCGGCGATGGAGCCGTTCGCCAAGGCCCTCGACGACTTCCACCGGCTGACCGCCCCCTCCGACTGGCTGGAGGGCCTGGTCAAGGCGTACGTCGGCGACTCGATCGCCAGTGACTTCTACCGCGAGGTCGCCGCCCGCCTGGACACCGACACCCGCTCCCTGGTGCTCGCCGTCCTCGACGACACCGGGCACGGGAACTTCGCCGTGGAGAAGGTGCGCGCCGCCATCGAGGCCGACCCGCGGGTCGGCGGACGGCTCGCGCTGTGGGCGCGGCGGCTGATGGGCGAGGCGCTCTCGCAGGCCCAGCGCGTGGTCGCCGAGCGCGACTCGCTCTCGACGATGCTGGTGGGCGGCGTGGCGGACGGCTTCGACCTCGCGGAGGTCGGCCGGATGTTCTCCCGCATCACCGAGGCCCACACCAAGCGGATGGCCGCCCTGGGCCTGGCCGCCTAGCAGCTGCCCGGCCGGGCGGCCGGAGCGCGGCGGCGCAGCCGGGGGCTACGCCGCCGCCGACCTGCGGCGGATGCGGCCGGCGGGACGCAGCAGCAGCGAGACGGTGACGGCGCCCACCGCGACCGCGCCGAGCAGTGTGACCAGCAGATGGCCGGGGCCGACCGCCGTGTGCGTGAGCCAGGCGCCGAACAGGGCACCGAGCAGTCCCGCGGTCAGTACGTGCGGGCGCGAGGGCAGCCGGTCGGGCAGCCGGGACGCGGCGGTCCAGGCGAGCGCGAGGCCAAGGACGACGGAGCCGAGAGCTTCCCAGATCAACGCGGTTCCTTCCTGCACGGCAACGTGGGCAAATGGGTCGTAGCCCGTCTTACCCGGGGGTCGCGGAACGCAACCCTCCTCGGGCCCGCAGGCATACGAACAGACCGTGTACACCAGGCGAACGGAGACGGACGCGGGTGTGCACCGGGCGGCCACAGGGGTCCCGGAGGGGCATGCGCAAGGCCCGGCGGGATCGCTCCCGCCGGGCCTTTGAGGTGTTGCGTGCGAGGAGCCGTACGGCTCCCGCGTACCGCGCGTACTAGAGGGCGCCGAAGCCCACCCGACGCTGCGTCGGCTCGCCGATCTCCACGTAGGCGATCCGGTCCGCCGGCACCAGGACCTTGCGGCCCTTGTCGTCGTTCAGGCTGAGCAGCTGTGCCTTGCCGGCCAGCGCGTCGGCCACGGCGCGCTCGACCTCCTCGGCAGACTGCCCGCTCTCCAGAACGATCTCCCGGGGTGCGTGCTGCACGCCGATCTTGACCTCCACGGCTATGTCCCTCCGACGATCCGGTCGGCGCGGTCGCCCCGCGCCGTACGTCCAGCCACATTAGCCCGGTGAGGGGACAAGATCGGCGCTCCGGGACCACGCCGGGAGCGAACACGGCGCTCCGGGCGCTCCCGGCGACCGCTTCGGCGGCCCGTTCCCGCTGTCAGGAGCGGGTGCCGGAGCCGGGTGCCGGAAATCAGTGCTGGTCGGTGCCGTGCAGCGGGAAGCCCGCGATGCCGCGCCAGGCGAGCGAGGTGAGGAGCTGCACCGCCGTCTCGCGCGGGATGGTGCTGCCGCTGGACAGCCAGTAGCGGGCCACCACCTGCGACACCCCGCCCAGGCCCACGGCCAGCAGCATCGACTCGTCCTTGGACAGGCCGGTGTCCTCGGCGATGACCTCGCTGATCGCCTCGGCGCACTGGAGCGAGACCCGGTCCACGCGCTCGCGCACGGCCGGCTCGTTCGTCAGGTCCGACTCGAAGACCAGCCGGAACGCGCCGCCCTCGTCCTGGACGTAGGCGAAGTAGGCGTCCATGGTGGCGGCGACGCGCAGCTTGTTGTCCGTGGTCGACGCCAGGGCGGTGCGCACCGCCTGGAGCAGCGACTCGCAGTGCTGGTCCAGCAGCGCCAGGTAGAGGTCGAGCTTGCCGGGGAAGTGCTGGTAGAGCACCGGCTTGCTGACGCCCGCGCGCTCGGCGATGTCGTCCATCGCCGCCGCGTGGTAGCCCTGTGCGACGAAGACCTCCTGGGCCGCGCCCAGCAGCTGGTTGCGTCGGGCCCGGCGTGGCAGGCGGGTACCCCGTGGGCGTGCCGCCTCTGTCTGCTCCGTGGCTGTCACGCCGCCTCCCATGTCTTTCCAGTTCACGCAACCCCACCGCACGGCTGTTCCGTGTGATGTGCGCCGCGGCGGCCATCGTACTTTTGAGTAACCCGTGTGTGCGCGGTGCGGACGCAGAATTTCACGGAGCGGACACCGCGTGAAGGGCGATCCGTCCCCGCGGTGGCCGGGACCGGGCCCGGACCGGGGCGGGAAGAGGCCGGTGCGCGGCCCCGGATCAGCGGTAGTCCTCCTCGTCGACGGGGACGGTGCGGGACTGTTCCGCGGCGTCCGCCTCGTTGGCCGCGGCCGGGTCGAAGGAGGGCGGCGGGTCGTCCTGGTCCGGTGCCACGTCGGTGTGCTGTTCCGCGGTGTCCGCCTCGGGCGTCGCGTCGGGGAGCGAGGGGGGCGTCCCGGGCGGCTCGGCGTCGTAGGTGTCCGGGTCGGTGGGATCCACGTTCGTCATGGTGTTCCGCCTTTCCGGCGGGTACGCCGTCATGTGCGCGCCGCGCCTCTTTTCGAGCGTAGGAGCACCGGGGGGCGTGCGCCATGCGGTCTGTGACCGCGAACACATGAGCCCCTGCGTGATCGTCTCGTAACATTGGCGCCATGTCTTCGACCGAGCTGCCGCAAGCCGGCGCAGCCGCACCACTGCCCCTGGTCAGTGCCGTCAAGGTCGCGGAGGGGGAAGAACTGCGGTCCGTCGCCCTGCCGGGACTGGCGCTGACCGTGCGCTCGCGCCCCGCGGCCCGCTCCGGCCTGCCGCGCGCGCTGTACGTGCACGGGCTCGGCGGTTCCTCGCAGAACTGGTCCGCCCTGATGCCGCTGCTGGACGGTGCCGTCGCGAGCGAGGCGATAGATCTGCCGGGCTTCGGGGACTCCCCGCCGCCCCCGGACCGCGACTACTCGATCACCGCGCAGGCGCGGGCGGTGATCCGCTACCTCGACTCCGAGGGGAGCGGCCCCGTCCACCTCTTCGGGAACTCGATGGGCGGCGCCGTCTCCACCCGGGTCGCCGCCGTCCGCCCCGACCTGGTGCGGACACTCACGCTGATCTCGCCCGCGCTGCCGGAGATCCGGGTGCAGAAGACGGCGGTGCCCACCGCGCTGCTGGCGATCCCCGGGGTCGCGGGGCTCTTCGCGAAGCTCAGCCGGGACTGGACCGCGGAGCAGCGCACCCGCGGGGTGACCGGGCTCTGCTACGGGGACCCGGGGCGGGTCACGCCCGAGGGTTTCCGGGCCGCCGTGGACGAGATGGAGCGCAGGCTCCAGCTGCCGTACTTCTGGGACGTGATGACCCGTTCCGCGCGGGGCATCGTCGACGCCTACACTCTCGGCGGCCAGCACGGACTGTGGCGGCAGGCGGAGCGGGTGCTCGCGCCGACACTGCTGGTGTACGGCGGGCGGGACCGTCTGGTGGGGTTCCGGATGGCGCACCGGGCCTCGGCCGCGTTCCGTGATTCCCGGCTCCTGAGTCTTCCGGACGCGGGACACGTGGCGATGATGGAGTACCCCGAACTGGTGGCCGAGGCGTTCCTCGGGCTCCTGGGGGACAGTGGGACCGCGGGGAACCGGGTGACGGGCCAAACCCGTGTAACGGAAGAAAGCAGTGGCACGGGTGGGGCCTCCGTCACGGAGGCTGGCGTACGTGCAGAAATGCAGCAGACGGAAAATAGGAGCTGATCCGGCGCGTGGGACGTCATAGCCGCCGAGGTGCCGCACCGAAGGGTGCCGACGAGACCCCCGGCATACCCGGGGGCGGTGCCGGACCCACAGGTACAGCGGGGGCTTCAGGGGCTCCCGGGACTTCCGGGGCTCCCGGGAGCGGACGGCGCAGGCGGGGCGACACGGGCGCCGTTCCGCGCGTCCAGGACTCCACGGGCCCGGTGCCGCGCTTCAGCCCGCACCACCTCGCGGGCGGGCCGCAGCAGCCCCCGCAGGGCGGGCAGCAGGACCGGCCGCACGACCGGCCGCAGGTCAGGGGCGGACACCCCGAGCAGCACGAGCCGGGCGGCGGCTGGGGTACACCGGGGTACGACACCGGGTCCTTCCGCGCCGCAGGGGACACCGGTTCCTTCCGTCCCGTGGGGGACACCGGATCATTTCCCGCCGTCGGCGACACCGGCGGCGGGCGGTACGGCGACTGGGTCGGTGCGCCGCGGGGCGCGACGGCGTACGCGCCGCCGCAGGTCCGGCCGCCGGGCGGGCTCGGCGCCGGGGCGCGGGTGCCCGGACAGCGCACCGCGGGACCGCAGGCAGCGGGTCCCCGTGCTCCGCAGGCGCCCGGTGGTCCCCGGCGGGACTTCATGGAGGCGTTCGACGGCCCGCGGGACCCTGCGCAGGCACCCGGCCGGGAGCGTCCGGCGGGCCGGGACCCGTTCGACGCCGTCACCGACTGGGACGACGCGAAGGCCGTCGGCGGCGACCTCGCGGATCCGGACGGCACGGACCCGGCCGACGGCGCCGACGCGCCCCGTACCAGGCGGCACCTGGTCAGGACCGCCACCGGGGTGTCCGCCGCCGTGGTGACCGTCGCGCTGGCGGTCGTGGTGGCCGGGCAGCGCTCCGGCACGGACGCGAACCAGAAGGAGACGGCGGCGCCCGGAGTGGGGGACCGCCCGTTCGCCGACGGCGCCTCGCGCGACGAGGAACGGGCCACCCCGCAGGGCGGGGCCGCACCGGCCGCTCCGCCGACGTACGAACAGCGCATGGCGCAGAAGCTGAGGATGGCCGCCGACCAGAAGGGGCCGAACACCTTCGACACCGTTCCCGGAAAGAGCCCGGCACCGGGCAGGGGAAAGGTGTGGAAATACCGGGTGGACGTCGAGAAGGGCATGGGACTCGACGGGAAGTTCTTCGCGGACGCCGTCCAGAAGACCCTGAACGACAAAAGGAGTTGGGCCGGGGACGGCGAAATGACATTCGAGCGGGTTTCCACCGACAAGGCGGATTTCGTCGTGACGCTCGCCACTCCCGTCACCACCGACATCTGGTGCGAGAAATCCTCCCTCAATACGCTCGAACAGAATGTTTCCTGTGATTCCGCCGCCACCGAGCGCGTGATGATCAACGCATTCCGGTGGGCCGGCGGATCGCCGACCTTCGGCGACGACAAGCTCTTCGCCTACCGGCAGATGCTGATCAACCACGAGGTCGGGCACCGGCTCGGGCACAACCACAGGACCTGCGACAAGAACGGCGCGCTCGCCCCGGTGATGATGCAGCAGACCAAGACGCTCCAGACCGGCTCGGACAAGTGCAGGCCCAACCCCTGGGTGCACCCCGGGAGTTGAGGCCGCACGGCCCGCCGGTGACCAGTATGTGAGACGCCGTCTCACAAGCGGATTGACACGGGTGTGCGGGGTCGTTCATATTTCTCGGCATGTCACCCCGCCACGCAGCCGCCACCGATCGCGAAGCCATTGAGCTCGCGCTCATCGGTGTGACCGCGCACTGCGTCGCCGACATTCTCTGTAGCTGACGCCTGCCCTTCGCAGTTCTGTCCGCAGGCGCGGCAATTTCTCTGTGACCGTGACGAGGCCCTCTCGGGTCTCCTCCTCGGGTTCTCCCGGTTCGCCGGGCGCCTGCGTGTGCTCATTCTTCCTTTTCCGGGTGCGCCGTTCGCCGTGCCCGGTGTCCCGAGAGGTCCCTTCGCCGTGCGCCCTTCATCCGCCATGTCCAGACGAGCCGCAGTCATAGCCGCCGGCCTCGCCCTCACCACCCTCGCCACCGCCTGCGCGGGACCGCAGGGCGACGGTGCCGGAGCCGCGACCGGCACCGGCGGCAAGGCCGGTGCGCCCCAGCAGGGCGGCACCCTCCAGGTCCTCAACCGCAAGCCGCAGACCGACTTCGACCCCGCCCGCCTCTACACCTCCGGCGGCGGCAACGTCCCCTCCCTGGTCTTCCGTACGCTCACCACCCGCAACCGGGAGAACGGCGCCGAGGGCACCAAGGTCGTCCCCGACCTCGCCACCGACCTCGGCAGGCCCAGCAAGAACGCCACGGTGTGGACGTACACCCTCAAGGAGGGCCTCAAGTACGAGGACGGCACCCCGATCACCAGCGCCGACATCAAGTACGGCATCGAGCGCTCCTTCGCAGCCGAACTCTCCGGCGGCGCGCCCTACCTGAGGGACTGGCTGATCGGAGGATCGTCCTACGAGGGTCCCTACAAGTCGAAGAAGGGACTCGACTCGATCGAGGTCCCCGACGCCCGGACGATCGTCTTCAAGCTCAACAAGCCGGAGGGCGAGTTCCCCTACCTGGCGACCCAGACGCAGACCACGCCCGTGCCCAAGGCCAAGGACACCGGAACCAAGTACGAGGAGCACCCGCTCTCCTCCGGCCCGTACAAGGTCGTCAAGAACGAGAACGACGGCGAGCGGCTGATCCTGGAGCGCAACCCGCACTGGGACGCCAAGACGGACGAGGAGCGCAAGGCGTACCCCGACCGGATCGACGTGCGCTCCGGCCTCGACGCGTCCGTCATCAACCAGCGCCTGTCCGCGAGCGCGGGCGCGGACGCCGCGGCCGTCACCACCGACAACAACCTCGGCCCCGCCGAACTCGCCAAGGTCGGCGGCGACAAGAACCTCGCGGCCCGCGTCGGCACCGGCCACTTCGGCTACACCGACTACCTCGCCTTCAACCCCAAGGTGAAGCCGTTCGACAACCCCAAGGTGCGGCAGGCCGTCGCGTACGCCGTCGACCGCTCGTCCGTGGTCAACGCGGCGGGCGGCTCCTCGCTCGCCCTGCCCGCGACGACGAACCTGCCCCCGCAGAAGTCCTTCGGCTACGTCAAGTACGACCACTTCCCGGCGGGCGAGTCCGGCAACCCGGCCAAGGCGAAGGAGCTCCTGAAGGAGGCCGGGTACGACAAGGGCCTGACGATCACCCTCGCGCACTCCAACGCCAAGGGCGCCGAGAACGGCCCGGAGATCGCCACCGCGCTCCAGGACGCCCTCAAGAAGTCCGGCATCACCCTGGAACTCAAGGGCCTCGAGGACAACGACTACAGCGACACCGTGCACAGCGTGAAGAAGGCCCCCGGCCTCTTCCTCGCGAGCTGGGGCGCCGACTGGCCGTCCGGCGGCCCGTTCCTCGCGCCGATCTTCGACGGACGCCAGATCGTCAAGGACGGCTCCAACTACAACACCGCGCAGCTCGACGACCCCGCCGTCAACAAGGAGGTCGACGAGATCAACAAGCTGACCGATCTGTCGGCCGCCGCCGCGCGCTGGGGCGCCCTCGACAAGAAGATCGGCGAGCAGGCACTCACCGTGCCCCTGTTCCACCCGGTCTACAAGCGGCTGTTCGGCAAGGACGTCAAGAACGTCGTCATCAGCGACTGGACCGGTGTGCTGGACGTGTCGCAGGTAGCGGTCAAGTAGACATGAGCGAGGCCTTGTTGGCCCGGGAGGCGGGGGCGGCGCAGACTGCCGCCCCCGCGTCCGGGGCCCGTCAGTTCTGGCGGCGGCTGCGTGCGCAGCGGGCCGCCGTCGCCGCAGCCGTCGTGGTCGGCCTGCTGGTCGCCGTCGCGCTCGCCGCGCCCCTGCTCGCCGCGCTGGAGGGGCAGGACCCCCATTCCTTCCACCCCCAGCTCGTCGACTCGGCCGCGGGCGGCGCCCCGCTCGGGCCCTTCGGCGGGATCAGCGCCGACCACTGGCTCGGCGTGGAGCCGCAGACCGGCCGCGACCTGTTCGCCCGCGTGGTCCACGGCGCCCGGGTCTCCCTCGGCGTCGCCCTCGCCGCGACCGTCCTCCAGGTGTTCCTCGGCGTGCTCGTCGGCCTCGCCGCGGGGCTCGGCAGCCGCACCGTCGACCAGGTGCTCAGCCGGATCACCGAGGTCAACGTGGCGATGCCGCTCATGGTGATCTCCCTCGCCCTGCTCGCCGTCGTCCCCGCGGAGTTCCCGCGGCCGGTACTGATCGCACTGGTGGTCGGCGTCCTCGGCTGGGCCGGCACCTCCAAACTCGTACGGGCGCAGACCCTGATGCTCAAGTCGCTGGACTACGTGGCCGCGGCCCGGCTCAGCGGCTGGGGCAACTGGCGGATCGCCCGGCGCGAGCTGCTGCCCTCGCTCGCCGCACCCGTCCTCACCTACACGGCGCTGCTGCTGCCGCAGAACATCGTCGTCGAGGCCGCCCTGTCCTTCCTGGGCATCGGCATCAAACCGCCCACGCCCTCCTGGGGACAGATGCTCACCGACGCCGACGTCTGGTACCAGGCGGCGCCCTCCTACCTGCTGATCCCCGCCGCCCTGCTGTTCGTCACGGTCCTCGCGCTGACGGTGCTCGGCGAGGGCGTGCGCACGGCGCTCGACCCGCGCGCACGGTCCCGGCTGGGCACCTCCGCCCGCACCCGCGGCCCGTTCCGCCGCAGGAAGGGAGCAGCCCGATGACCGGCTTCCTGCTGCGCAGGCTCGGCGGAGCGCTCTTCGTGCTCTGGGCACTGAGCGTGCTGCTCTACCTGGTCTTCTACGTCGCTCCCGGCGACGTCGCGCAGATCGCCTGCGGTCCGCGCTGCTCGCCCGTGCAAGTGGCCCAGGTGCGCGACCAGCTGCGGCTGGACGACCCGCTGTGGGTGCAGTACGCGCACTTCGTGCAGGGCATCTTCGCCGGCCGTGACTACTCCTCCGGTACCGGAGTGCTGCACTGCGACGCGCCGTGCCTGGGACTCTCGTACCAGAGCGACCAGCAGGTCACCCAGCTCATCCTCGCCAAGCTCCCGGTCACCGGGTCGCTGGTGGTCGGTGCGCTGGTGCTGTGGCTGCTGCTCGGCGTCGGCACCGGCGTGCTGTCCGTGTGGCGGCGCGGGCGGCCCACTGAGCGGGTGCTGACCTGGCTCACCCTCGCCGGCACGGCCACACCCGTGTTCGTGATCGGACTGCTGCTGATCATCGCGTTCTGCTCGACCCTCCAGTGGCTGCCCTTCCCGACGTACGTGCCCTTCGCCGAGAACCCCGAGCAGTGGGCGTGGAACCTGCTGCTGCCCTGGGTGTCGCTGGCCGCCATCGAGTCCGCCAAATACGCGCGGCTGACCAGGAGTTCCATGCTGGAGACGCTCGCCGAGGACCATGTGCGGACCTTCCGCGCCTACGGGGTGGGCGAGCGCGCGCTCGTCGGGCGGCACGCGCTGCGCGGCGCGCTCGCACCCGTGATCACGCTGAGCGCGATGGACGTCGGATCGATGTTCGGCGGCGCGGTGCTCACCGAGTCGCTGTTCGGACTGCCCGGACTCGGGCGGGAGTTGGTGGAAGCGGTGAAGGTGGTCGATCTGCCCGTCGTGGTCGGCATGGTGCTTGTCACGGGATTCTTCGTGGTGCTCGCCAACGCCCTCGCGGACGTGCTGCACGCCCTGGCCGACCGGCGGGTGGTGCTGGCATGAGCGAGCACCTCGTGGAGGTCTCCAGCCTCTCGGTGACCTTCCCCGGCGAGGGCGCCTCGGACGGCGTCGCGGCCGTGCGGGACCTGTCGTTCACCCTCCCCAGGGGCGGCGCGCTCGCCCTGGTCGGCGAGTCCGGCTCCGGCAAGAGCGCCACCGCCTCCGCCCTGCTCGGGCTGCACCGGGGGAGCGGAGCGCGGGTCGAGGGCCTGGTGCGGGTCGCCGGAGTGGACGTCACCGCGGCCACCGAGGCCGAACTCAGGGCACTGCGCGGGGCGCGGGCCGCCATGGTCTTCCAGGACCCGCTCTCCTCCCTGGACCCGTACTACGCCGTCGGCGACCAGATCGCCGAAGTCCTGCGGGTGCACCGCAAAGTGACCCGGCGGGCCGCCCGCGCGCGGGCCGTCGAGGCACTGGACCGGGTGGGCATCCCGGACGCGGCACGCAGGTCCCGCGCCCGGCCGCACGAGTTCAGCGGCGGCATGCGGCAGCGGACCCTGATCGCCATGGCCCTCGCCTGCGCACCCGAACTGCTCATCGCCGACGAGCCCACCACCGCCCTCGACGTCACCGTGCAGGCCCAGATCCTGGACCTGCTGCACACGCTGCGCCGCGAGGAGGGCATGGGCCTGCTCCTGGTCACCCACGACGTGGGAGTGGCCGCCGAGAGCGTCGAGGACGTCCTGGTGATGCGGGACGGACGGGCGGTGGAGCGCGGCCCGGCGGCCGAGGTGCTGGCCGCGCCCCGGGACACGTACACCAAGGCGCTCCTGGAGGCCGTGCCCCGGCTGGACGGGCCGCTGAAGCGGCCCGCGGGGCGCGCCACGGGTACGGCCGGGACGGGCGGGCCCGTGGCGGACGGCTCCGCGGCGGGTGTGCGGGAGGCCGGCGAACCGCTGCTCGAAGCCGTCTCGCTGCGGCGGGAGTTCGGGCGTGGCGCGAAGGCCGTGACCGCCGTCGACGACGTGTCGCTGACCGTGCGCCGGGGCGAGACCCTCGGCATCGTCGGCGAGAGCGGCAGCGGCAAGACCACGCTCGGGCGGATGCTCGTGCGTCTGCTGGAGCCCACCTCGGGCCAACTCCGTTACGGGGGTACGGAGAACGGCCCGGGGCGGGCGTCCGGCGCGCGGCGAGGCCCCGGCGCACGGCGCGGTCCCGGCGGTCGGGGCGGGGACGGCGGCCTTGGGGTGCAGATGGTCTTCCAGGACCCGGTGGCCTCCCTCAACCCGCGCCGCAGCATCGGCGAGTCCATCGCCGACCCGCTGCGCGCCGCGGGCGAACGGGACGAACGGGTGCTCCGCGCGCGCGTGCGGGAACTCCTGGAGCGCGTCGGGCTCGACCCCGACCGCTACGACCGCTACCCGCACGAGTTCAGCGGCGGCCAGCGCCAGCGCGTCGGCATCGCCCGCGCGCTTGCCCCGTCGCCGCAGCTCGTGGTCTGCGACGAACCGGTCTCCGCCCTGGACGTCACCACGCAGGCGCAGGTGATCGAGCTGCTGGGCGAGCTGCAGCGCGACCTGGGGCTCTCGCTGGTCTTCGTGGCACACGACCTGGCCGTCGTGCGGCAGGTGAGCGATCGGATCGTGGTCATGAAGGACGGGAGGATTGTTGAACAAGGTGACGTGAGTCAGGTCTACGATTCACCCGCCGACCCGTACACCCAGCAGCTCCTGGCCGCCGTCCCCACCCTCGACCCGGTGCTGGCAGCCGTCCGCAGGGCGGCCCGCAAGGAGCTGGTGGACGCCTGACGGACCGCGCGGTGCGGGCCGGCGGCGAGCCGCCCGTACCCGCGCGGTGCGGGGACGCGCGACGCACGCGCGCGTGGCGCGAGTTCTAGCACGCGTACGTCCCTCTCTAGCGCGAGAGAACGCGGGCCACGCCCGAAAGTTACGACTGTTCACCCCTTCCGGTGGTGCGATGGACAACCGTCCGTCGCACCACCGGCATGTCCGCATACGGTCGGTCCCGCTGCGAGTCGCCGGTACAACGGCGGCTGCCCACAAGGGAGATCGGGGGTGTACACGTGCGGATCGGACTGCTGACGGAGGGTGGCTACCCGTATGCGACCGGTGAGTCCAGATACTGGTGCGACCGTCTTGTGCGCGGGCTCGCGCGGCACGAGTTCGACATCTATGCCCTGAGCCGCAGCGCGGACCAGGAGGAACAGGGCTGGCTTGAGCTGCCGCCCCAGGTCCACCGGGTGCGTACGGCCGCGCTGTGGTCCTCGGAGACGGAGTTCAGGACCGCCCACGGACGGCTCGACGGCCGGAGCGGCGGGCGCGGCTACGGGCGCCGCGAGCGGCGCCGGTTCGACACCCACTTCGGGGAGCTGGTCGGGGCCGTCTGCAGCGCCGACGGGGACCGCCGGGGAGCGGCGGCGGAGCGTTTCTGCAACGGCCTGTACGGGCTGGCCGAACTCGCCCGCGAGAAGGGCGGACTGCACACCGCCCTGCGCTCGGAACGCGCCGTGCGGGCACTGGAGAGCGCCTGCCGCGCACCCGGCGCACCCCGCGTCGTGCAGACCGCCAAGGTCAACGACTACCTCGTCTTCGCCGACCTGCTGGAGCGCGCCCTGCGCCCGCTCTCCCTCGACTGGTACGACGCGGGCGAGGGCGGCCTCGGGGACGTCGACCTCTGCCACGCCGCGTCCGGGGGCGCGGCGGCACTGCCCGGACTGCTGGCCAAGCGGTTCTTCGGCGTACCGCTGCTGGTCACCGAGTACGGCGTACAACTGCGGGCGCACTACCTCGCCGCGCAGGAGGCCGAGCTGAACGCGCCCGTGCGGACGCTGCTCGCCGCCCTCCAGGGGCTGCTCGCCGCCGAGGTGTACGCCCAGGCCGCCGTGATCACCCCCGGCAACGCGCACGCCCGCCGCTGGCAGGAGCGCTGCGGCGCCGACCGGGCCAAGCTGCGCACCGTGTACCCGGGGATGGAGTCAGCGCGGTTCGCCGAGGTCGGCGAGGCCGACGGGGCGGGCGCGGACGGCACGCTGGTCTGGGTCGGCCGGGTGGAGCCCAGCAAGGACCTGGTCGCGCTGCTGCACGCGTTCGCGGAGGTGCGCAAGGGCGAGCCGGACGCCCGGCTGCGGATCATCGCCGCGCCGGTCGCGGACGAGGACGAGGTGGGCGCCGGCTATCTGGCGCACTGCCGGGCGCTGGCCCACCACCTGTTCCCCGACGAGGCGCGCGGGGCGTACGAGGAGGGCGAGAGCCCAGTCCGGTTCGAGGAGATCGGCGGACCCGGCGCCCCCGGACTGGCGGACGCGTACGCGGCGGGCTCGGTGGTGGTGCTCTCCAGCGTGGTCGAGGGCTTCCCGATCGGGCTGGTCGAGGCGATGTTCTGCGGCCGGGCGACCGTCTCGACCGATGTGGGAGCGGTGGTCGAGGTGATCGGCGGTACGGGGCTGGTGGTCCCGCCGCGCAATCCGCGCGCGCTCGCCGACGCCTGCCTGGCACTGCTGCGGGACCCGGAGCGCAGGGAACGGCTGGGCGCCGCGGGGCGTGCGCGGGCGCTCGAACTCTTCACTGTGGAGCAGAATCTCGCGGCATTTCGCGGCATTTACCTGGAACTGGTTTCACGCTGCCCGGTACGGCGCGAGGCCCTGGACGGCGACCCCCTGCCGTTCGAACTGGCGGCGGAGGCGTACGTGCCGGGCGCGTGGACGGTGGGGGGCGCGGGGGCTGGAGCGAATGCGGTGGCTGGCGTGGGCGCGGTGGGCGGCGCGGGCGTCGGTGCGGGTGCGGGGGCCGGGGCGGACGTGGGTTTTGGGGCGGGGCTGTCGGAACACGGTGCCGTGGTGGGTGCCTCGGTGGGCTCGTCGGACCACGGTGCGGTGCTGGCGGCCGGGGCCACGGTGGAGATGGCGGTGGTGGGGCGGGCCGGTGGGCCGGTGGAGAGCGGCGGACCGGTGGGGGCCGGTGTTTCGGCGAGCGGCGGCGGTTCGGTGGGGGCCGACGGGCTGAGGGGGCCCGGCATGACGTACGAGCCCGGTATGACGTACGAGCCCGGCCTGACATCAGCGGCAGACGTGACGGTGGCGACCGGAGTGACGGTGGCGACCGGAGTGACAGCGGCGACCGCTGCGACGGCAGCGGTCGGTGCGGCGGGCCAGACCGAGGTGGCTGTGGAGTTCGGTGCGGCCATGGGGTCCGGCGGGACGGCGAGGACTGGTGCGGTCGTGGGGTCCGGCGGGGCGGCGAGGACTGGTGCGGCCATGGGGCCTGGCGGGACGGTGCGGGCCGGTGAGGTCGCGGGGGCGGGCGGGGCTGCCGGGACCGGTGCGGACATGGAGACCGGTGCGCCCGGGGAGGCGGCCGGGGCCGCAGGGGGCGGTGTGTTCCTGGAGGTGGGGGCCGGGGCGGGCGCGGACGTGGTGGGTCCCGCCGTGGGTGTCGCGGCGGCTTCCGTCCTCGCCGACCCCACGGGCGCCGACGCGGCGGCCCTCCCGCCGCCCGGCGTCGCCGAGCGTGCGCCCGCCGGGGCCGCGTACGAACACGACGAGAGCGGGCGGACCGCGGCGGTCGGCACCCTCACGGTGCTGGTCGACCGCGCGCCCGAACTCCCGCTGCCGGACCACCTGTCCGGCCTGGGGGAGCGGATGACCGGTCTGGAGTGGCGCGTCGCGGGACTGGGCGAACGGCTCTCCGGGCTGGATGCGCGGATGTCCGGTCTGGAGGGACGCGTGGCGGCCGAGGTCGCCGCCGCACGCCGCCCGCCCGGCGACGACACGGATTCAGTACGGGAGACACGTCCATGACCACGCAGACAGCAGACCCGACGGGCATGGCCCACACCCCGGCCCACGGCACGCGGCAGATCGCCGACCAGGGTGTCCGTACCCCGGCCCACGGCACGCGGCAGACCGCCGACCACGAGGCCCGTACGCCGGGCCCCGGCACGCGGCGGATCGCCGACCAGGAAGCCCGTACCCCGGGCCCCGCCAGGACCGGCCCCGCCGACCCCGTCCGGGTGCTCATGCACCGCCACCGCGAACTGTGCGAACGGGCCGTCGACCCCCTGGAGATCGCCGCCGGACTCGAAGCGCACGGGGTCACCGACCGTACCGCCGCCCGCTTCCGGCACCGGGACGTCTTCTCGCTCGCCGAGGAGCTCTACGCGCGCGTGCCACGGGCGGACGAGGACGAGACCCGTGCGCCCGCACCCGAACTCCCCGCCCGCGACGGCACACTGCCGACCGCCTGGGCCGCGTACGCACTGCTGCCCGGCGCCCTGTGCGCCCTCACCCTGCTCGGCGCGAGTCACGCGACGGGCGGGGTGCGGATCGCCGTGATCGCCCTCGGGACGCTCGCCGCCACGGCCGCGCTCCTGCTGTGCCTGCGCCACGGACCGCTGCGCGCCGAGGGGTACGCGCCCTGGACGCGCACCGGCTGGCTGCTGCTGTACGCGGTCCTCGGCGACGGCGCGGTGGGCCGGCTGCTCGGCGAGGGCCCGCTCTGGGCGCCCGCGCCCGCCGCGCTGGTCGGCCTGGCGGCGGCCGTCGCCCCCGCCGCCTGGTGCGCGCGGCTGCTGACCGTCCAGGCGCACCGCAGACTCACCGTGAGCCGGGGCACCGAGGACTTCGGCGCCGCCGTCCGGCCGCTGCTGTTCGGCGTCTTCGGGCTGTACGCCGTCGCGCTGACCCTCCTGCTGTACGGGGCCGCCGGGCTCGGCTTCGGCGGGAGCTTCGCGCTCTCCGCCCTCGCCGTCGGTGCGCTCCTCTTCCTGGCCAGACTGCTCGCCGTGCACGGCCTGCCCGAGGCGGGTTCCACCGGACTCACCTTCGCCTGCGCCGTCGAGGTCACCGTCCTCGGCTGCCTGCTGGCCTCCCGGCTGCCCGGCTGCGAGGTCCTGGCCGAGCCGGTGCGGACCGTCGTACGGCACTGGGGAGCGGGCGCCGTGCCCACCCTCGCCTGCGGAGCCGCCGCGCTGGGGCTCCTGTGCCACGCGGCGGTCGCGCTGTCCCGGGCCTCGGCCCACGCGGGGCGGCGCGACTGACCCGCCGGGGCCCGTGCGGTCCGGCCCGTCCGGCGCCCCGCCCTCCGGTACCGGCCGGCCCTCCTCAGCCCTCCTCCACGCTTCGGGACTTTGTCCTTTTGTCCTGACAAGAACCCCGGTTGCCGCGAAGCCGACGTCGCGACCGCCGGTGCACCACCCCTGTCCCTGTCCCCGACGACGCACCACCGCAGCACCACGTACCACCCGCACCACCGCAGCACCCGTACAACACCCAAGGAGAACGTCACATGACCCCCCTACCCCCTCTTTCCGTGCAGCCCGTGCGCGTCCGTCGGCACCGAGGGGACGCACGATGAGGGTTCTGCTGCTCGGCGCCAACGGATACCTCGGCCGCTTCGTCGCGGACCGTCTCCTCGCCGACCCCGCCGTCCAGCTCACCGCCCTCGGGCGGGGCGACGACGCGGACGTACGGTTCGACCTGGCCACCGGCAGTCCCGGAGCGCTCACCCGCTTCCTGGACGCCGTCCACCCCGGGGTCGTCGTCAACTGCGCCGGGGCCACCCGGGGCGGCGCCCGCGACCTCACCCGGCACAACACCGTCGCCGTCGCCACCGTCTGCGAGGCGCTCCGGCGCAGCGGCTGCGGGGCCCGGCTCGTCCAGCTCGGCTGCGCCGCCGAGTACGGGCCCTCGCAGCCCGGCTCGTCGACGGCGGAGGACGCCGTGCCGCGCCCCGGCGGCCCGTACGGCGTCAGCAAGCTGGCGGCCACCGAACTCGTCCTCGGCTCCGGCCTGGACGCGGTGGTCCTGCGGGTGTTCTCGCCGGTCGGCCCCGGCACCCCGGCCGGCTCACCGCTCGGCAGGCTCGCCGAGGCGATGCGCCGCGCCATGCAGTCCGGCGACGGCGAACTGAAGCTCAGCGGCCTCGGGGTGCAACGCGACTTCGTCGACGTGCGGGACGTGGCACGGGCCGTGCACGCGGCCTCGCTGTCGGCCGCGCAGGGCGTCGTCAACATCGGTACCGGGCGCGCGGTCCGGCTGCGCGACGCCGCCGCCGTCCTCGCCCGGGTCGCCGGATACGGCGGCGCGCTGCACGAACTGGACGCCCCCAGCGGCTACTCCAGCTCCGCCGCCGCCAGCGCGGCCGTCCGCAACGGCGGCGTGCCGACGATCGGCGCGCCCCGCTCCCCGGACTCCCTGACCGAGCACCTGGGAGCGGCCCCGTTCCCCTACCCGGACGGCTGCGGCAGCTGGCAGCAGGCCGATGTGCGCACCGCCCGCGACCGGCTCGGCTGGCGGCCCCGGATCAACCTGGAGGAATCCCTCGCGGACATCTGGATGGAGGCGGCGTGCCGCATCTGACCACGTCCGGTGCCGTCCGCCCCGCCATAGGGGCGGACCGGCTCGGGATCGGCGTCCCGGGTTATGCGCACCCGCTGCTCGCACCGGTGGAATGGGCCGAACTGCTCCGGTTCTCCCGGCTGTACGCGGCCGGGCCCGGTCACGCGGCCCCGCTGCACTGGACCGTGCTCAACGTCGCGGACGGGCCCGGCGCCCGCCCCGACCCGCACTGCCTGGAAGCCGTGGGACGGCTGCGCAACGCGGGGCTCAGGGTGCTCGGACACCTCGACATGACGTACGGGGCCCGGGAGTTCGGCGAGCTGGTCACGGACGCCCAGCGCCACCTGGACTGGTACCACGTCGACGGCTTCTACCTGGACCGCTGTCCGGGCGAACGGGAGGAGCTGGCGGAGACCCGGCGGCTCACCGAGACGCTGCGGACGATGTTCCACGGCACGGACGCCCTCGACGGCGGCAGGCTCGTCCTCGGGCACGGCACCCATCCGTACGCCGGATACGCGGAGAGCGCCGACCAGTTGGTGACCTTCTCCGGGCCGTGGACCGACTACCGCTGGTCCCAGGCGGCCCCGTGGACGGCCGCCCACCCGGCGTCCAGGTTCTGCCACCTGGTGCACGGGGTGCCGCGCACGCATCTGGACGAAGCCCTGCGGATCGCCCGCTGGCAGGGCGCCGGAACGATCTGGTTCACGGACCGGACGGACCGGGACAGGGCGGGTGACCAGGTGGGCAGCCCCTGGGAGGGGTTGCCCGGCTACTGGGACGAAATCGTCTCGCGGATCGGACCTGGTGTCTCGGAATGAGAAGGGGCGTGGCAGTGTTACGAGACATAACCAGCCTCTTGAAGCCCCCGCACGAGCGGGGATGACCCTGGAGTTTTCGTGTCGCTGCCACCCCTGGTCGAGCCGGCTGCCGAGCTCACCGTTGACGAGGTCCGTCGGTACTCCCGCCACCTGATCATCCCGGACGTCGGGATGGACGGGCAGAAGCGCCTGAAGAACGCCAAGGTGCTCGCCGTGGGCGCCGGCGGCCTCGGGTCTCCCGCTCTGATGTACCTGGCCGCCGCCGGAGTCGGCACGCTCGGCATCGTCGAGTTCGACGAGGTCGACGAATCGAATCTGCAGCGCCAGATCATTCACAGCCAGGCCGACATCGGCCGCTCGAAGGCCGAGTCCGCCAAGGACTCGGTCCTCGGTATCAACCCGTATGTGAACGTCGTCCTGCACGAAGAGCGGCTCGAAGCCGAGAACGTGATGGACATCTTCTCCCAGTACGACCTGATCGTCGACGGTACGGACAACTTCGCCACGCGCTACCTCGTGAACGACGCGTGCGTGCTGCTGAACAAGCCGTACGTCTGGGGCTCGATCTACCGCTTCGACGGCCAGGCCTCCGTCTTCTGGTCCGAGCACGGCCCCTGCTACCGCTGCCTCTACCCGGAGCCCCCGCCGCCGGGCATGGTCCCCAGCTGCGCCGAGGGCGGCGTGCTCGGCGTGCTCTGCGCGTCCATCGGCTCCATCCAGGTCACCGAGGCCATCAAGGTCCTGACCGGCGTGGGCGACCCGCTGGTCGGCCGCCTGATGATCTACGATGCCCTGGAGATGCAGTACCGCCAGGTCAAGGTGCGCAAGGACCCCGACTGCGCGGTCTGCGGCGACAACCCGACCGTCACCGAGCTGATCGACTACGAGGCCTTCTGCGGCGTCGTGTCCGAGGAGGCCCAGGAGGCGGCGGCCGGCTCGACGATCACTCCGGCGCAGCTCAAGGAGTGGATCGACGCCGACGAGAAGATCGAGATCATCGACGTCCGCGAGCCCAACGAGTACGAGATCGTCTCGATCCCGGGCGCCAAGCTGATCCCCAAGAACGAGTTCCTCATGGGCACCGCCCTGGAGAGCCTGCCGCAGGACAAGAAGATCGTCCTGCACTGCAAGACGGGTGTCCGCAGTGCGGAGGTCCTCGCGGTCCTGAAGTCGGCGGGCTTCGCCGACGCCGTGCACGTCGGCGGCGGTGTGATCGGCTGGGTCCACCAGATCGAGCCGGAGAAGCCGGTCTACTAGACCCCACGCGCTTCCACCGGGGGGCCGGGCGGCCGCAACGGCTGCCCGGCCCCCTCGGCATACCACCGCCGGTGCGGGGGCCGGTACCGGCGGTGGGCCCGCCGCCCGGTTTGCCGCGGGGGCCGGCCGGTCGGTCCCGGGGGCCGCCCGGTCAGGAGCAGACCGTGCCCGACGCCGGTATTTTCCCGTCCAGGAAGTACGCGTCCACGGCCTGCTTCACGCACGTGTTGCCGGACGGGTACGCGCCGTGCCCCTCGCCCTTGTACGTCAGGTGCACCCCCACGCCCCGGCCCAGTTCCCCGGCCATCTTCAGCGACCCCTCGAACGGCGTCGCCGGGTCGCCGGTCCCTCCGACGACCAGGATCGGCGCGGCCCCGGGCGCCGACACCTCCGGCGTCTCGTACGCGCCGGGCACCGGCCAGGAGGCGCACCAGCCCGCCAGGTCCCAGGCGAGGTAGGGGCCGAACGCGGGGGAGACCTTGCGGAAGTCCGCCAGGTGCTGGGCCCTGACCTCCTCGGCACTCACCCTGCCCTTGGTGTCGGCACAGGAGATGGCCCGCTGCGAGTGGCTGGCGGTGGAGTAGTGACCCCGCGCGTCCCTGTTGTTGTACGAGTCGGCCAGCCGCAGCAGCGGTGCCCCGTCGCCCCGCTCCGCCGCCGCCAGCGCCTGGGTGAGGGCGGGCCAGCTGCTCTGGCTGTAGAGCGGGGCGATGATGCCGGTCAGCGCCAGGCTCTGGGTGAGCCTGCGCCCGCCGCCCGTCGTGCCGGTGGGCAGCGGCGCCCGGTCGAGAGCGTCGAGGAGCTTCACCACGCGCGCGGTGCCCGCCTTCGGCGACGTACCCCCGGAGCGGAAGTAGTTGTCCAGGGCGCGCTGGAAGCCGAGGGCCTGGTTGCGGGAGTGGCCCACCAGGCCGGCCGACGGGTCGACGACCGCGTCCAGGGTCAGCCGCCCCACGTTCTTCGGGAACAGGTGGGCGTAGACGCCGCCCAGCTCGGTGCCGTACGAGAAGCCGAAGTAGTGCAGCTTGGCGTCGCCCAGCACCTGGCGGAGCACGTCCATGTCGCGGGCCGCCCCGGTGGTGCCCACGTGCGGGAGGATCTTGCCGGAGCGCCGTGCGCAGCCCGCCCCGAACGCCTTCGCGTCGTCGAAGTACGCCTTCTCCTCGGCGGGGGTGTCCGGGGTGGAGTCGAGAGCGAGGGAGGCCTCCGTCGCCGCGTCGTCCCGGCAGACCACCTCCGAGCTCTCCGCGACGCCCCGGGGGTCGAAGCCCACCAGGTCGTACCGCCCGCGCAGCGAGGTGAAGAGGTCGCTCATGCCCGGCAGCGCGGCCACCCCGGAGCCGCCGGGCCCGCCGAAGTTGAACAGGAGCGAACCGATCCGCTTGCCGTCGCCGCCCGTCGCACGGGCCCGGATCAGGGCGATGCCCACCGTCTCGCCCGCCGGTTTCGCGTAGTCCAGCGGGACCTTGGCGGTGGCGCACTGCCACTCGGCGCCCGGCGGCACGGCATCGCTGCCGTGTGCCTTCACCGGGGCCGCGCAGTCCTTCCACGCGAGCTTCTGCCCGGTGACGGCGGCCGGCAGCGCGGACGGGGCGGCGGGCGCGGACGGCGGGGCGGTGGAGGCCCGCCCGCCCGGAGCCCCGGACGCCTCGCGCGTCGGCGCCGGGGCGCTCCCGTCCCCCTGGCCGCACGCCGTCGCGGTGACGGCGGTGGCCACCACCGCCGCCAGCAGGGCCCCCGCCCGTGCGTACCGTGTCCCGCGTCGTGCCATGGCCGGCCCCCGTCGCTCCGCTCCCCGTACCCGCCCCGTGATCGAAAGCAAGTACCCATATCCTAGGGGCGACCACTGACAGTGACCGAAAGCCCGTGCGGTGACTGCTACTCGCAGACCTTCCCGGCCGCCGGAACCTTTCCTTCCAGCAGGTATTCGTCAACGGCCGTCTTCACACAGGCACTTCCGCCGTTGTACGCACCGTGACCCTCGCCCTTGTACGTCAGCTCCACGCCGACGCCCTTGCCGAGTGCGTCCGCCATCTTCCGCGCCCCCTCGTAGGGCGTCGCGGGGTCACCGGTGTTGCCGATGACGACGATCGGAGCCGCGCCCGGGGCGCTCACGTCCGGGGTCACCCACTGGCCGGGCACCGGCCACGTCGAGCAGCCGGACAGGCCCCAGGCCAGGAAGTCGCCGAAGACGGGCGAGGCCTTGCGGAACTCGGCGACCTTCGACTTGGCGTGGGCGAGGTCGTAGCGCTCCTTGGAGTCCACGCAGTTGATCGCCGCGTTGGCGGCCCCGATGTTGCTGTAGGAGCCGTCCTCGTTGCGCCCGTTCATGGAGTCGGCGAGGACCAGCAGCAGTGAGCCGTTGCCGCCGTCCGCCTCGTCGAGGCCCTGCTCCAGGTACGGCCAGAAGTCCTTCGAGTAGAGCGTCTGGACGATGCCGTTGGTGGCCTGGCTCTGGGTCAGCTGCCGGCCGCCGCTCGCCGGGATCGGCTGCTTGTCCAGGCGCTGCAGGAGCGCGACGATGCCCGCCTCGATCTCCGCGGGCGTGCTGCCCTGCAGCTTGCAGTCGTCACCGCGCGCCACGCAGTCCTTGGCGAAGTTCGTCAGCGCCAGCTGGAAGCCCTTGGCCTGCCCCAGTGAGCCCTGCTCGGACGTCTGGGTGGGGTCCACGACCGCGTCGAAGACCGCCCGGCCGACCTTCTTCGGGAACAGGTGGGCGTACACGCCGCCCAGTTCGGTGCCGTAGGAGATGCCGAAGTAGTGCAGCTTGTCGTCGCCGAGCACCTGGCGCATCAGGTCGAGGTCCTTGGCCGCGTTGGTGGTGCCGACGTGCGGCAGTTCGGTGCCCGAGTTCTTCTCGCAGGCCGCCGCGTACTTCTTCAGGCTCTCGGCGTACGCCTTCTCCTCGGCGGCGTCGTCGGGGGTCATGTCCTCGGCGTAGTAGGCGTCGAGTTCCTTGGCGTCCTGGCACTCCACGGGGGCGCTGTTGCCCACGCCGCGCGGGTCGAAGCTCACCAGGTCGTACCGGGAGCGCAGCTTGTCGTAGTCCTTGCCGAAGCCCGGCAGGCCGGTCACCCCGGAGCCGCCGGGCCCGCCGAAGTTGAAGATCAGCGAGCCGATGCGGTTCTTCTTGTCGGCGGCCTCGGCGCGGATCAGCGCCAGTTCGATGCGGTCGCCGTCCGGCTTCGCGTAGTCGCGCGGCACCTGCATCGTGGCGCACTTCCACGGGGTGCCGCCCGGCAGCGGCGACGGCTTCGTCCCTTCGCCCTGTGCGGCACTCGGGGCCGGGCAGTCCTCCCACTTCAGTTCCTGGGCGGAGAGGTCCTGCTTCTTGTCGCCGTCGTCCTTGCCACCGTCCTTGCCGCCGTCGGAACAGCCGGCGAGACAGAGCAGTACGGCGGCGGAGACGGCCAGTGCCGGGGCGCGCAGTGCGGAAGGGGTAGACATGCCCCCCATCGTGCTCCGGGCCGTCCCGGACCGCGCGGCCCGGGGGCCAAGCGGGTGCCGCGGGCGGGCGGCGCGCGGGCCCGCGCCGCCGTACCCGGGGCCCCGGCGCGCCCCTAGAGCGCTCCCTTGCGCGTCAGGCTGTTGAAGAACAGCCAGCCCGGCAGCACCGGCAGCCAGAACGTCAGCAGCCGGTACAGCATCACCGCGGGCGTCGCGATGGACGGCGGCAGCCCGGCCAGCGTCAGCGCGCCGATCAGGGCGCCCTCGACCGCACCCACACCGCCCGGCGTCGGCACGGCCGAGCCCACCGCGTTGGCCGTCAGGAACACCACGGCGACGGTGGCGTAGCTGAGGTGGTCCTCGTCGCCCTGGCCGAACGCGCGGATCGACGCGTCCAGGCACATCACGAACACCACCGTCAGCAGCACCATGCCGCCGATGCCGGTCACCAGCTTCTTCGGCCGCTGGAGCACGTCGAGCATGCGGGGCACCACACCGGCGAACAGCGAGCGCACCCGGGTGACGACGAACTTCCGCAGGAACGGCACCGCCGTCACGATCATCGCCAGCACCGCCGCCGTCAGCAGTCCGGCGATCACCGTCCGGGAGGGGTTCTCCCAGGAGGTCTGCTCGGTCCCGGTCACATAACCGAAGATCATCAGCAGTGAGATGTGGCTGGCGAGGCCGAAGAGCTGTGCCGCGCCCACACTCGCCACGGCGAGGCCCGGCCGTACCCCCGCCCGTTGCAGGAAGCGGGTGTTGAGGGCCACACCGCCGATCGCGGCGGGCGCCACCAGCTTCACGAACGAACCGGCCACCTGCGCCTTGACCGTCTGCCAGAACGACACCTTCTCGGGCACGAAGCCCAGCAGGCTCATCGCCGCCGCCACGTAGCTCAGCGCGGAGAACAGCACGGCCAGTGCCACCCAGCCCCACTTCATCTCGGCGAACGCGTCGGTGATCGGGTTCTTCAGCAGCGAGGAGATCAGGATGTACGCGGCGAAGGCGCCCGCCAGCATGCTGACCAGGGTGCGCGGCTTGATCCGTTCCAGCCGGACCGGCTCGACCGGCGCCTGCGGACGGATCAGCAGCACCTGGTGGCGGATCTGCGTCAGCAGGTCCTCCTCCCGGGCGTCCTCCAGCGCCTCGTCGATGGCCTCCTTCTCGGCCTTCTTCTCCGCGCGCACGGCCTTGCGTCCGGGGACGTCCTCCGCGCCCTTCTCCCGCGCCCTGGCCTCCTTGGCGGCCTGCGAGGCCTCCAGGACCGCCTCGCGCTGCCGCTGCGACCGCTCGCGTCCCAGGCGGCGCAGCGTCGCGCGGGTGGAGCGGCTGAGCGCGATCGGCTGGAGCAGCGGCAGGCTGTCGGCGACCGTGTCGGGGCCGAGCACGTCCACCGCCGCGGCGACGGCCCGCTCCGCGCCCGCGCGCAGCCCCAGGGTCGTCAGCAGCTGCGCCACGTCCATCCGCAGGACGATGTCGCCCGCGGCGATCTCACCGCCGCGCAGATCCGTGATGATCACCGTGCCGGAACGATCCACCAGAATGGCGTCACCGGCCAGCCTGCGGTGTGCGATGCGGCGCGACTGGAGCGCCTTCACCTGGTGCCAGGCGTCCCGCAGCAGCTCGTCGGTGATCTCCTCGTCCGGCAGCGAGTCCAGGGTGCGCCCGCCCAGGTGCTCGTACACGAGCATCACGGCGTCCGGGCCGAGCTCGGAGGTCGCGATCAGCTTGGGGGCGTTGGCACCGGCCGCGATGGCGGCGTACGCGAGCAGCGCCTCCTGTTCGAGCGCCTGCCGCAGGGACTGGATCGAGCGCCGCTGGGTGATGCCGCGCAGGGTCACCCGGCGCCACACCCGGTAGAAGAAGCCGTGCGCCTGCTGCTCGCGGTCCACGACCGTGATGTCGAGCGGCGGGCCGTCCTCCAGGGTGACGATGTAGCGACGGCCGCGGTCGCCCTGGTCGGACAGGTCGAGCGACTCCTCGGCGCGCATCGCCGTCACCGGGCGGAACCCCACGTGCCGCAGCCCGGCGAGCAGGGTCTGCCCGGTGGGCCGCACATTGGGGGAGCCGACCGCGTAGAGCGTCGCGTACGCCACCGTCCAGCCGATCAGCACGGTCACCACGATCGACAGCGGGGTGGTCTGCCCGCCGACCAGCACCGCGAACGCGTTCAGCAGCAGCACCGCCCACAGGGCGACCCGCCAGCGCGGGCGACGGGCCATCCCGACCGCCGTCATGTACGCGATGACCGGGGCGAGATAGCCGTGCACCGGATCGGTGAGCTGGCCGGAGCCGTCGCTGGAGATCCGGGTGAGTGCCTCGCGGATGGCCTCCGGGGCCGGCCCGGAGACCCACAGATCGGTGGCCAGGGCCACCCCGTGCGCGAGGACGGCCGCCAGCACGCCGTCCGCGATCCGCAGTCCGTCGCGTTTGATCAGCCGCTCGATCGCGAAGCCGACGGGGAGGATCAGCACGGCGATGCTGGAGATCAGCCCCGCCAGCCGGACGAAGACCACCGGCGTCTGCTTGGTGCCCTCCAGGATGTCCTTCTCCAGGCCGGAGGCGGTGCCGTGGGCGAACGCGGCCAGCGCGATCACACAGATGATGCCGAGCAGACCGGACAGCAGCCGCACCAGGTCGGCCGGGCGGTGCACCCGGGCGGCGAGCAGCGGCTCGTCGCCCGAGACGCGCTCCACGTGCCCCTCTTCGGCCAGGTCGTCCGCCTGCGCGGAGTCCTCCCCGGGGACCACCCGGGTGGCACCCCCGTGCGGGCCGTCCGATTGCTCCGAACCGGTCCGCCGGGGGTCGTTTCGTGGGCCGTCCGTGTCCGGGTCCGCCTGCGGCTCGTTCGCCTGCGGGGCGTCCGTGTCCGGGCGTGGGACGGCGTCAGGAGCGCCTGCCGCCGGTCGAGGCTGCACGTCCTGCTCCTTCGTCGTCGTCTCTTCTTGGTCTCGTCTCACCAGTCATTGCCCGGATGATGGTGGCATGGCCGGATGCCACGGGGGGCTGCCAGGGTGCAACGCCCGCAATTGCGTCGCACCTCACACGCGCGCGTGGAGCGGGCCGCGGACTGTCGGTGGCGTGCGGCAGGATGGGCCGGATGAGCGAGAGTCCTGCCGGGAGCGAGACGCTCCCGGAGTACGCGGAACGGGTCCTGGCCGTCGCTGAACGGATCCCGCCCGGCCGGGTGATGACGTACGGGGACGTGGCCGAGTGGCTGAACCAGGAGGCGGACCCCGGCGACGGCAGCAGTGGTGAGCGCCCGGCCGGAGGCGGGCCGCGCCAGGTCGGCCGGGTCATGTCGCTGTACGGGGGCGCCGTCCCCTGGTGGCGCGTGGTCCGCTCGGACGGCCACCTGCTGCCCGGCAACGAACTGCGCGCCCTGGAGCAGTACCGGGCCGAGGGCACCCCGCTGCGCACCGCGGGCCCGAGCACCGAGGGCCACCTGCCCCGCGTCGACATGCGGCGGGCCAGGTGGGACGGCAGCACGGAACCGGGCGGCGGCGGGGACGGCCCCTGAGACCGCAGGGACGGCCCCTGGGACCGCGGGGACTTCCGCGCGCCCCGGGACTGCTGCGCACCTCGGGAATTCCGCGCTCTCCGGGAGTGCTGTGCTCCCCGGGACCTCTGCGGTGCCGGGGGCGGGGGCCGGGGCGCGGCGGGTGGTACGGAGGGTGGTACGGCTCACACCGTCCAGCTTCCGCCATCGCGGGCCCGTCCGGGCTGTCCGAGGACCGTACGGAGTACGCGCCCGCGGTGCGGAGCCGCGCGGCCGGGGAGACGGCCCGGGACGGCGCGCGTGCGGAGCCGCTGCGTCCAGTACGTCGCCTGGCGTAGCGTCGACCGCACGCGGTACGTCCGGCTCGCACGCCGCGGCGGCCCCGTGCATCCCGTACCGCACAGTCATCCTCCACGGCCGCAAGGCAACCAGCACACCACCCACCAGGACCGGCGATCCACGTGAGCACCTCCAACTCCTCGGGCCCCACGGGTTCCCCAGGGACCTTCCGGCAGCGGCCGCACCAGCCCTACCGGCAGAAGCGGCAGGGGACCCCGGGCGCGTACCGACTGGTCCGTACCGCCCCGGGAAGAGTGGACCCTCCTCTGCTGGACGCACACCAGCGCGCCGTGGTTGACCACGGGCAGGGGCCCCTGCTCGTCCTCGCGGGCCCCGGCACCGGCAAGACGACGACGCTCGTGGAGGCCGTCGCCGCCCGGATCGCGGCCGGTGCCCGCCCCGAACGGATCCTCGTCCTCACCTTCAGCCGCAAGGCCGCCGTCGAACTGCGCGACCGGATGGCGCTGCGGCTGGGCTCCCGGCAGGCACCGCAGGCCACCACCTTCCACTCGTACTGCTACGCCCTGGTCCGCGCCCACCAGGACAGCGACCTGTTCAGCGAACCGCTGCGGCTGCTGTCGGGCCCGGAGCAGGACGTGGCGGTGCGCGAGCTGCTGGCCGGCGAGATCGACCTGGAGAAGGCCGGGCTGGCCCACGTCAGCTGGCCCGACGAGCTGCGCGCCTGCCTCACCACCCGGGGGTTCGCCGACGAGGTGCGCGCGGTGCTCGCCCGCACCCGCGAACTGGGCCTGGGCCCCGGAGCCCTGCGCGACTTCGCCCGGCGGATAGGACGCCCCGACTGGAAGGCCGCGGCGACCTTCCTCGCCGAGTACCTCGACGTCCTCGACATGCAGGGCGTCCTGGACTACGCCGAACTCGTGCACCGCGCGGTGCTGCTCGCCGAACGCGAGGCGGTGACCGGCCGGCTCGCCGCCTCCTACGACGCCGTGTTCGTCGACGAGTACCAGGACACCGACCCCGCCCAGGTGCGACTGCTGCACGCGCTCGCCGGGGCGGGCCGCACCCTGGTGGCGTTCGGCGACCCCGACCAGTCGATCTACGCCTTCCGGGGCGCCGACGTCGGCGGCATCCTCGACTTCCCGCAGACCTTCCGCCGCGCCGACGGCGGCCCCGCCCGCGTCGAGGTCCTCACCACCTCGCGCCGCTCCGGCGCCGACCTGCTGGCCGCCACCCGCCTGCTCACCCGCCGCATGCCGCTGACCCGGCTGCCGGCCGCCGCCGTCAGGGCGCACCGGGACCTGGCCGCCGTGCGGGACGGCGGCCGGGTCGAGGTCTGCACCTACCCGACGGCCGGTGCCGAACTGGACAACGTCGCGGACATCCTGCGCCGGGCGCACCTGGAGGACGGCGTCCCGTGGAGCGAGATGGCGGTCCTGGTCCGTGCGGGCGGGCGGACCATCCCCGCGGTGCGCCGGGCGCTGACCTCCGCCGGCGTACCCCTGGAGATCGACGGCGACGACCTGCCGCTGCGCCACGAACCGGCGGTGACGCCCCTGCTGACCGCACTGCGGGCGGTCGCGCGGGCGGCGCTGGAGCAGGCGCCGAGAACGCCGTTCACGACGACGGGGGAGGCCGCGGACGAGGCCCTCGCGCGCGTGGCCGAAGCGGCGGCCGAAGGAGCGGCGGACGCGGGCCGGGACCACCCGGACGGGACGGGCCCGGACGGGACGGATCCGGACGAGACGGGTCCGGGCGGCACCGGGGAAGGCTCCGAGGACGGGGCGGCGGACGGGGAAGGCTCCGCGGACGGAACGGCTGCCGTCGACGGCGGCGCGGACCGCGCACGCGTGCCCGGCTGGCTCGGTACGGAGACCGCCGTCGAGCTGCTCTCCTCGCCCCTGGGCGGCATGGACGCCGCCGACCTGCGCCGTCTCGGACGGGCACTGCGCGACGAGGAGCGGGCCGCGGGCAACCGGGTGCCGCCGCCCTCCGACGTACTCCTCGCACAGGCACTCGCCGAACCCGAGCGGCTCGCCGCGCACGACCCCGCCTACGCGCGCGGGGCGCAGGTCCTGGGCACCCTGCTGCGCAAGGCGCGCGAACTGCTCGCAGGCGGCGGCACCGCCGAGGAGGCCCTGTGGACCCTGTGGGACGGCACCGGATGGCCGTCCCGGCTGGAGCGGTCGGCCCTGCGCGGCGGGCCCGCGGGACGCAACGCGGACCGTGACCTGGACGCGGTGTGCGCGCTGTTCGACACCGCCGCGCGCGCCGAGGAGCGGTCCGGGGGGCGCGGCGCGCTCAACTTCCTGGAGGAGGTGGACGCCCAGGACATCGCCGCCGACACCCTCAGCAGGCGCACCGTGCGCGCCGAGGCGGTACGGCTGATGACCGCCCACCGCTCCAAGGGACTGGAGTGGCGCCTCGTCGTCGTCACCGGGGTGCAGGAGGGGCTGTGGCCCGACCTGCGCCGCCGGGGCTCCCTCCTGGAGGCCGACCGGATCGGCCGCGACGGGCTCGCCGAACCCCTCACCCCCGGCGCCCTCCTCGCCGAGGAGCGCAGGCTCTTCTACGTCGCCGCCACGCGCGCGCGCGAGCGGCTCGTCGTCACCGCCGTGAAGGCCCCGGCCGACGACGGCGACCAGCCGTCCCGCTTCCTCACCGAACTGGGCGTCGAGCCGCGCGACGTCACCGGGCGCCCCCGCCGCCCCCTCGCGGTCTCCGCGCTCGTCGCCGAGCTGCGCGCCACCACCGTCGACCCCGAGGCCTCCGAGGCCCTCCGGGACGCCGCCGCCCGCCGCCTCGCCAAGCTCGCCGCGCTCAGCGACGACAACGGACAGCCGATGGTGCCCGCCGCCCACCCCGACTTCTGGTGGGGCCTCAACGAGCCGACGCACAGCACCGTGCCGCTGCGCGACCGCGACCAGCCCGTCGCGCTCTCCGGCAGCGCCCTCGACCAGCTCGCGAACACCTGCTCCCTCCAGTGGTTCCTGGGGCGCGAGGTCAAGGCCGACGCACCCGCCACCGCGGCCCAGGGGTTCGGGAACGTGGTGCACGTGCTGGCCGACGAGGTCGCCTCCGGGCGCACCCCCGCCGACCTGGCCGTCCTCATGGAACGACTGGACTCCGTGTGGGACGCGCTGGCCTTCGACGCGCCCTGGAAGTCCCGGCAGGAGAAGGAGCACGCGCGCGTGGCGCTGGAGCGGTTCCTCCAGTGGCACGTCACCGACCGGGGCGGGAGGACGGCCGTCGCCACCGAGCACGACTTCGACGTGACGCTGGAGGCGGGCGGCGAGTACGAGGTGCGCATCCGCGGTTCGATGGACCGCGTCGAGACGGACGCGCAGGGGCGGGCGTACGTCGTCGACTTCAAGACCGGCAAGTCGGCACCGACCCGCGACGAGGTCGCCCAGCACCCTCAGCTGGCGGTCTACCAGCTGGCGGTACGGGAAGGCGCGGTCGACGGGGTCTTCGGCGGCAGCCGCCCCGAACCGGGCGGCGCCGAACTCGTCCAGCTGCGGCAGGCCGCGACCAAGAAGGACGGCGGCGAGGCACTGCCCAAGATCCAGGCCCAGGAGCCGCTGGCGGGGGAGTGGGTCGGGGACCTGCTGGCCACGGCGGCCGGGCGGGTGCTCGACGAACGGTTCGCACCGAGCACCGGGACGCAGTGCACGCACTGCTCGTTCCGGGCGTCGTGCAGCGCGCAGCCGGAGGGGCGGCAGGTGGTGGACTGAGCGGGACCGGGCACCGGCGGGGAGGAGTGCGGACGCCTGTCGGGCGGGGCGAAGCACCAGTTGGCCGGGACGCGGCGGGCGTCTGCCCGGTGGGGTGAAGTGCCTGTGGCGGGGATGCGGCGGGCGCCTGGCCGGTGGGGTGAAGTGCCTGGTGGCGGGCGTGCGGCGGGCGCTGTCAGTGGGGCCGGATAGCCTTTTCGGGGTGACCACCAGAATCACCGAGCCCGAGCAGCTCAAGCAGCTCCTCGGCATCCCGTTCACCCCGGAGCAGCTGGCGTGCATCACGGCACCCACCGCCCCGCAGGTCATCGTGGCCGGCGCCGGATCGGGCAAGACGACGGTGATGGCCGCCCGGGTGGTGTGGCTGGTGGGCACCGGGCGGGTCGCCCCCGAGCAGGTGCTCGGCCTGACCTTCACCAACAAGGCCGCGGGCGAACTCGCCGAGCGCGTCCGCAAGGCCCTGATCGCCGCCGGCATCACCGACCCCGACGCCCTTCCCCCGGAAGGAGCCTCCCCGGGCTCCCCGCTCGCCGGCGGGGGAGACCCCATGGGCGAACCCCGCATCTCCACCTACCACGCCTTCGCCGGCCAGCTCCTCACCGACCACGGGCTGCGCATCGGCCTGGAACCCTCCGCCCGGCTGCTGGCCGACGCCACCCGCTACCAGCTCGCCGCCCGCGTCCTGCGCGAGGCCCCCGGCCCCTACCCCGCCCTCACCCGGTCCTTCCCCACCCTGGTCAGCGACCTCCTCGCGCTCGACGGAGAACTGGCCGAGCACCTCGTGAGCCCGCAGACCCTCCGCGCGTTCGACACCGAACTGCTGCGCGCCCTGGAGGGCGTCAAGCTCACCAACCCCGACCTGCGCAAGGTCCCCGAGGCCGCCGGGGCCCGCCGGGAACTGCTGGAGCTGACCGTCCGTTACCAGGAGCAGAAGCACCGCCGCGACCTCCTCGACTTCGGCGACCAGATCGCGCTCTCCGCCCGGCTCGCCGCCCTGCCCGAGGTGAGCGAGGCGCTGCGGGGCGAGTTCCGGGTCGTCCTGCTCGACGAGTACCAGGACACCTCGGTGGCCCAGCGGCTGCTGCTCTCCGGACTGTTCGGCGGCGGCACGGGGCACCCGGTGACCGCGGTCGGCGACCCCTGCCAGGCCATCTACGGCTGGCGCGGCGCCTCCGTCGCCAACCTCGACGACTTCCCCGAGCACTTCCCGCACGCCGACGGCCGCCCCGCCGACCGGTACGCGCTCAGCGAGAACCGCCGCAGCGGCGGACGCCTCCTCGACCTCGCCAACTCCCTCGCCGCCCCGCTGCGCGCCATGCACCGCGGCGTCGAGGCCCTGCGCCCCGCCCCCGGCGCCGAGCGCGAGGGCACGGTCCGCTGCGCCCTGCTGCGTACGCACGACGAGGAGATCGAGTGGATCGCGGACTCCCTCGCCCACCTGGTGCGCACCGGCACCGCCCCCGGTGACATCGCCGTCCTGTGCCGCACCGCGGGCGACTTCCCCGCGATCCAGGGGGCCCTGGTGGCCCGGGACGTCCCCGTCGAGGTCGTCGGCCTGTCCGGGCTGCTGCACCTGCCCGAGGTCGCCGACCTGGTCGCGGTCTGCGAGGTCCTCCAGGACCCCGGCGCCAACGCCTCCCTGGTGCGGCTGCTCACCGGCCCCCGCTGGCGCATCGGCGCCCGCGACCTGGCGCTGCTCGGCCGCCGCGCCCGGCTCCTGGTGCACCGGGGGAGCGGCGCGGACGAGGACCCCGACCGCAGGCTGGCGGAGGCCGTCGAGGGGGTCGACCCGTCCGAGGTGATATCGCTCGCCGACGCCCTGGACACCTTCCTGGAATCGGCGGGGGAGGCGGACGACGGGCTGCCGTTCTCGACCGAGGCCCGGGTACGGTTCGCCCACCTGGCCCGGGAACTGCGCGACCTGCGCCGCTCGCTGGCCGACCCGCTCATGGACGTACTGCACCGGGTGCTGCACGTCACCGGGCTCGAAGTCGAACTGTCAGCCTCCCCGCAGGCCCTGGCGGCCCGCCGCCGCGAGACCCTCAACAACTTCCTCGACACGGCCGCCGGCTTCGCCTCCCTCGACGGCGAGGCGACCCTGCTCGCCTTCCTCGGCTTCCTGCGCACCGCCGCCCAGTACGAGAAGGGCCTCGACAACGCGCTCCCCGGCGGCGAGAACACCGTCAAGGTCCTCACCGCGCACAAGTCCAAGGGCCTGGAGTGGAAGGTGGTCGCCGCCCCCGGCCTGGTCAGGGGCACCTTCCCCAGCGAGCGGGCCCGCGACTCCTGGACCTCCCAGGCCAAGGTCCTGCCGCACGCCCTGCGCGGCGACGCCCGGACCCTGCCGGAGATCCAGGAGTGGGACGCCAAGGGCATCAAGCTCTTCAAGGAGCAGATGAAGGCCCACCAGCACACCGAGGAGCTCCGCCTCGGCTACGTCACCTTCACCCGCCCCCGCGACCTGCTGCTCGGCTCCGGCCACTGGTGGGGCCCGAACCAGAAGAAGCCGCGCGGCCCGTCGGAGTTCCTGACCGCCCTGTACGAGCACTGCGCGGCGGGGCACGGCGAGATCGAGGTGTGGGCGCAGGAGCCCGCCGCCGACGAGGACAACCCGGCACTCCAGGAGGCGACGGCCGACCGCGCCTGGCCGCTTCCGCTCGACGACCGCGCACTGGCCCGCCGCCGCCGCGCCGCCGACCAGGTCCGCGCCCACCTGGACTCCCTGCGCGGCACCCCGGAACTCCCCCCGGAGCCCGAGGCGGCACCGGAACCGGCGGCCTGGGACGAGTGGATTCCGCAGGAGGACCCGGAGGGCCGGGAGAGTGCGGAGGACCTCGACCCGCAGTGGTGGCCGTCCCCGGACGACGAGCCCGAACCGGCCGACTGGGACACCCTGCTGACCGAACGCCCGTCGGGGGCCCCGTACCCCGACCGGCCCGGCGCTCCCCGCCCCGACACCACCCGCCACGACCCGCCCCCGCCGACCGCCCCACCGGGCCACGACTCCGTACCCGCCCGCCGGCACCCGGACGAGACCCCTCCGCCCGGCAGCGTCAGCCAGGACCCCGCCCACGACCCCGCGCACGCCCACGACCCCGCCCACGACTCCGCCCGCGTCCCCGCGTCCCGTCCCGCCCCCCGGTCCCAGGGACCCGCCGCCCTCACGCCCGAGGAGGCGCGCGCCGTGGACTCCTGGGACCGGGACTTCGACGCCCTCGCGAGCGAGCTGCGGCGGGCCAGGGCCGGGACCCGGGACGTGCCCGTGCCGCCCGCGCTCTCGGCCACCCAGCTGATGCGCCTCGCCGCCGACCCCGACGGCTTCGCCCAGGAACTGGCCCGGCCCATGCCCCGGCCCCCGCAGCCCGCCGCCCGACGCGGCACCCGGTTCCACGCCTGGGTGGAGTCGCGGTTCGAGGAACTGCCGCTTCCCATGCTCGGCCCCGACGAGCTGCCCGGCGGCGACGAGGACGACGCGGAGATCGCCGACGAGCGCGACCTGGCCGCGCTGAAGGAGGCGTTCGAGCGGACCCCGTACGCCCGCCGCACCCCGTACCGGACCGAGACCCCGTTCCACCTCACCCTCGCGGGCCGGGTGGTCCGCGGCCGGATCGACGCCGTCTACCAGGACGAGACCAGCGGTACGTACGAGATCGTCGACTGGAAGACCAGCCGCACCCGGGCCGCCGACCCCCTCCAGCTCGCGATCTACCGGCTGGCCTGGGCCGAGCTGCACGGGCTGCGCCCGGAAGAGGTGCTCGCCACATTTCTGTACGTGCGCAGCGGGGAGACCGTCCGCCCGCGGCACCTGCCGGGGCGCCGGGAGTTGGAGCGCATCCTGTCCGGAGAGCCCTCCGACGCCGTCGGCGACAGGGGGCGGGAGCCCCGGCCGGGACGGTCCACGACCCGGGCGCCGGACGCCGCACCCCCACCGGAGAGTTAGGCTCAAGGTCATGAGCGACACCCCGGACAGCGCCGTCCGTACGTACATCGACCAGCACCGCACCGCCTTCCTCGCGGACCTCGCGGAGTGGCTCCGCATCCCCTCAGTCTCGGCCCAGCCCGAGCACGCCGAGGACGTACGGCGCAGTGCCGACTGGCTGGCCGCGAAGCTCGCGGAGACCGGCTTCCCGGTCACCGAGGTGTGGCCCACGGACGGTGCCCCGGCGGTGTTCGCCGAGTGGCCCTCCGGAGACGAGGACGCCCCGACCGTGCTGGTCTACGGCCACCACGACGTCCAGCCCGCCGCCCGCGAGGACGGCTGGCACACGGAGCCGTTCGAGCCGACCACCGTCGACGGCCGGATGTACGCGCGCGGTGCCGCCGACGACAAGGGCCAGGTGTTCTTCCACACCCTCGGCGTCCGCGCCCACCTCGCCGCCACCGGCCGCACCGCCCCCGCCGTCAACCTCAAGCTGCTGATCGAGGGCGAGGAGGAGTCCGGCTCCCCGCACTTCCGCGCGCTGATCGAGGAGCGCCGCGAGCGCCTCGCCGCGGACGCGGTGATCGTCTCCGACACCGGCATGTGGGCCGAGGACACCCCGACCGTCTGCACCGGCATGCGCGGCCTGGCCGACTGCGAGATCACCTTCCGCGGCCCCGACCAGGACATCCACTCCGGCTCGTTCGGCGGCGCGGTGCCCAACCCGGCGACCGTGGCCGCCCGGGTGGTCGCCGCCCTGCACGACGAGGACGGCCGCGTCACCGTCCCCGGCTTCTACGACGGCATCGCCCCGCTCACCGACCGCGAGCGCGAACTCTTCGCCGAGCTGCCCTTCGACGAGGACCAGTGGCTGCGCACGGCCAAGTCGTACGCCACCCACGGCGAGGCCGGGTACTCCACCCTGGAGCGCATCTGGGCCCGCCCGACCGCCGAGGTCAACGGCATCGGCGGCGGCTACCAGGGCCCCGGCGGCAAGACGATCGTCCCCGCCTCCGCCGAGCTGAAGCTCTCCTTCCGGCTGGTCGCGGGCCAGGACCCGGACAAGATCGAGCAGGCGGTACGGGAGTGGGTCGCCGCCCGCGTCCCGGCCGGCATCCGGCACGAGACCGTCTTCGGCGCCGCCACCCGCCCGTGCCTGACCCCGCTGGACCACCCCGCCCTGCAGTCCGTCGTACGGGCCATGGGGCGCGCCTTCGGGCAGCAGATCCGCTTCACCCGCGAGGGCGGGTCCGGTCCGGCCGCCGACCTCCAGGACGTGCTCGGTGCGCCGGTGCTCTTCCTGGGCATCTCCGTACCTTCCGACGGCTGGCACGCGCCCAACGAGAAGGTCGAGCTCGACCTGCTGCTCAAGGGCGTCGAGACCACCGCGTACCTGTGGGGCGACCTCGCCGCACAGCACCACGGCTGACCAGCAGGACCGCCCGGCGGACGGACCGCAGCCCGGTCCGCCGAGCGGAGCAGGACAACCGCTGAGCAGAACAGAATCCCGATCCACCCGGGGGAGTTGGAAGCACCTGTGAGCACCAGCACCAGTACCACCGCCGGAACCAACGGCACCGGCGGCACCGCCGACGACAACGGCGCCACCGGCCCGAACGACGGCACCACCGCGACCGGGGGACCGGCACCGGACCGTCCCCTCGCGCTCGCCGCCGCCAGCGGCATCGACCGCGCCGCCCACCACCGCATGGACGAGGCGTGGCTGGCCGCCGCGTGGAGCCACCCCTCCACCCGGGTCTTCGTCGTCTCCGGCGGCCAGGCCCTGATCGACGACACCCCCGACGGCCGCACCGAACTGGTCATGACCCCGGCCTTCGAGGCCCCTCTCACCGAGACCCACCGCTACTTCCTGGGCACCGACGAGGACGGCGTCAGCTACTTCGCGCTCCAGAAGGACACCCTGCCGGGCCGGATGGACCAGTCGGCGCGTGCGGCGGGCCTGCGCGAGGCGGGGCTGCTGCTCCCGCCCCGCGACGCCGGGCTGATGGTGCACGCGGTCGCGCTGGAGAACTGGCAGCGGCTGCACCGCTTCTGCTCCCGCTGCGGCGAGCGCACCGTCATCGCCGCCGCCGGGCACATCCGCCGCTGCCAGGCGTGCGGCGCCGAGCACTACCCGCGCACCGACCCGGCCGTGATCATGCTGGTCACCGACGACGAGGACCGCGCGCTGCTGGGCCGCCAGGTGCACTGGCCGGAGGGCCGCTTCTCGACGCTGGCGGGCTTCGTCGAGCCGGGCGAGTCCATCGAGCAGTCGGTGGCCCGCGAGGTCTTCGAGGAGGCGGGCGTCACCGTCGGAGACGTCGAGTACGTCGCCAGCCAGCCCTGGCCGTTCCCCTCCAGCCTGATGCTCGGCTTCATGGCCCGTGCGACCAGCTCGGAGATCAATGTCGACGGTGAGGAGATCGAGGAGGCCCGCTGGTTCTCCCGCGACGACCTGGCCGCCGCGTTCGCCTCCGGCGAGGTGCTGCCGCCGTACGGCATCTCCATCGCGGCCCGCCTCATCGAGCTCTGGTACGGCAAGCCGCTGCCGAAGCCGGGCCACGCGGCCTGAGGCACCCGGACGCACGAGAACCGCCGCCCGCTTCACGCCGGGCGGCGGTTCTCTCGTAACTTCCGGTGCTCCCGGTGCCCCTGGTGCTCCCGGAGCTGCCGGTGCTCCCGGTCAGGCGGCGGCCAGTGCCTGCTTGACCTGGGCGAGCGACGGGTTCGTCATCACGGACTCGGAGCCGGCCTCGGACACCACGAGCAGCGTCGGGACGGTCTGGTTGCCACCGTTGGCCTTCTCGACGAACGCGGCCGAGTCGGCGTCGTGCTCGATGTTGACCTCGGTGTACGCGATGCCCTCACGGTCCATCTGGCTCTTGAGGCGGCGGCAGTAGCCGCACCACGTGGTGCTGTACATCGTCACGGTGCCCGACATGTCCCTCTTGCTCCTCTGTTTGGCTGGGGTGTCACGTACTTGTCCGTACTTCCCAGTCACTCGAACGTACGCGACCCCGACCCCATTCCCGCATTAGTACGACCACTCCACGCCCCCTGTGGACAACCGCCGCAGCAGTCCCGGCGAACCTGGCAGCATGGCAGGGTGACAGCAGCAACGCACTCCTCCCTTTTCCCGCAGGTCCCGGAGACGGCCGACGCGGTGCTCGACGGGCTCGACCCCGAGCAGCGCGAGGTCGCCACCGCCCTGCACGGTCCGGTGTGCGTCCTGGCCGGAGCGGGTACGGGCAAGACCCGCGCGATCACCCACCGGATCGCGTACGGAGTGCGGCTGGGCACCTTCGAGGCGAACAGCATGCTCGCCGTGACCTTCACCACCCGTGCCGCGGGCGAGATGCGCGGCCGGCTCCGCCAGCTCGGCGCGGGCGGCGTCCAGGTCCGCACCTTCCACGCCGCCGCCCTGCGCCAGCTCCGCTACTTCTGGCCCAAGGCCGTCGGCGGCGAGCTGCCACGCCTGATCGAACGCAAGGTGCAGCTGGTCGCGGAGGCCGCCGGACATCTCGGCATCCGCCTCGACCGCGGTGAGCTTCGGGACGTCACGGCCGAGATCGAATGGGCCAAGGTCACCCAGATCGTCCCCGGCGACTACCCCGCCGAGATCGCCAAGGCCCACCGCGAAGCGCCCCGCACCCCGTCGGAAATCAGCCAGATCTACGCGATGTACGAGCAGCTCAAGCGCGAGCGCTCGGTCATCGACTTCGAGGACGTGCTGCTGCTCACCGTCGGCATCCTCCAGGACCAGCACCTGATCGCCGACGAGTTCCGCCGCCAGTACCAGCACTTCGTCGTCGACGAGTACCAGGACGTCAGCCCGCTCCAGCAGCGGCTGCTCGACCTGTGGGTGGGCGACCGCGACAGCCTGTGCGTGGTCGGCGACGCCAACCAGACGATCTACTCCTTCACCGGCGCCACCCCCGACCACCTCCTCAACTTCCGCACCCGCCATCCGGACGCCACCGTCGTCAAGCTGATCCGCGACTACCGCTCCACCCCCCAGGTCGTCCACCTGGCCAACGGCGTCCTCGCCCCGGCCACCGGGCGCGCCGCCGAACAGCGGCTGGAGCTGATCTCCCAGCGCGAGCCGGGCCCCGCCCCCGTCTTTCGCGAGTACGGGGACGAGCCCGCCGAGGCGGAGGGCACCGCCCGGCGCGTCCGCGACCTGATCGCCGCGGGCGTCCCGGCCGGCGAGATCGCCGTGCTGTACCGGATCAACGCCCAGTCCGAGGTGTACGAGCAGGCCCTCGCCGACGCCGGGGTGCCCTACCAGCTGCGCGGCGCGGAGCGGTTCTTCGAGCGGCCCGAGGTGCGCGAGGCGATCGCCGCCCTGCGCAGCGCGGCCCGCTTCGGCCGCAACGACGCCCTGCTCGACGGTGTCGACGGGCTGCCCGCACAGGTCCGCGCCGTGCTCAGCGGCAACGGCTGGAAACCGACCCCGCCGGCCGGCTCCGGCGCGGTCCGCGACCGCTGGGAGTCGCTGGCCGCGCTGGCCCGCCTCGCCGAGGACTTCGCCAAGGCGCACCCCGGCGCCACCCTCGACACCCTGCTCCAGGAACTCATGGAGCGCGACGCCGCCCAGCACGCGCCCACCGTCCAGGGCGTCACCCTCGCCTCGCTGCACGCGGCGAAGGGACTGGAGTGGGACGCCGTGTTCCTGGTCGGCCTCACCGAGGGCATGATGCCGATCACCTACGCGAAGACCGAGGAGCAGCTGGAGGAGGAGCGCCGGCTGCTGTACGTCGGTGTCACCCGGGCCCGGGTCCACCTCGGCCTGTCCTGGGCGCTCTCCCGCTCGCCCGGCGGCCGACCCCACCGCACCGCCAGCCGCTTCCTGAAGGGCCTGCGGCCCGGCTCGGGCAGTCAGGTCGCCCGTGCCGCCGCGGGAAGCGCCGCAGGCGCGACGGGGGCCGCTCCCGGCACCAAGCCGCGCACCTACCGCGGGCCGATCCGGTGCCGGGTGTGCGGCAGGACCCTCATCGACGGCGGCGAGATGAAACTCAGGCGCTGCGAGGACTGCCCCTCCGACATGGACGAGGGCCTGTACGAGCGGCTGCACGACTGGCGCGAGCGGCAGGCCGGCCGGGCCGGGCTGCCCGGGTACTGCGTCTTCACCGACAAGACGCTGATGGCGATCGCCGAGGCGCAGCCCGAGGCCGAGGGCGACCTCGCCATGATCGCCGGAGTCGGCGTCCGCAAGACCAGGCTGTACGGGACCGAGGTTCTGGCTCTCTGCGCAGGCCAGGAGCTGGAGGAGGACCCGGGCGAGGACTGAGGAAAACTCGTCGAAAAAATAGTTTGCGCTTCTCCCGCAAGGCCCCATAGGTTCTTAACCACGGGAACAGCGGCTCTTCTCTGAGGCCCTGTTTTCGTGCTGTACTTATCCGAATACGCGTGTTCCAGCTCCGGCCGGGACCCCTAGACGCCGAGAGGAGGCGATTCCAGTGACCAGCTCCATCACCTTCACCAAAATGACCGATCACTCGGTCTCCGCCGCCTGCACTCTCGGCTCTTCGATCATTGCCGCCGCCTCTGCCGCTTCGCTGCGTGGCACCGGTCTGTCCGGCCTCGCTGCCGTCAGCCCGGCGTCCCTGGCGAGCCTCCCCGTCCGGGAGGGCAATGAGCGACCGACCGAGGCACCGGAAGCAGCAGTAGCGAAGGCACAGGCCAAGGCCTATGCGTTTGCGGCGACCGGTGCCGGATCCAAGACGCGGACGACGCAGCAGCACCAGCACAAGATGTGGGCCTTCCGTGGGCTCGAACCCTGGAGTGATCCAGTCTGATCGACGATCAGACCGGCGCCTTCAGGGCCGCGGAACCCCACCCGGGATCCGCGGCCCTTCTGTTTTTCCCGAACGGGAAGCACGGAGCGAAGGGGCCTCGGGACCAAGAACCACCCGGTACCCACCAACAACCGGTCAACAGGCCGGCACGAACAGACGAGGAATCCACCACCGTGCAACTCGACACGCACGCCCCGTCCGTACCGACTTCCCACCCGATCCCGCCGCCCGGCTCCACGGAGGACCCGACCTTGACTCCCCTCACCGCGCTCACCGCGCTCGACGACGCCATCGAGAACCTCGGCGTGCCCGTCCCCTGCCGTTCGTACGACCCGGAGGTCTTCTTCGCCGAGTCCCCGGCCGACGTCGAGTACGCCAAGTCGCTCTGCCGCACCTGCCCGCTGGTCGAGGCCTGCCTCGCCGGTGCCAAGGAGCGCCGCGAGCCCTGGGGCGTCTGGGGTGGCGAGCTGTTCGTCCAGGGCGTGGTCGTCGCCCGCAAGCGTCCGCGTGGCCGTCCGCGCAAGAACCCGGTCGCGGCATGAACATCACCGGCACAGGACCCATCGACCGCCCCCACACGCACGATCCCCAGAAGCAGGACCCGATGACCCCCACCACGTACGAGCCGTCCGGCTCGGCAACCTCGACCGTCAGCACCATCGGCGCGAACGCCTCGCGTCAGAACAGGACCCGCGAGATGCAACTCATCCCAGAAGCCTTGGCCCGTGCGCATATGCAAGAGCGCATGCAGGAAGCCGAAGCGGAACGCCAGGCCGTGCGCCTGGTCGCCGCCCGGCGGATGCAGCGGCGTGCGGAGCGCGTGTCGCTCCGGGCGCGGCGGGCGCTGGCCATGGCGGTCATGCAGTAGTCGACCGCCGCGGTCAGCCGTAGCACGCACAACGACGAAGGGGCCGGTCCCGGTGGACCGGCCCCTTCGGCATGCCCGGGGCCGCACCGCAGGCAGCGGCGGCGCGGCGGTGCGTGGCGGGGGAGCGGGGCTATCGTCGAGGGGTGGAATCGCAGAACGAGTTCTCCGGGCGGACGGGCCCCGACGACGAGGGCGGCGACGACGGCGCGGAGCGCGTGGTGTGCGCCCGGTGCGGTGCCGTCGCCCAGGGACCCCCGGTGACCTGGACCCTCTCCGTGGAGAACGGCAGCCGACGCCACTACTGCGTCGACTGCGCCCGCACCCACCTCCGGGCGATCGAGGGCCGCCTCGACTCGTCCTGGTGGTGAACCGGGGCCCTGACTACTCGGCCCTGGACTGCGGCGTCTCGGTCTCCGTCTCCTCCTCGTCGGCGAGGAAGCCCGGCAGCCACACCTCCAGTTCGTCGCGCAGCCGCACCGTCGCACCCAGCTGACAGAGCACCCCGATGGTGCTGAGCGTGACCCGGTGGATCAGCAGATAGGCGGGCGGCAGATTCAGCTGCTTGCCCAACTGGTGTGCGGGGGAGCGGACATCCGCTATCCGGCCGGCCTGCTGACGCAGCCAGCCGCGGGTGAAGGTGAACTCCTCGGCCAGCGCCGGTTCGATGATCGGCACCAGGTAGTCCAGCACCGCGCCCGGGTCCAGCTCGATGTCCTCCTTGACGAACCCCTCGTCGCAGAGCATCGCGTACACCGCGTCGGCATCGCCCTCCAGCGTCATCCGCAGCGAGTCGCCGATCGTGCGCGGCAGTCCGCCGGGCAGCCGGTCCACGGTCCCGAAGTCCAGCACCCCCAGCCGCCACGCCCCTTCACCGGACTCCCCGTCCCCGGTCCCGTCGTCCCCGGTCCCTTCGTCCCCGTCCTCGCCCGGTACGGCGGGCAGCAGCCGGAAGTTGCCCGGGTGCGGGTCCGCGTGCAGCAGCCCGGTGCGGGCCGGTCCGGAGAACAGGAAGCGGGCCAGCAACTGCCCAGCCCGGTCCCGCTGCTCCTGGGTGCCGTCGGAGATGATCTCGGCCAGCGGGATGCCGTCCATCCACTCGGTGACCAGGACCTGGTCGCACTGGTGCACCACGTCCGGCACCACCACGTCCGGGTCGTCCGCGAACTCCGCCGCGTGCTCGCGCTGGGCCCGCGCCTCCAGCTCGTAGTCCAGCTCCTCCGACACCCGGTCGCGCAGCTCCGCGATCAGCGGCTTGATGTCCATGCCCGGAATCAGCGGACCCAGCAGCTTCGCGAACCGGCCCAGCTGGTTCAGGTCGGACAGCAGTGCCTCACCGGCCCCCGGGTACTGCACCTTGACGGCCACCGTCCGCCCGTCGTGCCACACCGCCCGGTGCACCTGCCCGATGGACGCGGCGGCCGACGGCTTGTCCTCGAACTCCTGGAACAACTCCCGCCAGTCCTCGCCCAGCCGCTCCACCAGTACCGCGTGCACCGTGCGCGTCGGCATCGGCGGTGCGGCCTCCTGGAGCTTGGTCAGCGCCGCCCGGTAGGGGCCCGCGACCTCCTCCGGCAGCGCGGACTCGAAGACGGACAGCGCCTGCCCGAACTTCATCGCCCCGCCCTTCAGCTCTCCCAGCACCTTGAAGAGCTGCTCCGCCGTACGCTGCTGCAGTTCCCGGCCGACGATCTCGGCGGACTTGCCGCCGATCCGCTTGCCGAGGCCCCAGGCGGTCCGGCCGGCGAAGCCCAGCGGCAACGCGGCCAGCTTGGCGGTACGGGTTACCGCCTTCCGGGGAAGATCAGACATGCGCCCCTCCAAATCCCAGACAGCCGCGCCGCACGGACCCCGTGACAGTGCCCTTGGACGGCGCCTACCCGGCCATTGTGTCGTGCGGCATCAAGCCCCCCGAGGCCACGTCCCCCTCCGCGTCCTCATCCGGCTCCCCACCAGCACCGCAACCGCAGTCACGGCGCGCCACGAGGTGGTGCGAGCGCCAGTCGAGAAGGGGGAGCGCCGTCTCCCAGCGGGCCCCGGTGCTCGACGGCAGCTCACCGTCCAGGAACGCCAGCGCGTGCGCGGCGGCCAGCCCCGCCACCGCGGTCGCCAGCGCGACGTCGCAGGCCCCCGCCCCGCCGTCCGCCCCGGCACGGCGCCCCGAGCGCCACTGGGCGAGCATCCTGGGCCACCCGGGATCCAGCTCCCTGCGCGCCAGTGCCAGACACCCGGCACATGCCGTCCCGCCCGGCAGCACCAGCGGCCCCACCACCCCCGTCGCCTCCATCACCCCCGCGTACAGATGCGGAACGCCGGACGCCATCCACGGTTCCGCCGTCGCGGGATCCGGCACGTACGCCGCCAGCCCGTCCCGGGGTGCCACCACGACCAGTGACAGCCCCGGCCCGCCGTCCCCGCCCGGCTCCGCGGGACCTGCCCGCGCCCGTGGCGCCCGCCCGGGGGCGCACCGCCGCACCGCCTGCCCGGCGGCGGCGTCCCGCCGCACCCCGACCGCATCGGCCGGCATCCCGCCGGGCGCCACGTCCCAAGGCTCCACCGTGCCGCCGTCCAGCACATCGACCCGGCCCACCCCCGAGGCGGCGAGCACCGAGGCGAGCGTCGCGCCGACCCGCCCCGCGCCGCGCACCTGCACCCGCGCCGACCCGCGCGCCGCGAGCCGCCGGGCCCCGCCGCCCGGCTCCGGATGCACCACGTCCAGCGAGGCCAGGTCCGGCCGCAGCCGGTCCAGCACCCCGGCCCGGCTCCGCAGCGCGTCCGCCGCCGGGCCGCCCGCCGCGACGTCGTCGATCAGTCCCGCCGCGGCGAGCCGCTCCACCACACCGTCCACCTGCCCCTCCCGCAGGCCCAGCGCGGCCCCCTCCGCCCGCAGCAGCGGTATGCCGCGGGTCCCGTCCAGCAGGTCGAGCAGATTGCCGGTCGCCGTGTCCACCGGTCCCACCAGCACCGCGTGCGCGGCCGTCACCCCGAACTGCACGCTCTGCCGGTCCCGCCAGGCCCGCCGCAGCGCAGGCTTCACCCTCGGATGCATCTGCGTCCCTCCCGTTCCCCGCCCGTGTCCGTTCTCCGCGTCGCCGCTCCGGTCCCGCGAACTCCACGATGCGGCGTTCCGCCCGGTCGTGCCGAAAGTTGTCCACAGGGCGGGGCATTAGTCGTACAAGTGGTGGCCCCGCAGGACACGACCGGTGCGGTTCCGGCCGGAAGCGCCCGGAGGCAGGACTTCCGTCGCGTACAGCGGGTAACGTCGGGGCGTGCCAGCCGACCCCTCCCCCCGCTTCGCCGTCGAGGTCCGCAGGAGTGCCCGACGCAGCCGCACCGTCTCCGCGTACCGCGAGGGAGACCGCACGATCGTGCTCATCCCGGCCCGGATGTCGGAGGCCGAGGAGCAGCGCTGGGTGGGCGTGATGCTCGACAAGCTCGCCGCCCAGGAGAGCAGGCGCACCCTCGGCGACGACGACCTCACCGAGCGGGCCGGACGGCTCTCCGGCCAGTACTTCGAGGGCCGGGCCCGCCCCGCTTCGGTGCGCTGGGTGACCAACCAGAACACCCGCTGGGGCTCGTGCACCCCCGCCGAGGGCAGCATCCGCCTCTCCCACCGACTCCAGGGCATGCCGGAGTACGTGATCGACTACGTGCTCCTGCACGAGCTGGCCCATCTGCTCGTGCCCGGCCACGGCGCCCCCTTCTGGCGGCTCCTGGAGGCGTACCCGCGCACCGAGCGGGCCCGCGGGTACCTCGAAGGTGTGGTCGCCGCCGACCGCCTCCCGCACCTGCCCAGGACGCGCGGCGAGTAACTCTCCGTGCGGCCCGCGGCACTTCCCCGGGCGCGCGGCACCGGGTGTCCCCGCCCGGCACGCGGCGATCTGTACCGACTGTGTACCGGCTTGCCTCACTGTCGGAGATAGCGGTTAGCCTGGCGCGACGTATCCACATTCGGGACGGGGGACGGTCGTTACGTATGGCCAGGGACTTCCAACGCGGCCACAAGGCCAAGATCAGTGACCTCACAGCGGGGACGGATCTGTACGTAGGCGTGCAGATCGGCGGTCCCGGGCTGACCTTCGACATCAGCTGCTTCGGCCTCGACGCGAACGAGCAGCTGACCGACGACCGGTATTTCATCTTCTTCAACCAGCCCAAGTCGCCCGAGGAGTCGATGCAGCTCCTGGGTCCGCAGGCCGGTGACACAGAGTCGTTCCGCGTCACCCTCGACCGCATCCCGCAGCACATCCAGAAGCTGTCCTTCACCGCCACGATCGACGGCGCGGGACAGATGTCGCAGGCGGGCCCCGGGTACGTCCGGATCGTCGCGGGCGGCGAGGAGGTCGCCCGGTACTCCTTCAACGGCTCGGAGTTCACCACCGAGCGCGCGGTGATGCTCGGCGACTTCTACCTCAAGGACGTGTGGCGCTTCGCCGCCGTCGGGCAGGGTTTCGACGGCGGTCTGGAAGCGCTGCTGAAGAACTTCGGCGGCGAGGTCGCCGAGGAGGAGCAGCCCGCCGCCCCGGCCCCGCAGCAGGGCGCCACCCCCGGATTCGCCCCGCCCGCCCAGGCCGGAGTGCCGCCGCAGCCCGCCCCGTCCTTCGGCGCCCCGGCCCAGCAGCACGCACCGCAGGCCCCCGCGCCCCAGGCCCCGGCACCCCAGGCCCCCGCGCCGCAGCCCCCCGCGCCCCAGCCCCCGGCCCCCGCCGTCCCGTCGGTGCACGCCGCGCAGACCATAGCGGCACCGCTGCACCCGCAGGGCCAGCAGCCCTACGGCCAGCCGCCGCACGCACCGCAGGCACCCCAGCCGCCCCAGCAGTTCGGCCAGGTCCCCGGACAGCAGAGCCAGGGCGGCCAGTACGGCTACCCGCCGGCCGCCCCGGCCCCGGCTCCGCCCGCCCCCGGCCCGTACGGCCAGCCGCAGCACCACCAGCCCTACGGCCAGCAGCCGCCGCACGGCCAGCAGCCCTACGGTCAGCAGCAGCCCGGGATGCCCCCGCCCGGCATGGGCCAGCCCGGAATGCCGCCGCAGGGCATGGCGCCGCAGCCGGCCGCCCCCGGTCTCCAGGCAGCCCTGCAGAAGTACCGCGAGACCCCCACCGGCCAGCGCTGGACCCCGCAGAACGAGCAGCTCATGCGGGTCGACCTCGGCAACAACGGCACCCCCGTCCTCGCCCGCCAGGGCAGCATGGTGATGTACCAGGGCAAGGTCGACTTCAGCTACAAGGGCGCCGGGTTCAAGGGCCGCGTGATCGGCAACGCCACCGGCCAGGAGATGCAGCTGATGCGCTGTACCGGCCAGGGCCAGGTCTTCTTCGCCGAGAACGCCTCCCACCTGCACCCCATCGAGCTCCAGGGCGACGGCATCTGCGTCTCCGCCGAGAACGTCCTCGCGTTCGACGAGACCCTCCAGCACGAGGTCCGCCGCATCGAGGGCCACGGCATCCCCGGCGGCGCGCTCTTCACGATGATGTTCCACGGCACCGGCACCGTCGTGGTGAAGACCCAGGGCGTCCCCGTGGTCCTGCCGGTCACCCCCACCACCTTCGCCGACAGCAACGCCATCGTGGCCTGGTCCGCGGCGTCGCAGGTGATCCTCTCCAGCCAGGTCAGGCTGCGCCGCCAGGCGTTCCCCGGGCACAGCGGAGAGACCGTGAACCTCCAGTTCCGGGGAGCCCCCGGGAACTTCATCGTCGTCCAGCCGTACGAGGTCTGAGGGAGCCCGAAGATATGAACCAGCAGCTCGCGGGCTACGCCCCGACACCCGTGGCGGCCCGTATGGAGAACCACGGCCGCTCCATGGTCAAGATCGCCATGGTCACCGGCCAGGACGTGTACGCGCGCACCGGCTCGATGGTCGCCTACGAGGGCTTCGTCCAGTACGAGCCCAACCCGCCGGCGGTCCGCCAGATCGCCTCGCAGTGGATCACCGGCGAGGGCGCGCCCGTCATGAAGTGCTCCGGCGACGGCCTGCTCTACCTCGCCGACTACGGCGCGGACGTCGTGGTGATCAACCTCAACAACGACTCCCTCTCCGTCAACGGCACCAACCTCCTGGCCTTCGACGCCTCCCTCCAGTGGGGCGTCGAGCGGGTCAAGGGCCTGGCCAAGTTCGCGGGCCAGGGCCTGTGGAACGTCAAGGTCTCCGGCTCCGGCTGGGTCGCGCTCACCTCGCGCGGCACCCCGATCGTGGTCGACTGCGGACGCGGCGAGGACGAGACGTACGTCGACCCCGACGCCCTGGTCGCCTGGTCCCCGAACCTCAAGGTCAAGGGCAAGCGCAGCTTCAAGGCGTCCTCGCTGATCGGCCGGGGCAGCGGCGAGGCCTACCAGATGGCGTTCTCCGGCGAGGGCATCGTCGTCGTCCAGCCGAGCGAGGACAGCTCGGACCGCCTGCGGATCAGGCACTGAGGGGGATACGGAACATCATGCAGAGCCCGCTTTTCGGCTACACGGAACAGCAGTCCACCGAGCGCTACACCGCGCAGAACCCGCAGCTGCTGCGGGTCGCCCTCACCGGCCACGACGACGTCCTCGCCCGCAAGGGCAGCATGGTCGCCTACCAGGGGCTGATGGAGTTCGACGGCGAGTACGTCTCGCAGCAGCAGCAGCGCGCCCGCGCCAACACCGGCGAGGGCCTGGACCTGATGCGCTGCTCCGGGCAGGGCACCGTCTTCCTCGCCAACCTCGCCCAGTACATCCACGTGGTGGACGTCGACCAGGACGGCCTCACCGTCGACAGCAGCTACGTGCTGGCGCTCGACTCCGCACTGCACACCGAGGTCGTCGCGGTGGACAGCCAGTACGGGATCTCCGGCTCCGGCAAGTACCAGATGAACATCTCCGGCCGCGGCAAGGTCGCCCTGATGACCTCGGGACAGCCGCTGATGATGCAGGTCACGCCCGACCGCTACATCAGCTGCGACGCGGACGCGGTGGTCGCCTGGTCGGCGTCGCTGCGGGTGCAGATGCAGGCCCAGACGCACTCGGCGGGCGTACGCCGCCGGCGCGGCAGCACCGGTGAGGGCTGGGAGCTGAGCTTCCTCGGCCAGGGCATCGTGCTGGTCCAGCCAAGCGAGGTCATGCCGCCGCAGAACGCGGTGATCGGCCAGGGCATGGCCGCCCAGTACGGCATGGGCCAGCAGGGCGCCCACGGCCAGAACCAGAACAACGCCTGGAACTGATACGCGGACAAGAAGTAAGGGGCGGCCTCCAGGAGGCCGCCCCTTACTCATGGGATCGCGCCGCAAGCGCTACAGCGCCGCGCGCGCCCGCTCCACCAGCCGTACGACCGACTCGTCGGCGACCGCCGCGACCTCGTCGTAGCCGAACCAGCGCAGGTCGTCCGACTCGTCGCTGATCGCCTCGACGGCACCGGCCGGGGCCAGTGCCACGTACTGGAGATCCAGGTGCCAGTGGCACGGTGCCGGAATCGGGTGCCGGTCCAGGCGCACCGGACCGCCCGGCAGCAGGGTCAGACCGGGGATCCCGGACTCCTCGGTGGCCTCCCGCAGCGCCGCCTCCGCGACCGTGGTGTCACCCGGCTCGCAGTGACCGCCCATCTGGAGCCACATCTTCAGCTTCTTGTGCAGCGTCAGCAGCACCCGCCCGCGCTCCGGGTCCACCACCAGCGCGCTGGCCGTGAGGTGGCCGGCGTGGCACGCCTTCCACATCCCGTCCGGGTGCGCCGCGAGGTGGTCCAGGTACTGCTGGCGCAGCTCGGCCTGGTCCTCGTACCCCTTGAGGACGAGGACCGCGTCGTCGTGCAGGGTCACTTGGCGCCGTCACCCTTCCCGTCGGAGTCCTCGTCGCCCGCGTCGTCCTTCGTCAGGTTCGGCTTCTCGCCCGACGCGGAGCCGGACGCGGAGCCGGTCGCGCCGCCCGCCGCCTCGCCGAGCATCTTGTCCAGCTCGGAGAAGTCCATCTGCTCGCGGTGCACGAACCCGTCCGGGTCGTCCAGGTCAGCCGCCGTCGGCAGCATGTCCGGGTGCTCCCACAGCCCGTCGCGGCCCTCGTGACCCCGCGCGTCGGTGAGCGAGGCCCACAGGCGGGCGGCGTCCCGCAGCCGGCGCGGACGCAGCTGCATGCCCACCAGCGTCGCGAAGGTCTGCTCGGCCGGACCGCCGGAGGCCCGCCGCCTGCGCAGCGTCTCGCGCAGCGCGTCGGCCGAGGTCAGCCGGGGCTTCGCGGCCTCGTGCACGACCGCGTCCACCCAGCCCTCGACCAGCGCCAGCGCCGTCTCCAGACGGGCCAGGGCGGCCTTCTGTGCCGGGGTGTCCTCCGGCTGGAACATGCCCTGCTGGAGCGCCTCCTGCAGCTGCTCGGGGTTGGACGGGTCGAGCCCGCCGACCGCCTCCTCCAGCTTCGAGGTGTCCACGGTGATCCCGCGCGCATAGCCCTCGACCGCACCGAACAGGTGCGAGCGCAGCCACGGCACGTGGGCGAAGAGCCGCTGGTGGGCGGCCTCGCGCAGGGCCAGGTACAGCCGGATCTCGTTCTTGTCGACGCCCAGGTCCTTGCCGAACGCGTCCACATTCAGCGGCAGGAGCGCGGCCTTGCCTGCCGGCCCCAGCGGCAGACCGATGTCCGTGGACCCGGTCACCTCACCCGCCAGCACACCGATGGCCTGCCCGATCTGCTGGCCGAACATGGCGCCGCCCATCGAGCGCATCATGCCGATCAGCGGGCCCGCCATGGCCTGCATCTCCTTGGGCATCACATCGCCCATGGCCGCGCCGACCCGCTCCGCGACCGGGTCCACCAGCTGCTGCCACGCGGGCAGCGTCGCCTCGACCCACTCGGCCCGGCTCCACGCCACGGCGGTGGTCGCGCCCGAGGGCAGCGAGGTCACGTCGTCCAGCCAGTGGTCGGCCAGGCGCACGGCCTCCTCGACCGCGGACCGCTCGCCGGGGCTCACGCTGGCGTCCTTGGTGCCGTCGGAGGTGCCCTGGGCGACGGTCTGCCGGGCGATGTCCTTGGCCATGTCCCAGTTCACGGGACCGCCCTCGTAGCTCAGCATCTGGCCGAGCTGCTGGAAGGCGGCACCCAGGTCGTTCGGGTTCATGGAGCCGAACATGGCGGCGAAGGGATTGTCACCGCCCATCCCGCCCATGCCGGGCAGTCCGCCGAACCCGAAGGGGTTCTGCGGATCACCGGAACCCTGCCCACCACCGGCAGGGTCCTTCTTCTTGCCGTCGCCGTCCTCCGGCTCCTCCGGCGGAAGGCCGAATCCGAATGGGGTGTCACTCACGGGTTTCCTCGGCTCGTAGGGCCGCCGGCTCGTGCCGACGGCGGCTGCCCGACATCACCACCCAGCGTAGACACCACAACCGGATTCCGGTCTCGGTGCTCCGCCGACCCGGGGCCTGCGGCAGGATGGACGCCACCTGGTCCGTACGCGCCAACTCGCGTACGTACTGAAGACAACCGCTGGAGACGCCCGGTGAGTTCCCCAGATCCCAAGGTTCGAGCAACAGATTCAGAGGTTCGCGCAGCGCGAAACCGTTCAACCCCCGCCACCCGCGGCCCGGTCGTCGCGGTCACCGGTGCCGCGTCCGGTGTCGGCGCCCTGCTGACCGCGCGGCTCGCCGCCTGCGAGGAGATCAAGCAGGTCGTCGCGATCGACGAGCGGCGCGGCGAGAGCGCCGAGGTGCAGTGGCACATCCTCGACGTCCGCGACCCGGCCATCGCCGAGAAGCTGCGCGGCGCCGACGTCGTCGTCCACCTCGCCCTGGACCTCGACCTGGAGACCGACCCGGCCGCCCGCACGGCGTACAACGTGCGCGGCACCCAGACGGTCCTCACCGCGGCCGCCGCCGCGGGGGTGCACCGGGTCGTGCTGTGCACCTCCGCCATGGTCTACGGCGCCCTCCCGGACAACGACATCCCGCTCTCCGAGGACGCCGAACTGCGCGCCACCGCGGAGGCCACCGGGGTCGGCGACCTGCTGGAGGTCGAGCGCCTGGGCCGCCGTGCCCCGCGCGCCCACCCCGGCCTCAACGTCACCGTGGTCCGCCCCGCGGTCCTCGTCGGCGGCACGGACACCGCCCTCACCCGCTACTTCGAGTCGCCGCGCCTGCTGGTCGCCGCCGGATCCCGCCCGACCTGGCAGTTCTGCCACGTCGAGGACCTGGTCAGCGCCCTGGAGTACGCCGTCCTGGAGAAGGTCGAGGGCGAACTGGCGGTCGGCTGCGACGGCTGGCTGGAGCAGGAGGAGGTCGAGGAACTCAGCGGCATCCGCCGGATGGAACTGCCCTCCGCCGTCGCGCTCGGCGCCGCCGCCCGGCTGCACCGCATCGGCCTCACCCCGTCCCCGGCGGGCGACCTCGCGTACACGATGCACCCCTGGGTGGTCAGCGTCTCGCGGCTGCACGACGCGGGCTGGCGGCCCCGCTGGACCAACGAGGAGGTGCTCGCCCAGCTCCTGGAGGAGGTGGCGGGCCGGCACACCGTCGCGGGCCGCCGACTCGGCCGCAAGGACGCCACGGCGGCCGGTGCCGCCGGTGCGACGGTCGCCCTGCTCGGTACGGCGGCACTGGTGCGCCGCGCCCGCAAGGCCCGCCGCCGCATCTGAGGGGGCACCCGCCGGGCGCGCCCGCGCCTGGGCTCCGGTACGGCTCCCGCCGGGCGGCGCCCGCGCCTGGCTCCGGCGCGTCTCCCGCAGCCCAGCTGTAGGAGGCCACAGGCGCCACGCGCGCGTGCCGGTGGATAGCTCTATTCCGCGTTGTCGTTCCGGTGCGGCACGATGGGCACATGGCAGGCACCTCCAGCACCCCCGCGTCCACCGACCCGTCCACCCACCCGGGCGAACGGGCGGCGCAGGATCCGATCCGGCTGCTCGCGATCCGCGACACCCCGCTCTCCCTGGACGAGGTGTTCCGGGCCGCGGGCGACGACGCGGCGGGCGGCACCGCCCTGTTCGTCGGCACCGTGCGCAACCACGACGGGGGCGCCGACGTCGACGCGCTGGGCTACTCCTGCCACCCGAGCGCGGAGGCCGAGATGCGCCGGGTGGCCGAGCAGGTCGTCGCGAAGTTCCCGGTGCGGGCGCTGGCCGCCGTCCACCGGGTGGGCGACCTCGCGGTGGGGGACCTGGCGGTCGTGGTGGCCGTCTCCTGCCCGCACCGCGCCGAGGCCTTCGACGCCTGCCGGATGCTGATCGACAACCTCAAGCACGAGGTGCCGATCTGGAAGCACCAGACGTTCTCGGACGGTACCGAGGAGTGGGTCGGGGCCTGTTAGCAAGCCCCCCGCCGGGCAATTGTCCTGGGCAAACGCCCGCGAACACGGCTCATTGACACCGCACCGATTTGCGTAACCCGACCCCTGGCCCGAGCGTTGAAGCAGCCGATAGTTAATCTGCTGATCGGCTGGCTGCGATCGTCCGGATTGTTCAGCGGTCGCTCACTGGGTCGGGAGGTCGGAATGGCTGCACTTGCCTGGCTGTTGATTCCGCTTTTTGCGGCCGTCGGCGCTGCGATATGGGGTAGTTGGGCTGCCCGCAATCGCACCACCGGCGATGTCGCCGAGCTCGCCGGCTACGAGAAGTTCCGCGAAGCCATGCAGAAGTCCCACTCCGGTTCCGACGCCGCCTGACGGGGGCTCCCGGAGCGCGGGAACCCGTACGAGAGAGCGCCCGAGCCCCGTACGGACCGGCCCCAGCGGTGCACGTCCGGGCCCGTCCCGTACTGTCGTTCCATGCCACGCCGCACTGCGACGATGCTCGCCTCCACCCTCGTTCTGATCGCACTTCTCTGCGCGGGCGTCCTCATCAAAGTGCCCTACTCGGAGATGTCCCCGGGCCCGACGGTGAACACCCTCGGCGAGGCCGGTGGCGAACCGGTCCTGCAGATCTCCGGCCACAAGACGTACCCGACGACCGGTCACCTCAACATGACCACGGTCCGCGTCACCGGCGCCGACTACTCCATGAACCTCGTCGAGGCGGTCGCCGGCTGGCTGGCGCACGACAGCGTCGTCGTCCCGCACGACACGCTCTACCCGGACGGCAAGACCGAGGAGGAGTCCTCGCAGGAGAACGCCGAGGAGTTCAGCCAGTCCCAGGAGAGCGCCAAGGTCGCCGCCCTCAAGGCGCTGAAGCTCCCCGTCGCCACCCGCGTGGTCGTGGCGAGCGTCGTCAAGGACAGTCCCGCCGAGGGCAGGCTGCACGCCGGCGACGTCATCAAGGAGGTCGACGGCAAGAAGGTCACCGAGCCGGGCGACGTCTCCCAGCTGGTCACCCGGCGCAAGCCCGGCGAGAAGGTCGTCTTCACCGTCGTGCCCGCCAAGGACGCGGCCGCCGCGGAGAAGGCCCACAAGGACCCCACCACCTCGGAGAAGGTCTCCGTCACCACGAAGCGGGCCGAGGACAACGGCCGGGCGATCGTCGGCATCCAGGCCGGGACCGACCACACCTTCCCGTTCACCATCGACATCAAGCTGGCCGATGTGGGCGGCCCGAGCGCGGGCCTGATGTTCTCGCTCGGCATCGTCGACAAGCTGACCCCGGGCGACATGACGGGCGGCAGGTTCGTCGCCGGCACCGGCACGATCGACGAGAAGGGCAAGGTCGGCCCGATCGGCGGCATCCAGATGAAGCTGGTCGGCGCGCGCAAGGCGGGCGCCGAGTACTTCCTGACCCCCGCCGAGAACTGCGCCACCGCCGCGGCCGACGTCCCGGACGGGCTCACCCTGGTCAAGGTCAACACCATCGACGACGCGCTCAAGTCGATGGAGGGCATCGGCAAGGGAGCCACGGCCGGCCTGCCGAAGTGCGCCAAGGGCTGAGCGTCCCCAGGGTCCGGACGCCGGGGCGGCAGGGGCGGGCGCCCCTCGCCGCCCCGGCGCGGGGGTTACGACTCGAAGGTCGCGGCCAGCGCCTCGGCCAGCCCCGGCACCAGGTCCGGGCCCGTCAGCACCTCGTTCGGCGAGTCCTTCTCGCGCAGCCGGATCGCCGACTCGCGCGCCCCGCCCCGCAGCACCGCCACCGTCATCCGCACTTCCTGGCGGTCCGGGTGCGCGGCGACCCACTTGGTGAGCTGCTTGCCCTTCATGCCCTCCGGCACGGACGCCTCCGCCGACGGCGGCAGCATCAGCCGCTCCACCGTCAGGGCGCAGCCGGCCACCGAGCCGGGCCAGGCGATGGTGCCGAGGAACTCGTCCAGGGCCTTGCCGCGCGGGATCTCCTCCTGCTCGATCGGGGTGAACCCGGCGGCGCTCGCCGCGTCGATGCCGAGCTGCGAGGCGAGCCCCGGTTCCTGCTTGCGCAGCTTCGCCGTGTCGACCAGGGCGAACAGCCGGGCGGGCTTGTCCCAGCCGAGGCCCGACGCGTATTCGTCGATTTCCAGCACGGCCCGGGTGAGCGGGCTCGCGGCCATCGGCGTGCCCGGCGCGGGCATCGAAGGGGTGTGGTCTGAGGGGGAGGAGTTGGACATGGTGAATATCCTGCCTCCTTCGGCCCCCAAAGCGGGAACTGAGTAAAGCTTCAGTAAGTTGCATAGGTACGGCCCTTACGATCGCGGGGCCGGCTCCACCCAGTAACAGACCGCTTTACACCGCAAACAACACAGCGAACTTCGAGGTGCGCACGTTGGCTTTCCAGATGCCGGACCGCGGCGGAGGCCCGACCGGGCCACGGATCAGAGTGGGCCGGCCCTCCCGGCGCGCCCGGACCCTGCTCATGACGTTGGGCGTCCTGGCCGTGCTGGCCATGGCGTTCGTCATGTTCGCGGGGTTCTGGACCGACTGGCTCTGGTATCGATCGGTCAAGTACTCGTCCGTCTTCACCACCACCCTGTGGACCAAGGTCGGCCTGTTCGTCGTCTTCGGTCTGCTCATGGCAGCCGCCGTCGGCGTCAACATCTGGCTGGCGCACCGGCTGCGGCCGCCGCTCAGCGCGATGTCGATGGAGCAGCAGAGCCTCGACCGCTACCGGATGGGGCTCGCGCCGTTCAAGAAGTGGGTGCTGATCGCGATCACCGCCCTCGTCGGGCTGATCGCCGGAGCCTCCGCCTCCGGCCAGTGGCGCACCTGGCTGCTGTCGGTCAACGGAGTGCCCTTCGGGCAGAAGGACCCGCAGTTCGGCCTCGACGTGGCGTTCTACGCGTTCGACCTGCCGTGGTACCGCTTCCTGCTCGGCTTCGGGTTCGCCGCCGCGGTGATCTCGCTGGTCGCCGCCGCCCTGGTGCACTACCTGTACGGCGGACTGCGGCTGACCAGCCCCGGCGCGCGCGCGACCGCCGCCGCCACCGGGCACCTCTCGGTCCTGCTCGGCATTTTCGTCGCCCTGAAGGCCGTCGCGTACTGGCTCGACCGGTACGGGCTCGCGGTGAAGTCCAGTGACTTCAAGGCCACCGGCAACTGGACGGGCCTGCGCTACGTCGACGCCAACGCCTACCTCCCGGCCAAGACGATCCTGTTCTGCATCGCCGTCATCTGCGCCGTGCTGTTCTTCGCGACGCTGTGGCGCCGCACCTGGCAGCTGCCGGTCATCGGCTTCGGCCTGATGGTGCTCTCGGCGATCCTGATCGGCGGGCTCTACCCGGCGATCGTGCAGAAGTTCCAGGTCCAGCCGAACGAGCAGGCCAAGGAAGCGCCGTACATCGAGAAGAACATCGACGCGACGCGCAAGGCGTACGCGATCGACGGCGCCAAGGTCAGCGACTACAAGGGCGGCGGCGAGGGCGGCGACAACGCGAAGCTGCGCAAGGACGCCGACACGGCGGCCAGCTACCGCCTGCTCGACCCGAACGTGGTCTCCCCGACCTTCCGCCAGCTCCAGCAGGAGCGGAAGTACTACCAGTTCCCGCAGACCCTCGACGTGGACCGCTACAACGGTCAGGACACCGTCATCGGCCTGCGCGAGCTGGACCTCAAGGGCATCCCGAAGCGCAACTGGATCAACGACCACTTCACCTACACCCACGGTTACGGCGCGGTCGCGGCCAAGGGCACGTCCGTCAACGCGGACACCGAGGGCGGCCCGAACTTCACCGAGGCCGGCCTGCCCTCCGCGGGCAACCTCGGCACGTACGAGCAGCGGATCTACTACGGCGAGAAGACCGAGCAGTACTCGATCGTCGGCGGCCCGCAGCAGGAGCTCGACTACGAGAAGAACGGCGAGCCCACCAAGACCACCTCGTACAAGGGCAACAGCGGCGTCAACCTCTCCAACCCGCTGAACCGCGCGGCCTACGCCGTCGCCTTCAGCGAGCCGCAGATCCTGTACTCCGGTGCCATCGGCGAGGGCTCGCGGATCCTCTACAACCGCACGCCCAAGCAGCGCGTCGAGGCGGTCGCCCCCTGGCTGACCATCGACGGCGACGCCTACCCGGCGATCATCGGCGACCGGATCCAGTGGATCGTCGACGCCTACACCACGACCAACGGCTACCCGTACGCGTCGCGCACGACGCTCGGCGACACCACGACGGACTCGTTGACCAACAACCAGCGCGCCGTGGTCGCCCAGCAGAACCAGGTCAACTACATCCGCAACTCGGTGAAGGCGACCGTCGACGCGTACGACGGCTCGGTCAAGCTCTACGAGTGGGACGAGAAGGACCCGGTCCTCAAGACCTGGAAGAGCGCGTTCCCGGGCACGGTCGAGGACAAGACCAAGATCCCGCCGAAGCTGATGGAACACCTGCGCTACCCGCAGGACATGTTCAAGGTCCAGCGCGAGCTGCTCACCCGCTACCACGTCGAGGACCCCGCCACGTTCTACGCGGGCTCCGACGCCTGGCAGGTCCCGGACGACCCGACGACCGACGCCAAGGGTGCGGTGCCGCCGTACTACCTGAGCCTGAAGATGCCCGGGGACACGGCGCAGAAGTTCTCCCTGACGACGACCTTCACACCCAACGGACGCCCCAACCTCGGGGGGTTCATGGCGGTCGACGCCGATGCCGCGAGCAAGAGCTACGGCACGATAAAGCTGCTGAGGGTGACGCAGGACGTCCCGGGGCCGCAGCAGGTGCAGAACCGGCTCAACTCCAACTCCGACGTCGCGGAGTTCGTCCGCAACATGAAGGGCGCCAACTCGGACATCGAGTACGGCAACCTGCTGACGATCCCGCTCAACGACGGGTTCCTGTACGTCGAGCCGGTGTACGCACAGGGCAACAACGCCCAGTACCCGCTGCTGAAGAGGGTCGCCGTGTCGTACGGCAAGGAGACCGTCTTCAAGAACTCCCTGACGGAGGCGCTCAACGCGGTCTTCGGCGACAAGGGAGCGGAGACGCCACCGGACCAGGGCGACGGCACCACCAAGCCCCCGGCGACCGGCTCGGGCGCGCTCCAGAAGGCCATCGCGGACGCCCAGGCGGCGTACGAGGAGGGCGAGAAGGCGCTCGCCAAGCAGGACTGGGCGGCCTACGGCAAGGCCCAGGACAAGCTGCAGGAGGCCCTGCAGCGGGCGGCGGACGCGGAGAAGGCCGCCCCGCCGGCCAAGCAGGACTCGAAGACCCCGAAGGATCCGAAGGCCACGCCTGATCCCAAGGAGTCGACGGACCCCGCGAAGAACGAGTAGCCGCAGGTCACAGCGGCAGTTCCGGCAAGTGTCGCGGAACTGCCGCAGCCCGCGTCGTGGTACGGTTGCCCGACAACGACGCGGGGTGGAGCAGCTCGGTAGCTCGCTGGGCTCATAACCCAGAGGTCGCAGGTTCAAATCCTGTCCCCGCTACTGAAGACGAGGGCCCGGATCCATTGAGGATCCGGGCCCTCGTCGTGTGCGAGGGGCGGCCCTCGCAGGATGTCCCGACACCGAATGTGTTTGACTTGTCGCCCTGTGGGCATGTCGACAAAACGCTGTAGTGACCTCAAGGGCTGCGGTATACCAGGTGTACCGGGGTTGCGGGTGGTGCGACGATGAAAACTATGGGGGACAGGGCAACTCTGTTGGAGACGGGGCAGGTTGAGACAGGGCACACCGAACCGGGCCGGCCGGAACTGAGAAGGACCGACGACGGCACCGACACCGCCACGGCGGAGGACGAGGCACGCCACCGGATCGCCGCCGCGGCGGGCGACGCCGAGTCCATGAGCGTCCTCGGCTCCCTGCTGCTGCGCCGCGGCGACCTCGACGGCGCCGAGCCCTTCCTGCGCGCCGCCACCGCGGAGGGCGACCGGGCCGCCGCCAACAACCTCGGAGTCCTGCTGCACCAGCGCGGCTACGCGGAGGAGGCCGCCGGCTGGTGGCGCGTCGCCGCCGTGGCCGGATCCGCCCCCGCCGCCCACGCCCTGGGCCGCCACTACCGCGAGCGCGGCGACGAGCCAGCCGCCGAGTACTGGCTGCGCCAGTCCGCCGAGCACGGCCACGCCCTGGGCGCCTACGCCCTCGCCGACCTGCTGGAGCACCGCGGCGACGTCGGCGCCGAGCGCTGGCTGCGCGCCGCCGCCGAGCAGGGCCACCGCGAGGCCGCGTACCGCCTCGCCCGCCTCCTGGACCGCAGGGCGGGCACCCCCACCGGCGGCGGAGCCGCCGCCGACGTCGCCAGCCGGCGCGGCATCACCTGGGACACCGACCCGCGCATGCTGCACACCGACCCCGCGGCCACCGGCGAGAAGCCCCCGGAGCTGGAGGCCGAGCAGTGGTACCGGCAGGCCGCCGCGCGCGGCCACCGCCGTGCCGCCCTGCACCTCGGCGTCATCCTGGAGGCCCGCGGCGAGCTCAAGGAGGCCGGGCGCTGGTACCTGACCTCCGCCAAGGACGGCGAACCGCGCGCGGCCTGCGCGCTCGGCTTCCTGCTGCGGGACGCGGGCGACGAGGAGAGCGCCGCCGTCTGGTGGCTGCGCGCCGCCCAGGACGGCGACGGGAACGCGGCGAACGCGCTGGGCGCCCAGCACGCCGCCCGCGGCGAGCAGCAGACCGCCGAGCGCTGGTACCGGGCCGCCCTGGACGCCGGGGACATCAACGGGGCCTACAACCTCGGGCTGCTCTGCGCCGCCCAGGGGCGCACCCCGCAGGCCGAGCAGTGGTACCGGCGCGCCGCCTACGCCGGCCACCGGGAGGCCGCCAACGCCCTGGCCATCCTGCTGCTCCAGGGCGGCGACCCCTCCGGCGCCGAGCCCTGGTTCTCCAAGGCGGCCGAGGCGGGCAGCGTCGACGCCGCCTTCAACCTCGGGATCCTGTACGCGGGCCGCGGGGACGAGGAGGGCGCGCTGGAGTGGTACGAGCGGGCCGCCGCCGCCGGGCACACCGAAGCGGCGCTCCAGGTCGGCATCGCGCTGCTGCGCGAGGGTGACGAGGGCGACGCGGAGATCCACCTGCGGCGGGCCGCCGGCGGCGGCAGCTCCGAAGGAGCCTTCCGGCTCGGCATGCTGCTCGACTCCCGGCAGCCGCCGCCCGGACCGCCCGTCCTCGGGGAGCCGGTCGACGAGAAGTCCGAGTGCGAGGAGTGGTACGAGCGGGCCGCCGAGCAGGGGCACCGCCGCGCCCAGGTCCGGGTCGGCATGCTGGCGGCCGGGCGGGGCGACATGAAGGGCGCCGCGCGCTGGTACCGGGAGGCGGCCGAGGCGGGCAGCCTCGGCGGGGCCTTCAACCTCGGGCTGCTGCTCGCCCGGGAGGGCCGCGAGCCCGAGGCGCAGCTGTGGTGGACGCGTGCCGCCCACGCCGGGCACGGGCGCGCGGCGCTGCGGCTGGCGCTGCTCGCGGCCCGGCGGGGGGAGCTGGGCGAGGGCGAGCGCTGGTGCGTACGGGCCGTGGAGCTGGGACCCGCGGAGGTCGCGGAGCGCGCGGCCCGGCTGCGGGACGCCTTGCAGCAGGAACTGACGGCGTAGCCGCGGGCGCGGGCGCGGGGCTCCGCGGGGTGCGCCGGGCTATGGATTTGCGCTGGTCGGGGGTGGGGCGTAGGCTTGGGTCTACCGACGCGGGGTGGAGCAGCTCGGTAGCTCGCTGGGCTCATAACCCAGAGGTCGCAGGTTCAAATCCTGTCCCCGCTACTGAAGGCCTGAGGCCCGGAACTCGAAAGAGTTCCGGGCCTCAGGTTTTTTGCGTGCCGGTGCGGGCCGCGCGTGTCTGTGCGTGAGCCGGGTGCGGGTGAGCCGAGTGTGCGTGGGCCGGGCGGTGGGGCCGCCCGGCCGGTGCCGGGTGCGGGTGCTACGCGCAGTTGGGGCAGATGCCCCGGTAGGTGACCTCGACGTCGGAGATGGTGAAGCCGAAGCGCTCCGTGTCCGGGAGGTCGGTCAGGGGGTTGCCCGCCGGGTGCACGTCGCGGATGGCGCCGCAGCGGGCGCACACCAGGTGCTGGTGGGGGCGGTGCGCGTTCGGGTCGTACCGCTTGGCGCGGCGGTCCGTGGAGACCTCGATGACCTCGCCGAGGGAGACCATCTCGCCCAGCGTGTTGTACACCGTCGCGCGGGAGATCTCCGGCAGCTTGGCGACGGCACGCGCGTGCACTTCGTCGGCGGTCAGGTGCATGTGGTCCCCGTCGAGGACCTCGGCCACGACGCGACGCTGTGCGGTCATGCGCCAGCCACGCCCGCGCAGTCGTTCCAACAGGTCACTCATGCCAACCAGCCTAACAGCGGGGGACCGTAATCCCGAACGGGTGTGAATCTGGATGCTCGCTTGACTTAGACAATGTCCATTGTAGGATCGGAACTGGCGATACGCCAGGGACAGGACATGCGTCGGCAACGGCGCAGCAGCAACGACGCAGGAGGCGCACGTGACGTCGCAGGGACCGCTCACCACCGAGGCCGGCGCGCCGGTCGCCGACAACCAGAACAGCGAGACGGCGGGCATCGGCGGGCCGGTTCTCGTCCAGGACCAGGCACTGCTGGAGAAGCTCGCGCACTTCAACCGCGAGCGCATCCCGGAGCGCGTGGTGCACGCCCGCGGCGCCGGTGCGTACGGCACCTTCACGCTCACCCGCGACGTCTCGCAGTGGACGCGCGCCAAGTTCCTCTCCGAGGTCGGCAAGCAGACCGAGACCTTCCTGCGCTTCTCGACCGTCGCCGGCAACCTCGGCTCCGCCGACGCCGTCCGTGACCCGCGCGGCTTCGCGCTGAAGTTCTACACGGAGGAGGGGAACTACGACCTGGTCGGGAACAACACCCCCGTCTTCTTCATCAAGGACGCCATCAAGTTCCCGGACTTCATCCACACGCAGAAGCGCGACCCCTACACGGGCTCGCAGGAGGCCGACAACGTGTGGGACTTCTGGGGCCTGAGCCCGGAGTCCACCCACCAGGTGACCTGGCTCTTCGGCGACCGCGGCATCCCGGCCACGCTGCGCCACATGAACGGCTACGGCTCGCACACCTACCAGTGGAACAACGCCCAGGGCGAGGTCTTCTGGGTGAAGTACCACTTCAAGACCGACCAGGGCATCAAGAACCTCACCGCCGACGAGGCCGCCAAGCTCGCCGGCGAGGACCCGGACAGCCACCAGCGCGACCTCCGCGAGGCCATCGAGCGCGGCGAGTTCCCGTCCTGGACGGTGCAGGTGCAGATCATGCCGGCTGCCGAGGCGGCGACGTACCGCTTCAACCCGTTCGACCTCACCAAGGTGTGGCCGCACGAGGACTACCCGCCGATCGAGATCGGCAAGCTGGAGCTGAACCGCAACCCGCAGAACATCTTCGCCGAGGTCGAGCAGTCGATCTTCAGCCCCGCGCACTTCGTGCCGGGCATCGGCCCGTCCCCGGACAAGATGCTCCAGGGCCGTCTCTTCGCGTACGGCGACGCCCACCGCTACCGCGTCGGCATCAACGCCGACCACCTGCCGGTGAACCGCCCGCACGCCACCGAGGCGCGCACCAACTCCCGTGACGGCTACCTCTACGACGGCCGCCACAACGGCGCCAAGAACTACGAGCCGAACAGCTTCGGCGGCCCGTTCCAGACGGACAAGCCGCTGTGGCAGCCGGTCGACGTCACCGGTGCGACGGGCAACCACGAGGCCCCGAGCCACGCCGAGGACAACGACTTCGTGCAGGCGGGCAACCTCTACCGTCTGATGTCCGAGGACGAGAAGGGCCGCCTGATCGACAACCTGGCGGGCTTCATCGCGGGCGTCTCGCGCGACGACATCGCCGAGCGCGCGGTCGGCAACTTCCGCCAGGCGGACGGCGACTTCGGCAAGCGCCTGGAGGCCGCGGTCCAGGCCCTGCGCAGCAAGTAGGCACGGCACGGCCGGCGGCTGCCGGCCGGGACGGGCCGAGGCCGGTGTGCCGGACCCCCTCGGGGGCCCGGCACACCGGCCTCTTCGTGGTGCGGTGACGGCAGGGGCCCGGCCCCGCTCCCGGTCAGCCCGCGAGGGAGGCCGGGTGGCGGCGGCTGGGGGCCCAGCAGCGGATGATGTCGCGGACCGAGACGACCCCGACCGCCTCGCCCTGTTCGTCCAGCACGATCAGATGGCGGAAACCGCCGTGCGCCATGGCCTCGGCCGCGTCCTCCAGGGTCCAGGCGGGGGACGCGAAGACGACGTCGGTGGTGGTGTGGGCGCCGGCGGTTTCCAGGTCGGGGTCCTGGCCGGCGCCGATCGAGACGAGCAGGTCGCGCTCGGTGAGGATGCCGAGTCCACTGGTGTCGGTGTCGAGGACGATGGCCGCCCCGACGTGCCGGGTGGACATCAGCCGGGCGGCCTGGCGGAGGGTGTGGGCGGGGCCGATGGTGAGGACCATCGTGCTCATGGCATCGCGTACGAGCATGGACTTGAGCCACCTCCAGGGGGTGAACTCCCCTCTCCGTGCGGACGGTTCGGCTGAGCGGCCCGCGCGAGAAAGGATTCACAAGTTCACAAGTGGGTGAACTTTCAGAGTGGCAGGCCCGCGAGGGGTCAACAAGGGGGAGGTAGAGGCAAGTTGAGGGGCGCGTAAAAGAACGTCACACGCCCCTCAAGTGGCTCAGGTGTCCTGCCGGAGTGCTCAGCGGCCCCGGTTGAGGTAACCGAGCAGGTCCGGGTGGAGCAGGCCGTTGGAGGCCGCCGCGTTGCCGCCGTCGACCCCGGGAACACCGTCCAGGCTGGTGAAACTGCCGCCGGCCTCCTCCACGATGATCGCGTTCGCCGCCATGTCCCACAGCGACAGCTCGGGCTCGGCGCAGATGTCCACGGAGCCCTCGGCGACCATCATGTACGGCCAGAAATCGCCGTAGGCACGGGTCCGCCAGCAGGCCCGGGTCAGGTCCATGAACCCGTCCAGCCGGCCCTGCTCCTCCCAGCCGGTGAGCGAGGAGTACGCGAAGGAGGAGTCGGCCACGCTCTCCACCTTGGAGACCTGGATGCGGCTCGCGGAGGTCAGACTGCGGCCGGTGTACGCGCCCAGGCCCTTCGCGGCCCACCAGCGGCGGCCCAGCGCGGGCGCCGAGACCAGGCCGACCACCGGACGGTAGCCGCCCTCGCCCGCCTCCATGAGGGAGATCAGGGTGGCCCAGACCGGGACGCCGCGCACGTAGTTCTTCGTACCGTCGATGGGGTCGATCACCCAGCGGCGCGGGCCCGTGCCCTGGAGGCCGTACTCCTCGCCGAGGATCGCGTCGCGCGGGCGGGCGCGGTGCAGCTGGCCGCGGATCAGTTCCTCGGCGGCCTTGTCGGCCTCGGTCACCGGGGTCATGTCCGGCTTCGTCTCGACCTTGAGGTCCAGGGCCTTGAACCGGTCCATGGTCTGGGCGTCGGCGCCGTCGGCGAGGACGTGGGCGAGGCGCAGGTCATCGTGATAGTCGGGCATGCACGCCACAGTATCGACCGCGCTCCGGCGGCGGCCATACGGGACCGCGGGCGGCGGGGCGCGGACGCAGGGCGGGGCCGGGCCGCCGCCCCGTGCGGGCACCCTTGACAGTGAGTGACGGGCCGTCAACGCTGGCACCGGGAGGTGACGTCGTGCCCACTGCCCGGGAAGCCCTGTTGGACGCCGCCTATACGTCGCTCGCGGTGCGGCCGTGGTCCGCGGTGCGCATGGTCGACGTTGCCGCCGCGGCCGGGGTGTCCCGGCAGACCCTCTACAACGAGTTCGGCAGCAAGGACGGGCTGGCGCGGGCCCTGGTGCGGCGGGAGGCGGACGGCTTCTTCGCGGGCGTCGACCGGGTGCTCGCGGAGCGGGCCGGTACGGACACCGACCGGCTGGTGGGGGTCGCCGAGTGGATCGTACGGGCGGCCGGGGTGAACCCGCTGGTGCGTGCGCTGCTCTCCGGCTGCTGGCCCGAACAGCTGCCCTCCGGACGCGCGGCGCGCACGGCCCCGGCGCCGGGCGCGGGCGCGGCCCAGCGGCGGGCGGACGGAGGAGTGCCGGGCGTCGGGGACGTGGTGGCGGCCGTCCGGGAGCGGGCGGGGGCGGCGATCGAGGGGGACCGGCCCGTCGAGATGGTGGTGCGGGTGGCGGTCTCCTGGGTGGTGGCACCGGGACCCGACGGCGGCGTCGGGGAGTTCCTGCGCGGCGTGCTGGGGGCCGGGCCGGGCGGCTGACGCGGGCGACCGGTGCGCGGCCCGTGAGGTGCCCAGGTGCCCAGGTGCGTCAGGTGGCGGAGATCCGGTGCGCGGAGCCCCGTACGCCGGGAGTCAGTGCGACGATCCGGAGAGCTGGAGGCCGATCACGCCGATGATCACCAGGGAGATCGAGACCAGCTTCAGGGTCGAGACCACGTCGTCCAGGAAGATCATTCCGTAGATCGCGGTGCCCGCCGCGCCGATACCGGTCCACACCGCGTACGCGGGGCCCACGTCCAGCTTCTTCAGCGACAGGGTCAGCAACCCGAAGCTGCCCAGCGCGAACGCCGCGAAGGCGATCGTCGGCCAGAGTCTGGTGAAACCGTGCGACAGCTTGAGGCAGACGGCGAAGCCGGTTTCCAGGATCCCGGCCACCACCACTAGCAGCCACGCCATTGAATGCCTCCCGTGTCAGCCCGCCTCGGTGACTGCTTCGCCTCGCTTGGTGTGATTATGCCTTTACCAGAGGGACGCCAGGGCAAACGCGTTCGGTTCAGTCGCCCTCGCGCCGTTCCCGGGTGGCGAGCAGCCGGCGCAGCGAGTACAGCCGGGCCGGATCCGCGTGACCGTCCGCCACCCACTTCTCCAGGGCGCACTCCGGCGCGTTCTCGTCGTGCGTACAGCCGCGGGGGCATTCCTCCGTCCCCGGCTCCAGGTCCGGGAAGGCGTGGATGACGCGCGAGGGGTCCACGTGGTGCAGGCCGAAGGACCGTACGCCCGGGGTGTCGATCACCCAGCCGGACTCGCCCGCCAGGGGGAGCGCGAGCGCGGAGGTGGTGGTGTGCCGGCCGCGTCCGGTGACCGCGTTGACGTGCCCGGTGGTGCGCCGGCGCTCCTCGGGGACGAGCGTGTTGACCAGGGTGGTCTTGCCGACGCCGGAGTGGCCGACGAAAGCGGTGACCCGGCCGTCCAGGTGCTCGCGGACCATGTCGCGCGCCGCCCCGTTCTCCAGCTCCTCGCGGCTGGTGACGACGTACGGAACCCCCAGCGGGACGTACATCTCCAGCAGTCCGTCGGCGGGCGCCAGGTCGGACTTGGTGAGCACCAGGAGCGGCGTCAGACCCCCGTCGTACGCGGCGACCAGGCAGCGGTCGATCATCCGCGGGCGCGGTTCCGGGTCGGCGAGGGCGGTGACGATGGCGAGCTGGTCGGCGTTGGCGACCACCACCCGCTCGAACGGGTCGTCGTCGTCGGCGGTGCGGCGCAGCACCGAGGAGCGCGGTTCGATGCGGACGATCCGGGCCAGGGTGTCCTTGGCGCCCGACAGGTCCCCGACGATCCCCACCCGGTCACCGACCACCGCGGCCTTGCGGCCCAGCTCACGGGCCTTCATGGCCACCACGGTGCGGTCCTCGACGAGGCAGGTCAGCCGGCCCCGGTCCACGGTGAGGACCATGCCCTGCTGGGCGTCCTCGTGCTTGGGCCGGATGTGGGTGCGGGGGCGGTTGCCCTTGCGGTTGGGGCGGACGCGGATGTCGTCCTCGTCGGGGTTCTTGCCGTAGCGGCGCATGGTCCTCGCCCGCCCGTCAGTTGCCCGCGAGCATGTCGGACCACATGGCCGGGAAGTCGGGCAGGGTCTTGGCGGTCGTCCCCACGTTCTCGATCTGCACACCCGCGACGGCCAGGCCGAGGATCGAACCGGCGGTCGCCATCCGGTGGTCGTCGTAGGTGTGGAAGACGCCGCCGTGCAGCGTGCGCGGCCGGATGTGCAGGCCGTCGGCGGTCTCGGTGACGTCACCGCCGAGCTCGTTGATCTCCTTGGTCAGGGCGGCCAGCCGGTCGGTCTCGTGCAGCCGCAGGTGGGCGACGCCGCGCAGGGTGGACGGGGAGTCGGCCAGGGCGGCGACCGCGGCGATGCCCGGGGTCAGCTCGCCGACCTCGCTCAGGTCCCAGTCGATGCCGTGCACGGTGCCCGTGCCGGTGAACGTCAGGCCGCGCTCGGTCAGCTCGCAGGACCCGCCCATCGCCGTGAAGATCTCGCGCAGCGCGTCGCCCGGCTGCGTGGTGTGCTCCGGCCAGTCCGGGATGGTGACCCGGCCGCCGGTGATCAGGGCCGCCGCCAGGAACGGCTGCGCGTTGGACAGGTCCGGCTCCACCGTCAGGTCGCGGCCGAGCAGCGCGCCCGGGGTGACCCGCCAGACGTTCGCCTCGCCCCCCGACTCGGGGGTGTCGACCTGGGCGCCGATGGTGCGCAGCATGTCGACGGTCATCCGGATGTGCGGCAGCGAGGGGAGCGTGGGGCCCGTGTGACGGACCTCGACGCCCTGGTTGAAGCGCGGGGCCGACAGCAGCAGGGCGCTCACGAACTGGGAGGACGACGACGCGTCGATCTCCACCCGGCCGCCGTCCAGGGCGCCGCCGCCGAAGACGGTCAGGGGCAGCGCGCCCCGGTTGTCGTCGTCGATACGGGCGCCCAGGGTGCGCAGCGCCGTGATGACCGCCCCGAGCGGACGCTCGTAGGAACGCGGGTCGCCGTCGAACCGGATCGGGCCGTCCGCGAGCGCGGCGACGGGCGGCAGGAAGCGCATGACCGTACCCGCGTTGCCGACGTCGACGGTGGCCGGGCCGCGCAGGCCGGAGGGGATGATCCGCCAGGCCTCGCCGGTGGTGCCGGACCCGTCGGCGGTGGAGCTGGAGGGCACCGTCTCCTCGATGCCCACGCCCATCGCGCGCAGCGCCTGCGCCATCAGCAGGGTGTCGCGCGAGCGCAGCGGACGGCGCAGCCAGCCGGGCTCGGCCGCCAGCGCGGCGAGCACGAGCGCACGGTTGGTGACCGACTTGGAGCCGGGCACGGTGACCGTCGCGTCGACGGCCCCGCTCGCGTGAGGGGCGGGCCAGAGGGCAGGGTGCACGGCGCTTTCGGTCATGACCCTCACTTTAATGGCTCTTGGGAGGGCCGGATCTTGATCGAATCCGGTCGGACGGCCCGTATGGCCCCGGTCGGGCGGCTCCTACAGCCCCAGCAGCCAGCGACCGCCGCCGAGCAGTGCGCACAGCGAGACGACGTGGAACATCAGCAGCCACATCAGCGGCGGTACGTGGGTGAGCCTGGCCAGCTGGTCCGCGTCGGAGTCGGGCGCCCCGCCGTGCCTGCGCTTCGACTGCAGCTCGAAGGCCGGCCGCACCCCGCCCAGCAGCAGGAACCACACGGCCGTGTAGGCGAAGGCGGCCTGGACCTCGGGGCCGGTCAGCCAGGACACCAGCAGGAACGCGGCGCCGGTGAGCACCACCGTCAGCACCCCGTACGCGTTGCGGATCATCACCAGCATCGCGACGAGCAGCGCGGTGGCCAGCCACAGGAAGAGCGTGATGTGGTCGGCGGCCAGCAGCCACGCCCCGCCGAGTCCGAGCAGCGGCGGGGCGGTGTAGCCCGCGGCTGCGGTCAGGATCATGCCTATGCCGGTGGGCTTGCCCCGGCTGAGGGTGAGGCCGCTGGTGTCGGAGTGCAGCCTGATGCCGGTGAGGGTGCGCCCGGTGAGCAGTGCGATCAGTCCGTGGCCGCCCTCGTGGGCGATGGTGATCGCGTTGCGGGACAGCCGCCAGAGCGGGTGCGGTACGACGACGAGCAGGGCGAGCGCGGCCGTCGCGTACAGCAGCCAGGTCTCGGGTTCGGGCTGGGTGCCGGTCAGCCGGTCCCACAGGGAGCCCATGTCGGTGGCACCGAGGACCAGGGCGGAGGAGACGCCGGTATTGAGGGTGTCCATTTTTCGGGCGGCTCCTTGAAGGCAGTACGGGCGTGGCAGTGTGACAAGTATGTGTGGACGGTTTGCGGTGAGCCGGGGGGCCGAAGACCTCGCCGGACTCTTTGAGGTGGAGAAGTGGGATCCGGCCGAGAGCTTCGTGCCGGACTGGAACGTGGCGCCGACGAAGAACGTGCCGGTGATTCTGGAGCGTCCTGTGAAGGACGCAGCGGATCCCCGTCCGGTTCGGCAGCTGCGGAGTCTGAAGTGGGGGCTGGTGCCGTCCTGGGCGAAGACGCCCGACGGCGGCGCGCGGATGATCAACGCCAGGGCCGAGACGGTGCACGAGAAGCCGTCGTTCCGGCGGGCGTTCGCCACCCGGCGGTGCATCGTCCCCGCGGACGGCTATTACGAGTGGGTGACCGGCGCCGCGGAGCGGGGGCTGGAGGAGGAGGGAAAGAAGAAGCGGGCCCGCAAGCAGCCGTACTTCGTGACGCCCGCCGGGGGCGAGGTGATGGCGATGGCCGGGATCTACGAGTTCTGGCGCGACCGGACCCTGCCGGACGAGCACGAACTGGCCTGGTGGGTGACCTGCTCGATCATCACCACCGAGGCCGAGACGACGCCGCTGGCCGGGGGACCGGCGGGCGAGGGCGGCCCTGCCTCGCTGTCGGAGATCCATCCCCGGATGCCGCTGCTGCTGACGCCCGACAGGTGGGCGAGCTGGCTTGACCCCTCCCTCACCGAGCCGGAGGAGGTACGGGGGCTGCTGGTGCCGCCCGCGGCGGGCCTGGTGCGGGCCTACCCGGTGGGGACGGCGGTGAGCAACGTCCGCAACAACGGGCCGGAGCTGCTGACGGAGCTGGCGGGACCGGAGGTCGGCACGCTGTTCTGAGGCGGTGCCGGTCCGCGCGGCCCCGTTCCGCACAGGTGCCCCGTACGCGCGGGGTTCCCCGCGTCCCCGGTGGGGGCGCGGCAGGATGGGGGCATGGAGCGAGTGGTGGGTGTGGAGACCGGGGCCGGAGAGGCCCGGGTGCATTGGTACCGGGCGAAGCGGGCCTGGGGCGTGCTCGCCCTCGGGCACGGGGCGGGCGGCGGCGTCGAGGCCAGGGACCTGCGGGCCCTGGCCGAAGCCCTCCCCGGCGAAGGGATCGGCGTGGCCCTCGTCGAGCAGCCCTGGCGGGTGGCCGGGAAGAAGCTCGCCCCCGCACCGAAGACGCTGGACACCGGGTGGCGCGGCATCTGGCCCCTGCTGGCCGAGGAGGGGCTGCCGGTCTTCGCCGGGGGCCGCAGCGCGGGTGCCCGGGTGGCCTGCCGCACCGCCGCGGAACTCGGCGCCGCCGGGGTCGTCGCGCTCAGCTTCCCGCTGCACCCGCCGGGGAAGCCCGAGAAGTCCCGGCTGGCGGAACTGACCGGCGCGGGCGTGCCCACCCTCGTCGTCCAGGGCGGCAACGACCCCTTCGGCCGGCCCGCCGAGTTCCCGCCCCTGGGCGGGTCGATGGTGGAAGTGCCGTACGGCGACCACGGGTTCGCGGTGCCCAAGCGGGCGGAGATCAGCCAGGAGGAGGCCCTCCGGGTGATCACCGAGGGCGTGGGCAAGTGGCTGATGGGGCGCAAGGGCCGCTGAGGCCGGTCCGGCGGGCCGGGAATGCGGAGCGGCGGACCACTGTTGTCGCAAGCGTCCGACGTAGAAACGAGAGGGAGTTCGCCGCATGGGTTCCACCATCTGCCCGCGCCGCCCGCAAGCCTCTGACCTGGAGTGGACGGTGCTTTCCGCGGCGAAGACCGTACCCGCTCAGGCAGCGGGGAAGCAGGGTGGTCGTCTATCCTCCGAGTCGAGCGGGTCCGCATTCGGGCTCGCCACGGCGCTGAAGGAGGTGGGTCCGGTCACTGGGACCGACGCAGGGACCGAAGCCGGCCACGCGGAGGAGACCACCGCCGAGCGCAACGCGCGCTTCGAGCGGGACGCGCTGGGCTTCCTCGACCAGATGTACTCCGCCGCGCTGCGCATGACGCGCAACCCGGCGGACGCGGAAGACCTGGTGCAGGAGACCTACGCGAAGGCGTACGGGTCCTTCCACCAGTTCCGCGAGGGGACCAACCTCAAGGCCTGGCTCTACCGGATTCTCACCAACACGTTCATCAACTCCTACCGCAAGAAGCAGCGCGAGCCGCTGCGCAGCGCTTCGGAGGAGATCGAGGACTGGCAGCTGGCCCGTGCCGAGTCGCACATGTCGACCGGTCTGCGCTCCGCCGAGTCGCAGGCGCTGGACCACCTGCCCGACTCGGACGTGAAGTCCGCGCTGCAGGCGATCCCGGAGGAGTTCCGCATCGCCGTGTATCTCGCCGATGTCGAGGGGTTTGCCTACAAGGAAATCGCGGACATCATGGGGACACCGATCGGGACGGTCATGTCCCGGCTGCACCGGGGACGCCGTCAGCTGCGCGGCATGCTGGAGGACTACGCCCGCGAGCGCGGTCTGGTGCCGGCCGGTGCCGGAGCGGCGTCCGGGGAGTCGAACGACGCGAAAGGCTCGGGCTCATGAGCTGCGGAGATCCGCACGAGACGGACTGCTCTGAGGTGCTCGACCATCTCTACGAGTTCCTCGACAAAGAGATGCCGGACGGCGAGTGCACCAAGTTCGAGGAGCACTTCGAGGAGTGCTCGCCGTGCCTGGAGAAGTACGGCCTGGAGCAGGCCGTGAAGAAGCTCGTCAAGCGGTGCTGCGGCTCCGACGACGTGCCGGTCGACCTGCGCTCCAAGGTGCTCGGCCGGATCGACCTGATCCGGGCCGGACAGGCCGTGCCCGAGCAGGACGTGGCCGCACCCGACCTGCTCGCCCCGCAGCCCGGCCCGGCTCCGGCCGCGTCCGAGGCGGCCGCCGCCGCGGTCAACGAGCAGGCCAAGAAGTAGCCGGACGGCGACCGGAGGCCACCGCCGCCGCACCGGACCGCCACGCGCACGCACCCAGGCCGCCGGTTCCCGGCCCGTCGTCACTCGATGGGGGGAACCGGCGGCCTTTGCGCGTTCGGCGGCCCACAACTCGCTAGCCTGACGGACGATTTGGCTACGGCGCCGCAGCGGAGCGGACCGACGGGTTGCGGGGGAACGGGTGCGAGCGTTACCGGCGGCAGCTCGGGTCTGTGTCCTGGGCACCGTGATCGTCGCGGCCCTCGCCGTCCTGACCGGCCTCGACCGCACCCCCTGGGACGCGGTCGCCCTGCTGGCCGCCCTCTACGCCGCGTGCGAGCTGCTGCCCCGCTGCAACCTGCTGCGGATCACCGTGCCGGCCGGCTCCGGGGCCTTCTTCCCCGTCCCGCTCGCCGCCGTCTTCCTGCTGTCGCCCTCGGCCGCCGCCCTGGTCGCCGTGCCCGGCGCGCTCCTCGGGCGGGTCACCCGCACACCGGCAGGCCCGCGCCGGGTGTGGCGGGCGGCCCAACTGGCCCTCGCGGTGTGGACCGGAGCCTGGCTGTGGGGCGCGCTGGGCGGGCCCGGCGAAAGCGGCGGCCCCCCGGCCTTCCCGTACGCACTCCTGCCCGCGGGGGCCGCGGTGGTCGGCTTCTGCGCCGTACTGACCCTCCTCGACGGCGCGATCCTGGTCGCGGCCGAGCGGATGCCGGTACGGACCGCCTGGCACGGCCTCTTCGTGCGCTCGCTGGCCCCGCACGGGGTGCACGGCCTGGCCGGACTGATGATGGCCGTGCTGTGGCGCAGCCCGTACGGGCCGTCCGCCGCCCTCTTCGTCCTCCTGCCGATGTACCTCTCCTGCTGGGTCTTCGCCCAGTACCAGCGCGAGCACGACGCCCACCAGACCACCATCCGCGCACTCGTCCAGGCCGTCGACCTCAAGGACCGCTACACGCGCGGCCACAGCGAACGGGTCGGCCGGGCCTCCGCCATGATGGCCGCCGAGCTCGGCATGGACGAGGAGCGGCGCGAAGCGCTCCGGTTCGCCGGGATCCTGCACGACGTGGGCAAGCTCGGGGTGCCGACCCGGCTGCTCCGCAAGGACGGACCGCTGACCCCCGAGGAACGGCGGGTCATCGAACTCCACCCGGAGTACGGGCACGAGATGGTGCGCGGCATCGGCTTCCTCGGGGACGCGCGCGCGGCGATCCTGCACCACCACGAACGGATGGACGGCAGCGGCTACCCGTACGGGCTGGCCGGGGACCGGATCCCCGAGTTCGCCCGGGTGGTGGCCGTGGCGGACGCCTTCGACGCGATGACCTCCACCCGCTCCTACCGCAGGGCCCGCCCCGTCGAGGCGGCCGTGGCGGAACTGGAGCGGTGCGCGGGCACCCAGTTCGACCCCCGTATGGTGGCCGCACTGGTCGCCGCGCTGGACCGCGAGGGCTGGAACCCGGCGGTGACGGCCGACGAGGAGGCCGTCGGGGCGACGGCGGCCGGCCCCGGGGAGCCCGCGGGAGCCCCCGACCCGACCGCGCCGCCCCGTCGCCGCGGCGAAGGGCCGCCCGCGGACGGCTGCCGGCCGGGACCCGGCCCCGAACCCCTGCCCGTCCCCAGGACACGGCCCCGCACCGGGGCGAGATCCAGGACCCCGCACGAGCCGGAACCGGCACAGGGGACGAAGCAGGGCACGAAGCAAGGCACGAAACAGGGGGCGAACGGGGGAACGAAGCAGGGGACCAAGCAGGGGACCAGGGCCAGGTCGCAGCTGGAGCAGGCGTCGGGCTGGAGCCTGTGCTCGGGACGCCTCCCCGCCCCGCTGCTCTCCCTCCTGCCGCTCTCCGTCCCTCCGCACTCCGACACCCCCTTCCCCGCCTCCCCCCTGCCCGCACCGCCCCTGCCGACGCCGCCCCGGCCCGCACCCGTCACCCCGGCGACCCGCGACGAACGGGCCGAGCCGAAGCGCCGGAAGAGCTGAGCGCCGTGGCGGTGGCCGGACGGACGGTGGCCGGACTGCTGGCCCTGGGCGCGGTGGCCGAGGTCCTGCGCACGGGCCCGGCACAGCCGGGCATCGCGGTGGCCTTCGCACTGCTCATCTGGGTCGGGGAGGTGGCGCACCGCGGCGGTGAGCCCGCACCGCTCGGCACCGCCGGAGCACTCGCCTACGCACTGCTCGGACACTGCGCCGGGACACCCACCACGCACGGCGTCCCCCAGGTGGTGGCCGTGACCGCGGTGGCGCTGGGCGCCGGGGCCGCGACCCGCCGGGCACGCGGGCGCCGCTGCGCGGAGTGGCCCCCGGGCGGACCGGGCGCCGCCTCCGCCCGGGGACCCGCAGCGGACCGGGCGGCCCGGCAACTGCTCACCGTGGCGTTCGCGGCCGTCTGCTTCCAGCCGCTGTACAACTCCGGACTCGTGGAGGAACTCGTCGGCCACGGCCCCGGCTTCGCCCTGCTGCTCGTGGTGTTCCTGGTGCTGACGGGGCTGTGCGACGCGGTGCTCGGCGCCGCCTTCGCACGGGCCAGGACCGGGCACCCGTACGGGCCGCTGCTCCGCGACGAGGTGCGCGCGCTGCGCGGCATCGGGGCTGCGGTGTGCGCGAGTTCGGTCGTGATGGCGCTGGCCGTCGCCGTGGTGGGGCTGTGGGCGCTGGCGGTGTTCTGCGTGCCGCTGCTGCTCACCCAGCTGTCGTTCCGGCGGTACGCGGAGGTCAGGGACACCTACCGGCAGACCATCGCCTCGCTCGCCAGGGCCACCGAGATCGCCGGCTACACCCGCCCCGGGCACGCCCGCCGGGTGGCCCTGCTCGCCGCCGCGGTCGGCCGCGAACTGGGTCTCTCCGGAAAGGACTTGACGCTGCTGGAGTACGCGGCCCTGATGCACGACATCGGCCAGCTCTCGCTCGTCGACCCCGTTCCGGCCGGCGCCACCGCCCTGCTGCCCGTCCAGGACCAGCGGCGCATCGCGCTGCTCGGCGGCGCGGTCGTCCGGCAGACCGGGGTGCCCGAGGAGGTCGCGGAAGTGGTGGAGCGGCAGGCGGATCCGTACCGTGACCAGCCGCTCACCGCCCGCATTGTCCGTACCGTCAACGCGTACGTCGATCTCTCGGGGGAATGCGGGGGAGGTCCGGCCGGCCCGCTGGACGCGCTGGAAACGCTGCGTGCGGGCACCGGATGCGACTACCAGAGCGAGGTCGTGGAATCCCTGGCGCGTGTCCTCGCACGCGGAGTCGCCCTGCCCCCACCTGGGTAACCAGTGGGTAATGAGCGGGGCTCCAGCCGGGCATGGTTGGATGCGAAGAGAGCCCCTGGCAGCCACGGCGCAGCCAAGAGCACGGCAGGGGAAGTGAGCCAACCGGCAGGCGGGAATCGTGAGGATCTTCGGGAAGGTACGGCATCGGCCCTCCGCCTCGTGGCGGCAGGCCACGGACCGCGCGTTCACGCTGATCGGCGACGGTCGGTACGAGGACGCGGGGGCGCTCCTGACACGCGCGGCGGATCTCGAACCCTGGCTCTCGGAGTCCTGGTTCAATCTGGCGCTGCTGCACAAATTCCGGCACGATTGGGACCAGGCGCGGGCCGCGGGCCTGCGTGCCGTCGCGCTGCTCGACCGCGAGACCGGCGCTCCCGACTGGTGGAACGTCGGGATCGCCGCCACCGCGCTCCAGGACTGGCCGCTCGCGCGCCGGGCCTGGCAGGCGTACGGGCTGAAGGTGCCCGGCGCCCCCACCGAGAGCGGCGAACCCCTCGGCATGGAGCTGGGCAGCGCCGCGGTGCGGCTGTCGCCCGAGGGCGAGGCGGAGGTGGTGTGGGGCCGCAGGCTGGATCCCGCACGCATCGAGGTGCTGTCGATCCCGCTGCCGTCCTCCGGGCGGCGCTGGGGCGAGGTCGTGCTGCACGACGGGGTGCCGCACGGGGAGCGGGTGACGGCCGCGGGGCCCTCCTTCCCCGTGTTCGACGAGATCGAGCTGTGGGCACCGTCCCCGGTACCGACCTGGGTGGTCCTCCTGGAGGCCGCCACCGAGGCCGACCGGGACGCCCTGGAGCGCCTCGCGGCGGACGCCGGCTTCGCCGCCGAGGACTGGTCGTCCTCCGTGCGGCTGCTGTGCCGCACCTGCTCGGAGTCGCGGATGCCCTCCGACGAGGGCGACGGCGAGCAGCACCTGGACCCGCACGACCACAGCGAGCCCGGCCACCCCGGCCCGCTCGGCCACCGGACGAACGGGGACCTGTGGGTGCCCGAGCGCGAGTGCGGCCTCGCCGCGCCGCCCGGACTGGTGCGGGGCCTGCTCGACGGATGGGTCGCCGACAGCCCGGACAGCCGGGAGTGGCGGGATCTCGAAGAGGTCTGCTGAGCGGACGCGGCCGGTGCCCGTAGGCTGTACGGGCACCGATTCCGGTGCGGCGGTCGGTTTTGAGGAAGGCGTACGGCGGACATGGCGCAGCAGCAGCAGGTCGACGAGCAGGTCGGTAACGGGTTCGTCGTGGATACGGAGGACTGCGAGGCCCGCGAGCTGGCGTACCGCGAGCGCGGCACCGCCCGCCCGATCACGGTCGTCGGCAACCCGGTGCTGCACCACGAGTGCCGGGACGTCACCGAGTTCGACGACAAGCTCGCCTCCCTCATCGACGACATGTTCGCCAGCCAGAAGGCCGCCGAGGGCGTGGGCCTGGCGGCCAACCAGATCGGCGTCGACCTCAAGGTCTTCGTCTACGACTGCCCGGACGACGACGGCGTCCGGCACACCGGAGTCGTGATCAACCCGGTCCTCGACGAGCTGCCCGCCGACCGCCGGGTGCTCGACGACTCCAACGAGGGCTGCCTGTCGGTCCCCGGCGCGTACGCCGAGCTGGCCCGCCCGGACTACGCGGTCGTCCGCGGCCAGGACGCCGAGGGCAACCCGATCGCCGTCGAGGGCACCGGCTACTTCGCCCGCTGCCTCCAGCACGAGACGGACCACCTCTACGGCCGCCTCTACATCGACCGCCTCTCCAAGCGCGAGCGCAAGGCCGCGCTCAAGCAGATGGAAGAGGGCACCCCGCGCTACGAGACGGTCCCCAACGACTAGTTCCCGCACGCCCGCTTTCCGCGTCCCGCGCCCGGTCGCTCGTCGAGCCGCCGGGCGCGCGGCGTTCACATGTGCGGGGTACGGGGGCGCAGGCCGAGCAGGACCTCCTCGACGAGTTCCGGACAGCGCCGGACGGCCGCGGCGTCGAAGCCCAGCAGGAAGCGGTAGTACACCGGCGCGTAGAAGAGGTCGACCATCACCGAGGTCGGCAGGTCCGCGCGGACCTGCCCGGCGGCCACGGCGCTGTCCAGGCGCGCCCGGCACTCCCTGATGCGGGGGTCCACGACGGTCTCGCGGACGGTCTCCATCAGTTCGGGGTCGTTCTGGGCCTCGCCGATGATGCCCCGGAAGACCCGGCCCACGTCCCCGGTGAGCAGCTCCGTGACGGCGGTGAGCTGCGTCTTCAGGTCGGCGGCGATGTCCCCGGTGTCGGGGAAGGCGATGCCGTCGCCGATCCGCTCGTTGAGCGAGTCCAGGGCCACCGCCCCCTTGCAGGACCACCAGCGGTAGATCGTGGGCTTTCCCACGCCCGCCCGGCTCGCGATGGCCTCGATGGTCAGCTTGGCGTAGCCCTTGCCGACCGCCAGCTCGAACACCGCGTCGAGGATCGCTCGGCGGGCGCGTTCGCTGCGCCGCTCACTCTGGGGCTCGGGAGTCATGCGGCCACCCTACCGCTTGCGTGACGTTACGTTTCGTTTTGACAAGGTGCCGGAGTCTGCTCTAGCTTCCGAGGCGTTACGAAACGTTTCGTAACGGAGCTGCGGGGTCCTCACCGGCCCCGCCGACCCAAGGGGAGAACCATGTCCAGCAGCAGGAGCGGTGCCGGCGCGGGGGTCATCGAGAAGGTCGCCACCACGCCCGACTGGTACCGGCCGTACCGGATCTCGCAGGCCGTGAAGGCGGGCGGCTTCGTGTACGTGTCCGGCCAGGCGGGCTTCCACGAGGACGGGACCACCGTCGAGGGCGGCTTCCTGGAACAGGGGCGACAGGCGTTCCGCAACGTCGCACGGGTGCTGGAGGCGGCCGGACTGACCTTCGCCGACGTGGTCAAGGTCGGGATCTTCGTACGCGACATGGCGGCGAACCTGCCGCACGTGATCACTCTGCGCGGCGAGTTCCTGGCCGAGCCCTACCCCGCCGACACCCTCATCGAGGTCGTCTCGCTGGCCCAGCCGGACTGGCAGATCGAGGTCGAGGTCGTCGCACTGGACCGGAGCGCGGGCTGAGCGACGGGGCGTGCGGGGCCGGCGGGGCACTGGAGGGGCGGCCCGGTGCGCGCGTGCCGGGGTACGGGCCGCCGGAGGTGCGGTCGCGTCGCGCGTGCCGGGGTGCCGGCGGCCGTGTCATGCCGCGCGTGCCGGGCCCCTGAAGGTGCGGCGGTAGGCGTGCGGGGTGGTGCCCAGGGTGCGCAGGAAGTGGTGCCGCAGCCCCGCCGCCGTACCGAAGCCGGAGCGGCCCGCGACCACGTCGACCGTCTCGTCGCTCGCCTCCAGCAACTGCTGTGCCAGCAGCACCCGCTGACGCAGCACCCAGCGGTAGGGAGTGGTCCCCGTCTCCTGCTGGAAGCGGCGGGCGAAGGTGCGCGGGGACATGTGGGCGCGGGCCGCCAACTGCTCGACCGTCAGGTCCAGTTCGAGGTTCTCCGCCATCCACACCAGTACCTCGCCCACGGTGTCGCAGCGGGTGTGGGTGAGCGGACGCTCGATGTACTGCGCCTGACCGCCGTCCCGGTGCGGCGGCACCACCATCCGCCGCGCGATGGTGTTGGCGACCTCCGGGCCGTCCTCCTGCCGCACCAGATGCAGACAGGCGTCGATGCCGGCGGCGGTGCCCGCCGAGGTGATGACCGGGCCCTCGTCGACGTACAGCACGTCCGGCTCCAGGCGGGCCTTCGGGTGGCGCCGTGCCAGCTCGTCCACGTGCCGCCAGTGCGTGGTGCAGCGCCGCCCGTCGAGCAGTCCGGCCGCGCCGAGCACGAAGGCCCCGGAGCAGACGCTCAGCACCCGCGCACCCCGCTCCACGCCCCGGCGCAGGGCGTCGAGCAGGGGCTCTGGATAGGTGCGGGCCTCGCAGTGCTGGTCGGCGGGGATCGCGATCAGATCGGCCTCTTCGAGCCGGTCGAGCCCGTACGGCACGTTGATCGAGAACGCCCCCGAACGGGCCGGCAGCTGCCCCGACTCCACCGCGCAGACCGCGAAGTCGTAGACCGGCAGGCCCTGTTCGCTCCGGTCGATCCCGAACACCTCGCACAGCACGCCCAGTTCGAACGGATTGACCCCGTCCACCAGTGCCACGGCAACGTTTCTCAGCATGCTGCCAGTGTGGCAGTAATTCGATGTGTCATGACAGTCCTGCCACTCATCAATTCAGCTCCGCTGAACGAGAGTTGAGCCATGAACACATTCCTGAACTACCTGACCGTCATCGCCCTTTTCGCCCTTATGGCGCTTCCCTCGCTTGTCGGGCACGCCCACGACCGGAGGATCGACCGCCAGCTCCGCCGGGCCGAGCGGCGCGCCGCCGAGACCGAGGCCCCCGTCGCCCGCTACGAGCTGACGAGCTAGCCGGTCACCACCCGGAAATGGGTGGTCAGCCGGTGCTCGTCGTCCAGCACGTGAAACGCCAGACCGGGCGGCTGCTCCCGGTCCGCCGCCTCCTCGCCCTCCCAGGGCAACCGCAGCGTCCAGGTCACCGCAGGACCCACCACCAGAGGCCGCCCGGCGAACGCCGAGGCGGCCGCGGTGTGCGCGTGCCCGGTCAGCACAGCCGCTACCCGCGGACGCGCGGCCAGCAGCCCGGCCAGCCACTCGGGCTCCCGGAGCTGATAGGAGTCCGGCAGCGGATGGTGCAGGGCCAGCGGCGGCTGGTGGAATGCCAGCAGCGCCGGGGTCCCGGGGGCCAGCGCGTCCAGGGTCGCGGTGATCCATTCCCGCGTCTCCGCGTCGAAATGCCCCTCGTCGCGCCCCGGAACCGTGGCATCCGCCATCAGGACCGCCACCCCCTTGACGTGATGCACCCGGTTGACCGGCCCGTCCCCGGCCGGCTCGCCCAGCAGGACCGTGCGGTAGGCGGCCCGCACATCGTGGTTCCCCGGGCAGGGCAGCACCGGGAACGGCGCCCGGAGCAGCCGCACCGCCTCCTCGTACTCGGCCTCCGCGCCGTGGTCGGCGATGTCGCCGGTGACCAGCAGGGCGTCCACCGGGCGGGGCAGACCGCGCAGGTAGGACATCACGCGCCGGGTGCGCTCGACGGAGCGGGCGGTGCCGTCCAGGTGCAGATCGCTGATCTGGGCAAGCAGAAGCACGGGTCCCCCGGAAGAGTCTCACGGTAAATGGAGTGAAAACCGTTAGGACGGTAAGGTGCGGCCCATGGAGTACGCAAGGGGGGACGGCCGGGGCCGCACCGCACTCGACCTGGTGAGCACCGTCCGCCATGACGGAAGAGGCGGCGTCGCCGACGACCTCGAAACGGTCGCGGGACTAGCCGACTGGCTGGCGGACGGTCGTCCCGAAGGGGGGCGGGACGGTCGGCCCGGAGGTGAACCCGCTGGGCAGCCCGACGGCGAGCGCGGCGGCCGGCCCGAAGATGAACCCGCTGGTCGGCCCGACGGAAAGCCCGGCGGTCGGCCCGGACCACAGCCCGGCGGCCTGCCCGCCGGGCCACGCGGCGGAGACCGAACCGCCGAGGCGCCCGCCACCGCCACCGCCACCGAGGAACTGCGCGCGGACGTCGTCCGCCTCCGCCGGGCCGTACGCGCGCTGTTCGCCCACGCGGTGCGCCCCGGCCCGCCCAGCCCGGCCGACGCCCACCGGCTGATGCCCTTCGAGGAAGCCCTGGCCCACCTCAACGCATGCGCCGCCCGCACCCCCGTACGCCTGGAACTGCACTGGGAACCGGACGGCGAACCGCACCCCGGACTCCGGGCCGACGAGGACACCCTCGTCACCCAACTGGCCCGCGCCGCAGTCGAGTTCCTGGCCGGCCCCGAACGCCACCTCCTGCGCGCCTGCACCGCACCGCGCTGCGTCCGCTACTACCTCCAGGGCCACGGCCGCCAGGAGTACTGCAAACCCTCCTGCGCCAACCGCGCCCGCGCCGCCCGCCACTACCGGCGCAACGCCGGCGGCTAGCCGACCCCGGGCACGGTGCCCGCGGTGAGGAAGAAGGTGACGGCATAGGTGAATCGCCCCGCGCGCACGGCATCGTCGAACTGCGCCACGAACCGGTCCGCGTCCACGGACGCGAGAAAGCCCCGCTCCGCGGCCGTGTGCGCCCAACTCCGCAGCCCCATCACGTGGTCGGCCGCCGCCGGGTCGCGCACCACCAGGGTCCGGGCCTCCACCGCGACGTCATCCAGACCGCGGTCCGCGAACAGACCGGCGTGCCGGTGCGCCAGCGTGCCGTTGCGCAGGCCCGCGTCCGCCCTGAACCGCAGTACCCGGCGGGCCAGGTCCTGGTCCTCGATGTCGAGCACCTGGGTGTCGTAGTCCGGATCCGCCAGGACGATACGGCCACCGGGACGCACCACCCGCACCAACTCGTCGAGCATGAGCCCCGGTTCGGCGACGTGCTGCACCACCCGGTCTGCCCAGACCCCGTCGAACCGCCCCGCCGCGAACGGCAGCCGCTGCCCGTCCGCGACCACGGCACACCCCAGCCCACGCTCCCGCGCCCGCCCGACCATCGTCAGCGAACTGTCCACCGCCACGACCCGGACGCCATCGGAGCGCAGGGCCAGCGCGGCATCCCCGGCCCCCGCCCCGACCTCAAGGAACAGCCCACCGGCCGACGCCCCCAGAAGCTCCCGCAACCGCCGCTTGTACCCGACGTAGAAGGGCTCCGCCCCCAACCGGTCCAGCACCCCGACCCACTCCTCGGGCCGTGGCTGCGTGTCCACCGACGTAAAACCGTGCGCCCCACCGTGATCGTCCATGGGATCACGCTAGACGCGCCGGGAACGGCGGTGGGGGGGGGGGGGCCCGCCCCCCCCCGGGGGCCCGCCCCCCCCCGGGGGGGGGCGCGGGGGCGGATAGAGTGGGGGGAGCCCCCGGGGCGCCCCCCCCCCCCCCGGGGACCGGCC
>NZ_JBIAMU010000006.1:0-318734 GCF_042874215.1 Streptomyces sp. NPDC004111
CGGCGCCCACGCGGCCACTACGAACCCAACCCACCTCAACAGTCCAGCGACTCACCCACGAGTCGTCTGGAACCGCCTACTCACGAATTAGGAACCTCTCGCCATGGCAGGGAAAACACTGCTCTGGTCGCTCACCACAGCTGCCGACATGACCTACAGAATGTTCAGGCAGGCCTACGAGCGCACCGCGAACACGATGGCCCACGAACAGGGCGACCTGTCCCTCCGCTCGGCAACCGTCTCCGAGCAGACGTACCGTCGCTGGACATCCGGGAACATCGCCACCCTCCCCGTCCAGCCCGCACCACAAATCCTGGCGCGCATGTTCCCCGGCTACACCGCCCGCCAACTCCTCCTCCTCAAAGCGTCCGACACCCAGCCGACGACCTGCCCCGTCGAACCGCCAGCACCCGCAGCGGATATCTACGTGCGCCGGACAGGGCCCGCAAGCAACAGCTACTCTCGGCAATCCGCCAGCCCAGACCCCGCTGGCCCACACCGCTCAGGCTGGGGCCAGGACGCGCAGGGCTTCGAAACAGCCCCTCTGCCCGCCTTCCGCGAGGACGACTGGATCGACGCCTTCCGCCGCAACGTCGACAGAACCCTCGCCGCCGGCAGCGTCAGCCCCGGCCAGCTCGACCTCCTCGACGAACGCCTCCTCCTCCACCGCCGCCAGTACATAAGCCGTCCGCCGAACGCGATGATCCTGGCGCTGCTGGAGGACCTCCGCGAAGTGCAGCTCATCGCCTCCGAACGGCAGCCCGCCGCCACCCAACTCCGCCTCTCCGAGATGACCTCAGTCCTCGCGACCCTCGTCGCCGACGCACTGATGAAACTCGGCAGCCTCCGCCAGGCACGAGACTGGTACGCGACCGCACTCACCGCCGCAGACGACAGCCGCAACCTCGACATGCGCGCACGCGTCCGAGTGCAGGCAGCCATGCTCCCCTACTACTACGGGCCGCTGGACGACGCCGTACGGCTGGCCTCCGACGCCCGCGTCCTCCTCCAGGCCCGCGGAAGCAACGCGACCACCCTGGCCTTCGCCGCAGCTGCCGAAGCCCGCGCCCGCGCCCGCAACGGCGACAACGAGGGCGCCCTGCACATCATGAACCTCGCCGAAGACGCGTTCGCCGCCGCAGACCACACCCAGGCCACCGACGCCTGGGCCTTCCCCGAACGCCGCTTCCTGCTCTACCTCAGCGGCATCCACACCTACCTCAACCAAACCCGCGAAGCCGAAGAAGTCCAGGAACGAGCCCTCACCCTCTACGCAACCCAGCAAGGAAGCATCGACCCGGCACTCCTGCGCATCGAGCGCGCACTGTGCCTCGCCCGAGAACACCACCTCAGCGACGCCTTCGCCCTCGCCGGCCGCGCCTACCTCGATGTACCCGCCGACCACCGCACACAGATCCTCGGCGCCAGGGCACAAGACGTACTGAACGCGGCCCCCCAACAGATGCGTACCGTCCGCGCAGGCCTCGAACTCCAAGAGATCCTTGCCCTGCCCCGCGGTAGCCAGTGACAGGCTCGCTCGCCGTCCCGCAGCCTGTCCTCATGACTCCACCTATCCACGGCGGCTACACCGAAGGCGAAATGACAGACCTGCTCGCCCGCACCTGCGCGGCAGCAGGCCTCGACGCCACCGGGGCCGTCCTCTTGCGGGGCCAGACGAACGCCGTTCTGCGACTGGCACACGACCCCGTCGTGGTGAAGATCGCCAGGAAGGGAACGCCAGCAACAACCGTCACCCGCACCGTGCGCTTCGTGCAGTGGCTGATGGACCTCGGCTTCCCCACCGTCCCACTGCACCGACCCCACCTCCAGCCGATCCCCCTCGGCGACCAGTCGGCCACCCTGTGGACGTACCTGCCTCAACCCGGCCACCCCGTTGCCGCTCAGGCCCTCGCGAAGCCCCTCAGCACCCTGCACAGCCTCAGTAGCCCACCCGTGGAGCTCCCACCGCTCGACGTCTGCCACGCGATCCGCCGCTCTCTGTACGCGACCACCACCCTGCCGCAGGACGACGTGGACTACCTCCACAAACGCGTCGACACCCTCGCCCACCAACTTGAAGCCGTTCGCTTCGAGATGCCCCGCTCCGTCCTCCAGGGCGACCCCCAGCACGGCAACGCTCTCCACGACGGTGACGGCGCGGTGCTCTGCGACTGGGATAGTGCCACCATCGGCCACCCCGAATGGGACCTTGTCACCGTGGAAGTCCACTGCCGCCGCTTCGGCTATCACACTGACCACTACGCGGACTTCGCCGACGCTTACGGCTGGGACATCCGGCACTGGGCGGGCTACCCGGTCCTCCGCGACCTCCGGGAACTCCGCATGATCACCACCAACGCACGCAAGGCCACCCACGAACCCGCGAAAGCAGCGGAGATCCACAACCGGATCGCAGCCGACCGAGCCGGAGACCACGACCAGCAGTGGAACATCCTCTGACCTGCGACAAAGCGGCGAGTCTCCCAAATTTGGGAGACTCGTTCCCAACGTTCGGACACCTCTGTCCGATAATCAGCACCTGAGGACCACCCCGGAACGTTCCGATGTGGTACCCATCCGGCGGCCATCGCGGGATACGAGAGGCCCCCACCGCCTCACGTGAGGCGGTGGGGGCCCGCCACCGGCCCCAGGCCTGCCGGGCCGCCGTCAGTCCGCCGAACCCACCCCGGAACAGTTCGGGGTGGTCACCGGTGAGCGTCCAGCGTGGCGTTCTCGGTGCTCACGCCAGTGGAGGGCGACTCGTTCCGGTACAGCCAGTCAGGGAGCAGCTGGTGAACAACCGGCAGCGCCATCACCCGGGTGATACCGGCCGCCACCGCAATGGCAACCGCCACACCGGCCGTGGACTGCGGGATCCCCGAGGCGTCGATGATCAGCGGAAGACCCGCAGCCACACCCAAGAAGGTCTGGAGGCAGGTACGAAGGGTTCTCTGGTTGGCGTCGGACATGGGTGCCTCCTACTTGGCGGGGATCTTGAGGGTCTGGCCCGGATGGATGACGTACGGCTTGGTGATGCTGTTCTCGCGGGCGATGGCCTGCCAGCTCACGCCGAGATGGGCACCGATCCCAGACAGCGTGTCGCCGGCGCCCACCGTGTACGTGGAAGAACCCGAAGCGCCCGGCTTGCCCCGCAGCCGCGCGGCGACGCGCTGACGCAGGCCGCTCATCGCAAAGCCTCGCGGATCGACCTTGCCGGGCTGCCACTCCAGATGGCCGATCACGCTTTCTGCGCCCCAGCCGTGCGCACGGCATAGAGCCGCCGATACCCGCTCGATCGCATCGAGCTGGGCGCCCGGCCACGGGTCGCGGCCGTCACCAAGGTTCTCGCACTCCCAGCCGTAGAAGTGCGGGTTGCCGTCCTTGTCGGCCTTCGCCGCACGAGGCAGTGCCCTCTCCGCGATGACGGCCTGGAGTACCGCGCTGTCGCCCTTGCCCGCATGGTTCGCCCGGCCGTGACCGATGAGGTACACCGTGCCGTCCTTAGCGATCACGCCATGGCACAACGGCCCCGGCAAACCCGCGTAGCCGTTCTCACAGATGCTGACCGTGTTGCTCGTGCCGGAGGTGACCGTGTGGTGGATCATCACCCCGTGCGACGGCCCCCACGGTCCCTTCGCGTTCCGGTTGTGGGTGCGCCAACCAGGTCGCTCGACCACGCGAACACCTTCGGCACGTAGTGCTGCGACCAGACGGTCAGCAGCAAGTGGTGTAGCCACTGCTAGTACTCAACTCTCCCCGCGCCCAAACTTCGGTACATACACCCTGCTGGAACGGGCTACCGGGCTGTACCCGCCGACAGCAACCACAGCTGCAACGCCATCAACAGCAGCGGTGCAACGAACGAACTGATCACCAGACGACGTGTCGCCGCAGCCGCAGCCTGATCCTCGCGCCGCTGCAACTCCCCGCGCTCTGTTGTCTGGTCGTGCTCACTCCGCAGGGCGGCAAGTCCAGCCTCGACCTGTCCGATGCGCTGCTCGGTGGCCCGCTGGTCGGCCCGGTAGACGTCCTGCGTCACCACCTGGTCCAGGCGGGCAGCGAGCTGGGCGAGGTCACCACGCAGGTCCTCGCGAAGTTGTGAGACGGCGCGGTGCAACTCCCACAGGGTGGGCTCGGCGCTCGGCGGCACAGACACCGCGGTCCTCCAGCAGCCCCACGCCTGCACGTCAGCCTACGGGTACGGGGACCACACCTCGACGATGAACGGCACGTGGGAGCCTTCCTGTACCGACATCAATACCAGCTTTGACTCTTATAACTTGACGCGTTCTTCTCCGCGACCGCGTGCGCGTCAACTAATGTGTGCAGTAAGAGATGAGATGTTCAGCATCAACTTCTCATCGCTTCTTACGTCTCTGACCGCCAACAGAGATGCTTCTCTCACCCGCAGTAGAAGGCCCTGCCCCCACGTATTGGGGCAGGGCCTCGGGAAAGCGGCCCAGAGCGACCACCCCCGGCGCAGCATGCCGGGGGTGGTCTCACATGGCGGCTCGCACGATCACCTGCACGATCAGGGTGACGAATCCCTGCATCGTTAGGAGCACGAGATCGGTACGATGCCGCTTGAGCCAATGGCCGACCCGTGTAAGCCAACGGCTACCACAGGGAGGCCTTCCCATCTTTCGTTGCCACCACATAGCAAGTTCCCTCCGACGCGAAACGACCCGGAGATGAGTCACCCCGGGGCCGAGTAGCCCGCGCCATGAGGAAGCGCGCGGACAGTCGTGGACGCCTTACGGGTATGCGATAGCAGAATCAGATTACGGGTAGCTGTCAGCGCAAAATGCACATGACGGATAACTGGCAAGTCATGAAAATCTGATTTCGAATCTGATCAGTTTCCGTCGATCAGTCGTTCTGCGAGGAAAGGTGAAAACGTTCCCGCCGTCACGTCCGGGGCGGTACCGCACATGCCATCCGAGTCGCCGGGAACCTTGATCCACAGCAGGTACTCGACCCCGCCTACCCCGATACTGCTCGGCACACCAAGCCGTCGACCCGCCGGGTTGCAGTAGTCGACGTGCTGACCCGCAGCGTCCATCGCCCCGTTCCCGTTGCGGGACGTGTCGATCACGAACCGCACCCCCGGAACCCCGAGCCCGGCAAGAGCCTGAGCGACCTGCGCCCCGTAAGTCGCGGAGATGTCGGTGGAGTCGAAGTTCGACACCCCCACCGCGAAGCCCTTCGCCGCCCCGATCCCAGCCGCCGCCAACCGGGCCGCCATCTCCTGCGGCTTGATCCACGTGGCGTTGCCCCCGTCCAGATACGCCCGCACGTACGGCAGCCGCCCAAGCGCCTCAGCGGCGTACTTGATCAGACCCAACCGTTCAGCCCGCGCAGCGTCGTCCCGCAACCCCTGGATCTGCGCAACCGCATCCGGCTCAACGACCACCAGAGCAGGACGCTCCCCAATGCCGGCCACCACCTCGTCCACCCAGTCCCGGTACTCCTTCGCGGAGCTGGCACCGCCGTGGCTCTCCCCACCGTTGTCCCGGTTGAACACGTTGTAGACGGCGATGATCGGCAGCAGCCCGGCCGCCGCAGCGGCCCCCACATAGGCGTCTACGTCCACCCTCACGTTCTTGTTCCAGTCCCCGAACCACTTCGCCGTCGGACGCCGCACCAGACCACGGGTGATCTTCTGAGCGCGAGGGTCCTTCGGGTTGGCCGCAACCCACTTCGCCGCGTTCGAGTCCGGGTCGACGTAGAAGCCCTCCCTCGGGGTCGAGCACGTCAGCCGCACCTCGGTCAGGTACACGGTGACGCTGGTGCCCTGGCCGATCTGGAAACTCACCTGCCCCATGGTGGTGTCGAGGTCGGAAACGAACGAGTAGTGGAAGTGCCTGTCGACCGCCGACAGGGAAACCGTCTTGTCGACGGCCACCGTCCACGGATCCGCACCCAACCCGGCCTGCGCCCTCAACAGGGTGCCCGGCTGGCTCGCCCTCGCGGTGAAACTCAACGTGTACGAGCACCCCTTCCTCAGCACAATGCCGTCCTGGCCGAAGGGGGCGTCCCACAGGTTCACCGCCTCCGTCGTCGCCCCAGCCTCCACCCCCGTACCGGGGGCGTTGAGGGAGATCATCGCCGGATCCCCGGACCACCAACCAGTGGTTCCGTTCGTGAAGTTCGAGTTGATGACGAGGTCTGCGTACACGGCAGCCACGGTTGATCTCCTTGGGTTACTTGATGAACGTGACACGCAGCTGCGGCGCGTGGGGGTTCTCCACCCCGTCGAACTTGCCGTACCAGGTGCGGTTCGTGGTGTTCGGGTCCAACGCCACACCCCGGAACGTCGCAGGGTCGAACAGTGACGTGATGTCCACCCACTTGCCGCTGGAACGCGCCCAGTTGGTGACCGATACCGACGCCTGGTTCGCCGAGAACTTCATCGGCCGCGACGCGTGAGTGTGCGCCTTGATCGTGGTGGCGCCACCGGAAGGGAAGTACCAGTGGTTCGCGTACAGGTACACCTCTGCCTTGAGAACCTTCGCCCCCGCAAGATCCGACGTCACCGCGGCAGGGAACCCGGTCAGCGCCGCCTGGATCCCGTTGTTCGCCGAGAAGAAGCCCGCCGCCAACGCCTTCCCGTGGTAGGCGTTGAACCCCGACCGGTTGGCGTAACTCCCCGACCACACACCCTTGTAGGTGCGGGTCATCCTGACCGGCGAAGCGGGCACCACAGCGCCACCCGAGTTGTACGCCCCGGTCTCCGGAACGTGCACACCCACGTCCTCAACAGTGAACTGGCCCATCCGCCCGGCAGCCCCCGACATCGTGACCTGCTGCCCCGCCGGCGCCCCGCTGTCGCTGAGGAACGTCAACAGCAACCGGTTCCGCCCCGGCCTCACGTAGTCGTTGGGCCCGCACCCGCTCACCAGCCGCAAGTCGATCTGCCTGCGCGTCGTCTGCACCAGCGGGAACCGGGCTTCCTGGATCTGCGGGGACGACACCAGCGGCGAGTCCGCGTACCCCGTCCGCAACCTGACCGCCAACGATCCGCCCGCAGCAGAGCACTCCACACCACCGGTGAACTCCACCCGGTACATGCGGCCCTCCTGCGCATCGAACGCCAACTCCACGTAACCCATCTCGGTGCCCGTCGTCGTACGGACCGGGGTAGCCATCCAGTCGATCGCGAGGAGCCCGCGCGGCCCGTTGTAGAGGGACGTCAGCTCATCCCCGCCGACGCTGATCGACCCGGCGACGTTCAAGTTTTGGAACGAGGCATCACCCGTCGACCCGATCGCCGCCACCCGCTCCGCGCCATCGCGGAACGTCAACGCGTTCGGCTGCCCCGACAGCAGCGACACCACCTCGTCGCCGTCCTCATCGAACAGCCGCATCCCCCTGGGCCCGATCTCAGCCCGCGCCCCACCCGTCGCATCGCCGAAAATGGTGTGAGCCTCCGCATTGTCGAAGACACACCACCCACGGGACGCAGCAGACGCCTCCAAGCACAGCACCACCCGGGTAGTCCCCTGCGGGGCCGCTACCTGCCCGGTGATGCGCCGCCACTCGCCCGCCACGTACTCCTGGGTCTCCGCCACCCCGTACCCCAAGACCACACCCGCACTGTTCTCCCACCGGGCGAGGATCTTCACCGACTGCGCCACCAGATCCGGTGACGTCAGCACATCCACACCCAGGAACAGCTGCGACGCCGCAAGGATCGGGACCGTCGTCAAAGGCAGCGTGAAGTACGACGGGGCATCTGCCATCGCATCGACCTTCACACCCACACCGGTGCGGTTCCCCGGAGCGAACGACCACGACGACCCAGCCGCCGCAAGACTGTTCGCGGTCGACGCCCCCTCGAAGCCGGCATCCGGAACCAGATTCGTGCCCTGCCCGACAGCGAGCTGATCCGGGGTGATGGACCCCACCGCCAGGTGCTCCGTCTGGATCGCCCCAGCGGCGATCTTCCCCGCCGTCACCGCGTTCGCCGCGAGCTTGTCTGCCGAAACAGCCAGAGCCTTGATCTCCCGGCCCGTCACCGTATCGGCGGCGATCTTCCCCGCCGACACGGAATCCGCAGCGATTGCCCCCGCCTGCACCGACCCCGCCACCAGATGAACAGCGTGCACAGAGGACGCAGCAATAGCCCCCGCCGTCACCGACCCCACCGCCAGCGAGCCCGCAGTGATCCCGCCGACAGCGATCTGCGCAGACGTCAACGTGTTCACCGTGACCTCCCGCGCGCTGATCGCCCCAGCCGCCACCTTCCCCGCCGTCACCGCATCAGCGGCCAGAGCAGCCGTCGTCACCGCCCCCGACACCAAATTCGTCGAGTCCACGACACCCGTACGCAGCGCCTCCACCGTGACCACATCAACCTGCATCACCGAAGGCGCATCCGCGGTAGACCCCGACGCGAAGTTCAACCACAGGTACGGGCTGATGAACCGCACATCCTGATGCACCATGCCCGGAGCCCTCGCGTCAGGACTCGGCCCCGCAGTCCCAGACGCACCCGCCGGTGCACGGTCCTTGAGATAGCCGACAACCGTCACCCACCCGTCCGCGACCGCAACCTTCAACCCCGACGCACAGGGGTAGTAGTGACTGCTCGCCGAGTTCGCACCCAGCCGGTTCACCAACGTCGTCCTGTCCGCACCCACCCCGAGCACACCGACATACACGTTGTCCGGGCCCACCTCCGGCTGCACCGTCGCCCGCACCCGAGCACTGATCCGGTACAAGGTGCCCGGCTCGTACGGCACCAGCGTGTTGCCACGCACCCTTATGTGCCCGTTAGCCTGCCCCACGGTCTGACCGGTCGGCGCATCCACCACCCCCGACGCGTGCCGCCACAAAGCCCCAGGACCGGACTGGACGACCTGCCACGCACCCGCATCACCCATCGCGTCCAGGTACCGCTGCACCGCACTGTCCGAGAGCGCACCACCCAAGGTGTTCAGGTCCACGGCCCCCGCCGCGATCTTCCCCGCCTCAACGGCCTGCTGGCCGATCTTCTCCGCCGTGACCGCACCCGCAGCCAACGCCTCACGGTCGATCGCCCCCACAGCGACCTTCGCAGCCGTCACCGCGTCCGCCGCGATCTTCGTCTCGGTGACGATGCCGTCCAAGACGTCCTGCGCCACCACCTTCGACGCCTCCACCGGGCCCACCACCTCGGAAGGCACCGAACCCGCCCCGGACGTGTTGCGGGCAACGAGCCGCACGAACACCGGACGCTCAGTAGGGATGAGAGAGGTACCGCCCCGAGGGGACTCCCACGTCGACACCAGCGTCCCGGGGCCCGGTTCGAACTGGTCGGTGGGGGAGGCGTGCACCTCGACACGGGAAAAGTCCATCGGCAGCCTTGCCCCACCCGCGAACGTGCCATCCCACGTGGCGCCCGCACCACCCAGACGCGACACCACCAGCGGGGCACTCGGCTGCGGCGGAGGCGGCCCGTTCACCGAGATGACCCCGTTGGTGCCGTCCGGCTGCTGCCCCACCACCACACGCAATGAGCCGTCGTCGTCGTACACGTCGATGGTGCCGCCCTCGACGGACGCGTTCGCCAACTTCGGGGCACGCACCGAAGCACGCAGCAGCTTCTCCAGGCGTACGAGGCGGGCGCCTATATCTGTGGGCAAGGAAGTGAGTCCTTCATGAAGTCATGGATGGTTGGGAGGCGGGCGGAGAAGTCCGCTCAGAGAGCCAGCTGCGCCGCGGGAAACGGCACACTCTTGGCCGTGATCTCCCACAGAGTTCGGGCCACCTGCTCGGTGCCCAGAGAGGACCGAGGACGGCTGGGAGTGTTCCAACCAGCCCGAGCAGGCCGCTCGGCTGCCCGCTGCCACCCGACAGCCCGCAGACTGGCGCCGCTCTCTCCTACCTGGGTGTAAGTGATCGCCCGCCGATGACCCGACGCCTTCGCGGTTCGCCAGGCAGCGCCGTAAAGAGCCGAGCACGCGTTGGGACATCCCTCAGTGGCAACGCGAGTTACCTCGACTGTGAACCCGTCGTCGTAGGCGCGCGCAACAGGACGCCCGACGATGGCGACCCCGACGAGCTGACCATCGTCGGTGACGACACCGAGGGAAAACTTGTGGCCCTGTGGTGCGGCGTGATGGCGGTGGACACGGTCGACGTATGCACACGCCTTCTTGAAGGTCATCGGGACGACGGTGATAGCCAATCTGGTGAAACCAATCTCCGGGAAACGGGAAGTCAGGCGGAGCCGTAGTGGAAGCTGTCCGCGCGTTCGAGCTGAAGGGTTGCGGTCTCGCCGGCATCGGTGTCCGGGCGGATCGTCCACCCGGTGATGCGGCACCACCCCGACCAGTCCGTCCACTCGTCGCGGACGGTGACCCGCACGTCGTCCCCGATCTGCCAGGACCCGACCGGGGCGGACGGGTGGTCGCGGACGGTGATCTGCTCGACATGTCCGAGGGCCTGCCGCCACGCCCGCTCGGTCTTGGCCCGCTGGGCAAGGACGTCCTTGCCGCGCACCTCGGGCAGCTCAAGGTGGTGCTCCATGCGAAGCCGGTTGTTGCGCACCGCCTCCACCGCCCGCTGCTGGGCGCGGCCCTCCCCGCTGCCGGTGGCAATGACTATCTGGGCGTACTCGTCGGCGCTGTACGTCACGGGAGGGGCGGAGATGATGTTGACCCCGGAGGAGAACGCAATGTCCGTACGACGTGCCCCCAGGCGGGGGTAGCCGAGCCGGATACGGCGCACCGGGTTGTGGTCGGTGTCCCACCACGTGGTGCACGTGTAGTCGGGGGAGTCCGGCGCCTTCACCAGGTCATCGATGTAGTCGCCCAGCACGGGGGTCTCCCACCAACGGGAGTGCCACGGCTCCTTCGGGGTGCCCACCGTCGCCTTCGACACCGTGGGATCGACGGAGACGCCGAGGTTCCCGTCCGGTACCGACTGGGCGTAGGCGACGACATCGCGGAGGATCTTGCAGGGGTCCGTGTTCACGTAGGGGCCGCGCCCGCCAAGCTCCCCGTCCAGGTCGTGGCGCTTCTGGAAGTACGACGACCAACCGGCCGCTTCCACCTCCAGGTCCCCGCCCTCGGGCTCTGCCTGCCAGATCAGGCCGCCCCATCGCAGGTGCCCGTCCCGCTCGGCGTACAGCAGGGTGTCGGGTTCCGTCAGCTCCGGGAACCTGCCCAGCAGACGAGGGGACAGGGTGCCCCGGAACGATCCGGGCCCGTTCAGAGCAGGACCGAACTCCACCCCGGTCAGGGGAAGGTTGTGGGAGAGCCACTGGCCGGTGAGGGCGTGCTGCGTCAGGTACCGGTAACTCATACCGGGCCCTCGGTGAACTCGACATCGGCAACGAGCGTGGAGCCGACATCCACACTCAGGTCGCCCTTGGGGCTCTTCGCCATGAGGGCCCGCAGGAACAGGGGCTGCCGGGTGCCCCGGTAGGCGGCGGGGATCGTGAGCGTGTCCGCCACGACCAGTGTGGTGCGCCGTACCCCCTTGCCCTGGTCATCGTCGACCACCACGCTCTGGCCCTGCACCGTGCCGAAGACGGGGGCGACGGAACCGAAGACGTTGTCGAAGTCGAGGCGCAGCCCGGCCATCGTGACGGTGCAGATCATCTTGGTCGCCCAGTCCGGGACCGGGATCACCCACCGCGCCTCCGGGGGCCAGTCGTACCACTTCTCGTCATCCCTCCACGCCTTCGACGGCTTCGTGGGGTACGCCGTGTACAGGGTGCGCTCCCGGCGCGGGTTGGCCACCGTCCGCACGTCGCGGATCATGCCCGCGGTGACGGTGCTCGTGTTCGCCGGGAGGTCTACACGGGCCAGGGCGACCCCGGTTATCCCGGCCGGAACCGTGGTCTGGGTGGTGGTGACGTTCGGGACGACGTGGAAGACGTTCAGCTGATCCTTCGCCGGGTCGAGATTGCCCTCGTACTCGGGGTCGATGACCCGCAGCACGATCAGGTCGGAGCGGGGCGTGGCACCCGTGGGAGCGATCGGCACCGTCGACGTCCCGATGTTGTACGCCGTGTACGAGCCCTGCCAGGCACTCGACTTTCCCCGGACAACCGCAGAGCCGTCCGCGACCTGCACCCCTGCCCCCGGAGCGGGCAACGGGGCAACCTTCAGGTCCGCTGCTTCGGTGATGCCTTCCGCACCCCTCGACAGGTCCTTGATCATCGCCCGGAACGTCTGGGCGGAGTGAGTGGCACCGTTGACGAGCAGCGGGGCCTGGGCGAGTGTCATCGGGTCTTGGGGTCCTTGTCGTAGAGGGCAATGTGGGCGTCACGCCAGCGCACGGTGAGGCGGGCGGACGAAGTCGGGTCGGTGGCAGCCCACCGGATCTCGGAGCGGCCCGGCGGCAGCACGAACTCGTCCATCCGGGAGGCGGTGGTAAGGGCTCCTGCGGCGGAGCCTCCGTTGTCGCGGAGCACCGTCATCCGGCCGGGCCGGGTATCGATCTCCACCCACTGCCCGGCAGCAAGGTCCAGGGACGGCAGGGTGAGGACCTGCCCGGAACTCACGTGCCGGATGGTGGGGCTCGCACACGGCCCGTGCACGGTGAGCACCGGGTGCGCGGGGGCGTCGCCGGCGTTGAACACCCAGCCCGGCCGGTCGTCCGCATCCACCCCGTCCGTGACCCGGATCGGTGCCTTCACCGGTGCGGTGAACCCGCCGCCGGACAGCCACGCCAACCGCAACGACGCCTGCTGCTCCGTGTCGCTGTAGAACCGGGGATCGGTCACCAGGAACTCGACGTCCAGCGGTATCCACCCGTGGGCGGCTTCCGCCCACACCGGGTCGAGCTTCCGCATCCGCCCGTACAAGACCCTCACCGGTGCGCCCGGCCACTTGATCCGCAGGCCCATCAGCGCCCCGCCGACCGTGCGGACGGACGCAGTGTCCGCTGCCCGCAGGAGGTCACCGAGGAGACGTCCGGCCGCAACAGGGTCACCCGGGGTCTTGATGCCACAGTCGATGCGCAGCGTGCGTGTGCCGTACCAGTCCGGTGCAGGCCACACGCCATCGGCGCCGGGCTGCGGAACCGCTTCGCCGCGTACCTCCGCCAGCCCCAGACCCTCGATCTCCGCGACGGGGATGCGGGTGTTGTGCCCGAGGACGACACCACCGAACTCCAACTGCCAGTCGGACAGTCCCAGGCTGCTCATCGCAGGACACCCCCGCGCTTAGCCCGCCGCATCTGATAGGCCACCGCGGACGCGATGTCGTTGGGTGTTGCCGCGCTCTTGGTGACATGAATGGTCTGGGTGCCGATGGCAGGGGCCTGGTTAACGATGACGATCCGGGTCCGGCCGTCGGAGGCACCGACCAGGGTCTTCGGGGTCAGCCCGTACCCGAACTTGTCGGCCACCTGGGAGAGCACTGCCGTCGACCGGCCCCGCTTGGCCTGTCCCAAAGGCAGGTACGCCTCCCCGCCGGTTGATCGCTCCGCGAACTTGATCAGCCCGTTGGGGGACGGCGACGAGTACACGCCGGGCTCCCACATGCCGCCGTCCGCGTACGCCTTTCCCGCGTTGGCCTTCACCAGGTCCGACAGGAACCGGTCCGCTTTCGGTCCTGCCTTCCGCAGGTGGCCGGTCGACCGGTTCGCGACCTCGATCACCCGGTCCTCGTCCAGCGCGGTCAGCTCGGCCACCGTGTGGAGGCCCCGGCCCTTCGCCAGCGAACCGACGATCTTCAGCAGGTCGGTGAGCTGGTCGTCGTCGAGGACACCGCTGGCGGCCTTCGCCGAGTCGTTGGCCTGCTTCGCCTTCGTGCCGTCCTTCACCGCCTGTGCGGCGAGTGCCTCCGCGTTGCTGTCGCCCTGCTCGGCGAGCCGGGAAGCGAACGCCCCGTAGCCCTTCGACGCCAGGGTGATCAGGTTGGCCTGGAACGCGTTGGAGTCCTTGACTGCCTTGTTCAACTGGCCCGTGTAGTCGCCGAGCGACACCTTCGCCGTGCCGGCGAGCTTGGTGAGCTGCGCCGCCATGTCCTGCACGTACTTGTTCGACCCTCGGGCCATCTTCCGGGTCAGGGCGATACCGTCCTCGCCCATGTCCTCCAGAGCCTTCGCGACCTCGGTGCCCGCACGCCGGGCGACCGTCCCCAGGTCGATACGCCAGCCACCCGCCAACTTTGCGGACTTGCGCAGGTTCCGCTCGAACATGCCGAGGTCGAAGGTCTCGTTGCCGTTCTTGTCCTTGCGCTGCGACTTCGACACCACGTCGGACACGGAGAACCCGGCCCCGCCGACCGGCTGATACGACCAGTCGGACAGCCCACCGTTGGCGTTGTAGGTGACGGTCCCTCCGAACCGGGTGGCGACCTGATCGAGGATGGCCTTGGACCGTGCCCGCTTCGACGACGCGAACGGGATGTACGCCTCGCCGTGCGTCTCGTCCTCCGCCCACACACGCCAGTCGCCGCCCTGGGCGATCTGCGCCACGTGGTTCTCCCCGCGCACACCACCGTCCGCGTAGGTGACGATGCCACCGTCCGCCTTCGGGAGGACGTACCCGTCCGCCCAAGGACCTGGCCCGCGCCCTCGGGTCAAGAACTCGTTCCGGTAGATCGAGATCGTGACGGTCTTGTCCCGTAGCCGGTCGATCGCCCCTTGGATGGTGGCCACGCCGCCGGTCGCGGTCCCGGTGGGCACCGTGACGGAGACGTTCTTGCTGCCGGGGATGGCGGAAATCTTGAAGCCGAGCTGCGTGAGCTGTTCCCGCGCCGCAGCTGTGGGGGCGTTGACCGTCACGGTCTTCCCACCCGGCACTCCGGCGATCTTCTGCCGCACTGCCTCCAGGCTGGCGATCGTCGCCGCCGTCGAAGAGGTCACCGCGATGTGCTTCGCCCCGGGGGTCTGGCTGATCCTCGCGATCAGCGCATCCAGATCGGAGCGGGCAAGGTCGGTCGGAGCCGTGATCTGCACACGCCGGTCCTTGAGGTCCTTCACCTTGAAGCCGAGCGTGTCCAGGTCCTTGCGGGCATCGTTGCTGAGGGTGGCAATGGTGACGGTCTTCTTGTCCGGGGTGGCCCTCAAGGACTGCTGCACAGCGATGAGCTCCGCCACCGACTCGTCCATGCCGGCGGTCTGGAGGAGGATCGATACCTGCTCGGGTACCAGGCCCGCCGCAGTCGCCAACCGTTCCGCTGCCTCGGCACCCACCCCGAAACCACGGGCTGTGGCGACGGCCGAGTTCCTGGCGGTCTCCATCTGTGCCCGCGCCGCTTCCAACGCCTCCGGAACGCTCTTCCCGTTCGCCTCCGCGTACTGGTACGCGGCGAGCGCGGCGTCCGCCGAGTTCGTCGAAAGGCCCTGGAGGAGGTCGTACAGCTTCTGCCCGTTGCGGGTGACGGTCGACAGCGAACCGTCCATGTTCAGCAGCGACTTGCCGTAGCCGTCAGCGTGCTGAATGCCGCCCTTCAGCGAGTCGGCAGCATCCGACACCGACCTGTTCAGCCGGGACTCGGCAGCGGACAGGTTCACTGATCCGCCCGCCAGGACGGTCAGCGCGTCGTGCAGGGCACGAGCACGGGTGTCAGCGTCAGCGGTGCTGTCGGACAGGGTGCGCATGGCCTCGGAGAACTTCCCGAACGGGCCCACCGCGTCCGCCGCCGACTTGCCGCCGGATCCGGTCGCCTCGGCAAGACTCCTGGCGTCCTTCACTGCCTGAGACATCTCGCCCGAGACCTCGCCGAGCGCCTGCTTCGCGCGCAGTGCGGCGACGCCTGGCTCCGTGTACGCCTTGGCCGCGCCCGCCGCACCGATGATCCACTTCTCGTTCGCCGCGGCCGTGGACTCCAACCGCTGCTCCAGGGCCTTCAGCCCGCCGTCCTGCCCGAGGTAGGCGGTTGTGAGGTCCCGGACGCTGATGCCAGCCTTCGACATGACGTCAACGAGGCGCTGCTTGCCGTCCATGACCTTGGTGTCCATGAGCGACTGGGCGGCCGTCGTACGGACCGCGTCGTTGACCGCACCGTTGGAGTCCCGCAGCGCCTGGGCGAGCGTGCTGATCCTCGACTGGTGCTCGGCTGCCGCCTGCGCGGCCTTCTGCTGCTCGGAGGCCAGAAGGGAAAGCCCGACTCCGGCAGCGGCGATCGCAGCACCCCACGGGCCACCGAGCGCCCCCATCAGGCCCCGCGCGGCACCACCAAGGCCCACTCCCATCGCCCGAGCCAGACCGGTGACCGGTCCGTTCGCTGCCCTGAACGCTGCGGACATCTGCCCGATCACCGGGATACGGGTCTGGAGGACGGCCAGCGCCTGCCCCACCCGGCCTATGGACTGCCCGTTCGCGGCGGCAAGGGAGGCCTGGACGCGCATCTGCTCGCCGAACGACCGGTAGGCCCCGGTAAGCGGCCCGGCGACCGCACGAGCCTGATTCGTGAGAATCGGGGTGACACGGCGGGCGAGGAGCATCGCCATGATCGCGGTCTGAACCGGGCCCGGCAGCGCACTGAACCCGCGCACCAGCCACGCCACGGTCTGCCCGACCGGTACGAGGACACCGGACACGGTGGCCGCCGCCGAGGAGACCAGGTTCAACCCGGTGACCACCATGTCGAGGGCGGAGGCTCCAGCGTTGGACTCGTCGCCCAGACCACCGATGGCTTCCGCGACCGGGGACACGGCGGAACCGATGTTCCGCAGGATGTCGAGGGCCGCCCGGCCTGCCTTGACGAACACGTTCACCCCGGCGCCGAGCACATCGAACGCAATGTTCTTCACCGGCCCGCCCAAGCTGTCGAAGGCGTCGGCGATCTCATGGACCCCGGAAGCCACCGCCTTCGTCATGCCGGGCCCGGCCAGCGTCCACAGGTCGTGGACGTAGTCGAGGGCCTTCGCGAGCGGCGGCGTCGCCGCGCCCATGCCTGCGGTCAGCAGGCGGGTGACCTTCTCCAGCCCGGGTGCAGCAGCCGTGTAGAGCACCTGGCCCGTGTTCTTCGCCTGCGTCTTGAGCTGGGTGACCGCACCGGACAAGCCCTTGGTCTGCGACGAGGCGATCTCGCTTGCCGCACCGGTACGTGCGATCGCGGTGTGCATCTGGTCGTACGACTCGACGCCCTGGTGGGCGAGCGCCGCCGCACCGGCCAGTGCCGGCTTCCCGACGACCATGGCGAGGTTGCCGAGGAAGTCCTTCTGCGACATCCGGTGCTGGGCCTTCTCGAACCCGTCGATCACCGTGCGCAGGCCCTTGAAGTTGCCCTGCGCGTCCCAGGCCTCGACACCGAGCTCCGCAAGCCCTCGCTTCATCAGCTTCGTGGGCTTCGCGAGGTTCGTCAGAATGCCGCGCAGTGACGTTCCTGCTTTGGAGCCGAGAATGCCGGAGCGGGCGAGCATCGCCACCGACGCGGCCGTGTCCTCCAGGGAGATCCCGAGCTGGGCGGCGACCGGACCCGTGTAGGACATCGCGTAGTAGATGTCCTGGAGGCCACCGGAGGCGGCGTTGGCGCCAGCGGCGAGGACATCGGCAGCCCGCCCTGCGTTGTTCGACGACAGACCGAACTGGTCCATCACGTCGCCCAGGTAGCGGGCGGCATCCGCGGCAGACAGGTTGTCGGCCGCCGCCAGCTGCATTGCAGCCTGCGCGTTCGCGATCGACGACGTAGACGTCTGGCCCGCCTTGGCCAGCTCCAGCATGGCGTCCGCAGCCTTCGCCGCTGACGTGCCGGGGATGTTCAGATCGGCGCCGAGCTGGCGGGCTTTCGCCGCTGCCTGCACCATTTCCTGGCCCGAGGCGCTGGTGACGGCGCCCCACTTGTTGATGGAACGCTGGTACTCGTTGCCCTCGCGGGCGATCTCTGCGAGCCCTGCGACGAGGCCCCCGCCGACGACGAGGCCCCGCAGGTGGTGCATCTCCTGCCGGGCAGACAGCAACCCGTGGCGGAGCCGCCGCATCGACGTGTACCCGTCGGCTCCGACCCTGCGCAGCCCGGACCGGGCGCCGTCGGCGTCCCGGCCCAGGGTGCGCAACCCAGCCCCAGCGGTGCGGGAGCCGGTGCCGATCTGATTGAGCCTGCGGTTGAGGGAAGTAGTGTCCCTGCCCAGGTCGCGCAGGGCGCGGGACACCTGCCGTACAGATGACAGAAGGTTCGACGCGTCGGCGCGCATCTGCACGCTGAGCGTGTAGTTCGACACCGGGCGGTGCCCTAACTCCCCGCGCCCCTTCTCGCCGACCCCTCGGCAGTATCAGAGTGAACGTTTCTGCTGCTCCCACTGCGTGCGCGGCACCAGGCCGATCCGCACGCCGTACCCGTCGGCCCCCTCGGGGACCTGATCCTGCTCGGCGGTGATCAGCTCACAGCCGACGCACCGCACAGTCGTAGTGACGTACGCGTACCGGTCACCACCCTGTTCCTCGTCCCACTCCGCCGCCCTCGTGCCGCACTGGTCACACACACTGCGCCGGTACGCCTCGAACGCCAGCGCCTTCGCCCGGTCCGCCTCCGACCACCGCCCATCGCCGGCGCCGAGGAAGAGGCTGTGCGGAATGTGGAAGCGGTCGCACACCTCCAGCTCCGACCGGAGTTGTGCATCGGCGATCAGTCTTTTCCCAGCTCTGCTGTGCTCGCCCGGGTGATCTGCTGTGCCTGCCACGCGGCGGCGAACAGGGCATTGGACTCCGCGACCGACCACGAGTCCAGGAGGTCCTGAGCGTCGGCTTCGGACAGGCCCTCCACGATCTGGCCGGTCTCATCGCGCTCGATGTGCGCGGCGGCCGTCAGCGCCGCAGGGAAAGTCTCCGGGTTCCACGCGTCGCCCTCCTCCGCCTGCTCCTCGGTCGGCGGGAACCGCTTGATCAGCCCGTCGAGGACCGGGCGCGGGAGGGCCTTGAACGTCAGCGTCAGCGACACCGCGTCGAAGGCGTCCTGTGCATCGCGCAGCGCGGCTTCCGCGTGCTCAAGTTCGGCACCGTGCTCTGCCGGGGTGGCTTCGGCAGATGCGAGCCGCAGCCGGGCGACGTCCAGCTTGGCCTGGTCCAGGCGCTTCTTCGCCGCGAGGTCGTCACACAGCTGGAAGGTGTGCTCCGGGAGCTGCCTGGCGCGGAGCCGGGCGAGCTTGGACGCCCAGTGCGAATCACGAGCGACAGCGGAAGCGGGAGGGGACGGAACGGGACGGGCAGGGTTGGGCATTCAGGGACTCCACACAGACAAGACGGAAAGGAGAAGAAGGGCCCGGCCGGGCCGCAGCACGCGCCGTGACCGGCTGGGCAGTGCCAGGGTGGGCTAGGTCGACGGTGCCTTCGGCAGAGCGGGGATCTCCGCGTCCTGCGTCGGCTTCTCCGTGATCGAGAAGTTCACCGTGAACTTGGCCGCCTCGTTGTCCGTCGAGTAGTTCGGCGAACGCGACCCGATACGCACCGGGAAGATGTCCATCGACTTCGACCCGGCGACATCGCCCTTGCGGAGGAAGACGATCCAGCCCGTGTCGTCCTTCTTCAGCAGCTGCTCGATCTCGTCGGACACCTTGTCCTCGTAGAACCCGAGGGACGAGTCGTCGGCCTGGTCGGTGCCGGGGATCTTCGACTCGAAGGTGCTGCCGAGGTCAGGGGTCTCAATCGCCTGGTTCGACAGCGACCAGCCGTCGATCGCCGCGATTGCGTTCGTCAGATCCGTGCCGGCGGTCAGCTCCGGCCGGGTGGGCACGTGGCCCTCGTTCGCGACTGCCTTCAGCCACAGGACGCGGGTGACACCGCGACGCGAGTACTTCTTGACCTGCAAGGTCATCCGTCCGATTCCGGGACGGCGGCCGAGCAGACATGGGAGGCCCCGTCCCTCGACGTTGTCGGGGAACCGGCCCATCCGCATTCTGGGTGGGCGTCCGCGTGGGGCCTCCGCGGTGAGGTCGTAGGTCAGGAGCCTCTGATCACTACACGTGATCACCCTACTGTCGTGGGGGTCAGTCCCAGCTGAGCCTTCTACAACCTCTGGCGTACATGCCCATCGCTGTACAACCAAGGTTTCAGGCGAAGTCAACCCCCGGCGGGATGCAGTACATCGTGGCCGCCTCTAGCGTGTGGCACTGAAAGAGATGGCCAGATACGGGAGCGGGCGATATCCAATCCTCTGTATTCCCTTGTCTCGGTCCAGCAGATTCACAAAAAATCGGGGGATCGATATGAGCATCAAGAAGTTCGGGGCGGCGATATTGTCTACGGCCGTCATGGGTGCGGGGCTGGCGTTGGCGGGCCCGGCTACTGAGGCGCAAGCAGCGGAGCGCAACGTCGCGTGTGCCCAGGTGAAGGGGAACCCGGCGGGGACCTGCTTCACCGTGAAAAATGGCTCGTGGTACATAAACCTCTGGGACAACAAGTGTGACGGACACGAGGTCTACGCCGAGTACTACGTCAACCCGGTCTCAGTTAAGGGGTACGGGTCGAAAGCTTACTTCAAGCCCAAGCCCAACACTCAGTGCGGCAGGAAGTACACGACAGGTATAGCCCTGCACACTCGCGGATACAAGGTGAAGATCAGGGTCTGCATTGAGGACTGGGGGCCTAATACTTGCTCAGGGTGGGCCTACGGCAGGCCGTAAGTACGATCGAACGCCCGCAAAGGGAATCGGTCCAGAACGTGACGAGAGGGCGGCGCTAGGAAACTGGGTGATTCAATCGCCTTCTTTGTCTAACCCGCTCTCTCAGAGTCCCAATTGCTTCCAAGCGCATCGCGAGCGGTCGAAGAATGGGTCTGCATCTTTTGAGCAACCTGAGTTGGAGGAATACATGATCGGTAAGAAGCTGCTGACAGCGGCACTTGGGCTTGGTCTGCTCATCGTCCCTCTTTCGGCTACAGCTGCGACAGCGAAGCCCGGCGACTGCCATTGGTTGACACAGCATGGTGTGTACTGCGAGTACTACGGTGGCCGCGCAGTGATCGGCATGGGAAGTTCCGGGCCAGCAGTTCGTGAAGCCCAGGCTCTGCTGAAGTACAGGGGCTACTCGGTCGGCTCCACAGGCGTCGACGGAGAATTCGGGTCGGCTACCGACACAGCGGTCCGCAAGTTCCAGAAGAAGTTGAGGCTCACAGCTGACGGGCTCGTAGGGGAGAAGACCTGGTACGCGCTGCGTACGGGGATCGCCACCTGACGGACCTGCTCTGACGCCCGGGACTTGTGCCCGCCCCCGGGGTCGAACCGGGAACTCTGCGGGTTGTTTCCGGTTCTCCCCGCCGGGGGCCGGTACCGCGCACCTCTACCAATTGGGTCAGGCGGGCTGGAATGTTGCTCTCGCCATTGACCTTACGGGTGCGAAGGAGACACCTGCGGGACACTGGTGGCGGAGAGCCGGAACCGCTGGGTGCTGGTCACCACGCCGTCTGCTGCTCCGGCGTCGTCAGTACCGTCATCCGTCTCCAGTTCCCGTGCCCACACATCGACTCCGGCGGGTGCAAGCTCGTGCTGCCAGCGACCGGTTGGGGCTCGTTGCAGGACGGCGCGGCGCACCTTGTCCGCCATCCACTCCGCCTGGTCTGTCCGCGCTCCGACACAGGTCACCTGGTAGCGCAGGTCTGCGTCCTCGCCCCGGTCGGCGAGCGGAGCGCCGCTGACCAGGGCGCCGAGCGGGTAGAGCACCGTGTAGGGCAAGGGTGCGGGCTTCCCCCCAACTGTCGGGAGGGCGCCCAGACCGCAGGGCCGATCCGTGCCGTGAGCCAGCATTTCCTGGAACGCCTGGTTCACCGGAGCGAGGTCGATCATTCGTCGTCCTCGGAGAACTGCACGGCAGCCGGGCCCTCGATGGACAGCACGCCGTACCGGCACAGCCCAAGTGCGTCCCACTCGGCTACGCCCGGGGTGGTCAGCACCCTCAGCGAACGGTCGCCGTCGCGGTCCAGGAGTTCGGCGATGACGACCGCCCTGGCGAGCATGCCGCGTTCGTGCCCGGCCATGACCTCTGCCAGCGCCTCCTCCACGTCACCGGCCACGCTCACAGTGCCACCTCCACGGCCTGCCCCAGCGAGCGCACCAAGACCGGTCCAGCCTGTTCCACTGCACTGCCGAGGTGAGGGAAAGGGCGTTGGGCGTAATGCCGGCCGATGCTGTCGACGCCGACGAATCCGAACTCCAGCCTGTGTGCTTGTGGTGCAGGGGTGCCGACCTCGCCCACGATGACCGCTGCCGCGCGGTGGACTTCGGATCGCCACGAGGCGCGGTAGCGGCCGGTCACCACGCGGGGCCCCGGGCGCCCCGAGGCGTTGCGCTGAACCTGCTGAACGAGAGTCTGCGCGTGGTGCCGCATCACGGTCTCCGCCGCCACCACGGACCGCTGCGCACCGCGCTCCAGAGCTGCGGCCAGGGCAGCCGGGGCCGCGAACGAGCCGCCGTTCACGGGGCATCCTTTCGGTTGTGCTCCTCCAGCCACACGGTGCGCAGCACGGGGACAGACGACACCTCCGGCAGAGCGGACACCCGGTAGGTGCGCCCTACCGCGTGGCTGTCCCGCGCCTCCACCACCAGCACCTCGTCGTCCTCGCACAGTTCCGGTGCGGCTACCGGCAGCAGCAGCCGGTAGCCGGGGCGAACCTCCTTCACCCACGTACCGTCCTGGCCGCCACGGCTGCGGATGCGTTCCTGGTGCCCGTACAGGCCCGCCCGGCCCTCGTGCACCACAAGAGGTTGAGCGGGCACGAGAACCCCCGTGCCCGGGTCGAGAACATCGTCGCCAGCCTCCCGGGTAACGCGGACCTTGTCGGGCATCAGGTGACGTTCTGCGAACCGGGCGACGCCCTGCTGATCAAGCAGCACTCTCGGCCCATTCCCGCAGCTGCGCGAGCACGCCCCGTGTCAGCTCGCCAGGCGCACCATCGAGGTCATCACGGTCAAGAACAGCCGCATCGAGCTTGGCGGCATCCACGGAGTCGAGGAACCCGATCACCACATGGCGCAGATCGGCTGGTTCGACGGTCACTTCGGCGAAGCCGTCGAAATCCAGCCCATGCCAGCCGGATTGCACGTACAGCGTGACCTCGGGGCCCTCGTCGACGGTCTGTGTGATCCGGTACGCCTCGACAGCCGAGGCAACGTTGTGGCCGTCGATCTCGATGACGGCTCCGTCGCGCTGGCTTGCGGATATCTTCACCCGGCGCGAGTCCTGATAGGTGCTCATGATCAGGAGCGTAGGTGTGCCAAGAACACGATGACGGGCGCAGGAAGGGGGCGTCGTCTTGGCTGCAGTAGCGTCTGAAGCATCCATTCATCCGAGCTGCTGGCTGCTCTTGGTTCTGTGGAAACGCCCTGCCCCGCATACCGATGCGGGGCAGGGCGTCTTGCGTCTTCTCGACCCCTGAAGAGGTCAGGGTCCGTTCCTGCCGACCTCACGAAGGCCTGCTGTGCGGTGCTCTGGCGGCTCCTGGCTGGTCTGGTGGCGCCCGTTGCGGGCTCCGATGAAGAAGGGGCCGACTGTGCGGGCGGTCACGTTCGGGTTCGCGGGCGGAATCCGATCCCACATCGCAGTCACCGGCGGTGGAGACTGCCGCCGGAACCGGCTCACAGGGAACGCTCCACGTCCGGGCCCTCTCGAAGGAGTTGGTGCGGGGCAAGGGCTTCGTGTGCTTCCAGGAGGCTTGTGGCTCGATAGACGACCTGGACATACGACTTGGCGCCGAATGCTATGAGGAGTTCAACCCCGATGGGCTGTTCCACCGTCCCGCCAGCCGCGAGGGAACACAGTGCCCGGATCTTTTCGTCGTCCAGTTCAGGGGGTTGCAGGTAGGGGAGAGGCAGGGGGATCTCCCTGCGTATCACTGCAAGGCGCATGAGCTCCGTGTGGGAGTTGGTCACCGCCCCCAGCCTGCGGCTGGCATGACGCAGTTCGGCGCGGACGATCTGCCGGTTCATCCCGTACGTTTTCGCGAACGCACGGCGGTCGGTCCCGAAAGCCAGGTGCGTCAGCAGGCTGGCCTGCACGTCTGTGAGACCGACAGGGCGGAGCGCATCGAGAGCGGGGCGTCGATGGAGCCCGAAGGGAACTGCCACGTCAGACCACACGGGCGACGGAGGACGGCACGACACCAGCCGCACCGGCGGTGTGGTTGAGGTCGTCGACGACCATGTATCCCAGTAATCCGAGTGTCAGGACGTATGCGAGCGCCAACAGGGCGCCGCCAACGTCGATGCGGGTGGCGGTCATGAACGTCGGCTTCTTAGACATGGGCGGGGTGCTTTCGTCCGCAGGGGGCGCAGCCGCCGCAAGGCGGTACGCGATCAGGTTGCGGACAGATTTCCTCCGATACGGATCTCATCGCCATGTCAGGGCAGTGCCACCTGAGTTCGAGTCCTGCACGGTTCTTCGAACGGCGCTTCGGGTGGAATTGCTGGGCCAGCGGAGGCAGCGGTCGAGATTCGTCTCCGGAGCGAACGCGATGAATGTGCCGTCCGCGGAGGAGCAGCCGAGCGCATCGGCGTACTGGAATCGGCGACCCGAGTTCACCCGCCCCATGTGTACCTTCTTGCCGCGCGACACCGCTTCGGCGACGAGCGAGGCCGCGCCTTCGCCCAGCTTCCAGGTGGTGCTGCCGGCGACGAACAGCACGTCGAAGTCGTCCCACGGAAGGGGAGCTTCCTCGGCTCCGTCCTGTGCGGCGAACGCGGCCGGGTATCCCAGCGCCCGAATTCGTGGAAGCCACGGCAGGGACTCGGCAAGCGTGGCTTCCGCGTCCATCGGGACGTCAGGGGCGACGGCGAACAGGCACCACTGGGCCCGATCGGCGTGCCGTTGCAGCCAGGACAACCATCTCTCGTGCCCCGGCCACCCTTTCCCGAACCGGCCGTTGTCGGCCGCCCAGACCACCCCGTGCGGGAGACGGTTGCCCTGCCGGGGGGTGTTCATCCACCCCAGGAGCCCCGCGCGCATCGCCGCCCGGACGGCAGGCCCGGAAGGAGTGCTCAAGTACAGCAACGCGAACCAGCCCTCACGGCCGCCCCACCCACCGGTGGATGGCACACCGCACCCTGGCCGCCGTACGGCGTCCGACACCACGGCACAGCAGCACGACGAGCACCGGCACGGCGACCGCCCATCCCTTGCCGGTCATCTGCCCCGGCACGGCAGGCCAGACGGGGAAACCGGCGATCGTGAGGAAGACGACGGTGTCGAGGAACGCGCCAACGAGGGTGGCAGGAAGCACTGCCCGCACCCAGCCGTGCGCACGGAGCGGGGTGTAGACGCACATGTCCGCGCACTCGGCCAGGAGCACGGAGACAGCGGACGCGAACGCCAACGCGGGAGGGGCTACGAGCGCGGACAGAAGCGAACCGACGACGATCGCTGACACGACGCCCCGTCGGCCCAACAGGTCCTGGAGGGTGTTACGGACCATGAGAGCCACGCCGGCGAGCACTGTTCCAGCGGTCGCGCTCTGCCCGAAGCCGACGTCGACCACCCCGTAGGAGGCGGTGAGAAGGTTCGCCCCCACCAGGGCTGTCGCGTACACCGTCAGCCACGCCAGGGCCCGACCGACAGGGAAAGACGGCGCTGGTGTGGCGTAGGCGTGCTGCCCACTGCTCGACTGCCGGTCATCCAGGGTCACCGGCGCGGCCTCGCCCGCAGGAGAATCGTGGCCACGACGTTGTCGCCGCCGGTCGCCGGGTCGTCGGGCGCCGGATCGGTGTGCAGTTGGGCGGCACGGCGTTCCAGCGCCGTCACGTTCGCGGAGTTGTCGATGGTGACGACCCCGTTGACGGTGACCTTCAGCGGTTCCGCGACAATAGCGGCGATCCGTTCGTGCAGGACCTCCAGGGCCACACTGCGGGCCGAACGCAGCCGCTCGTACCGGCGTAGGAGGTCAGGGAGATCGGTGTCGGGGCCGAGCTGTGCAAGCAGCCAGCTCTGTACGTCGTCGTTCACAGCTTCCCGGAGGTGGTGGGGGAGAGGGAGACGGCGGGGAGCATCCGGTGTCGGTTGCTCCCCGCCGTGCAGGGGTCGGCCCTAGGCGGACTTCGCCTTCCGGGCGGACGTCGTGGCTGCCTTCGGAGACGGCGGTACGCCGTCCTGCCAGCAGCGCGGGTTGGTGATCTGCTCGGCGACCGCCGGATCCGTGACCTCAGTGCCAGCAACCAGCACCACCGGCACCCGCTCGCCCGGATCGAGAATGTGAACGGCGCAGACCAGGGTGCCCAGCGCGTGGACGGCGGCGCTCACAGGACCCTCGCGGTGATGTGGCAGTCCGGCGAGTACAGGACCGGCATCGCCGCGGCGGCGCCCTTCGTCCACACCTGAACCGGGTCGTCCTGGACATCGCGAGTGACGACGATGCCGGGAGCTTCCTGGCGCTCGATCTGCGGGTTCGTCCCCCGCGAGAGGGCCAGGGACTCGGCGGTGGTGCCGTACTGGGTCTGCCCCCACTTCGCCCGGTCCGGCGGCAGCATGATCCACCGGTCCTCGGGCAGCACCCGCTTGGACACGTCGTCCTGCCACACCTGCGCCTTGTACAGGGTGACCGGCGGCAGACCATATGTGCCGCGCACGGTGTTCACCTGCTGCGGGTTCAGCGTCGCCGTCGGCGTCTGACCTCCCGCGGGGGTGCCGTAGTACGCCGCCCGGTACGCGCCGTTCGACGCGAGATGGGAGTACGCCTTGCGGCTGGTGATGACCTGCTCGGGGGCCGGAGCGCCGATGGAGTCGAGGTACTCGATCCACCGCAGTTCGTCCGCGATCGGATCCGCGTCCGGGGACGACCACGGCTTCGGCGCGGTCGGCATGTTCGCCTCCGGTACCCCGTAGTCGACTTCGACGGTCAGACCGTTCTCCCCCTGGAGGGAGAACCGGCCGTCGACGAGGACGTCACCCGCCGCGAGTTCCAGGCGCGAGCGGATGGCCTCCACGTGCCGTTCGGTGTCGTCGTAGAGGAGTTCCACCAGCCGGTCGTCATCCGCGCCGCGGGAGGCATCGAGGAGAAGCTGCTCCATCTCGCCGATCAGGAGCTTCTGCCCCAGCGCCGGCAGGGTGCCCTCGGTCTGAGTGGTCTCGGCCTGCCGCTTGGCGAACGGCACGCTGGTGTCGTACGCACGGTAGGACGCGGCGTTCACCCGACGCTTCGACTGCCGGACGCGCCACTTCACGTCGTTGACGCGGGTCTCGGCGAACACCGACTTCGTCAGGAGGAAGTCGTCCGGGGTGGGCATGGTCCGCGCGTACGCCGTCAGGTCGGCGACGGACACGTTCTTCAGGAGGTCGGCGATGCTCACTCGCTCACCGCCAGGAAGCGGATCTGCGCGCCCGCCGGATTGGCGACGATCTTCGACGGGTCGATGCCGCCGGGGATCTTCTGCGCCTTGGCGGTGCCGTGCCAGAACAGGGCGGCCGGAACCTTTGTGGTTCCCGGCGTGTACGCGGCCTCCGCGAACACGAGACCGGCCAGGGCCTGACGTCCGTCGGTAGCCTCCGGGTCGTACGCGCCGTACAGGCCCGAGGCGGTGATGCGGCCTACCGGAACGCCGGAACGGACGAAGCCGTGGATGTTGCCCGGCGACGGCTCGACATAGTGGGTGCCCTTGGTCAGCTTGCCCAGATCAAGGGTGATGGTCTCCGTGCTGTCGGTGCCGTGTCGGGACGCGAGCCAGTCCCGGTCAGCGGTCACCGTCACGGAGGTCGTGTACGGCTGGATCACGCCGCGTCTCCTGGTGGTGCTTGAAGCTGCACACACTCACCGGGCGGTGGCGTCGTCCACGAAGTCGAACAAGGAGGGCGTGGTCCCTTACAGCGTGGTGCGGTTCAGTCGGTCGGCGGGAGAAGACCACGGCGGCGGGCCATCTCCACACCGGCGGCACCCGGCTTGCGGTCGACTGCACCGGGGCGAGGAGGCGGCACCGAGGCAGGAGAGCCACCAGGAGCCGGCGGAAGGACTGCGGAACCGGGCAGGGCCGGGCTGAAGAGCTCCGGGCGGCGGGTCTTCAGGTCCTGCACCGCCTCACCCACCGCTGTCTCGTCTGCGTCATCCGCCACCCGCAGCAGAGACACCGCGTCATCCAGGTCACGGCCCAGCGCACCCACGCCGGCCAGCAGAGCACGGCGTGCAGCATCCCTCTCCCGGGACAGCGCCTGTGCCTCGCGGGCGACGGCAGCCTTCTCCCGTTCCGTAAGCAGCTGCTCGCGCCTCTGGGCCTCCGTCATCTGCTGCTGCTCGGCCTCGCGCTGCCCGGTCACGTACTCGCTCAGATCGGTGGTGCTGGAGAAGCCAAGCTTCTCGGCGAGGGCGCGCAGCGCAGCCCGGCCCCCCTGATCCTTTTCACGGCTCAGGAGCATGGTCAGCTTCGCCTGGGTGAGCGTGACGGTGTGATCGTCGTTCGACGGATCCTCTGCCGAAGCACCAAGGACCGGAAAGATTGGGCGCCCATCACGACGGTAGCCGAGCACAGTGTCAGGGGCGGGCATGGTGCGGGTCATCAAGGTGTGCTGCTCCCACGATGGCCCCGCGCCACGAGTGAGTCTACGGACGCCAAGGTGACGCCTTCTACGGCGTAACCTCACGGGCCCGGGAGCGTTATGAGAGTCAGTGCTGAGCGGCACTTCCCCCATCAGGAGACTCCCGGAACGGTGCACGTCCGGGGGTTTCTTGGGGTCCGCTGCACCGCGTCGCCTACCCCTCACCAATGACATGATCATCTTCATGAACAAGGGCGAGGACTCTTCAACAGACAGCGACATCAAGCCGATCGAGCAGAAGCACGGCAGGAAGCGGCGCGTGATCATTCCGATGGTTGCCGCACTGGGCGTGATAGTTCTGGCTTCGAGCCTGGCGGTGTGGGAGCCGTGGAAGGACCGAAGTCCCTTCACGGTTTTCGATCTGGGGATGCAGGAGGCCAAATACACCTTCCCCGGCTCCGCGCCCAACTCGTGCATCCGCGATGGGGCGTCCGAGCAGGAGACTGTTCTCTTCAGTACGGATGGGGAACGGCTGGCAGCCGGACGGGCCCAGCGGGAAGGCATCCTGCTGGGCCCTGAGTTCGGAGCCTGGGCAGGATTCTGCGCGATTACCACGCGCATCGATGGCGTGCCTGGCGGCTATGGCACGTACCTGTCCGAGTGGGGGCGCGGAGAACGGCGCGAAGTCGAGGAAGAGGACTTGCGAAGGTCGCTGGACGAGCGGTTGGAAGCCCTTAAGACGTCGAAGGGGCCTGAGAAGTAGTCCGTACCTTGGTGCTCCCCGAGTCTGTGTCTGCTGGTACTCCCGCTGAGTCCGCCTCCTTGGACGACCCCTGTCCGGTACCGGGTTCGCGACGGGCCAGGATGCGTCGTACCTCTTCCCTGGCGTCCTCGATGGGATACCCCGCGTCCTGAAGCATGCGGATGCCGGTCTCCAGCGAGAACACACCACCCGATACTCCCTTCACGGCCTCGTCGAGAACGGCTGTGCGGTCAGTCGGGGTGTGCGGCCCGAACACCAGGCGGGCGGGGAAGCAGGCACCAGCAGGCCACCCGTCAGAGTGCCCGGCCTGGTGGATCCGCTGCACCATCTTCAGCAGCAGGCTGTACTTGTGCGCGCGGGCAAGCCGCATCGACCCGATGAGGGAGGTCAGCGGGCCCAGTGACAGCTGGAGGGCGTACCCGCTCGGCACCCGCGACGGATCTACCGTCCCCAACGCTACAGCTGGCAGGCGGGAGTTGACGGCGGCCCGGTCACGGATCTCCTCCACACGGGCACGGAGTTCAGCGAGCTGACCCGACGTGTCCAGGACGTCCATGCGGCCCCCGTCCGCGAGCTGGAAGACGGTCCCCGGCTCGACCGACAGCGGCTTGGGGCGGCCTGTGACCCGGTCGACCTCGGCGCGTGCTCCTGCCAGACCGATGATCGGCGCGCCAGTCGTCGCGGAGGCACGCGCCGAGTCCGTGTCAGTCTCCGCCAGCTCGTCCAGGGCCTGCATGACCTTCGCCAGCGACGACTGCCCGAAGTGCTCACCATCGGCGACTGAGTTGCTGAGGTGGACGACGGGGATGAAGTCCAGTCGCAGGTCCAGGCGGTGAAGGACCTGCCCGTCCCCCCGAGTCCGGAACCGGGCCTTGTCCAGCGGGAGGTCATCGAGGGACTGCCCGCGCCGGAGGTCGTCCACATTCCATTCGGCGTCGGTGAGGTAGCAAGTGAGCGCCGAGGTCTGCCCGTCCGACCACGGGTAGACCCGCTCGATGCTGTTGGTCTCCAGCCGGTAGGTGTCGCCCGGGTTGAGCATGATGCCCTCGGAGGTCTCCACAGCTTCCCGGCGGGTGCGGCCGTTCTTCTCCTGCACCACCCGAGAAGCGGTCTCGATCGGCCCCAGCTCGAAGGTGATCCGCCGCAACCGTGTCTTCAGCCCGCGCTGAGGATCCTCCGGGATCTCCCACGCGAGATGCACACGGGACGGGTAATCGCCCGGGTCGGCGTCGTCGTCGAGGACGGGGAAGTAGAAGCCGGGGTCGTAGGTCTTCAGCCGAACCCGGCCCTTCGTCGGGTCCCACGCCAGCAGGTACACGCCGTCGCCGAGGAGCACCGCCTTGCGCTCCGTCGCCTGCATCCGCAACGGCAGCAGCTCAACCTCTGCCCAGTCCCTCAGCCGCTGCTGAGCGTCGGCCGCCGCGACCGCTTCAGGTGGGGCACTTTCATCACCGGCATGTTCCGCACCGGGCACGATGATCTGCTGCGACTGGCCCAGCAGGTGCGCGAGCGCCGTGTCCACGAACGTCGCCGGGTCACCGAACTCCCGACGCTCGGAAGCGGACTCGTTACCGGTCAGGGCAGCCAGCTCGCCGGCCTGGTTGGAGTCGTAGGCGGCCAACAGCCTGTACGCGGCGAGACGGCGCACGGCATCGTCGGGTACCCAGGACGCGTACGCCTCGGGGGAAAGAGCCCGGTGAGGGCGGCGATCGGTGGCGGACGCCATGGAGGGCTTGTAGTTCAGCCACGACCAGGCATCGGTAAGGAAGGTGTGCAGGCCCAAGGCAGCCGAGCTTTCTCGCGAGCCCCGCGCTCCCCAACAGAGTAGGTGACTTCAAGTGCCATGGATGCGGGCTGGTGCAGCTCGGCTCGATCGGGGTGCCGATCGCGGAACACGCCTCGGTGGTCAGAATGTGCCCGTATTGTCGCCCTATTTGACTTCCTCCGATCGAGGAAAGGAGGAATTTACTCCCGAAAGGTGCTCACGAAAATAAGACTTTGCGTGAGGGGGGCTCATGGGTCGACGGGGGGTGGTCGGGGGATAACGTCGAACTGTCTTCGACGAGAAGGCCCGCCCTGGGAGTGGGGTGCATCCACTCCCAGGGTGCGAATTCGTCAGAACGGAGCGGATAAATGTTCGAACGATCTCGCCGAGGTCGCGCATGGCTACCTTCCGGGCAATTGCAAGGTACCACTTTCGTTTTGCAGCCTGAAGGTGTTCGTGGCTTTGTTGCCTGCACCTTGTCGATCAGGCTGAGCGCAGTGGTGTCGGCGGTCGCAGCGTTGTTCGCCAGTAGTCAGGGAATTCCCGTCGACCCGCAACACTCGGTGGCGCTACTGACGGTGATCGGCCTCACCTGGAATGCCCGACTCCAGGTCAGGTGGTTCCGCATCCAGTAGGTGTCCGGGTCTGGCTGCGTCCGCCTCACGGTGGTGGGCGCAGTCAACATTACGTCGACTGTAGGACTCTGAAATGCGGCCACTTACGACAGAGCGTATTCCTTTGGCACATGCCAACAGAGCTTGCCTGGCCTCAGCGAGCGGATACCGCCCCGAGAGCCTCGGGTTCCCGCCTGCCACAGCCACTTCCTCACTGCATCGCCAGGACGACTGTTTCGCGGCGTTCGTTGAACTGCACGAGGACAGGTACCTGCGCTACGCCTGGATCAGACTGCTCGACGAAACTGCCTGCCGCCTCGTCGTGCACTTCACCCTGGGGAACCTGGCACGATGCTGGCCGTCGCTCCTGCGGAGCCCGCGGCCTCTGGCGGCAGCATGGGCAGAACTGCACCTTCAGACCGATCACATCGAAACGGCCGGGGAGTTCCGCAACGATGCTCTCCAACCTCTGTACAGCCTGATGCCTGGTCAGACCGCGGATGCCGTAGTACTTCGGTGCCGGCTGGGCATGTCCGAAGAAGATGCCGCCGACCTTATGGGCGTTGATCGTTCTGTTGTCGCCGTGAGCATGCTCGCGGCCAGCCGTCAGCTCTCTGGCAGGCTTCCCTGACTCACCCGACCGGTGAGACGCCCGAACGAACGAACTCACCTGGCGGACGACGGCCCTCTGGCCTGCGGTGAGTCCGCCACCCTTCGCCACCTTGCGCATATTTGCGCCACCGTCACTCTTCCAAGCGGTGGTGCTGCACGGTCTGCCCTCCTACGATGGGGCTTCGTTTTCTCAGGGCGAGCGGAAGAGGCTGTCGGGTGGAGGACAACGGGCGTGTAGATCTTTCAGTGCCAAGTGCAGCCAGGATGTACGACTGGCTTTTAGGCGGACACAACAATTTCGCTGCGGACCAAGAGGCATGCCAGCTACTCTTGGAAGCGGCTCCGAGCACAAAAGCACTCGCACTCAATAACCGTTGGTTCTTGCAGCGAGTAGTACGTGCTCTCGCCGAAGAGCACCAGATTCGGCAGTTTGTAGACTTCGGGTCGGGGCTGCCCACCCAGAACAATGTTCACCAGATTGCCCAGAGTGTCCATGATGATGCTCATGTCGTTTACATCGACAACGACCCGGTAGTTCTAGCACACGGTCGATCGATTCTCGACGACAGTACGAAGACTGGAATCATTGCCGCAGACATGGCGGACACTGAGTATATTTTTGGACACGAGGAGATGCGGCGACTGATTGATCCTGAAAGGCCTGTCGCTGTGCTCTTCAACTCGGTCCTGCACTGCATCCCGGATGCGAAGGATCCGCTCGGTATCGTACGCAGAACTCTCCGAAAGCTCGCACAATCGGATAACTTCGTGGTCATTTGTCAGCTCGTCAGCGAAGACAAGCATCTGCGCGACGAGGTCACGAATCTGATGTTTGAGCAGACTCACGACAACTGGGGAAGGGTAAGAGAGGTCGCGGACGTCAAAGGGTACTTCGAAGGACTGGAAGTGCAGCCGCCGGGACTTGTGGATGTCACGGACTGGCGCCCCGAGTCCGAACTCCAACAGAAGCAGAGGAGTATCGAGTGGATCGAGTTCGGAGGTCTGGCGAGAGTGCCGGCGGCTGTTGCTTCGAAGTTCTGACCAAACTGACTAATGGTTGATGGCGGATTGGATGCGTGACCGGCTCAAATCAGTTGACTCTGCCGCTTCATTGGAGAGGCGAAACATCAACTGGAGATGCAGTTCGACATCTTCTTTCTTGGTCTTGTAGGTTGCCCCGTCGTGGCCCTCGATGTACACCATGTCTAGAGGGCCGCCCGGGGAAAATTGCAGGCACGTCATTGATCCAACGGCTGTGACCAAGTTCGTTTCCAACGGGATGAACCTGATGGAAACCCCAGGCCTGTCGGTCATTGTAAGAAGATGCCGCAACTGCTTCTTGCGGGTTTGTTTGGTTCCGGGACACCGGTCCAGGATCGATGCATCCAGGAGGAAGTTGGCCTGCGGCGGTTCGGCCTGATCGAAGAAGCGTCGTTGCCGTTCCATACGCAGCTCGATCCGGTGTTCCAATTGGTCTCCCGCGTAGGCGTACAGCCCGTTGCCCATGAGTTCCCGGGTGTACTCCTCCGTCTGAAGGAGGCCGGGGACAAGGTTGACCTCATTCGTCCACAGGGTGAGGGAGTCTGACTCCAACCCCATGAGCCGCCTCATCCATGAGCCGGCGAAGTCCTCATAGCGGTCGAACCATTCGGGTTCGAGAGCGCGTTTCGCCAGGTGAGTCAAGTAGTGTCGCTGCTCGGCCCTCACCCTGTACAGGTCCGCCAGTGCGGACACGTCTCGTGCGATCGGAGGGTTCTCCGCACGTTCCAAGCGGCTCAACTTGGACGTGGAGACGCTGATGGACTTCGCAGCCCGGGTCACGCTGAGATCTCGCTCTTCGCGGAGCTCCCGGAGTGCGCTCCCCAAGACGACGCCAGCGGCAGTCGGGTTGAGGTCGGTTCGCCGTAAGGGGCGGTCGAAGGGCACGGGGTCATCAGGAAGGGCGGACACGCCAGTCTCCACATCTGTGAGTGCTAATGCTACTCATGATGGCATGTCGGAAACCGATGTGTCCGCCCAAACTCATGTACGTACTAACCTAGTTAGTCGTACGCAGGTGGTCGAACTCCCCCTTCTGTGCGCCGTCCAGGAACGCGTCGATCTCCTCAGTGGTGAAGACGAGGGCGGGCCCCGCGGGATCCGTCGAGTTGCGCACGGCGACCTTTCCGATCTGCGGTTGAGAGAGTTCGACGCACTGGCCGTTCTCGTTGCTCTTCTGGCTCTTCACCCACGGTGTGGTGATCAGCGTCGCCGACACCCCGTTATGGAACTCACTCACGTGCCACCTCCGAGTTGTTTGTTCGATTTCCGATAGCGACTCTGAGATTCTCCCGATTTCCTCTGAAGATTCGAGGTCAGAGGCCTGTGCAATCCCATGGTGCAATTGCCTAGGCGGGGGACTCCAGACTCTAGTCGGAGTGATTCGAACGGCGCTGTCCCCCTAAGGGGTGGTCAAATAGCAGGAGGTGCCTTCAGCGTCACCGCAGTCCCTCTCGCCTCGCTTGTCTCCCTGGTTGGAGGAGCGTCTGGGCATGAGGAGATATGGCAAGGGGACAGGGTGGGCGAGGAGCGCGCCTGCGGCGCCGCCGGGTTTCCTGTCCAGACCTGGGCAGGCGAGCTACCTGGGCACGCGGGCCCCCAACGCCGGCACCAGGGAGTGCCGTGCGCGCCAAGATGCTGTGTCGGGGCAGCACAGGGTGTCACCTTCACCAGGCCATCGTGATCTCGTGGCTGGGGGCGCGGTGGGTTCGCGGCGGAGCTGGACTTGGCTGGCGGAGCGCGGGCCGGTAAGGGCCTCGTGGCCACGCAGGCATGCCGTGCTGCGGCTCGTGGGCTTCTTCTCGCCAATGTGTACGCGCGAGTGAGTGCGCAGAGGTGCTCGCCGGGGGCGATGTGTTGTACTGATGCCGGTCTGGTGTATACGGCATTCACGGCAGCACTGCTGTGAGCAGGCATCTTGCATGGCAGCGAGTACCCGGGGGATTTCTTGCCGACAGTGTTCGTCAACCGAGAGAAGCACCTTGAGCAGCTGCACGAGATGGTGCGCGACGTCCAGGACGGGCGGGGTGGCGCGCTGATCGTCGACGGTCTCTCCGGGATGGGGAAGACCTCGCTGCTGGACGAGTTCAGCCGGCGTATCCCGCAGTTCTCTGGGGCAGACGGCCGCGAGGTTGAGGTGGTCAGGACTCGTTGTCTGCCGGGTATCGGCCCGGGGCTGCACTACGGGCCGGTGGGCGATGTGCTGCTTGGGATCGCGGCGCTCCGTCAGCCCACAAAGTGGAGGCGCAGGTTCAGGGCGGCGGGGCAGGGGGTGTCCGGTGCTGCCCCGGAGCTGCTGTCCTTGCTGGTGCCCGGGCTCGGTCCGGCGCTCTCCATAGGGCAGAAGGCCACCGCGGCGGCATTGGACTCCGGGTCGATCCCTTTCGATTCGTTGTTGCCGTTCGGGCAGGGAGTCGCCACGCAGCTCGCCGAGGCGATCCTGGACCAGGTGAGAAGCGGGCCGCCGCTGATTGTCCTGTTCGACGATGTGCAGTACATGGACCCTTCGAGCCTGCACGTCCTGGACCGGCTGCTGCTGCACCTGCCTCACGAGCCCCTGGGTTTGGTGCTCAGCCAGGCCGTCGGGGACGCCCCGGCGTTCGACGAGGCCGCCGACAGTGTGGAGGAACTTCTGCGCCACTGGGAACACGCGGGCCTGGTACGGCGTAGCTCGCTGGGTGGGCTGCCCGATGCCGCGGTGGCCGAACTCGTCCGCACCCGTCACCCGGAGGCGCCCACGGAGCTGCCGTCCCGTCTGAGTGTGCTGACCGCCGGGCATCCGATCTTTGTGCATCTGTGTCTGGAGGAGTGGCATCCGCAGGACGGCAGCCGGATAGTGCTGCCCGAGAGCGTCTCGCGGGTGGTCGACAGCAGGATGCGGCGTCTGGGCCGGGAGGATCGGACGCTTCTGGCGACTGCCGCCGTGCAGGGGCCGGAGTTCCTTTCCGGGCCGTTGGCCGAGGTGGTGGGGCGCCCGCACGAGGAGGTCATGGAGCGGCTGCGGGAGATCGCCCGCGCGCGCAGACTCATCACCGGTTGTGCCCTTCCGGGCTGGGCCCGGGAGGAGCCCTCGGACTGCTACCGGTTCCAGCACCAGGCGTTGTGGCGGGTGCTGTACGAGGAGGAGCAGACCCCGCAGCAGCGTACCTCGCGTCACGCTCGCACCGCCGTGGCGCTGACTCCTTCCGATGGGCGTTTGATGGAGCTGGGGCGCAAGCTGGAGGTGTCCTACCATCTGGATCTGGGCGGGCCCGGTTGTCTGGCCAGCGCCGCTCGCACGCACTACGAACTGGCCCGCTCCGCAGCCGTGGAAGGGCTCTCCTTCGCGGAAGCGGAACGGCACTGCGAGAAGGCCATCCACGCCGCTCGCGCGCTGCGTGCCGATGCCCCCGGACGTGACCGTCGGCTCGTCGAGTGCATCGAGCTGCTGCTGTCCTTGACCGAGGTGCGGTGGCGCGGGGAGCACCCGTCCGCCGGCGGCCCGCGCATCGACGCGCTGGCCCTGGAGGCGGAAGAGGCAGCCGTACGGTGCGCCGAGCCGCAGCTGATTGCGCGTACCACTCTGCTGCGCGGCAAGACGCTGATGGCGACACAGGGGCTCGTGCCCGCTCTGGGCAAGCTGCGCGAGGCCGTGCACCGAGCCCAGGAACTCGACGACCCGGTGGCTCTGTTCGTCGCCAAGGTCGAGTACGGGCGCCAGGCTTCCAAACGCCGCCTCGCCGACGGCGTCGACAGTCTCCTTCAGGCGGAGCAGCTGTACGCTGCGGAGCCGCGGCTCGGCGGCAGCGGAGACCCGGTCCTCCAGCACGCCCGCAATCTCAACGAGATGCAGCTCGGCATCTCCTTCTTCGATCTCGGCCGGCTGGGCGGGGCGCGCGAGCGGCTGCTGCGCTGTGTCAACCGTCTGCGCGAGGAACCCCTGCACGCCGAGCTCCCCATCGCCCTGAACTACCTGGCACAGGTACATCTGGGCACCGGCCAACTGCAGGACGCCGAGAAGGTCCTGGACGAAGCACGCCGGTTCGAAGCGGAGCGAGGAGGCGACAGCGGCTGGAACGCCTACAACACGGCGCTGCTCGCCCAGACACTCGTCTCGTCCCCAGGCCGCTGGCAGGAGGCACGCACGCTGATCCAGGAGGCCTGGCAGGAGACGGAGCGTACCTGGCTGCTCAACCTGGTTCCGCTCGTCCGCAACCTGTACGCCCAGGTGCTCCTGGAGACCTCGTCCGGTGCCCCGGCGGATCTGGAAGAGGCCTACCGCCTCGCGGGTGACACTGTTGCCGAAACCCGTGACACCGGCATGGTCCGCAGTGAGATCGCGGGGCTTTCGCTTCTCGGCCGCATCGGGCTGCGCCAGGGGGCGCTGACGCAAGCTGTCGAGCACGCCCGCCAGGCCGTCCAACTACTCGACAGGACAGGGGACATGCCCGCTCTGCGCACCGAAGAGGTTCACTACCGTGCGGCTCAGGTCCTTCATGCAGCACGAATGGGGCAAGAAGCGGACGGGCTGCTGGGTCGGGCCCGCGCGGAGGTCGCCCGCAAGGCGGCCAGTCTGGACGACGTCGATATGCGGCGCGCCTTCCTGGACGGTGTGCCGCTCAACCGGGCCATCGTCCGCGGCGACCTGGCGGGAGAACTGAGCTGATGACACGCCGTGACGCAATCCTGACGGGGGAACTGAGGCCGGGCATGCCGGGCATGGTGACCATCACCAAGGAGTTCCACTTCTCGGCCAGTCACACACTCGACAAGCTGCCCTCGTGGCACAAATGTTCCCGCATGCACGGCCACAACTACGTCGTCATCATGGAACTGTCAGCTTCCCCCGACGACCTCAACGAAGCGGGATTCGTCAGGGACTACGGTGACCTCGACGCATTCAAGTCCTGGCTGGACGACATGGTCGACCACCGACACCTCAACGACGTCATGGACATCTCTCCGTCCGCCGAGAACATGGCGCTGTGGATCTTCAGCCACTGGGCCGAGAAGTACCCGGAACTGACTGCCGTCTGGGTCTCCGAAACCCCCAAAACCTGGGCCATCTACCGCCAGGAACTTCGACACCCGCCTACCGCACCGTAGAGGCCCGCAGTTAGCCGCGCTTTGCTTCGGTGTCCCGATTGTGCGCAGCAACAGCCAGAAGGAACAGCCCCTGAATCTGCCCGTGAGTGATGAGAACATGATCATCCTCAATCCCGGCCGCAGCAAGGCTATGTGCATGAGTTCAGCCGCTCGGGTCGGATCAACATCCGTCCGCATTTGCTTGACGGAACCAACGGAACCGACCCCGAGGGCGCTTGGACCATGCTGTCCGCCCGTCATGCTCACAGGGCCTGGAACTCAGTGCCACCGATGAGTTCGTGCAGGTTCTGAAGCTGAGCAGCTGCGGCTTGAGTGGAGTGCGCCCACCCGTGTGCCAGATCATGCCGCTTCGAGCACTGCGTGGAGGCGCGCGTCTCCGGCAAGCCGCTCCACGGTGTGCAGGGTGATGGACTTGCTAGGGCGGGTGCCTGGTCCTCGATGCTCTTGGCACACCCGCAGCAGCGGTGTCTCCTCCGGGCGGGCGGTTCGAACGTCGCTGAGGGTGAGGTCCGGCGCAGACCGTCGCCGCCACGGGCGGCTGGAACACTTCGCTATGGCAGTTGCGGCGTGAGTCGGTCCGGTATCCCCATTGGGGCAGCCAGGTGCACAACCTGGAACTGTCGGTCTATACGGTGCACGGGAACCACCCGTCGCACAGCAGCACTCGAAGTAGTCCCGCCATGCCGGCACGTCTGCATCGCCGTCAGGGTCACGCATCGTGTCGATGTCGTGGCCGGTGCGTTCGCCGTCGGCGCAGAGTGAGCCGTGAAGGAGACCGTGGGGCTGGTCTGCTACGACTTCCAGCAGAACTGGCTCAGACCGTAAGGAGAGATGCCCGTCGGCGATAGCCAAGGAGGGCTGCGGATACGCCAACGAAGCCAAAGAAGCTTCGGCCTGCTTCTCGTGCCGCCGATGGGGCCCACGGCAACCCGCCTGCCAGGGAAGATTCGCTCGACCACCCACTGATGCTGGCCCAGCCGCTGTGACGGGGCCGGAGCAAGCGAACTGCTCCGGCCCTGCGCTGACCTGTATCCGACGGACGTCAGCAGCTGGTCGCCCACTTGTGAGACTGAATGTGGACTCCGGCATCCGGGCCCGTGTTGCCCTTGAAACCCTTTGCGGCGCAGGCGTAGAAGTCGTTGAAATAGGCGAACTTGTAGAACTTGACGGCGGAGACACTTCCCGTGCCGCGGTTCCAGATCGACTTGGCGTGCATGTTTGGGCCCGCCCAGGAGCACGTGATGTTGCCGTTCTCCCAGTCGTTGTCTTCACCGTCCCAGTGGCACGGCTTTCCGCCCCCGTTAAGTTCCTGGTAGACGCAGATCTCGCCGGTGGCACAGCCGCTCCAGGCCGCACGGGTGTCGGCTTGGGCGGCCGGTGCCATGAGCCCGAAGGCAGCACCGAAGGCGGCTGCCGTGATCATGGTGCGGCGTGTGAACGACATAGATTCCCCTTGTGCCTTGCCCAGCCCCCTGCGGACCAGGTCGCTAGGAAGTCTGGGGGGACTTGCTGACGGAACGCGCGTGGTTTTGGTCCCAGCCAAAACCTGGGCCAGGTTTGCGGCGCCAGTAACGATCATGATCTTGGCGGCTTCACTCGCTGCAATTCACCCGTGGGTGTTCCTATCCGAAACAGGTGGGATAATCATCCCATGGCGATAAATAGGCGATTTGATGAGCCTGCAGTAATGATCATGGAAAAGGGTGAGTGCTTCGTTGTCGTTCTCGGGCGCGAGCTCAAGACCGCGAAGGACGTCGACCTGTTCGCCATGGCCTTGGAGGCCGGTGCGATGGCAGAGGGGACCGTGATCGTCGATCTGTCCCGCGTCAGTTCCCTCACCACAGACATGCTGAATCTGCTCGCTGCACCCCGGGGGAACCACGACAAGCTGCCCTGGCTCGTGGGGCCCCTCAGCTCACTCGTCTACAAGCGGCTCATCCAGTCCGGTACCTTCGACTCCTTCCGCCTGTTCTCCTCAGTGGAGTCCGCGACCGGGGAATCGGCGTAGCGACCGTCGCCTCAGCGGCGCCCGCGCAGCCGACCGTCCCGGTAACCCGACGCAGTAACCCCGGCATGTTGAGGGTCTGCGAGCTGCGTCATCCCGTGCACGGCCGCGTCCATGCGGTCCGGGCTGTCCATACCGGCAACCCACGTAACCATCTGCTGCTCCAGCACCGGCCATTCCCCCACATGGTGCACACGACCCTGCTCGTACAACTGGGCGATCGGCTCCGCCCGCAGCCTCTTGCCGTGCTTCGCCGTCACCGGAAGGACGGCGGGCATCAGCATGTTCTCCGTGCGCTTCTCCCGGTGAAGCTCCTGCCACGCCTGCTGGAGGATCTGCTTGGACATGTCGCCGCCGTAGTTCGCCTCGACGATGATCGCGTCCGCCCGCAGCTCGATGGCCAGCAGGCAGGCCTCCCGCCCCCAGGCGTCCGCGCCCCGGTTTCCGGAGCGGTCGTCGAGGACGTACAGGTGGCCGTCGCGGTCGGTCGCAACAGCCACGATGCCGGTCTCGTCGCCCACGGCGGACTCGCCTCCGGCCGGGTCGACGGCCACCACGATCCGCGCCAGGTCGATGCCCCGGAACTGCGCGGCGCTGATCCGGTTGTCGGTGATCCACGACCATTCCCACACGCCGCCGTCCTGCGGGCGCGGCTGCTGCATGTACAGCGACCACCACACACGCTCGCCCACTGACCGTCGGATCTCTGAGAGGGCTGCGAGGTCGTACCGCTCGGGCCACAACGGTTCGCCGAGCGGGCGGCCGAGGGCATCGTCCTCGGCGAGCGCCAGGGCGGGCAGGTCGATGACCGTCCACCGGTCGCCCTCGTCCGCCAGGACGCGGCCGGCGAGGTCGTCCTCGTCCCACCGGGTCTGGATGAGGATGACGGATCCGCCCGGCTCGATACGAGTGAGAAGGACCGCCTGCCACCACTCCCACAGCCGTTTGCGCATGGTGAGCGAGGACGCTTCGGCCGCGTCCTTGATCGGGTCGTCCACCACCGCCAGGTGGGCGCCCTTGCCGGTGAGGCCACCACCGACACCCGCCATGACGGCCCCGCCCTCGGTTCCGGCGAGGTCGAAACGGTTCGCGGCGGAGGAGCCGGGGCGCAGGCTGATACCGAGCTGGGGGCTGTAGTTGAGGATCGCGTCACGAATCCACCGGCCGTGGTCGTCGGCCAGGTCGGAGGAGTAGGAGGCGATCATCACCCGGTGCTCCGGGCGCCGCCGCAGGTACCAGAGCGGCGCCCACCGGGCGGCCCTGCGGCTCTTGCCGTGCCGCGGGGGCATCGTCAGCAGGAGCTTCGTCGGCTTTCCGGCGGCGACCCGCTCGAACGCGGCGTCGATCTTCGCCAGGTGCGGGGCCTGCATCTCCCGCCCGTCCGTGAGGACGGACGCCATCGACCCGGGGGAGCGGTCCATCGCCAGCTTGCGTTCGATGCGGACGAGCTGGGCACGGAGCTGTGGGGTGGAGGCTGCGGCTATCTCACGGCGTTGGTGCGCGGGAAGCGACCGGTACAGGGCGAGGACCGCAGCCTCGTCAGCCTTCGGCATCCCCGCCGTCGGCGGTTCCGGCGAGCGCGATCAGCCGTTCCAGCTCCGCCAGACCTGCCGTCTCGACCTGCACCGCACCGCCCTCGGGGCCGGACAGTTCGGTACGGACGGGCCGGTCGAGGCCCAGGAGGCGGCTGCTGCGCTCGATGATCCGTACCGCACGGTCAACGGCCTGGTAGTCGCCGGAGCGGATCGCCGCCCGGTACACGGTGAAGAACAGCCGCTCCAGGCGCTCCACCATGAGCTGCCGCAGCTCGTCACTGTTCCCGTCAAGGACGGTGGTGCGCTCCAACAGGGCCTTGGAGACGTCCTTGCACGCGAGCTCGATCAGGCGCTTGTCTGTGGGGGGTTCCTGGCCGCGCTTGTACTTGTCGATGCCGTACCCCTGCGGGTACGCCACACCGTCGGTGTTCACCGACGGGTCGGCGGCAAGCTTGCGGGCGATCGTCAGCCAGTCGACGCCGGCGAGCTTGAGATCGATGGCGTCCGCACGGCGCTGGGTGATCGCAGCCCTGATCGCCCGGTTGGGGCGGCCCATGAACAACTCCCGGGCCCCACGCCACCCCTCCATGATCCTGTAGCGAAGACAGGTGAAGACGAGATGGGGCGTGGTGAGCCCTGCCCCGCGCCGACGGGGCGCGGGGCAGGCAGCGGAGGGCTAGAAGCGGGTGTCCTGCGTCCAGTTCGTGAGGCGGTCCACGAGGTCGAGGATGTGGCGGCGCGGACCGGCGGCCACGAAGGGAAAGACGATGAACGCGGGAGCGAAGGCGATCACGGCGAACAGAGCCGGAATGAGGCGGACGACGGTCGTCAGGAAGTCGACGAGAGTGCGCAGAGCGCGTCCCTGGGACAGGACGTCGATGATGCGGTCAAACAAGGCGGATTCCTAAGGGGTCGGGTGAATGACCTGGCTAACCGCCTGAAGGCATAGCTCTCCCTCAGGTGGCGCCGTCGCATCTGGCGACAGCAGCCGGGTCGATGACCGCACCCCCTGGCCCGCTTGTTGCGAGTCAGGGGCGGGGTCTCTCCCGCTCCCTCATGTGTGCCTCCTGAAGCCCGTGTGGGGCTCGTGTCCGTTGTTCGCCGTGGCATGTTCGACGGCCCGGAGAGGTTACCGGGCCGTCGACAGAGTTCACAAGAGGATTGATGGGGCTAGGAGTTCGGTAGTGGGCGGCCAGCTCAGAAGGTCAGTTGCTCACCACGGCTCTCTGGTGGGGCTGCTGCCGGACGTGGTGCGGCATCGGGTATGCGCCGGTGCATCTTGAGCCACCACGCGAACTGCCAGTTCCGGCAGGTCCGGTAGCGGCGCCCGGATCTCAGGGGGGCATCCAGGGGGATGCTCTGTTCGCCCCACCCGGTGATCGGGCGGGCGTTTGTCAGCTTGACCTTCAGCCCAGGGACGGTTGCGTCACCCTGCCAGGTTTCGCCGGGTGCGTGCTCGAACGCGAGGTGCGCATTGCGGCCCCAGTCCCAGGGGATGGGCAGTGCGCACAGGTACCAGGCGGCAGGCGGGTTGTCTGTCGGCAGCAGCAGAGTCTGGGTGCGTCGGCGGTGGGTGACGTCGTGGCGGTCGCACTCGGCGAACGCCTTCAGGCAGTGCTGGGTGAGGTCGACTTCGCGGACACCGGCCAGCCACATGATGCGGTAGGTGTCCTGCGCTTCTATCTCAATGCGAACCGGTTCCCGGTTCGCCCCCGAATTCATTTCTTTCATTCCTCCAATTTGCTATTCCTATCCTTGATCAATTCTATCAGAATTGCGACAATTCCTTCATGTTTGTCGTGTCGGTAATCGTTGGGGTATGGCATATTGAATTCATTGTGGAATGCCTCTTCGTATTCCTCGACGGGAAAGGCGCGAGGCTTGCGGCAGACGGCCTTCACCGTGGCCCGGGACGTGTCGCTGAGCTGCACATCCTCGAAGTAGCGGAGCAGCAGACCGCGCAGCGATTCAGGGGTGTGGTAGCGGATGCGCTGCCACTTCCCCTTCACGAACCGCATGTCAACGTTCTCGCTGTCGAGAAAGTTCAGGCGGGTCGAGTCGCGGCTGATGGAGTGCTCGGAGTTCTCGTACGCCAGCTCCCTTTCCAGGTTGCGGGTACCGATGCACACCTGCCCGTCGGCCGCGCACAGCGCATTCACGGTGAGGAGCACCCAGTGCTGGTAATTCAGCGACGTGGTGGCGTTGATGACGGAGTCCAGAACAACGACCTCGTACAGGCCCCGCTCGCGCAGCTCCCGTTCGATGCCGCGGATCTGGCCGACGATCGTGCGGATGTCGAGGGAGTACTTGCCCTTCAGAGTGCGGTACGGCTCGTAGTCCTGAACCTTGTAGCCCTTGCCACGCAGATGCCGGGCGTAGTCGCCGTGGCCGGCACCGAAGTCCACCACCCGCGTTGACGTGGTGACCCTCGGCAGCACCAGCCGCTCCCACACCTCGGACTTGTAGCGGACCTGGTCGGCCTTCGCCTTCGACGAGTGCTCACGCAGCCGGTTCGGCTGCACGATGTGCTGGTTCCACACCGGGGCCTGCTCCTCCAGACCGCTCCAGTCGTACACGCCGTATTCGCCGGTGAGGTCCTGGACCAATTCTCCGGCGTCGGAGGAGGCGCACGTCCAGGCGAGGACGTCGAACCTCTGGGTCTTGGCGACGGCCGCGTACTCGGCGTTCAGGACCACACGCCCCTGGTCGTCGATGACCACCGACCCCCACGCCCCGTGGGCGGCGGTCATGAACGCGATCGCCTGCTGGAACGGGACGTTCTTCGACTCGGCGACTTCGATGGACTGCCAGGGAATCCAGCACCACTGGCCGATCGGCCCCGGCTCCGCGTACACGAGAGACGACTCGGTCTCGACCCGGTTGTGCAGGAGGTTGAACTTGATCTCGTCCTGGAGGCGGACCTTCTGCGGCAGGATCATCGCCGGAGTCGTCTCCTGCCCGATCGCCTTGAGCCCCTTGGTTCTCTGGTGACCGGCGACCAGAGTGCCGTCGGCGTTGAGAATGACGGGCTTGACCACACCGTGGCGGCCCAGCGAACCCTGGAGGCGGACGAACGACTCGGGGGAGAGGCGCCGCGGGTTGTAATCGGCCGGGCGGAGCTTCGCCAGCGGGTAGGCCGGATCGAACCGGACGTCGAGACTGCGGGTCATGCCACACCCCCCTCAGAGGCGTGGTGCTCCTCGTTGAGGACGTGCCACCCGAACCCGAGATCCGAGTCCTGGTCGGCGACGAACCGTTGGTAGAGGGCATCGAGAAGTTCGACTTCGGCCTGAGTGATCCGTACACGGGTGGAAGACCACTGCATGTACCCCCACTGGAGGTAGTCCACCGTGGCGGCGGCCCCGGTTCCCGCGCCGTCGGTGGGCAGCTCGATCGGGGCGGGGAGGACAGTGGTGTCGAGGAGGTCGTCCAGCTGCCCCTGGTCGTAGCCGGTGCCCTCCAGGTCCGGGAGTTCGGACAGGACTTCCGCGAGGAGGACGCTGTCGTACCCGGCGAGGTCGTTGGTGCGGTTGTCGACGATGACGATCTTCGCTGCCGCGTCGTCGTCCACGTCGAGCCAGGTGACGGCGATCTGCTCCCAGCCCAGGTGCCGGGCCGCCTTCAGCGTGTGGTTGCCCGCCAGGACCTCGTTCGCCCGGCCGGTCAGGGTGCCCTTGTTGACGACGATGGGCCGGTACTGCCCGTTCGCCGACAGGCTCTCGGAGATCGCGCCGAGGTCACCCGTGCGCGGGTTGCGGTGGAAGTGGACCAGATCGGCCACGGGGACCGCGAGGTCTGCCAGCGAGGCCGGGATACGGGACGTGGGCAACGGAACTCCAGCCCCGCACCCGGATAGTCAGCCTAGGGGGTTCGGAGGGGCGGGGTTGCGGCGATCGGCGGCGGAGCCTTGGATGCTAAATCACGAAAGGGTAACGACCTGATGGGTTGAATGAGTTCTTTGAGTTTAAATACGAACTCATAAATGCGACAGAAAGCATTAATACGGGAACCCCGTCTGAGGGAAGAAGCGCGTCACGTGGCCTTCCTGTCCGTACTGTTGAGGTGAGAGGAGGTGCCCGGTGCCCACGTTTGACCTGATCGCTGGCGAAGAGGTGGAACGCCAGGCGCTCCACAAGACCTTGGGCGGACGGCGCTACGGAGGGATCGCCTCGTCGCAGAGCGCCAACGTCATCATGTTGTTCACCGCGGAAGGCGGCGATCTCACTGGCTGGGCAGACGACGGCACCTTCCACTTCTGTGGGGAAGGACAGCAGGGCGACCAGACGATGGCCCAGGGCAACCGATCCGTGCTCCGGCATCGAGACGACGGCCGGGCCCTGCACGTCTTCCACAAGGTTCACAAGGGAGTGCACCGGTACCTGGGAGAGTTCGAGCTGGACTTCATCGATCCTTGGTACGAGACCGACGCTCCCGACGTGGCAGGGAACGTCCGCAGGGTCATCGTCTTCCGCCTGCGCCCGGTGGGTGAAGTGGCCTCCGGAGGGCCGTCACTGCCTCTGACACCGCAGAGCTTTGCTCGACTTCGTCCTGCGGAAGTGGTCGAAGAAGCACGTGCACTCCAGCCCAAGGAGGCGGTAGAGGACATCTGGCCACCGCTACGGACGACCCTGGCGGTGAATCGCAGTCGGGAACGGCCGAGTCTGCTCAAGACGCAGCTGACGGGCGAGTACGCAGGTTGGCTGGCTGCCGGGGGACACAAGACGACCCACTCGCAAATCCTTCTGCCTGGAGAAGCGCGTGCAGTGCACATCGATCTCATGGACGTCACCGGGAACCGGCTGATCGTGGTGCGGCATAGCACCACACGGGATTCGGTCAGAAGCGCCGTGGGTGAGCTCCTCGACCTACGGCGCCACTTCACCCCGACTCCAGCCCTTGCGGTGCTGGTACCGGAACGACCGCGCCAAGACCTCGTCGACCTCTGCTCATCTCTGCTTATCGAGGTTGTGTGGCGGAAAAATCGGAGGTCGCGGCGATTGGCCAGCCCTGACGAAGGAGGCTTCGTGTCCACCTACGACTGACGGCTGGGACCAGTTGCGTATTGGCGTACGCACCGAGTCCCAGCCGCCTATAACGGCTACTCCAGAGGATTCCAGTCGCTGTGAGTAGCCGATTGCTCAGGTCCATCCAACGAACAGGAGCACCTCCATTATGGCCGATCACGGCCTGCAGCCAGAGCTCTGCAACCACCACGATGACCCTGGCCGTCCCTGGGTCTATGTCGGCGCGCTTGTCGCCGGCGTCGCGCTCGTAGTCGTAGGGGACAGCACACCCGTCGAGGCCTGCACGTTCCTCACGCCGCTGCTCGCGGTGTTCGAGCAGCGGCGCATCTAGTGCCCTTGCTATGAGGCAACTGCCTGCTCCGCCCCTCTGGGGGCGGAGCAGGCATTACGTGTTCACCACACACCGGATGCGAACACTCCCGGCAGGACGCACGGTGGATGCATGGCTCCACAGACCGTCGTGCGCAGACCGCTCGGCGAAGTTGGACGCAGGGTCACGGTGGGCGAGCGGATCATCGGCGTTGCCTACAGTGACCGTGAGCTGGTGGAACTCCTGCGCCGGTCCGGACTGGAGGACGCGGAGTTCTTGGTCGACGGCGATTCGGCGCTGATCGAGTGGCGTGGCGGTGCCGCGCACGATTTCGGGTGGGGGCCCGGTCAGGCGGGCACCCCGCGACCACCACACCGGTAGTCGCGGGGGCGCCTCACGCCTTCGGAGGAGATGCGGGCGAACACGCCTCGTGGGGTTCGGCGCCCCTCTACAGTCGCCCGGGTGAGTTACGTGAGGCTGCTTCGGCAGCGGCCGGTCTTGATTCTCTGGCTCGCTGAGACGCTGTCCGTGTTCGGTGACCGCTTCTTCACTCTCGCTCTGGCGTGGACGGCGTGGCAGCGGTCCGGTGCGGTGGCGATGGGCCTGGTCGTGGTGGTCGAGTCGGTGCCGCACCTGCTGATCGGCACGTTGGGGCGGAAGCTGGTGGCACGCTTCGCCTCGTTCCGTGCGCTTGCCGGTGTGGAGGCGGTGCAGGTCGTCATCGTCGGCGCGATGCCGTGGCTGTGGCAGTCGATCGGCCTGACTGGTGTCCTGGTGGTGATTTTGCTGATCGGGACGTGTGACGCGGTGACGGGGCCGAGCCTGTCCGCTCTGGTCCCGGAAATGGTCGGCAAGGGCCAGGTGCGGCAGGTGACGGGCCTGATGGACGTCTCCAACAGGCTCACCTGGTTCTTGGGCCCGGGAACGGCTGCGGTGCTGCTGGCCGTACTGCCAGCCGAGAAGCTGTTCCTCGTCGATGCCGCGACGTTCGCTGTCTCTGCCGTCGCCTTCGGCTGGCTTGGCCGGGGTGCCACCCCGTTGCTGACACCCTCTGGGGTTCCTGACGCGCAGAAGGGCGGGCCGGAGGAGGTGGCTCCACGTGCGGTGACCGTGCTGCGGTCGTATCCGAGGATCGTGGGCGCGCTGCTGGTGGGCGGGGTGGGGGAGTTCTTCTCCACGGTGCTGACGATCGGTATTCCGATCTGGTTGACGAGCCAGTTGCATGCCGGGGCCGGGGCGTACGCGGTGGTGCTGTCAGCCATGGGCATTGGGGCGGTGGCAGGGAACTTGCTGACCGGGCAGGTTGCCTTGCCAGGCCGCTTCCCCAGTGGCTATTGCTTGGTGTGGGCGGCGCGAGGTGTGCTGCTGGCCGCGTTCGCGTTCTCCTCGACACTGGGCGAGGTGGCGGTCATTGCATCGGTTGCCAGCGCCCTCGTGCCACTGACCTCGATCAGCCTGAACGCGGAAATCGGCAATCTGCCAGGCCCGGAGCGGCTGCGGCTCTTCTCCGTCGACTCGGTCAAGATCCATGTGGCGAGCATGAGCAGCATGCTGGTGCTGCCCGCTCTGCTGGAGAGGGCCCCGCGGATGTCCTTTGCGGTGGGCGGGGCCCTGACTGCTGTGGTCGGGATGGTGGCCTGGGGTGCGGCGAGGATGTGGCGGCCCGTTGCCGGCGAGTCGTTGGGGCGTGCGGAGCTCGCCAGGAAGTGAGCTGGGAGTTCAGCCGTCGGCCCGGCGGGTGCGGAGGACCAGGGTGCGGTACGGGCTGTTCTGTGGTCCGTCGACGGGCAGGATGTCGATCCGGTCGAAACCGTGCTGGTCAAGGAGGCGCCGCCAGGCGTCGGCGTCGTAGGAGTAGTGGACGACGGGCAGCCGTGCGCCGCTGGTGAGGGTGAGGTTGTCGACGCGGCGGCCCGGGAGTTCCCCTGGGCGAGGGGCGTTCGTGGAGAAGGCGAGCACGCCGTGTGGGCGGAGCTGGTGGTGGATGGCGGGGAGCAGCCGGTTGGGGTCGGCGTACCAGAGAGCCCCGTAGATGGAGAAGCACACGTCTAGTTGGGGCAGTGTGGGCAGGACGTCGGTGGCGTCGCCGGTGCGGAAGTCTGTGGCGGGCAGGTGGCCGAAGGAGGCGCGGGCTTGCGCGATTCGCTGGTCTGCGACGTCGACGCCGACGGCGAGTCGGGCCCCGTGGGCTGCGGCGTACGCGATGTGCTCACCGGTGCCGCAGCCCAGCTCGGCGACCTGTGCGTGGGCGAGGTCGCCGATCCATTCGGCGCCGGGCCCGTGTCCGGGCCAGCAGGTCCACGCGATCGTGCCCGGCACCGTGCCTTGGGCGAACGCGGTGGTGTCGGGGGCGGTTTGGGCGGCGATGTGGTTCCAGGCGCGGGCGTTGACGTAGGCGTCGATCACGTGGCCGCCGGGCGGCATCGGGTCCTTCACGGTCCCTCCTTTGCGGGCGGTGGTGTGCGGGTGCCGGAAGGTAGGGCTCTTCCCGGCACCCGCAACGAAGGTGAGGGTCACCGGCAGCCCATGGCGGCCACCTTGGCCATCCACGTGTGGCGGACGGATTCGAGTCCGGCACGGAACCCTTCGAGGTCGGTGCCGTAGGCGAGGACGCATCCGCCTGCCATGTCGGCGGATGCCTGGCAGCCGTGGACGAGTCGTCCGCCGAGGGCGGCGTGTGCGAGGACGGACTCCCGGCGGCGCACCTCGTTGAACCAGCCGCCGTGGTAGAGCTCGTCGACCCTCTTGCCCTCCTCCTCGGTGAACCCGAAGACGACCGAGGTGGCGACGGGGAAGAACCAGCAGGGTCCGACGTTGGACAGGTGCCCGTCGAGTTCGACCCGGTTGAGCGCCATGATCGTGGTGGCCTCGCGCAGTGCCTTCAGTTCCCGTTCGGTGACGTCCAGGCCGGGGACGTTCAGGTACTCGTCGCGGAAGAGGTGCGCGGCGACCTGGTAGCCGACCTCCAGCACCTTCGCCGGGTCATGAGTGACCTGGCCGTGGGCCTTCACGAACTCCAGGGCGCGCTGCTCGACTGCCTGTTCGTCGGTTTCGGCCGTGCCCAGCAGTTCGGTTCGGACGAGGTTCCAGTCGGTCAGGACCCAGGAGGGGTTCTCGTAGCGGAAGAAGTACGTGTCGGGGTCGACGGTGAGGGTGGTGCCGTCGACGGTGATGCCGTCGATACGGCCCCACTGCGCGGTGAACTCTTCCGGCAGGTCGACGGAGAACGGCTTGCTGCTGGTGGTGCATGGGGTGATCGCGGATGTCATGACGACGCCTCCAGAGTGGGGGAGAAGCACAGGGGTGGTCGGCTTCTCCAGCGGCGCCGGCCCGCGCTTTGAGGGTGCAGGCTCAGCCGCGGACCGGCTTGCTCTCAGGACACCGCCGCAGCTGCTGGGTGGGGAAGCTTGTTGGGGTTGCTGCGGGATGCCGCCGGGTTGCCCACCGTTGCCTTCGGCTTGGTCGCCCTGTTCCCGGGCGGACGGGCGGGCAGCACACTGGGGCCATCCCGGTCGGGAGGTGGTGAGCCCATGAGCCCCGTGCTCGTCCGTCATCCCCTGCACGCCTTGCTGGCCCGCGAGCACACCACGGCGTCGGCGTACCTGAAGCGGGTCGCCGACCGCCACCAGGCACTCGGGTTCGGGCAGATGGCCTGGCGGAAGGAGAAGTTCTCGCGGTGGATCAACGGCACCGAACCGGAGATGAACACCCAGTACGCGATGGCTGACCTGCACAGCATCGACTTTGAGGAAGTGAGACGGCGGGGCTGGCCCGATTGGCTGCTGCTCCTCTTCCACGACGAGTACACGCTTTGGGAGTTGCCCTGGACCACCGCGGGTACCGTGGAAGCACTGGAGGACCCAGGAGGACCTGTGGACCGTCGCGGCTTCGTCATCGCATCTTTGGGCACCCTCGCGGCGACCGGCGCTCACTGGGCTGCCGCCACCCCGGAGGCCGTCGCCGCCACTCACGGCCGGCGGATCGGAGCGGGTGCTGCCGACCTCTTCGACACCCGTCTGGATACTCTGCGCCGCCTGGACGATGAAGTCGGCTCCACCACGGCCTACGACGCGGCGCGTGCCGAGCTGAAGCTGATCCGCGACACCCTCACTACGAAGACCTACGACAACGCCACCGGGCGGCGCCTGTTCGCGGCGGCGGCCGAGGCGTCCCGGCTGGCCGGGTGGTGTGCGTACGACAGTGGTCGCCTCGCGGACGCAGAACAGCGATTCGGTGTGTCGCTGCGTGCGGCTGCCAGCGGTGGGTCTGCGACGGTCGGTGCGAGCACGCTCGCGTTCTGGGCGAACCTCCGCTACAGCGCCGGTGACCCGTACGGTGCCCTCGGCCTGGTGGAACGGGCCCTCGACAACCGGCACAAGATCACGTCGGGGCGGGTCCTGGCCATGCTGCACGCGAGGCAGGCCCGCGCTCACTCCAAGGCGGGTGAGGTGACTGCCGCGTACCGGGCGATTGATGCGGCGTTCGCCGCCTACGACCGGTCAGGGCCCGCCGAGCACGACTTGCCCTCGATGTACTGGATGACGCATGGCGAAGTCCACGAAGTCGCGGCGAGTTGTGCGCTCTCGCTTGGCGAGCCGCGGCGGGCTTTGGAGCACTTCAGGAACGCGCTGCGTCACGAGGATCCATACGACACGAGTACGGAGGCTCGCGGTGCTGGTATCTACCTGGCGCGGCAGGCTGAGGCGCATCTCGGACTGGGCGATGTGGAAGCGGCCGTAGAGGTCGCCGAGCAGGCCCTGTACCAGCTCGGCGGGGCGGACTCCGCGCGCGGAAGCAGCACGCTTGATGCGCTGCGAGCCCAGATGGGGGCTCACCGGAAGGCGAAGCCTGTGGCTGACTTCCTCGACCTCACGGCCTGACCGTCATCCGTGAGGTGCCTGCCGCTGTGGACCATTCTTGGCGTTTGGCGTGCAGGGAGCGGGTGGCCTCGTGGCGGGTGGGGGCACCGTGGAGGCTGTACTGCGGGAGCCCGGCGGAGTGCATCGTGCGCGTGTATCCGTGCCACAGCCCGCACCCCTGGCACTCGGGGGCGGGCAACTGTGCGGCGCTGCACCGGTATACGTCGCCGATCCACTCGCTGTGGTTCAGGTAGGCGGCGTAGCCGAGGACGTTCTTTTCGTAGGAGAACGTGGCGGTCATGCTTCTTCGACGGGCCCTGTGTAGCGGGCCCACACTTCGGCGGTTCCCTCGCGGGTGCTGTGTGCCTTCGCCTCGAAGGTGCCTGCCGGGCGGAACGCGGCGATCTTCCCGGCGCGGATGCGGTGGGACTGGTTGGAGGCCCGGTTGAGGGTGTCGTGGGTGTCGATGTGTGCCCAGGCTCCGGGGCGTTCGCGAAGTGCTTGGGCGGTGTCGTAGGACTCCTGGCTGCGGTGGGGGGCGGGCAGGGTGTCGAACCGTACGTGCATCAGGAGGCTCCGTTCGTGGTGCGGGTGGCGGTTTCGGCGAGGTGGCGGATGCGGTCCGCCGTGCGCCATTGGCTGTCGGTGAGGTGTTCGCACAGGTAGTGGGAGAGGTCGACGATCGCGGCCAGCGCCTCGTCGGTGCTGAGGTGCTGGCCGCGCCCGGTGTGCGTGGTGAAGGGGGGCATTGCCGTCAACGGTTGTTGCAGCGGCAGGTGTTGGTGATGGTGTTGAACCAGCTGTCGCAGCTGGAGCACCACACGGAGCCCGGGTTCGGGGGTGTGCCGTGGGGGGTGCGGTCGGTGTCGGTCATGGTGTTCTTTCGGTTCATCAGACGTGGTCGGGGAGTTGGGCGCGGGGGCCGCCGGGCGCCAGGGTGTTGACGATCAGGCCGAGGTCTCGGGGGCGCCACAGGGCGACCTCGAAGCCGCAGCCGGCGAGGTGCTTGAGCCAGTCGGCTTGTGCGGGGCGTAGGCGGCCTGAGTTCGTTTTGAGTTCCACGAACAGGGTTCGCATCGCCTTGGGGTGGCCATAGACCTCGTCGGGCCAACCTGCGTCGCTGCGCTGGGAGTTGTGCGTGTGGTAGGCGAGGTTCCAGCCGCGCATCTCGGCGAGCTGGCGGACATGGCGGCGGAACCGTTCCTCGGTCATGTCGTGGTTCATGAGGCCTTCCGGCGCCGGGGTGCGGTCGCGGCGAAGACGATGGCGCAGTGTTCGGCTGCCAATGGGTCGGGGCCGGGGATGTGGGCTATGGGTCGGGGCTTGGGTGCGGGGCGGCGGTGGCGTTCCTGGAGGAGTTCCTGCACGGGGCGTGGTGCTCCTTCTTGCAGGATGTCGGCCAGTGGTCGGCCGTACCGCTCCGCTATGAGCGCGGCGTAGAGATCGGTGTCGTGGTGGCTGCTGTTGGTAGGCATCTGGGTGTCTCCATGGGTGGGCCGGGACCCGCTGGGTGGGCGGGTCCCGGCCGGAGGGGTGGCTCGTATCTGACGAGCCGTTCCGGGCGGGCGGGGCGCGGGGGGTCGCTGCCCGTCCGGAAGGTGGTGGGTTGTCTGGTCGTGCCTGGACCTGACGACGATCAAGAACCTAGCACGCTTTAGTGTTATGACCTATTGAAGGTGCCTGGTCAGTCCGTGTGGACCAGTTCGTCGGGGCGGTGCGCCGTGTCGAGGTGGGCGCCTGGCCAGCGGACCATGACGAGCCGGATGCCCTCGAAAGGGCAGGTCCCCCAGCCTGTGACGCGACCGAACAGGCGGAGCTGGCCGGGTAGGGGGCGCTTTCTGGGGGTGACGTGCTCACCCTCTTCGAAGTCCATGACGTTGCCTCTTTCAGGATCGGTGGCCGGTTCCCGCGGCCAGAGATTCCAGCCCAACTCCCCATTCGGTGGAGATGGGTTCGTCGAATCGAAAGCCACCCTGGTCGTTCTCCAGGTCGCAGGCGCGCCAGTCTTCGGCGCCACCCCTGTCGGGGCGCTGGAAGTGCTGGGTGCCGTCCGGTGTGCGGATGGTGATGCGGACCGTTCCGGTGGTTGTCGCGCCCCGGGCGAACTCGCTTCCGGTCGTGAACGCTGCGTGGGTGAGGCTGTCGCCGAGGTTCATGATCTGCCCTTTCATGTGTTGTGACCTATTTGAGGTCAGAGGAGGAAGGTGTAGCCGTTGCAGTTCGGGCAGGTGTCGCCGGACGGGTGAGTCCCGTCGGTGCAGGCCCGGCACTTGAGGGCGCGCCCCGTACCGATGCAGTCGGGGCACTCGCGGTGCCTCTCGTGCGGCCCATGGAGGTAAGCCTCCTGTCCGGAGCCCTCGCAGTTGACGCACTCGGGTGCATCGTGACCGTAGAGGTCGAAGCATTCGACCGGTGCTGTGGACATCTCCCCTCCTTCTTCGTGCGGCCCCGCGAGGTGGGGCGTCATCCCTTGTGATCTAAATTCTACTCTCAGTTAGGAGGGTGTCCAGCCCTCCCGAAAAGCGGAACCCCAACAGCGCGCCCGCTGTCATGCCCTCCGGCGGAGGGACCGAAGTGACCGGCAGGCAGAACACTCGCCGTGCCCGAGCCGTCAGGCGATGTGAGCGGATGGGCGTCAGCGTCTCCCGGTCAGAAGAGTTCGTCTTGGCCGTCGGCGTCGTGCGGCTTCTTCGGTGCGGTGTGCGACCGCCCTGGCGCTGCCTGCACGGGCTCCCCGAACAGGGCCTCGGTCCCCGACTTGTCCACCGCGGCGGGGATACGTGCCGCAATCGGTTCGAGAGGCAGTTCGTAGTGGGCGGCGCGGTGGAAATCGGCGCGCTGAAGGTCGGTCCACAGTGGTCGGCGGGACGTGTCGCTCATGGCGTTGCTCCAGATGTTCAAGGGCTTGCGGGAGGGGGCGTGAGGCCGCCCCCGGGCCAGAAGGTGCGGCCCGCTGTCGCGGGCCGCCGCATCCCTGCTCAGACCGCCGCAAGCTCCTTCTCGGGGGCCTTTTCCTGCGGGACCGTCACGGTCACCTTCTTGGGGGCTTCTGCCTCCGGGTTGACCGTCACGACCTCCTTGGCCTCCGCGTGCGCCTTGGCCTGCTTCAACTGGAACCGTGCCTTCGTCAGCGTCTTGGCCACGCGGTCCAACTTCTGCTGCTGGGCCGTGATCTGCCCTTCCAGGGCTTCGGCGAGCTTGAACGGGTCCGTCTGTGCGATCTCGTCCAGCTTTGCTATCAGCCGCTCGATGTCGTCCAGCGTGCTGCGCGTCTTGGTGCGGGTCGCGGTGCGCTCAGCGCGCTGCTCCTCCGTCATCTCCTCGGTGATCATCAGCACCTGCTGGTCCTGCTGCTGCTTCATCGCGAAGGCGAAGTGCACGATCTCGTTGTCCGACGTGAACTCGCCGCGCACGAACTTGCTCAGCAGCGCGCCCTGGTTGGCGAAGGTGAGCTGTGCGATCTGCACGGCTGCCTGAGTGCCGATCTTCTCCGCCTTCACGAGTTCCTGGAACTCCACCCGCAGGTCCAGCAGCTGAAGGCGGAGCTTGACGTACGCGACCGTCTTCCCGAAGTCCGCCGCGACCGACTCGACAGTCGCGCCCTCCTCCTCGTCCAGGATGCGCTGGTAACCGTGCGCCTCCTCGAAGGGGGTCATGTCCTCGCGGTTCACGTTCTCCGACATCGACCGCTTGAACCGCTGGAGTTCGCTCTTCTCCGAGGTGATCTCGGCCCGGATGGTCGTCTTGCCGAGGATCTGGTGTGCGCGGTAGCGGCGCTCCCCGGAGACGATCTCGTACCCGCCCTTCTCGTTGTCGGGGCGGACCTCGATCGCCTGGATCAGGCCGTAGGTCTCGATGGCCGTCGCCAACTCGTTCAGCTTGTCCTCGTCGAAGTACTCGCGCGGCTGGTTCGGGTTGGCGTGGATCTGGGTCATCTTGAGCTTGCGCAGCATTTCGGACTCCAAGAGGTGTTTCCGGTGTGACTTCCTGCCCTCACCTTGTGTCTTAATTCTACTAAAACTAGGAGGGGGGTCCAGCTCCCGATGCAGGGGAGGGAGTGATCTGGGTCTCACTTGCCGCGCGCGCCATCGACACCTCTGACCTGCGGAAACACGTCCATCCGCTAGGTCGAGCCCCTAGGCCGAGCCCCTAGGCGGAGCCCTCTCCAGGCCGGGATTCGCAGCCCACCCCGGAGCCGCATCCCCGGCCCGCAGGCCGTATCCAGACGCCATCACCCACCACGCACGAAGGGCCTGCGGCGGCACTGGAATCCAGTACCGCCGCAGGCCCTTTCCCCTCCTGCCGTTCAGTCGCCGAGCTGGCTATCCCTCTGCCCGCTCGCGCCACTGACGTACCTCGGCGGGCGCACCCGCCATCAGGGCGTTGGCGCAGTCGCGGAAGATGGGGCAGCCCGCGCACACCGTGGCAGCCTCCCTGCTCCCCGCGCCGTCCTGCGGCGCCGTCCGATTCGTCCCCGTGCGGCCCAGGCGGCAAGCCGCCCTGCTCCAGGCGACCGGCCGCCCCAGCGCGTTGTCCAGCCTGCCGTGCAGTCCCAGCACCTGAGTTACCGCCGCCAGGTCGAGGCCCTTGCTGCCCTGCTGCCCCCGCCGTGGCGCCTGTGCGAGCGCAGCTACACGCCGCGCGTCGATGGTCACGTTGCCCTTGCCCCTGTCCCGAAGCCGCCCGAGCGGCCCCGCGTGATGATCCGGACTGCCCCCCCAAGGCATCCGCTGTGATGGGCTCAGTGCCCCATGCCGGCGCCGCCGTCCACCGGCAGTACCGCGCCGGTGATGTACGAGGCGGCCGGGCTGGCGAGGAAGCGGACCGCGCCCGCGATCTCCTCGGGCTGGGCGATGCGTGCGAGCGGGATCTGCGACACCATCGCGTCGATCCGCTCCTGGGGGAGGTCCTGCGTCATTCGGGAGGCCGTGAGGCCCGGGGCGATGACGTTGGAGGTGATGCCGCGCGACCCGTACTCGCGGGCGAGGGAACGGGCGAAGCCGACCAGTCCTGCCTTGGAGGCCGCGTAGTTGGACTGGCCCGCCTCGCCGAGCAGGCCCACGGCGGAGGACACGAAGATCATCCGTCCGCCCTTGGCGCGGAGCATTCCGCGGCTGGCCCGCTTGGCGACGCGGTAGGCGGAGGTGAGGTTGGTATCGATGACGTCGGTGAAGTCGAGTTCGGACATCCGCATCAGCAGGCCGTCCCGGGTGATGCCGGCGCAGTGCACCAGGACCTCGACAGGCCCGTGTGCCTCCTCGGCGCGCTTGAACGCTGCCTCGATGTCCTCGGGGTGGGTGACGTCGCAGTACAAGCCCAGGACCCCGGCGGGTGGTTCGCCGGTCCGGCAGGTCACCGCGACATGGTCACCGTCGGCTGCCATGGCCCTGGCCACGGCCAGGCCGATGCCTCGGTTGCCACCGGTGATGAAGACGCTGCGGCCCATGGGGTCCCTTTCGCGGATCTGGTCGACTCGGCACCGCGCTGGCCTGTCGTGCCGTGCGTGCCCCGCCTCTGCCCCGCCCTTGGGGGTGGCACTGACGGCAGATCAACTCTGACAGCAAGATCGGCCATAAATTCGATCATGAGTTCGGTAAGTACACTTCCGGTACTGGCGGAACCGGTTCCTCCGCTCTCGGTGTGGCCGTCATCGCGTAGGGGTTATGGCGCCGATTCGCCAAAATGTCCCAATGGTGACGCCGAGGGTTAGGGCTTCCTCGCCGTGGCCACGTGTCCGGCTTGCGGGAAATTACCGTTAGGGTCCCCTGAGTCTTTTGCTGATCTTTACCTGCCGTATGGAGTGGAACCCGCATGTCCGCAACCCGTCAGATCACGCCCTTTCTCCGGAAATGGCGTCAGCGGCGGGATCCGTCTCTCGTCGCCGGGTTCACCGCCCGCTTCGGCGAACGCACCAAACCCGGCCTCACTCAAGCCGAACTCGCCACCCTCCTGGGCATCACGGAGGGCTGGTACCGGAAGCTGGAATCCGGGCGGGCGAACAAGCCCACACGAGAACTCCTCGAAGGCGTCGTCCGCGTCCTGGACCTCGACGAGGCGGAACGCCACACCCTCTTCGTCTTCACCACCGGCGAAGTCCCCCCGCAGGTCCTCGTCCCCAGCACCGACGTGGACCCGTCCACCGCTGCTCTCGTCCGAGTTCAGCCCTGGCCCGCCTACGTATCCGACTGGCACTGGAACGTCCTGCTGTACAACGAGGCAGCCGAGCGCGACTGGCCGTGGATGAAGCACGGCATCAACGTCATGGTCTGGGCTCTGACCTACCAGGAAGCACGGTTGCAGCTCATCAACTGGGAACGGGACTGGGCCAAGCCCATGTCCTCCCAGCTGCGTCTGCGTGCCGAAGCCCACCCTGATGACGAAGTCCTCCAAGCTCTGCTGGCCGACGTCAAGGCCCGGGACACGGCGTCCGCTCGGCGCCTGTGCGAGGACCTGACGACCGTCACCCACCCCGACGGGCACCGCCGCAAGCTCTATCTCCCCGGGCACGGCGAGGAAGAGTTCGAGGTCGTCTTCCGCGCTTACGAGCCGATGGGCGCCCGCTCACAGCGCCTCATGTTCGTCATCCCCGCCGAACAATGCGCCGCCGACTCCGACGTTCCCTCCCCGCGGACGCCGTACCCGGTGGCCGACGTCGCACCCAAGCAAGTCTGACCTCAAGGCCTGCCCACCGGCGCCACAGAGAAGGGGGTTCCTGCCGCTCGGCAGGAACCCCCTTGTGCACGACCCGGTTCAACGAGGGGTCAGCGGCTGGCCAGCGCCGCCATGCCCTCCACCAGGGGCAGCGTGCCAGCAGGAACCCCCTGGACCCCGGCGTCCTTGTACGCAGCGGCCACCGCAGTGAACAGCCGCTCCGGGTGCGCCAACGACCCCGCATGAGCTTCCTGCACACGGTGCGCCGCCTCAGCCAGGTCGACGCCGGCTCCGGCGAACTCGGTGGCCGCCTCCAGCACACGGGTCAACTGGTCGCGGATGACGATGACCCCGGACCGGTCGGTGATGCGACCGTGCCCCGGGACGAAGACCTGGGCGCCGGTCCCCAGGAGGGTGTCGCACGCGCTGACGCACGCGCGCAGCGAGTCCGACCACACCACCATGTGCGCACCGTTGAACAAAGCATCCCCGGCGAACACCACACCGTCATCGGGGACATGAACGGCCACGTCGCCGTGACTGTGCCCGGCCCCCAAGTCCAACAGCTCGACCTCAACCCGCCCCACCTGGACCGTCGTGCGCCCCGTGAACGTGCGGGTGGGCGGCTTCACGGTGATGCCGGAGAAGTCGAACGCCCCGAAATGCTCGGCCGCGTAGCGGGCGACCGCCGTGGTCGGGGGCGACTGGCACAGAGCAGTGAGCTGCGCCGGGCTCATCTCGTGGCACAGGTTCTCGCCGGACGCCACAGACGTGACGACCTCGGCCGCCGGTAGCAACTGGTTGCCCCAGGTGTGATCGCCGTTGGCGTGCGAGTTGACCACCGTGGTGATTTCGGCTCCCGGAGCGGCGGCACGTATCGCGCCCAGGAGTTCACGGGTCTCCTCCAGAGTGAACTGGGTATCGACCAGCAGGGCTTTGCCCTCGGAGGCAACAAGTCCGCAGTTGCTGTAACCCCAGGCGACGCGCTCGTGCACCCACGCCCAGGTCGTAGCGGACAGTGGGCGCAGAGACGGCGCGGTCACAACAAGATCCAGTTCTATGAGAGTGCAGGTACAGCAGAAGGTAGCGGGGGAGCGGCAGTAGCCTGGCCGAGGTCAGCTGGCGGTGCGCCAGAGAATGTTGATCCGCTCGTGCGGGTCGTGCGGGCCGTGCCCCGAGGGCAGGACGTACACGACCTCCGCGACGAGCCCGACCAGAGCCCGACGCGACGTCTGGGGTGCCGAGTTCCACCACGCCACTACGTCCGTCACCTGCCCCAGGTCCAGCTCGGCAACCTGCTCCAGCAGCCGCAGCCGCACACGGGTCTCCTTGAGGTCCTGCTTCGTCGCCTGCTGCGCGGCGAGGAACGCAGCCTTCACCAACAGGCCCCGGCCGTACATGTCGCCCAACTCGGCGAACCTCTGATCCGCGCCCTGGACGTGCGCGCGCAGCCGGGACACCTCGTCCCTGATGTCCTCCTGCAACTGGGCAAGCTGCTCCCGAACACCGGGACGCAGCAGCTCAGCGGCCACCTGTTCGCCCACCGCCGTCTCCAGGCGGTCGGCGGTCATGCGGACGCGTCCGCACGAAGCCCTTCCCTCTGCCGGCGGAGGGCACCGGTAGCTCGGATCGGCGTCACCGGTCACCCGGGCGCCGACCATGGCATACCTGCACTGGTCGCACAGTGACAGACCGTTCGTTGCGAGATAGTCGTAGGCCGGGCGCGGAGTCGCCTGCTCCTCATCCTCGGGCGTTGCCCCGTACCGCTCGGTGAGCTGGTTGTACTCGTCGACGGTCAGGACCGATTCGTCGTGCCCCTCAATGGGGTTTCCATCCTCATCGAGGCCCGCCATGCGGGGGTGCAGCAGGGTGCGCATCAGTACAGAGGTGCGCCACTCGCTACCCCGGGACGTGCGGTAGCCCTTGGCGTTGATGGTGCGCACCACATCGCTCTTCGTCGGAGGCTCCTCGCCGAGCAGCAGCGAGGACGCGATACGAAGCCCCTTGGCTTCCTCTGGGTGGAGTCCACCCGTGCTCGTGTAGCCCGTCAGCCGAGCACCCATCGACAGTCCCTCCGTCGGGAGCGCAGTCACCTGCCACTTAGCAACCGCTTAGCTCCTCAATAGGTCAGAGTACGTGCCTCGGTTATGGTAAAGCTGCGAAAGTCGCATCCAAGGTGTTAGTAAGTTGTGAAAATTGCAGCTCAGAACCGCGTTGATGTCAGTGACCGCCCGAGCTCTTGTGGTGCGAGTCACTGAGGAGGCCCCGCCATCAGGCAGGGCCCACCCGTGCAGAAGGCCCAGGGGGAGGCTCATTCACGCGACCTCAGAGGAAAATAGGTTCCAACAGATCAATGGTGCTGGGTGATCCCCAGGGCCTTCCAGATCGTCACCGTCGCCACCTTCAACGTGTCACCGACAGGCACCGTCATCGCAGGGAACGCCCCCGCCTTGATCAACGCATACGCCTTGTCCGGGCCGATCCCGAACGCCCGCGCAGCCACCGACACACTCACGCTCACCGGCAGCGCCAGCACCTCATCCAGGGTCATCCCCTGAGAACCGGAACCCGAACGACGAACACCAGAAGAAACAGACATAAGCGGGCACATCCTTCTTCCCCGCGCCACCTGGCCAGAAGCCTACGGCTCCCAAGGAAGCGCCTCCTTCGCTACAGAAAGATCAGGACACGTAAGGGCAGCCCAGCACAGATGGAGAAGCACCATGGCCCACATCGTCGAACGGCAACGCAAAGACGGCTCCACCACCTTCCAGGTCAGATGGCGAGCTGGCGGAACCAGAACCGCACGACAGGACAACGAGAAGTTCGACAACAGGCCCGCCGCCGAACAGTTCAAGAAGCTCGTCGACGCCCACAACCAACAGTGGCCGCATGGCTGGATACCCGGCCAGGGCTTCACCACCAACGAACCCCGCCAAGGCGACGTGCCCTTCACCGACTGGGCACTACGGTGCATCGACCGCCTCACAGCAATCGACGAACTGACACGCGAGGACTACCGCAGAGAGGTGCGCCTTCACCTCTCCCTGCTCCGGCACTGCCTCCCCACGGGCGAAACCACCCCCGCAACCATCGGCAACCTCACCGCAGAGGACATACAAGACTGGATACGCGAAGAGGAGCGAGGCCTCCAAGACCCGAAGCACCCAGACAAGTGGCTGCGTAAACCCGCCCACCCGACGTCAATCACCCGCAGACACGGACTGCTCTACTCCTTCGTGCAAGCAGCCATCGACGCAGACCCGCCGCTACGGACCAAGAACTGCTGCGCCAGCACCAAACTTCCCCGCACGGACACACGTCTCGTCGAGCCAGCCACCTATCTCGAACGCGACGAGTACGCACGCATCGCTCAGGAGATCAAAGATCCCTACGCACGAGACCTCGCCGACTGGCTCGTAGGGACCGGCATGCGCTGGGGCGAAGCAACAGCCCTCCAAGCCCGCGATCTCAGCCTCAGTACCGCAGTCCCGGCCGTAACCATCCAACGCTCATGGAAGCGCGCCGCCACAGGAAGCGGACGCTCCCAGTTCCTCGGACCGCCCAAGACGAAGAAGGCCCGTCGCACCATCGGCCTGCCACCACACCTCGCCGACATGGCCCGCCGACTTGCGACTGGGCTACCTCCCGAAGCCCTCCTCTTCCGTACCAACCTTGGCAAACCCTGGCTCCACCCCAACTTCTACCAACGCGTCTGGAAACCAGCAGTCGACACAGCTGTCGAGAGGGGCCTAGCCAAACGCCCACGAATCCACGACCTCAGGCACACCCACGTCGCCTGGCTCGTCCACGGCAGGATCCCCCTCCCCGCCATCCAAGCCCGACTCGGCCACGAATCAATCACCACCACGATTGACCAGTACGGCCACCTGGTTCGCGAGTTCGACGAAGAAATCAGCGACGTCCTCGAAGCCGCAATGACCGCCACCATTCCCGCGGACACTGGCCTGCGGCTGGTACCAGCCGTAGGCGACTGAAAGAACCGTGCCCCGGCCCCACCCGCTCACGGCAGAAAGCCAGCGCAATCAGCACCACAAACCTTCGCTAGACTGCACGCCGGCGCGGGGGCGCTCACAGGAGAACGCGCATGTCAGCTCACTGCGCACACACGCCAACACCATCTCTCACCAAGCCCGCAGCACGTCCCGCGAGGCTCGCATCGTGATCTACACCTACCCTCAGGCGGCCGAAGAACTGCGTGTCCCCGAACGATGGCTTCGTCGGAACATCAGTCGACTCCCGCACAGTAAAAAGGGCCGAGTCGTCACCTTCTCGGATGTAGACGTGCGCACCATCGAAGAGATGCATCACGTCACGCCCACGAGCCCTGCCGCCGCCTCCACCACCCTGCTTGACCTTCGGCCGCTTCCCCTCCGTTCCTCCCGCCAGACAGGCGGGAGACGGGCGTAGCCAGCCCGCAGCCCTCCTTCCAGCACTGCGTTCAACGCCTGGAGGAGGGCTTTGCGTTTGTCCCTCAGCAAGCGACGTGACGGCCCGCCCACCCGGATCCGCCGCGATCGGGTGCTGCTGCTCCAGCGGCGTGCTCCCGGGGTGCTCCCAAGGACGAGATGATGACATTAGGCGCTAGAGCATTTATGCAGCTCACGGGGTCTCCAGCAGCCTGCGCCTGCACTCCTCGACGTCGAAGTCGGCCTTCGGGTACTGCGGGTCGAGGGCCGCCAGATGCTCGCGCAGGAGATTGCTGACCGCCCAGTTGCGGTACCACTTGCGGTCGGCGGGGACGAGGTACCAGGGGGCCGCCGGGGTGGAGCAGCGCTGGAGGGCGATCTCGTACGCCTGCTGGTAGGCGGGCCACAGGGCGCGTTCGTCGATGTCGCCGGGGTTGAACTTCCAGTGCTTGTCGGGGTTGTCGAGGCGTTCGAGGAGGCGGCGCTTCTGCTCGTCGTGGCTGAGGTGCAGGAAGACCTTGACGATGGTGACGCCGCTCTCGGTGAGCGACCTCTCGAAGTTGTTGATGTGGTCGTAGCGGCGGGCGATCTCCTCGGGCGGCGCGAGCGAACGGACCCGGCCGATCAGTACGTCCTCGTAGTGCGACCGGTCGAAGATGCCGATCTCGCCCGCTTCCGGGAGCGCCTTGGTGATGCGCCAGAGGAAGGAGTGCGCGCGCTCCTCCTCGGTCGGGGCCTTGAAGGCGCGGATGCGGCAGCCGGAGGGGTTGAAGTGTCCGATGACGTGCTTGACGGTGCCGCCCTTGCCGCTGGTGTCCATGCCCTGGAGGACGAGGAGCAGGCGCCGGGTGTCGCCTGCGGTGCTGCCCGCGAACAGCCGCTCCTGGAGCCCCGCGAGCACGGACCCGACGAGCGCACTCGCCGCCACCCCTTCCGCTTTGCCCTGCGGGCCGACGGGGGTGGCGTCGGCGGGGTGCGAGGAGAGGGTCACGGGGGCGGAGGGGGTGAGGCGGAGGGCGTCGGAGACGGGGGTCCGGCGGGGGTCGGTCCCGTGCTGGGGCGAGCCCCCTTCCCCCTGCTGTCCGTTCTCCTGCTTGGCGCGCTGGTGCTTGGGCTTCTTGGCCACCGTGTACCCCATCGGACTCGGTCGGGTCGATCCCCCGATCGTGCGCCGAATCCGCCCCGCGCGCGAGTCCGCTGAGCGGGGCAGCGGAGCGGTGCGCCCGGCCACACAGTTCCCCGCGCCCCTTCAGGGGCGCGGGGAACTGCGCGAGCAACCAACGACGCTCCCGCAGAAAGATCCCCAGCCCCGCGGCGAGCGGTTCAGGGAAGGGGCGGGGAGGGGCATCGCCCGCCGCAGGCGCCCGCGCGCCCCGTCAGTCGTCCCAGGGCCCCGTTACCGCGAAGGTCGTCCCCGGCGTGTAGCAGTTCACGAACATCGTCGACTCGTCCGGCGAGAACGTCACTCCCGCGAACTCCCCCCACTCCGGCTTCTCCGCCGTCCCGATGTTCTGCCGCCCCCGCGCCATCGCGTACACCTCGCCGCGCCTGCTCAGCCCGAACACGTGCTGTGCGCCGTCGCCGTCCTCGCACACCATCAGGCCGCCGCTCGGCGCCAGACAGATGTTGTCGGGGGACTCGCCCGGCATCTGGATGTCGGTGGACGGGCCGAAGACGACGACGAGCGTCAGCCGGCGCCGCCGCGGCTCGTACTTCCACACCTGGCCGAAGTGGTCCCGCGCCGAGCCCTCCTTGGAGCGGGCGAAGCTGGAGACGAAGTAGACGCAGTCGTCGCCCCAGTAGCAGCCCTCCAGCTTCTGCGCGTGGGTGATGCCCTTGGGACCGAAGTCCTGGAGCCGGACGGGCGTCTGCTTGGCGAGCGGGTCGGGGACCGGCACCCACTCCACGCCGCCGAAGCTCCGGCCGGTCTCGTGCACGGCCGACAGGTCCGGCACGCCGGGCACCCGCATGGCCTCCAGTTCGCCGCCGGCCCGCAGCGAGCCGACCCCGCCGTGCGGCTTGTTCGGCAGGAAGCGGTAGAAGAGGCCGAAGGGGCGGTCGAACGCGTCCTCCGTCTCGTACACGATCCCGTTCCGCGGGTCGATCGCGATGGCCTCGTGCTGGAAGCGGCCCATCGCGGTCAGCGGGACCGCCCCGGTGCGGTGCGGGTCGGCGGGGTCGACCTCGAAGATGAACCCGTGGTCCTTGGTGTAGCCGTTGCTGCCGGCCTTGTCCTCGTTTTCCTCGCAGGTGAGCCAGGTGCCCCAGGGGGTGGGCCCGCCCGCGCAGTTGACCGCCGTGCCGGCGATGCCGACGCGCTCCTCCAGGACGTTGTTGCGGCCGTCCAGGGTGAGCGCGGTGCAGCCGCCCTTGGCGGCGGGGTCGTAGGTGAGGCCCTCGACGGTGGGGACGCCCAGCTTGGCGGACATCCGGTTCTCGTGGTTGCGGACCAGGTGGACCCGGCCGCGCCTGCCCCGCAGGGCGGTCATGCCGTCGTGGTTGCTGGGCACCGGGCCCTCGCCGGAGCGCAGCGGGTCGCCCTCGCGGGAGAGGACCCGGTAGCGGAAGCCTCTGGGGAGGTCGAGCAGCCCCTTGGGGTCGGGCACCAGCGGCCCGTACCCGGAATGGTGGTGGCCGCCGCCGCGCGGTGCGGCCAGCGCCGTACCCGCGAAGATCTCGGAGAGCGCACCGGTGAAGGCGATCCCCGCGCCCAGCGCACCCGTACGGGCGAGGACCTGGCGCCTGGAGGCGCCTTCCGGGGACGCACCGGCCGAAGCCGTGCCGGTGGGGGACGTGCCGGTCGAGGACGTGTCGGACGTGTCGTACGCAGACATGGGCAACTCCCTGCTGGCGGACAGGAATGTGACCCGCACGTGTGTAGCACGCAACCGGTGACACGTGAACCGGTCACGCACGAAACATGCGGGTCACCCCGTCCCAGCAGGACCCGAACGGCCCCCCTGGGCCGGAAATCAGGCGGATTCGACCGTCAGCGTGATCGTCGTGCCCGCGAGCGCCTGGCTGACCGGGCAGTTCTTCTTCGCGTCCTCGGCGGCAGCCCGGAACCCGTCGGCGTCCAGGCCGGGGACCTCGCCGCGCACGGTGAGGTGGATGCCGGTGATGCCCTCGCCGGGCTGGAAGGTGACGTCGGCCTTGGTCTCCAGCCGGGTGGGCGGGGTGCCCGCACCGGTCAGGCCGTGCGACAGCGCCATCGAGAAGCAGCTGGAGTGCGCGGCGGCGATCAGCTCCTCCGGGCTGGTCTTCCCGTTCGCGGCCTCGGCGCGCGAGGGCCAGGAGACGGCCTGGTCGCCGATGCCGGAGGAGTCGAAGGAAACGGTGCCGGAGCCCTTGAGGAGCTCGCCTTCCCAGACGGTGTGGGCGGTACGGACGGTGGCCATGACGGCGGTCCCTTCAGCAGACGGGTCGGGCGCGGACGACGGGCCGGGACGGTTTTCCCGGCGCGGGCCGGGGCGGGGCCCCGGCCGTCGGCCGACCCCAAACCTACTGCGCCACCAGACCCTGCGCGTCCCGTGCGAGCGCTGTCAGCCGGGAGATGGCGCGGAAGTACTTCTTGCGGTACCCGCCGTTCAGCATCTCCTCGCTGAAGAGCCGGTCGAACGGCAGCCCGGACGCCAGCACCGGCACCTCGCGGTCGTACAGCCGGTCCGCGAGGACGACCAGCCGCAGCGCCGTCGACTGGTCGGGCACCGCGGTCACCCCGGTCAGGCAGACCGCCCGCAGGTCGTCGGTGAGCGCCCCGTACCGGCTCGGGTGGACCTTCGCCAGGTGGGCCAGCAGCGCGGGGAAGTCGTCCAGGCTGGCGCCCGGCGTGGCGTGCGCGGCCTTCTTCACCTGCTCGTCGCCGTACGGGGGCGGAGCCTGGGGCAGTCCCCGGTGGCGGTAGTCCTCGCCGTCGATGCGCAGCGGCCGGAAGTGCGCGGACAGCCCCTGGATCTCGCGCAGGAAGTCGGCCGCGGCGAACCGGCCCTCGCCCAGCTTGCCGGGCAGCGTGTTGGAGGTCGCCGCCAGCGCGACACCGTGCTCCACCAGCCTGCTGAGCAGGGAGGACACCAGGACCGTGTCGCCCGGGTCATCGAGTTCGAACTCGTCGATGCACAGCAGCCGGTGCCCGGAGAGGGTGGCCACGGTCTGCTGGAAGCCCAGCGCGCCGACCAGGTTGGTCAGCTCCACGAACGTGCCGAAGGCCTTCAGGGACGCGTCGGCGGGCGTCGCGTGCCAGAGCGAGGCCAGCAGGTGGGTCTTGCCGACGCCGTAGCCGCCGTCGAGGTAGACACCGCGCGGACCGGCGGGCCGCTTCTCGGGCTTCCTGGCGAACCAGCGGCGCCTGCCCGCGTCGGCCGGTGCGCCGAGGCTCGCGGCGAATTCGCCGAGCACCCGTACCGCCTCGGGCTGGCTGGGCTGTTTCGGGTCCGGGATGTACGTGTCGAAGCGCACGGCGTCGAAACGCGGCGGCGGCACCATCTCGGCGACCAGCCGGTCGGCGGGGACGTGCGGCTCGCGGGCGCACAGGGACAGCGGAGCCGCTTCGGATATGGGGCCGGGCCCCTGAGCAGCGGTGGAGGACGACACAACGGTCCACCATAAGCGCCGTGCCAGACTGCGTTCCATGCGACGCCTGTTCCCTGTGACCGAAGAGACATCCGACGCCGACGGCCCCGAGTGGGGGCTCGACGAGCTGGCCGAGGCCTACGCGTACCCCGCCGGAGCCGAGGTGTGGCTGCGCGCCAACATGGTCTCCTCGCTGGACGGGGCGGCCCAGCACGACGGCCGTTCCCAGCCGATCTCCAGCGACACCGACATGCGGGTCTTCGGCACCCTGCGGGCGCTCGCGGACGTGGTCGTGGTCGGTGCGGAAACGGTACGGCTGGAGGGCTACCGCCCGGCCCGCGCCCGTGCGGCCTTCGCGGAGCGGCGTGCGGCGGCGGGGCAGGGACCGGCGCCCGCCATCGCCGTCGTCAGCGCGAGCCTGGACCTGGATTTCTCGCTTCCGCTTTTTGCCCGGCCGCTCGTGCCGACGCTGGTGCTGACCGGTGCCACGGCCCCGCTGGACCGCATCCGCGCGGCCCGCGAGGCCGGGGCCGAGGTGCTGGTCGCCGGGGACGGGGCCCGGGTGGAGATGAACCAGGCGGTGCGCGCGCTGGCCGAGCGGGGGCTGACCCGCCAGCTCACCGAGGGCGGCCCGCGGCTGCTGGCCCAGTTCATCGCGGACGGCGCGCTCGACGAGCTGTGCCTCACGGTGTCCCCGGTGCTCACCGCGGGGCGTGCCCAGCGGATCGCGGACGGGCCGGGACTGGCGGTTCCGGATCGCTTCCGGCTGGCTTCCGTACTGGAGGAGGCCGGTTTCTTGTTCACCCAGTACCGTCGGAATTGACCCATTATTGACCCGTTAGTGGATCATTCGATATGTACGTTCGGGGTCGGCAAAGGCGGAATTTGTCGTTCCGCTTAGCTTCCGGTGGGCACACTTACCTCGCGGTCCCCGTGCAGGCACGGGGAAGGATGGTTTCCGCAGGGATGCGCAGCGGCCGGGACGCACAGGCGTTCCGGTCAGGGACCGGGGCGTACCGACGCACCGGTCAGAGAATGGAGAAAGGGCGCCCGACGTGTTCACGAGCGTATTGATGATCGAGAAGCCCCTCACTGCGGCTGACGTGGAGTTCGTGACGACCCTGCACGGTGAAGAGGCCGTCTCGTTCGTGGTGCTGATGCAGCCGCGCGGCGACCAGGCAGACGTCCTACTGAGAGCCATCGACGACGTGGCCCTGGGCGAGCTGGAGGAGGCCGTCCACGAGGGCGACGAACCGGAGGGCGAGCAGGCCAGGCTGCCGGCGGAGAAGGGACTGGCCGTCTCGCTGGCGGCACTGCGCCAGGCGGGCAGCGAGGCGGTCGGCCGGGTCGTCGAGGACCACCCGCTGGACGTCCTGAAGTCCGTGGTCGAGGAGACCGGGGCGGACGAGGTGATCGTCCTGACGGCACCGCACTACGTGGAGGAGTTCTTCCACCGCGACTGGGCGTCCCGGGCCCGCCACAAGGTCGGCGTACCGGTGCTCAAGCTCTTCTCGCACAGCGAATAGGCTGAGGCTCCCCGGCGGGGAAGAACCCTTCCGCGCCGGGGAACAGGCCCGCCCCTCGCCGGGGAGCGGGTCCGCCGCCCCCGTTCGCCGCACCACCTGGAGACAGACGCATGGCACCCGGTATCCCCACCGCTCTGGACCGACCGCACTTCATCGGCATCGGGGGCGCCGGAATGTCGGGCATCGCCAAGATCCTCGCCCAGCGCGGCGCCAAGGTGGCGGGCAGCGACGCCAAGGAGTCCGGCACCGCCGACTCGCTGCGCGCCCTGGGCGCCACGGTCCACATCGGCCACGCCGCCGCCAACCTGGCCAACGACGCCACCGGAGTCGTGGTCTCCTCCGCGATCCGCGCCGATAACCCGGAACTGCTCCGCGCCGCCGAACTGGACATTCCGGTCGTCCACCGCTCGGACGCGCTCGCCGCGCTGATGGACGGCACCCGCGCCATCGCCGTCGCCGGCACCCACGGCAAGACGACCACCACCTCGATGCTGGCCGTCGCCCTCTCCGAGATGGACCTCGACCCGTCGTACGCGATCGGCGGCGACCTCGCGGGCCCCGGCACCAACGCCCTGCACGGCGAGGGCGACATCTTCGTCGCCGAGGCCGACGAGAGCGACCGCAGCTTCCAGAAGTACGACCCCCAGGTCGCCGTCGTCCTCAACGTGGAGCTGGACCACCACGCCAACTACGCCTCGATGGACGAGATCTACGAGTCCTTCGAGACCTTCGTCGGCAAGGTCGTCCCCGGCGGCACCCTGGTGATCAACGCCGACCAGGAGGGCGCCGTCGAACTCACCTCGCGCCTGCGCGGCAACGAGCTGCTCAACATCGTCACCTACGGCGACTCCGCCCAGGCCGACGTACGCGTGCACAAGATCACCCCGCGCGGGCTGACCAGCGAGGTCACCGTGCTCATGAACGGCAAGTTCCTCACCTTCACGGTCTCGGTCCCCGGCGCCCACTACGCCCACAACGCCGTCGCCGCCCTCGCGGCGGGCGTGGCCCTCGGCCTCCCGGCCCACAACCTGGCCTCCGCCCTCGGCAAGTACACCGGCGTCAAGCGCCGCCTCCAGCTCAAGGGCGAGGAGCAGGGCGTGCAGGTGATCGACTCCTACGCCCACCACCCGACCGAGATGACCGCCGACCTGGAGGCCATGCGCGCCGCCACGGCCTCGGACAGCTCCCCCTCGCGCCTCCTGGTCGTCTTCCAGCCCCACCTCTTCTCCCGCACCCAGGAACTCGGCAAGGAGATGGGCGAGGCCCTCGCCCTCGCGGACGCCTCGGTCGTCCTCGACATCTACCCGGCCCGCGAGGACCCGGTCGAGGGCGTCACCAGCGCCCTGATCATCGACGCGGCGAAGGCGGCGGGCGCGGAGGTCACCGCCGTCTCCGACAAGTCCGCCGTCCCCGAGGTGATCGCGGGAATGTCCCGCCCCGGCGACCTGGTTCTCACCATGGGCGCGGGCGACGTGACGGACCTGGGCCCGCAGATCCTGGCCCGCCTCGCGCAGCAGTAGATCCCGCGCAGCGTCAAGAAGGGACACCCACCATGTCGTACGACATCGAAAAGCCCGACGAGCAGTGGCGCGAGGAGCTCACCCCCGCCGAGTACGCGGTCCTGCGCCAGGCCGGCACCGAGCCCGCCTTCGTCGGTGAGTACACCGACACCAAGACCGAGGGCGTCTACTCCTGCCGCGCCTGCGGCGCCGAGCTGTTCCGCTCGGACACGAAGTTCGCGTCGCACTGCGGCTGGCCGAGCTTCTACGACCCCAAGGACACGGACGCCGTCGAGCTGCTCTCCGACACCTCCCACGGCATGGTCCGCACCGAGGTCCGCTGCGCCCGCTGCGGCTCGCACCTGGGCCACGTCTTCGAGGGCGAGGGCTACCCCACCCCGACGGACCAGCGCTACTGCATCAACTCGATCTCGCTGCGGCTGACGCCCGACGAGGGCTGACCCCGGCCGCACCGGACGCAGGCTGCCCGTGGCCCCGGCCACGGGCAGCGGTCAGTCGGCGGGCGCCCGCTCCGGGAGACGCGGCAGCAGCAGGGTGACCAGGGGTGCGAGCACCGCGCACACCACGAGTCCGGCCGCGACCGACAGCAGCAGCGGCGTACGTCCCCCGGCCGCCAGCAGCATGAAGACGACCGTGCCGTTGAACAGGCCCGCCGCCGTACCCGCGTCGCAGCACCAGGGAATGCGGCCGGTCGTGCGGATCACCGCCTTGCGCACACCCAGGCCGACGGCGACGAGCGCCGCCGTGCCCGCGAAGAGGAACACCACTCCCGTCCACCACGGGGACGGCGGCCAGAACAGCAGGAAGACGCTGACGAGCACCGCGCCGACGAACGCCGTGAGAGGGGTGGACAGGCACGACTCGTCGGCCGGGTCCGTGTTCGACGACGGATCTCCCGCGTAGGTCGCCAGCGAGACGGTCAGGAAGGCTGCCGCGCACACCAGCAGCGCCCAGAACGGCGACCAGCTCGTCAGCAGCGAGAACTGGGTGAACAGCAGACCGCCCGCGATCAGCCCGTTGAGCATCGAGGTCCGGGTGGAGCCGGGAGGCATCGGCCGGGCGGGCGCGCGCCCCTGTCGCGGCTCCAGTCCGGCCCCGGTCCCGGTCCCGGCCCCGGCCCGGCGCCCGGTGCCAGCGGTGCGGGGCGCCGGGGCGGGCGCGAACGCGGGCATCCGTGCGGGCATCACGGGTGCGGGGGCGGGTTTGGGCGTGGATTCCGGGGCGGATGCGGGTGTGGGCGCGGATGCGGGCGGTCCTGGCTCGGTGGAGCGGGCCGTGCGCGCCGGTCGCCGGGCGTCCGGCGGCGACTGCTCCAGGTCGGCCAGCAGCCCGGAGAGGGTCTGGGCCACCTCGGCGGCGGAGCCGGGGCGGTGGGCCGGGTCCTTGTGCAGCAGGCGCAGGATCAGCTCGTCCAGCTCGCTCGGCACCTCGGGGCGCAGGGCGCGCACCGGGCGCGGCTGCTCGGCGAGGTGCTTGGTGACCACGGCCCATCCGGTGCCCTCGAAGGGCGGGACGCCGGCGAGGAGTTCGTACAGCAGACAGCCCAGCGAGTACAGGTCGCTGCGGCCGTCGATGGTGCGGTCGCCGCGCGCCTGCTCGGGCGACATGTACGCGGGGGTGCCGATCGCCGACCCTGTGCGGGTGAGCCCGGTCTCGCCCATCACCCGGGCGATCCCGAAGTCGCAGATCTTGAGGTCGCGCTCCTCCTCGCCGTACACCATGACGTTCGCCGGTTTGATGTCCCGGTGCACCAGGCCGCCCCGGTGGGCCGCCGCCAGGCCGGTGCAGATCTGGGCGCCCCAGTCCACCACGCACGCGACGTCCGGCCTCTTGGCGGTGACGAAGGTGGCCAGGGAGCGCCCCTGGACCAGCTCCATGACCAGGAAGAGGACCGGGCCGCCGGAGAGTTCGGCCTCGCCGTAGTCGTGGATCGTCACGATGTGACGGTGCGTCAACCGTGCGGTGGAGCGCGCCTCCTGGTGGAACCGCGCGGCCAGCGACTCCTCGGCGAGCGGATTCGTCAGGATGACCTTGACGGCCACGTCCCGGTCCAGCCGGTGGTCGACGGCCCGCCAGACCTGGCCCATGCCGCCCGCCCCGAGCACCTCCTCCAGCCGGTAGCGGCCTTCGAGTATCTCTCCACGCACCGAGTGCCCCGTTCCTCCGGTCCTTCCGCGCGACCGCGCGGTCGGTGATCGAAGGACATTGTGCCCGGGGCAACGGCCGTGTGCCGCACGGGAGTTCGGCCCGCCGCGTGCGAAGGGGAATCGAACTTGCGGGAACCGGTCGTGCGGCGGCGCGAGTTGTGATGACATGCACTCCGGAGATCCACATCATGTGGATCTCGTGAAGAGTGGGGGACATGTGTTTCGTGGGAACGGGATGAGGGCGGCCGTGCCGGTCGCGGCGGGGGTCGTCGGACTGCTCGCCTGCGCGGTGGCTCCGGCGCAGGCCGCGCCGCGGCACCAGGGGGGTGTCCACTTCGGCTGGATCCAGTACAACGGGGCGGGCTCCGACAGCGGGTCCAACGCGAGCCGGAACTCCGAGTGGGTGCAGATCCACAACGCCAACCGGTACGCGGTCCAGCTCAAGGGCTACAAGGTGCGCGACAAGTACGGCTGGACGTACACCTTCCGCGCGCTCTCGCTCGGCGCGGGCAGGACCGTGACGCTGCGCACGGGCAGCGGACGCGACACGGCCGCCCACGTGTACTGGGACCACCGCTACCGGGGCCGGGCCGCCTACGTGTGGAACAACAGCGGTACCGAGACCGCCGCCCTGCTCAACGCCAAGGGCAAGCAGGTCGACTCCTGCGCCTGGAAGGGCCGGGGCGAGCGCACCCGCGCCGAGAGCGTGAACTGCCACTGAGTACGGGGGAACACGAGCGGCGCCCCGCACCGGATCCCTTCCGGTGCGGGGCGCCGCCGAGTGTGGAGCCCTCCTTCGGGCGCCGCTGTTCTCCGGGGGCCGCCGGGCCTACTTGACCGGCTTCGGCGGCTTGCCGTGGAAGGTGTTGGTGATCCGGACCAGGGCGTTGTCCTCGGACCTCACCCGCACCACACCGTCCGTGGCGCCGCCCGCGGTGCCCGGGTCCGAGTCCTGGACCGTCACCCTGGCCCCGCGCGGCACCGGGGTTTCCCTGGCCGAGCAGACCGAGCCGGCCGGCACCGTGAAGGTGCGGCTGCGCCCGGGGTTGAGGGTGAAGCGCAGGTCGAGGAACGGAGTCCGGGTGCCCGGCTTCACACAGCGGGCGTGGAAGGTGAACGGGCCGGGGCCCTGCCCCTTCAGCTGCTTGGCCACCGTGAAGCGGCCCGGCTTCGGCACCGGCTTGGGGTCGAAGCTGTTGGTGGCGGTGATGGTGACGGCGGGGGAGTCCGTGCCGCCGACCGTGACCGCCGTCGCCGGGCTGCCGTGGTCGACGCCGGCGCTGGTGGCTCCGCCGTTGTCCACCTCCGTCGCCCAGCAGCGGGTGCCCTTGGGCAGCGGGAAGCCGAGGTCGTCGACCGTGCGCGAACCCGCCCCGGTGAACGTGTAGCGGCGCCGGTCGACCACCGGCAGGTCCCGGCCGTCCTTGGTGCGCAGCGTGCAGGAGAGCTCCAGGACGAAGGGCCGCCCGGCGGGGGTGCCGACGACCTTCTTGGCGAGGCGCAGGGTGCCCGTCTCGTAGGAGTTCCTCGCGGTGATCGACACCTCGGGGGCGTCCTTGGTCACGACGACCGCACTGCCGTGGCTGCCGTGGTCGACGTCGGTGCGGGTGGCGCCGCCGTCGCTCATCTCCTCGGCCCAGCAGCGGGCCCCGAGGGGCAGTTCGCCGGGCACCTTCAGCGTCTCGCCCGCCCTGACGGTGAAGCGCTTGCGGATCACGAAGGCCACCACGGGATCGCCGTCCGGGCTCTCCGCCTCACGGATGCAGGTGACGCGGAAGACGTAGTCCCGGGCGTACGGGGCGGTGTCCGGCGCACCCTCGATCTCCTTGCGGAGGGTGAGGCTGCCGACGGAGTAGGTGTTGGTGAAGTCCACGGCCGCCGTGGTCACCGCGCCGTCCTTGGTGATGGTGATCGGGCCGACGGGCGGCGGGGTCTCGTCCGCGCCTCCCTGGTCGATCTCGTCGACCGTGCACTCGGCGCCGACCGGGATGTCGTCCACCTGGCCGGTGAGGGTCGGCGGGCGTGCCGTCACCGTACGGACGACCGCGTCCTTGCGGCCGTTGAAGTCGCACCGGACGCGGAACCGCAGGGTGCGGTCCGCGAAGTGCACACCCGCGCCCGCGAGGTGCTTGATCACCCGCAGCGACCCGTTGGGGAAGTCGTTGGTGACGGTCAGCCCGGCGGTCCTGCCCGGGACGGAGTCGATGACGGCGGTGCCGGTCTCGGAGGAGTCGGTGGCGGTGATGTCCACCGAGTCGGCACCGCCCCGGTCGGTCTCGACGGCGGTGCAGCGGGCACCCGCGGGCAGTCCGTCGACGGGGGTCTCACCGTCGCCCTGGAAGGTGAGGTCCCTGGGGAAGCCGGGGAGCCTGCCGCCCCGGAAGAGGCAGTCGACCCGCACCGTGAACGGCCCCTTGCCGAACTCGGCGGCGGCAGCCCCCGTGGTCTTCTTGCGGACCTTCAGGGAGGCGTTCACATAGGTGTTGGTGATCTCCACGTGCTCGCCGCGCTCGTCGGGCGAGGCCGGGGTGATGATCTCGACCTGCGCGTTCTCCGGGCCTAGGTGGCTGCTGCGCAGGCCGCCCGAGTCGATCTCCCAGACCTCGCAGCGGGCTCCGGCGGGCACGCCCACCAGCGCCATCGGGGTGTACGGGGTGATCTCGAAGACACCGTCGCGCACCACCTGCGCGGTGCCGCCCTGGGGGGTGACGGTGCAGCGGTAGCCGACCTTGTAGGGGCCGAAGACGATGCCCTCGGGGACGTTCACCTCGATCTTGTCGACGCGCAGGTTGCCGAACCGCATGCCGACGCCGACCTTGGGCGGCTCGGTGACCGGCAGGTCGTGGCGGTTGCCGTTCTGGATGACGGTCTCGGAGTGCGCGAAGGAGTTCCAGGCGATGGCGGGGTCACCGGGATCGTCCAGGTCGACGGGCGAGGACATCGGCAGGGTGATGAACACCTCGCCGCCCGGCGGGAGCTGGGTGTCGAAGGTGACCCGCATCTCGACGCCGGTGGCCTCGTCGGTGTGCCCGGCCCGCCAGTCGGCCCTCGCGCAGTCGCGGCGCGGGGTGCTGATCAGGTTCGAGCAGGGGTTGGTGACGGTGGCGTACTTGGTCTCCAGGGTGCCGGGGCCGGTCAGCTCGGGCGCCCCGGTCAGCCGGGGGCGCGGGTTCCACCGGGTGTCGCGGCTCTGGTTGCCGAGCAGCACCCCGGTGTCGCCGCGGTACGGGAACACGTCCAGCAGCCGCACCTCGGTGGTCGGGTCGGTACCGGAGTTGACCGCCCGCAGCAGGTACTGGAAGCGCTCGCCCGGCTTGACCAGCGCGATGCACGGATACTGGGTGTACGTGCGCCCGCCCTGCTTCAGCACCGGGCAGGACGGCGAGTCCAGCGCCACGTACTGCTTGGTCACCGAGTTGTAGAAGCCGAGGCCGGGGTCGCCCGCGACCCACTTGCTGGCCTCGAACGCGGTGCCCGGCAGGGTGGTGATCTCGGCCCGGGAGGTGCAGTAGCGGCCCTCGCCGAAGTTCTCCGTGTCGTCGACGCGCTCCCCGTCCCGGCCGGAGTTCGCCAGGCACTCCAGGTCCTTGTCGACCTCGGACCCGGCGCCGAACACGTTCTGCACGACGGAGTCGCCCGGCACCCCGGGCGCCAGCTTGACCTGGAACGTCACCTTGATCTCGGCACCCGGCAGCATCGCCCACTTGGGGAAGCGCCACCGGACGTGGGTGATGCGCCCGTCGGGGCCGCGGGTCGGCTCGTACACCGGAGCGGGCGGCTCCGGCGTACCGGCGGGGACCTTGAACGTCAGCCGGAAGGGGAGCCCGTTGTCGCCCGCGTACGTCTCGTCGAAGCGCAGCAGCTCAGGCATCGGGTCGGCGAGCACCAGCGAGTTGACCGCGCCGGTGCCGCTGTTGCGGACGGTCAGGGTGAACGGGGCGCTCTCCCCGGGGCCGATGCGCGAGTCGGGGCCCTTCTCGACGTCCAGCTTGCCGCGCCCCTCCTGCACCTTCAGGGTCGCCGTGCTGTCGCCGAACGGGAACGTGCCGTCCGGCGGCTGGAGCCTGCTCGACCCCTCCGCCTTCGCGGTGTCCTCCAGGGTGTCGGGGATCGGGGTGCCGGGGGCCGAGCGCAGGTTCTGCCGCGCCGCGACCTTGAAGCAGACGATGTCGGGGCAGGCGCCGCGCCGCTGCGGGGCACCGGGCACCAGCACGTAGCCACCGCCGGAGTGCGAGAACGTGAACCGCAGGCCCCGCACGTCGGCGGCGTCGACACCGGACGGCAGGCCGGGGGTGGTGGAGCCGGTGGCCGTGCCCTCGACCCAGGTCGCGGACGGGCCCGAGCACCCGGCGGTGCACGCGTCGACGCGTACCCGGTCGGCACCCGGCGGGAAGGTGACCCCGGTGACGCGGACGAAGTCGGCGGCGTCGAAGAAGTCCGCGTCGGCGTCGGTGACGATCATCTCCTTGAGGTTCACGTTGCCGGTGTTGCGGGCCTCGATGCGCACGTCCGGCTCCTGGCGGGGGACGCCCGGCAGGGTCCTGGCGACCAGGGACGGTGAGATGGTCTTGCGGACCGAGCCGCCGCTGCGGGCGGGCTTGGTGACGTTCTCCTCGGCGGTGCAGACGTTGCCGGCCACGGGCCGGCCGGCCGAGGTGATCACCGCGCAGTTACGGAAGGAGACGTCGTCGGCGACGCCGCTGCGGCGCTCCACGACCACGTCGACGAGGATGCGGCCGTTGGGCGGCAGGCTGCCGTCCGCGAGCCGGGCCCGGACGCCCTTGGCGCGGTTCAGCAGCGCGCTGTTCGCGGCGTCGTACGCGACCCACCTGGCGGCCGTCGGGTCGTACACCTCCAGCAGCACGGGCAGCCCGGCGGGCTCGCGGTAGCGGATGGTCATCCCGGTGAGCCGCACGACGTCGAACGGGTTGCCCGCGGCCGTCGGGTCGCCCGGGTCGGTGATCGCGGGACGGTCGAGCGCGGTGGTGCCCGCGTTCGCCAGGTCGAGGGTGAAGGTCACCGGGGTGTCCGGCGGCACCTCCGTCTTGTCGGCGGACTTGGAGGTGCGGATGTCGTCGCGCGGGTTCTGCGGGCGCAGGCTCTCGCAGGCGGTGCCCGAGCCGGCGCCGGAGCCGTCCACCGGGTTGGTGGCGGAGACGTCCGCGCAGTTGGCGATGCCGTCCGAGGCGTCCTGGGCGTTCTCCTTGCCGTTCAGCCTGCCGTGCAGGCCGAGCCGGCCGAGGCCGTTGGGGGCGATGGTGCCGCTGCCCTTGGCGTCGGTCCCGCGGAAGGTGACCGAGACCTGCCGGGGCGGGCTGCCCGCCGGGCATCCGGTGGCCGGCACGCCCTGCCGGGACGGCGTCGCGGTGAGCTGGACGGGGGCGGGCCTGGAGCCGTCCCGGCAGACCACGGTGACGGTGGCGGAGGTGGCTCCGGCGGGGAACTCCACCTCCATCTTCGAGGCGTCGAACTTGTCGAACTCGCTGACCGCCGTCGTCGACGGCTCGGTGATCGTCAGGGTCGCGACGGGGAAGGACGCCGTGTTGCGGGCGCCGACGACCATGGAGACGGGCGAGTTCGCGCCGATGATCGCGGTGCCGTCGGCCCGGAAGTTGCCATCGGTGTCGGAGAAGAAGGACTTGGTGCCCTGCACGCTCGCGATGTTCGGCAGGATGTCGTGGGTGGCGCAGGACTCGGGGCCGTTGACGGTGCCCGCGACGGCGTCCTTGGCGCTCACCGAGGCGCAGTTGCGCACCTGCTGACGGCTGCTCGGGGCGATCGGCTTCCCGTCGGAGCGCCGGGTGTCGCGCAGGACGACGTCCAGGGCGACCTGCCCGCCGGTCGCGTCGTACGGCAGCTTCGCCCCGGAGGCGGCGGTGAACTCGAACTTGACCCCGGTGATCCGCTCCGGTGCGATTCCGGGCGGCAGTGCCACGGCGGGCCCCGGTCCGAGCGGTCCTGCGACGAACTCACCGGCGGCGCACGGCGTGCCGGCCGGCTTCGTGCAGACCAGCACCCGCACCCGGTCGGCGCCCGCGGGGAACCGGGAGACCGGTCCGACACCGGTCACGTCGAAGTGCTCGTAGGTGGCCGCCGTGGTGTCGCCGACGGTCAGCGCGGTGACCTCGGCCGAGGTGGAGGAGCCGTTGCGCACCCCGAGGGTGATCGTGGAGTTCTCCCCGGACTGCGCCACGGTGGAGGTGTGCGACCACTTCTTGGCGGTGACGGGGCGGACCACGCGCGGAATGCGGACCGTCACCTCGGCGGTGGAGGACTCGGGGTCCGCGTTGTCGGCGTCGATGGTCGCGGTGTTGGGGACCTTGGCGCCGTCGGTCAGCATGGTCTCGGCGGGGACCCGCATCCCGATCGCCACCTGGCGGCTGACCCCGGCGGGCAGCCCGCTTGATCCGGCGGGGGAGGGCGGGCTCGGCAGCGACTCGGAGAACTGGATGGTCAGCTTCCGGGTGGCGGCGTCGTAGCTGACGGTCCGGGTGTCGGTCGACTTGGGGAGCGTGGTGATGTCGAAGCCGGCCGGCAGCACGTCCTCGACCACCGGGTTCACACAGGCCGTCGTCAGCGAGGAGCAGGAGGCGGTGAGGTTGTAGGAGAGCGTGTCGCCGGGTTCCAGCGGCATCGTCGCCCCGGTGACCCGTTTGGTGATGCCCACCTCGGCCTCGGCGGCCCGCGCGGCGGCGCCGGGGGCCGCGGCGAGCATGCTCGCCAGCGAGGACAGCAGCAGGGCCGAGGCCACGCCGCTCCGCATGATCCGTTGTCGCAACTTACGCTCCCTGGCCGCTCCGGTGTATAGCGGCTCAGAGTCACATTCGTGCTGCGGCAGCGTATGCCTATAAGTGGCAAATGGCGTGCTTTTTGACTGAATGGGTCAAGACGGGCCCGGGTGTGTCGCCCACTCGGCGCCGCCCGCACAGCGCCGCCCGGCGACGGCCGCCCGGCTCGCCACCGCCGCCCGGCGACGGCCGTCCGGCTCGCCACCGCAGGCTCAGCGCCGCCCGAAGCGCCGGGCCAGCCTCCCGAAGGTGTTCCCGCCGGGGCGGTGCCAGGCCCGGAAGTCCGCGGCGTGGGTGCCGCCCGCCCGCTCCAAGTGGTCGCTCACCGCTGCGATCTCACGGCTGGTCATGTGCTGGAGCGCGGCCCGCAGCACCTCCTCCAGCAGCGCGGCCCTGGTGTCGTCCCACAGCGGGCTCGCCCCCGGGTCCGAGGTCCACGCGGTGAAGCAGTCGGCCAGGTAGGTGGGGGAGGTGCGGATCCTGTCCTGGAGCGCGGTGCCGCGGGCCGCCGCGTCGTACGCCGCCAGCAGGTCGGGGTCGGCCGAACGGGCCAGCGCGCTCAGCTCGCCCGGCGGGCGCTGCTCGGCCAGCAGGTCCCGCGCGAGCAGGCCGAAGACCCGCTGGAGGACGGTGGGCTCCACCGGGTGGGCCGCCGAACGCAGCGTCAGGGCGGTGGCCACCGGGCCCGCGCCCGCCCGGCCCTCGGCCAGCGACTCGGCGAATTCGAGCAGCCGCAGCGCACCCAGCTGACGGGCGTCGATCTCGTGCGGGAAGCAGCGGATCAGGTCGGCGGCGAGCGGGGTGACGTCCGGGTCGTCCGCCGGGCCCTCCAGGGCGGCCCGGATCAGCTCCGGGTAGGTGCCCGCCGTGCGGTGCGCGTCGGACCCGGTCTCGCCGAGGATCCAGCGGGCCTCCTGCGGGGTCGGCAGGGCGTTGCCCGGCCAGACCAGCCGGAAGCCGGTGCGCAGCACCAGGGGCTCGACCATGGGGGACACCCCGGCGGCCCGCAGCACGGTCTGCAGCGTGGAGTCCCGGTCGCCGCCCGCGGCCGAGGCCCCCGGCTGCGGGTAGGCCGCGCACATCCGCAGGTGCGGCAGTCCCTCCGGCTCGCCGGGCACCAGGTCGGCCATGTGCAGCAGACGGACCAGCGAGAAAGGGTTCTCCGGAGCCAACTCATCCAGGTGTACGAGGAGTTGGGCGTGCAGTGCGGAGTGCTGGGCCAGCGCCTCGCGGACGGCGGCGCTGCGCGCCCGCTCCGGGTCGGCGAGCAGTTCGTGGGCGAGCTGGCGGGCCAGTTCGGGGACCGCGGCGGGGTTGTCGTCCTCGGCGGCCAGGAGCGAGGCCAGCGGGGCCAGTGCCTCGGCGGGCACCTTGCCGTCGATGCGGACGGCGAGCCGCTCCAGGGCGTCCAGTTCGCCGTCCGGGCGGGAGCCGGGGACCGGTGCGCACAGCGCGTTCAGCAGGGTGGGCCAGTCGCCCGCGCTCAGCCCGTCGGCGTGCTCCTCGGCCCACGCCGCGGCTTCCGTGCGCCCCCGGGAGTCGAGTGCGACCCCGGCGCTCAGCGCCGTCGCGGCGAGCGGCCCCGCCTCGAACTCGCCACCGTGCAGCGAGGGCTGGGCCGCCGCGCGCTTGAACAGCTCCGGGCGCCCGGCCAGCCAGATCTGTGCGGCCACCTGGGCCCAAGGGTCCGCCGGCGCGGCGGCCTCCGCCCGGTCGCCCGGCTCCCGGTCGCCGGAGTCCGCGGCCCGGTGCACCCGGAAGTCCGCCGCCGGGAAGACCACGTCCGGCGAGGTCCCGACGATCTGCTGGAGCGCGTGCTCCGGCCGCTCCGCGTACGTGGTGAAGGTCAGCCCGTGCGCGTGCTCGCGGGGGAGCGCGGCACCGAGCACCGCCACCCAGCGCGCGATGTCCGCGGGGTCCTCCTCGATCAGGACCACCTGCTCGGCCCCCGGGTCCTCGCAGAGTCCGCGCACGTCCGCAAGTACGCCCGCGAGGCGCGCACCGCACGAGGCGGCGAAGCCGGCCAGCCCGTCACGGTCGAAGAAGCCCGCCGCGGGCGTCAACAGCTCCAGGGCGGGCGGCGGGTCGCCCTGGGCGGGCGGCAGCTGCGCCCAGCGCGGGGAGTCCCACGCGGTGACCGGCAGCGCGCCGCCGGGAAGTCTGGTGCCGGCCGGGAGGTGCACGGCGTGGGTGTAGGCGCCGCCGGTCTCCGGGTCGGTGGTGGTGCGGCTCAGCAGGCGGCTGCCGTCGCCGAGCCGGCTCAGCGAGAACGCGCCCGCGGGGAACGCCGCGAGCACCTCCTCCGCCTCGTCGAGCAGTTCGGGCGGAACGTCGGGGCCGACCGCCGTGAACCCGGCGGCCGAGGTGTAGTGAAGCTGGGCCAGGCTCATCGGTCGTTCGCTCCCTTGTGTGTGAGGCAGGTGGGTGGGGCGACAGGGATGCCGTGCCCGGTTCGGCTCGTACCCCGTCTCTCGTCTGTCCAAGATCACTATTCCCTGCGACGGACCAATACCAGCAGATCCGGGCGTCGTGTGCTGTGGTTTGCGGGATTTTCATGCTCGTAAGAGGGGGTGAACGGGGGTGCCGCGACCCTTGTGGAGCCTCCGCGCTCCGCATATCGTTTGGACTCAAATGGAAACACGGTGGCACCGCTCCGCCCGTGCGCGCCGTGTCGCGCGGCACGCCGCGAACCCCGGAGGTACCCACGGTGGACATTTCGTACGAAGACTGGCTGCGGCGGGCGGGTGCCCTGCGGCACCCGGTCTGCCATCACATCGACGGCCGCGAGGAGCCGGGCGGGGGACGGGAGTTCGCCGTCGTCTCACCGCGCGACGGACGCGAACTGGCGCGGGTCGCCGATGCCGGGGTCGCCGAGGTGGACCTGGCCGTCGCCGCCGCCCGCCGCGCCTTCGACCGCGGCCCGTGGCCCCGGCTCGCCCCGGCCGAGCGCGGCCGGATCCTGCTCCGCCTCGCCGACCTCGTCGAGGCCCACCGGGCGGACCTCGCGCTGACCCTCAGCCTGGAGATGGGCAAGACCGTCTCCGACGCGTACGGCATCGAACTGCGCTCCCTGATCAGCACCTTCCGCTACTACGGCGGCCTCGCCGACAAGCTCGCCGACGAGTCCCCGCACACCGCCCCCGACGCCCTCGCCCTGGTCACCCGGGAGCCCGCGGGCGTCGTCGGCGCCGTCGTCCCGTGGAACTTCCCGCTCACCCTGGCCGGCTGGAAGGTCGCACCCGCCCTGGCCGCCGGCTGCACCGTCGTGCTCAAACCCTCCGAACTCTCGCCGCTGTCCGCGCTGCTGCTCGGCCGCGTCGGCACCGAGGCGGGGCTGCCCGACGGCGTGCTCAACGTCGTCGCGGGCGACGGGCCGACCGCCGGACGCGCCCTCGGTCTGCACCGGGACGTCGACGTGCTCGCATTCACCGGATCCACCGCCGTCGGCCGCCACTTCCTGCACTACGCCGCCGAGTCCAACCTCAAGCGGGTCTGGCTGGAACTCGGCGGCAAGTCCCCCAACATCGTCCTGCCCGACGCCCCCGACCTGGACCGCGCCGCCGCCACGGCCGCCTGGGGCATCTTCTTCAACCAGGGCGAGATGTGCACCGCTCCCTCACGGCTGCTCGTGCACTCCTCGGTCGCCGACCGGGTGGTGGACGCGGTCGTCGAGAAGGCCGGCGCGCTCCGGGCCGGCGACCCGCTCGACCCGGCCACCGAGATGGGCCCGCTGGCGGGCGAGGGGCACCTCGCGCGGGTGGCGGGGCATGTGGCCGCCGGGGAGGCCGACGGCGCCCGGCTGCGCGCCGGCGGGCTGCGCATCCACCGCGAGAGCGGCGGCAGTTACTACGCGCCGACCGTCTTCGACCGGGTCGACCGGGACTCCCGGCTCGCCCGCGAGGAGATCTTCGGACCCGTGCTGTCGGTCTTCACCTTCGACACCGTCGACGAGGCGGTGGCCCTCGCCAACGACACCGACTACGGCCTCGCCGCCGGACTGTGGACCTCCGACCTGGCCACCGCCCACCAGGTCTCCCGCCGGCTGCGCGCCGGAACCGTCTGGGTCAACTGCTACGAGGAGGGCGACCTCACCGTCCCGTTCGGCGGCATGAAGCAGTCCGGCAACGGCCGCGACAAGTCCGCGCACGCGCTGGAGAAGTACACGGAGCTGAAGACGACCTGGATGCAGCTGTGACGGCGGTCCCGGCGCGGCTCCGCCCGCTGCTCGCCGTCCCCAACCGCTTCGCCGCCTCCACCTCCGCCCTGCGGTACGCCGCCGAGGTCACCGCCCGCGCACTGGTGGAGGCCGTCTGGCGGGCGGGCGGCGAGCCGTTCATGCTGCACCCGCACGCCCCCGGCGGCATCGCCGACCCGGCCGAGGTGGCGGCCCGGCTGGCACGCTGTGCCGGGGTGCTGCTCCCCGGCGGCGGCGACCTCGCCACCCACCGCTACGGCGCCGCCGACACCCACCGCAGCGTGTACGACGTGGACGACGAGCAGGACGGCTTCGACCTGGCCGTGGCCCGCGCGGCCCTCGACGCCGGGCTGCCGCTGCTCGCGGTCTGCCGCGGCCTCCAGGTCGTCAACGTCGTCCTCGGCGGCACCCTGGAGCAGGACATGGGCGGCCCCGAGCACGAACACCGCCACCTGGTGCACCCGGTGACCTTCGCCCCCGGCTCCACCGTGGCCCGCGCCACCGGCGCGCCGAAGGCGGAGGCCTCCTGCTACCACCACCAGCGCGTCGACGTGCTCGGCGCCGGTCTGCGCGTCACCGCGCACGCCGCCGACGGCACGCCCGAGGCCCTCGAACTCCCCACCGCCCGGGGCTGGTTCCTCGCGGTCCAGTGGCACCCGGAGGACACCGCCGCCACCGACCCGGCGCAGCAGGGGCTGTTCGACGCGCTGGTCCGCGCGGCGGCACGGACCAGCGCGTCCCACCCATCCATTGCGTCCTGCGCAATGGATGTTTAACAATCGTTCCAGAACGGCTAGTCTGCCGTCATGTCACCTCGCCCCCGCGGCTTCGACCCCGACCAGGTGCTGGAAGCGGCCATGGTCACCTTCTGGAAAAAGGGCTACGAAGCCACCTCCGCCCAGGACCTGGTCGACGGCACCGGACTCGGACGCGGCAGCCTCTACCACGCCTTCGACAGCAAGTACGGCCTCTTCCAGGCGGCGCTCAAGCGGTACGACGCCGAGCGCACGAGCCGGCTCGTGGAGGTCCTGGAGCGCGGGGAGGGGCCGGCCCGCGACCGGATCCGCGCGGTGCTGCTGGACGTCGTCGCACAGGAGAGCACCGAGCCGCCCGCCCACCGGGGGTGCCTCGCGGTCAACTCCGCGATGGAACTCGCGGGCCGCGACGCCCGGGTCACCCAGTACGTCCGGGACACCTTCGCCCGGGTGACGGACGCGCTGACCGTCTGCGTCGAACAGGGCATCGCGGACGGCTCGCTGGACCACGAGGGGCCGCAACCCGGCCTGCGCGCACTGCACCTGCTCAACTCGATGTACGGCCTGCGGGTGCTCGGCAAGGTCACCGACCGCGCCCGGCTCACCGCGCTCGTGGACCAGATCCTGCCGCCCGCGCCCTGAAGTCCCGCGCGCCCGCGCCCCGGTCCCGGGCCGTCGCGTCAACCGCCATGATTCGCACACCACTTGGAGATCCCCCATGAGCACCACCCCGCCGGTCGTCGCGGTCCTCGGCACCGGAATCCTCGGTGCCCCCATCGCCAGGAACCTCGCCCGGGGCGGCTTCACCGTCCGCGCCTGGAACCGCACCCGCGCCAAGGCCGAGCCGCTGGCGGCCGACGGGGTGCGGGTCGCCGACACCCCGGCCGACGCCGTCGACGGCGCCGACATCGTCCTGACCCTCCTCAACGACGGCCCCCGCGTCCTGGAAGCCGTCCGCGCGGCTGAGCCGGGGTTCGCCCCCGGCACCGTGTGGGTGCAGGTCAGCACCGTCGGCGAGGAGATCGCCCAGCTCGCCGAGTTCGCCGCCAAGGCCGGCCTGACCTTCGTGGACGCCCCCGTCCAGGGCACCCGGCAACCCGCCGAACAGGGCAGGCTCGTCGTCCTCGCCGCCGGCCCCGAAACGGTCCGCCCCACCCTCCAGCCGCTCTTCGACACCATCGGCTCGCGCACCGTCTGGGTCGGCGACGACGGCGCGAGCGGCGCGGCCAGCCGCCTCAAGCTCGTCCTCAACACCTGGGTGATCGCCCTCACCAGCGGCGTCGGCGAAGCCCTGTCGCTGGCGAAGGGACTCGGCGTCGACCCCCGCCACCTCGTCGACGTGGTCTCCGGCAGCCCCATGGACAGCGGCTACTTCCAGGGCAAGTCGGCCGCGATCCTGAGCGGGGACTTCACCCCCAGCTTCTCGGTCGACAACGCGGCGAAGGACGCCGGACTGGTCGTCGAGGCTGCCGAGCGCGCCGGGCTGCGCCTGGACGGCACGGCCGCGGGCCGCGACCGCTTCCGCAGGGCCTCCGCGCAGGGCCACGGCGGCGAGGACATGGCGGCCGGCTACTTCGCCAGCTTCGAGGGCCCCGACAGCGAGCCGCGGGACTGAACCGCCCCGCCCCGCCCGCCGGGCCGGGGCGTCACGGCTTCGCGCGGCGCCCGCTGCGGCGCGGCGCGGGCTGCTCGCCGTTCAGCAGCTCGCGCCGCCGCTCCTCGCCGTGCTCCTCCACCTGGACCACGATGCGGCGCAGCGCGTCCGCCGTCCGCTTGCACTCGTCGATGTCCAACCGCTGCGCCACGAAGGCCTCTTCGGCGTTCAGCTCGGGGAACACCCGGCGCATCAGCCGCTCGCCCTCGTCGGTGAGGCTCAGCAGCACCCGGCGGCCGTCGGACGGGTGGTCGGTGCGCCGCACCAGGCCGCGCCCCTCCAGCGTGCGGGCGACCCCGGTCAGCGTGCCCTTGGAGATGCCCGCCTCCTCCGCCACGAACCGGGTCTCCTGCTCGCCCCAGATCCACACCACCCACAGCACCACGAACGCGGTCCAGGTGAGATCGGCGCTGCGCAGCACCGAGTTCTCGAAGTGGCTGCGCACGGCGGCGGCGGCGCGGTGGATGTTGGCGATGACCGCCATCTGCTCGTGCTGGATGGGGATGCCGCCGAGCTTGGACTCGACCAGCTTCTCGGTCTCGACGATGGAACGCTGGCCGGGCACGGGCTCTCCTTCTGCGGGTTGCGGATGCGCGGGCTTCGGGTGTGCGGGCTTCGGGTGTGCGGCAAGTGGCAAGTTGTTCGTTCGGTACCAAATTGTACGGGTGGCCGGAACCCCTGGTCAGGGGCCCGGCCGTGCCGATTCCCGCAGAGTCCGCACAGGTCAGCGACGCACCTTCGCCGCCCGCCTGGCGTACGGCAGCCGGGAGAGCCCCGCGCACAGCAGCAGTGCCGCCGGAACGGTCAGCGCCAGCCACGTCGCCGTCGCCGCGCTCCCGCCGATCAGGGTGGGGAAGTTGTCGACCACCAGCCAGATCGCGCCCGCGATGCCGAGGGCACCGAGGAGGGGCGCCAGGAAGGTGTTCCAGAGCCGGGTGTCCTGCCGGGTCCTGCGGAAGAAGACGATCACCGCCAGCGAGGTGAGGAAGTACAGGAAGGTGATCGCGAGCGCCGCGACACCGCTGAACCAGGAGAACATCGTCAGCACCGGGTCCTTGTCCAGCAGCACGAACGGCAGCATCAGCGCCACCGCCGTCAGCGTCTGCACCAGACCCGCCGCGCCCGGCGAGTGCCGCTTGTTGAGTACCGACAGCCTGCGCGGCAGCAGCCCGTCGCGGCTCAGCGAGTAGAGGTAGCGGTTCGCCGAGTTGTGGAAGGCCAGGATGCCCGCGAAGAGGGACGTGGCGAGGAGCACCGGCAGGACGTCGTTCACCCAGTTCCCGAACTGGGCGGCCACCGGCGCGAAGACGAACGCCGCCCCGTCCCCGCCCGCCAGCGCCGCCCCCGCCGCCGCGGCGCTCTTCGAGGCGCCGTACGAGGAGATCAGCATCCAGGTGGTGAAGGCGAAGAAGCAGGTGACCACCGCGACCGCGAGATAGGTGGCGCGCGGCACCGTTCTGCGGGGGTCGCGGGCCTCCTCCCCGTAGATCGCCGTCGCCTCGAAGCCGAGCATCGAGGCGAGCGCGAACACGAGCGCCACCCCGGGGGCTCCCTGGAGCAGCGCGGACAGCGAGAAGGACGCCCCCGGATTCAGCCCCTCCGGCCCGCCGCCCTGGAAGAGCGTGACGACCCCGAACGCCAGCAGGATGCTGAACTCGGCCAGCACGAACACCGTGAGGATCCGCGCACCCACCTCGATGCCCGCCACCCCGAGCAGCTGCACGACGGCCATCGTCACCAGCGCGCAGACCCACCAGGGGACGTCCAGCCCGGCGTGCGCGGAGAACAGGCCGCTGACCGTCGCCCCGTACAGGCCGTACATCGCGGCCTGGACGACGTTGTACGCGAGCAGGGCCACGCCCGCGCTGCCGATGCCGGCGGTGTGCCCAAGTCCCTTGCCGATGTACGCGTAGAACGCGCCCGCGTCCACCACGTACCGGCCCATCGCGACGAAGCCGACGCAGAACAGCAGCACGACGGCGCCCGCCACGGCGTACATGGCGGGGGTGCCGGGGCCGTTGCCGAGGGCTATCGCGATCGGCGCGGCCCCGGCGATGCCGGTGAGCGGGGCCTGGGCGGAGAGGACGAAGAAGAGGATGCCGAGAGCCCCGAGGGCGCCCGGCTTGAGGCCGCGGGGCCCGCCGCCGTCCCGGGCCGCGGGAGGCGCCGGAGTACTCGGCGCGGCGGCCCCGGGGCCGTTCGCCGGGTCCTGTTCGCGTGGAGGTGTCATGGCGGATCAGCCCCTCTTCGGCGGGCGGACGCCGCGGAACTCCCAGTCGCCGCCGAAGGCAGTGGAAACGACCTCCTCCGACTCGGTGGGCTGCGCGCCGCAGTCGCTGCGGACGGGGACGGGGCCGGACACGATGTGGTTGCTGAGCGTGCCGAGCCCCTCGGCCTCCACCTCGACGACGTCGCCCGGCCGCACGGGACGGGAGTTGGCCGGGGTGCCCGAGAGCAGCACGTCGCCCGGGTACAGGGTGATGGTGCGGGCGATGTCGGCGACCAGGTAGTGCATGTCCCACTCCATCTCGGCGGTGGAACCGTCCTGCACGAGGACGCCGTTGACGTACGTACGCAGGTACTTGTCGCGGAAGTCCCAGTCGGTGACCAGACCGGGGCCGAGCGGGCAGAGGGTGTCGGAGCCCTTCACGCGCAGCATCGAACCGGCGTCGGTGTCGCGGAAGTCGTGCAGCCCGAAGTCGTTGCCGACGGTGTAGCCGGCGATGTGGGCGGCGGCCTCGGCGGGGGAGACGTTGCGGGCGGTGCGGCCGATCACGATGGCCACCTCGCCCTCGTAGTTGAGGTACTTGCAGCCCTCGGGGCGGACGATGGCGCCGCGGTGCGCGTTGAGCGCCGAGGTCGGTTTGTGGAAGTAGGTGGGTGTCGGGGCGAGCGCGATCCGGAACTCCTCCACCCTGCTGCGGTGGTTGAGATGCACGGCGACGATCTTGGACGGGACCACCGGGGGCAGGTGGTGTGCCTCGGCGGCCTTGACCCGGCGGCCGTCGGCGGCGACGAGTTCGTCGTCCTCGCGGACGACCTGGACGACGGCGCCGTCGAGCAGGATGCGGCGGTACTCGGGCATGAGCGGGCTCCTGGGCTACTGGTGTGACGCGAGGGACGTACGGGGGGCGGTCCAGCCGCCGGCCGGGCGGTCGAACCAGAGGTGGACCTGACCGGTCCCCACAGCGTTCTCGTACTCGCTGTAGCGGCGGCCCGGGGCGGTCCAGTTCTCCTCGCCCAGCGCGCCGGCCAGCATCAGGTAGTGCCCGAACCGGGCCTCCGGCTTGAACCGGGAGAACTCCGGCATGGTGCGCAGGACCTCGTCGTGCCGCCCCTGCTCGAACCAGGCGATCCGCTCGCGGTCGGCCTCGCGCGCACCGGCGCTGAAGATGTGGCGCGGGTCGCTGGACTCGTGGGCGCGCAGCTCGCGCAGCGGCCAGAAGGTGTGCGAGAGCGCACCGGAGGCGATCACGATCACCCTGCGGTCGGTGGCGGCGACCGCGTCGGCGAGCGCCCGGCCCAGCCGCAGGTTGTCCTCGGTGTCCGCGGTCTGGCAGACCCCGATCGACACCCACCGCTGCCGGGGGAGCCCTTCGCCGAGGTACTTCCACAGGTTGACGGTGGCGTAGTGGACCGGCAGGCACGGGTCGTCGACCGGGGTGATCCAGGTGCCGTGCCGGTCGGCGAACCCGGCGATGCGGTGGGCGAGTTCGGGGTCCCCCGGATAGTCGTAGGGCATCCGGCGCATCCCGCGCGGCAGCTCCTCGGAGGTGAAGAGCCCGGCGCGCCGGGCCTGGGCGGCGACGACGTACTCGACGGTCGTCGCCCAGTGCGAGTCCAGTACCACCACGGTGTCGTGGTCGAGGGTCTCGAAGACCTCCTCGCGGAGCCTGCGCAGCCCGGGGACCAGGCTGGTCTCGTTGCCCTCGTTGAGCTCCTTGCGGGTCTCCTCGGGCAGGACGATGGTCGGGACGTGCGAGAGGAGTCCCGCGGCGACGATTTCACCCATGGTGCGTCCACCCTGCTTCCTGAGCGGTGACGGTGTTCTTGAGGTCGCAGTAGAAGTCGAAGCTCCAGGTGCCGCCCTCCCGGCCGACCCCGGACCGGCGGGAGCCGCCGAACGGGGCGCGCAGGTCGCGCACGTAGAAGCAGTTGACCCAGACGGTGCCCGCGACGAGGCGCGCGGTGACGCGCTCCGCGCGCACCCGGTCGCCGGTGACGACGGTGGCCGCGAGGCCGAAGCGGGTGCCGTTGGCGAGCGCCACCGCCTCGTCGTCGTCGGCGAAGGTCTGGAGCGTCAGCACGGGCCCGAAGATCTCCTCCTGAACGGCCTCGGCGTCCTGGGACAGACCGGTGAGGAGGGTGGGCCGGTAGTAGAGCCCGCCCAGCTCGTGGTGCGGGGCGCCGCCGAGGAGGGCGGTGCCGCCCGCCGCGAGCGCCCGCCGCACGAAACCGTCGATCCGCTCCAGCTGACGGGGGTGGATGTTGGGCCCGACGTCGGTCGCCGGGTCGCGCGGATCGCCCTGGACGAGGGCGCCGGCCCGTGCGAGGAAGCGGCGGGTGAACTCCTCCTCGACGGCCTCGTGCACCAGGAGGCGGGTGGCGGCCAGACAGACCTGCCCGGCGTTGTCGTACTGCTCCACGGCCAGCTCCACGGCCAGGTCGAGGTCCGCGTCCGGGAACACGAGCAGGGGAGACTTGCCGCCGAGTTCGAGGGAGGTGGGGGTCAGATGGGCGGCAGCCGCGGCGGCGACGCGGCGGGCCGTCGGTACGGAGCCGGTGAAGCTGATCCGGCGTACGTCGGGGTGCTCGACCAGGGCCTGGCCGGCCTCGGCCCCGTACCCCTGGACGACGTTCAGCACCCCGGGGGGCAGCCCGGCCTCGTGGGCGATGTCGGCGAGGAGGGACGCGGTCAGCGGCGACCACTCGGCGGGCTTGAGCACGACGGTGTTCCCGGCGGCCAGCGCGGGGGCGATCTTCCAGCTCGCCAGCATGAGGGGGGCGTTCCACGGGGTGATCAGCACGCAGGGACCGGCCGGGTCCCAGCTGACGTGGTTGCGGCGGGAGCCGGTGTCGAAGTCGGGGTGGGTGAGGCTGCCGGTGAGCCAGTCGGCGAAGAAGCGGAAGTTGTGCGCGACGCGGGGCATCACGCCGCGGCGGTGGGAGCGGAGGAGGGCGCCGTTGTCGTGCGTCTCGACCCGGGCGAGCTCGTCGAGCCGCTTCTCGACGCCGTCGGCCACGGCGTGCAGGACGCGGGCCCGGTCGGCGGGCCGGGTGCCCGCCCACCCGGGAAACGCGTCCCTGGCGGCAGCCACCGCGGCGGCGGCCTCGGCGGGTCCGCCGCGGGAGATCTCGGCGAGGGGGGTGCCGTCGATGGGGGAGTGATCGGTAAACGTCTCCCCGGAGAGGGAAGGCTGTCGCCGGCCATTGATCCAGTGCCGGGGATCTACGGGGGGAATGGGGGACATGGGGACTCCTGGGGGGTGGGGTGGGGCTGGCCGGGGCCGGTCTGTGTCGCTGTGCGGTGCGCCCCCTCCAGGGGCGCGGGGCTGTGTCACTGTGCGGTTTCCGCCGCGTGGGCGCGAGCGTGGCGTGCCCCGTCAGGGGCGCGGGGCTGTGTCACTGTGCGGCTGCCGCCGCGTGGGCGCGAGCAACACCCCGTCAGGGGCGCGGGGAACTGCGCGAGCAAGCACACTCCTCCCGCACACCCCCACCCACCCCTGGAGGGCCCGCCACCCGGGGTCCGGGGCGGAGCTCCGGTTTCGGGAAGGGGCGGGGTGGGGTGAGGCTCCGCGCAGCGGGCCACTCCGGTGCGGAGCAGCGGGCCGGGGCCGGGCGGGGCCGGAGGGTTCGGCTCCGCCGGGGGCCGCCCCCTTGCCCGCCCGTTCCGCCCCCGGGGGCGGCCCCGCCGCCCAAGGGGGCGGGGGAGCGAGCGGGCGGCCCCCGCTGTCCAGGTGGGCGGGGCCAAGGTGGGCGGTGCAGGAGAGGGGGATCTATTCCGCTCCCGAGGTGTTGGACTCCAACAGCCTCCCCCCGTCCCAACTCACCCCCACCTGCCGGAAATACCCCCCGATCAGCTCCCGCACCTCCAGCCGCGCCAGCTCCTCCGTCGGCGCCGCGAAGAGCCTCACCTCCGCGTCCGCCGACCACGCGGGGCCCGCCTCCGAGGACGCCGCCCCCGACTCCACCAGCTCGTCCAGCGCCAGCCCCTTCCCCTTCTCGACGGAGGGGAACCAGCGGTGGTGCAGCATCGGGTGCGCGTTGACGAACCCGCCCGTCGCGGACTCCTCCCGCAGCGTGAAGACGGCTTCCGCGAGCCGCCGGTCCGCCGCCGCCAGCGTCGCCCCGAAGCGCGCTCCGGCCTCGATCCGCGGCGCGGGACCGTAGGGGTGCGGCCGGGTCTGGTGGATCGATCCCAGCTTCTTCGGGTACCCCTGGTGCAGCCCCCGCACCAGGGCGAAGTCCTTGTCGACCCAGATGTACACGCACCGCGAGTACGTCCGCCCCCGGTACGCGCACCGGACGACCGCGAACGCCTCCCGGTACTGCGCCCGCACCGGGTCCAGCAGTTCCTCGCGCGAGGCCGAGCAGGACTGCCAGTCCGCCCAGATCAGCGCGACCGCGCCGGGGTCCTCGTCCGCCAGTTCCAGCGGCGCGGGCAGGAGTTCGCGTACCCGCGCGGGATCGGTCCGGTACTCGACCGTCAGCAGGTCGCCCGAGTACTGCCACGGCGGTGCCGGGATCAGCGACGACGCTCCGGTCGCCGTCTTGGGGTGGAAGAAGCCCCGAACAGTGCTGCTCACGAAAGCGCTCCTAGTGCTCCAGGGAAAAGGGGTCCGGAAGGCCGGTCCGCGCGGTCGCCACGGTCCGCGCCGTCGCCACGGTCCGCGCGGTTGGCACGATCCGCGTAGACGCCACGGTCCGCACGATCGGGGCGGTCGGCACGGTCCGCACGATCGGGACGGTCCACGCCGTCCGCACGGCCCGCACTGTCCGCACGGTCCACGCCGTCCGCACGGTCCGCACGATCGGGACGGTCACCACGATCCGCACGATCCGCACGATCCGCACAGCCGTAGCGCCCCCGCCCCGCGGCCCCGCCCACGGCCCGCGGCGCCGCGTCCAGCTCCGCCCGGCACGACGCCGCCCTGGCGACCACGGCGGGCCCGCCCAGCGCCACCACGCCGACCAGCCGGCCGTCCGCGTCGTGGTGCCCGGTCAGCAGGTCGCCGTCGCCGCCCGGATCGCCGTACCGCACCCGGACGTCGCCGCAGCCCAGGCCCGGCGCGCCGAAGGACTGGATCCGGTACGCGTACTGGTCGCTCCAGAACGAAGGCAGCGGCGCGAACGGAGCCAGCCCGCCGGCACCGCCGGCCAGCACCCGGGCGGCGTGCTTGGCGCTGTCCCCGGGCACCGACCAGTGCTCGACCCGCCGTGCCACCCCGTCGTAGCGGGGGTTGGGGAAGCGCGCCACGTCACCGACCGCGACCACGTCCGGCGCGCCCACCACCCGCAACTGCCCGTCGCACAGCACCCCGTCGCTCAGGTCGAGCCCGTTGCCCGCCAGCCACTCGGTGTTGGGCGAGGACCCGACGGCCTCGACGACCAGGTCCGCGGGCAACGGGGTCCCGTCGTCCAGTACGACGCCGTCGACGTGTCCCGCGTGCCCGGTGAAGCGGGCCACCGTCCGCCCGAGCACGAACCGCACGCCCTCGGCCCGGTGCCGCCGCAGCACCGCACGGGCGAGCAGCTCGCCCAGCGCCCGGCGCAGCGGCAGCGGTTCCGGTTCCACGACGGTGACCTCCGCGCCGGCGCCGCGCGCGGTCGCCGCGACCTCGCAGCCGACGAACCCGGCGCCGACGACCACCAGCCGGACCCCCGGCCGCAGGACCTCCCGTACGCCGCGCGCGTCGTCGATCGTACGAATGACGTGGCGGCCCTGCGCAGAACCGGGGCCGGGGCCCGGTACGTCGAGCCGACGCGGGCGCAGCCCGGTGGCCACGACCAGTGAGGCGTACGGCAGTTCCTCGCCGTCGGCCAGTCGTACGACATGGGCGGCCAGGTCCGCCGACACGACCGCGGTGCCCAGCCGCCACACCACATCGGCGGCAGCGGCCTTCGGGCGGAAGGCCACCGACTCGAAGGACGCCCTGCCCGCGAGGACCTCCTTCGACAACGGCGGCCGGTTGTACGGCATGTGGGGTTCGGCGCCGACGACCACCAGCTCCCCGGTGAAGCCCGCCCGCCGCAGCTGTTCGGCGGCACGCAGACCGCCGAGGGACGCCCCGGCGACGACGACGCGGCCGGTGGGCGGGCGGCCGTCCGCCCGGGGGCGGTCCGCCGTGCGGGGGTGGCCCGTGGCGGGCGTGCCACGTGTGGCACGCCCGCCACCCCCCGTACCCCTGTCGGCCGCGGTGCTCGACTCCTGACCGGTACGCACGTCGCGGCTCAGTCCTCGATGGTGATGGCCTGGAGCGGGCAGACGTCGGCCGCGTCCTCGATGTCCTCGCGCAGCGACTCGTCGGGCTCCGCGACGTACACCAGCTTTCCGTTGTCGTCGAGCCGGAAGACCTCGGGGGCCGCGAAGACGCACTGACCGTGGTCCTGGCAGATGTCCATGTCCACGACGACCTTCATGGGGCGTTCCTCCTCGGGGGAGTGGTGGGGCTGGAGAGGGGAGGTGGGGCGAGGGGGGTGGTGCGGTGACGACGCGCTATTTCGTTTGAGTTCAAACAAGTTAATCCCCGTCCAGCGGATCGGTCAACCACCCGGCGGGAGTGGGGAGTTGTGCGGCGGGGAATGTTGACGCGCACCCTTGTGCCGGGTTCCGGCCCTGCATATCTTTTGGAGTCAAACGACATGGAGGAGCCACCGGTGAGCGTTTCGCAGTCCGGATCGCACGGCCCACTGCCCCCCGAGATCGGCCAGCACCTCGAACGGCTCGCCGCGCAGGGCCACCGGATCGATGTGGTCCGGGTGACCTATCCCGACTTCCTGGGCACCGACCGGGCCCGCGACGTCCTCGTCGAGCAGCTGCCCGGCGCCGTCCACCACGGTCTGGCGTTCTGCCGCGCCGTCTACCACACCACGCCGCGCGGCGACACGATCGACGTGGCGGGCGGCCTGGACGCGGGACTCCCCGACATCCTCGTACGCCCCGACCTCAGCACGCTGGTGGCACTGCCCTGGGAGCCGGGCGTCGCCTCCTGCCTGGGCGACGTCAGCGACCCGGCGACCGGCGCCCCGGCCCCCGAGTCGCCGCGCGGAGTCCTGCGGAAGGTGCTCGCCGCGTGGGCCGACTTCGGCCTCACTCCGGTCGTCGGCCCGGAACTGGAGTACTTCCTCTGCGAACCCGACCCCAGCCCCGCTTCGGCCACCGGCTGGCGCCGCTACGCCGAGGGCACCGGCAACATCTACACGGCCGGCCTGCGCGGCGACCCCGAACGCCATCTGCTGCGCACCCTGCGCCAGCTCCGCGACCTCGGACTCGGCGTCACGGCGGGCAACCACGAGTACAGCAGCGGACAGTTCGAGATCAACCTCAACCACTCCGAGGCCCTGGACGCCGCCGACCGCGCGTTCCGCTTCAAGGCCGCGGTGAAGGAACTGGCCCGTACGGAGGGCAAGCTGGCCACCTTCATGGCCAAGCCCTTCAACGACGAGGGCGGCTCGGGCTTCCATCTGCACTTCTCCGCCGTCGAACCCGACTTCGGCCACAACGTCTTCGGCGACACGAAGGGCCCCGAGGGCCTGTCGGACAACGCGCGCCGGGCGATCAAGGGCATCCTCACCCACGCGCCCGCGCTCGCGGCCCTGCAGAACCCCACCATCAACTCCTACAAGCGCTTCGGCCCCGACACGCTGGCCCCCTGGCTGATCGACTGGGGCCTCGACAACCGCAGCGCCATGCTCCGCGTCCCGCCGGAGCGGGGCCCGGCCACCCGGCTGGAACTGCGCCTGGGCGACGCGAGCGCCAACCCGTACCTGCTGATCGCGAGCACCCTGGCCGCGGCACTGCTCGGCATCCGGGCGGAGGAGGGCCCGCCGGCCCCGGTGGACGGATACGGCTACGACCCCCGGCGGGCCCCGCAGCTCCCGGACACCCTGCCGACCGCGCTGGACGCGCTGGTCGCGGACGGGCCGCTGGTGGAACTCCTCGGCAAGGAGTTCACCGCGTCCTTCCTCGCGTACAAGCGCAACGAGGTCGAACGCTTCCAGAGCCACGTCACGGACTGGGAGTTCGGCGAGTACGCGCTGCACCTCTGAGGGCCCGGCACACCGTGCGGCCGTGCGCCCCGGCCGGCCACCCACCCAGCCACCGAGCGCCCCAGCCAAGCAGCCCCAGCCATCGAGCGACCGAGCCATCGATCGACCGAGCCACCGAGCGACTGAGCGACCGAGCCACCTGGAGCGTTGCAGCATGCCCGAACACCTCCCTCTCGCCGACGTGAACCTCGCCGACCCCGACAAGTTCCTCGACGGCGAGACCCCCTGGCGGATGCTCGACACCCTGCGCCGCGAGGACCCCGTGCACTGGCAGCCAGAACCCGCCCCGCAGAGCGGATTCTGGGCGGTCACCCGGCACGCCGACATCGTGCGGGTGGACCGCGACCCGGAGACGTACACCTCCACCCGCTTCACCAACCTGGAGGAACTGGAGGACGACCAGATAGCCGTCCGCCGCTCCCTCCTGGAGACGGACGGCCTGCGCCACCAGGCGATGCGCCGCCTCCTGCAGAAGCCGTTCACCCCGAGGGCGGTGGCGGCCTACGGCGAGTTCCTGCGCGTCCTCACCCGCCGCACCCTCGACGCGGCACTCGCCAGGAGCAGCTTCGACTTCGTCCAGGAGGTCTCCGCCGACTTCCCCATCAACGTGCTGGCCCGGATGCTCGACGTGCCCGCCGACGACACCCAGCAGCTCATCGACTGGGGCAACCGCATCATCGGCAACACGGACCCCGACTACGCGGACGTACTGCTGCACTCCGAGGAGAGCGAGCAGTACCGCAACCTCCCCTTCCGCAGCCCCGCCTCGCTGGAGGTCTTCGCGTACGGCAGGAAACTGGCGGCCGAACGCAAGGGCGGCACCGGCACGGACCTGGTCAGCCTGCTGGTCAACCAGACCCCCAAGGACGGCGTCCCGCTCACCCCCACCGACTTCGACAACTACTTCCTGCTCCTGGTGGTGGCCGGCAACGAGACCACCCGCCACGCCATCTCCCACACGATGCTGGCGCTGATCCAGCACCCCGACCAGCTCGCCGTCCTCCAGGCGGACCCGACGCTGATCCCGGGCGCCGTCGAGGAGTTCCTCCGCTGGGCGTCCCCCGTCTACCACTTCCGCCGCACGGCCACCCGCGACACCGAACTGGGCGGCAAGCACATCAAGGAGGGCGACAAGGTGGTCCTCTGGTTCGCCTCCGGCAACCGCGACGAGACGGTCTTCGCCCACCCCTACGACTTCGACGTCACCCGCACCAACATCGACCACGTCACCTTCGGCAAGGGCAGCCCCCACTTCTGCCTGGGCAACTCCCTGGCCCGCCTGGAGATCCAGATCCTCTTCGAGGAACTCCTCCCGCGCCTGTCCTCGATCCACCTGACCGGCGAGGTCCCCCGGGTCCGCAGCAACTTCGTGAACGGAATCAAACGCCTCCCGGTGGAAGTCGTCCTGCGATGACCCGGGCTCCCGGGCCGCGCGGAATTTCCCTGCGGGGCTCCGGGAGGAGATCTACCGTGGGCGCGTGAAGACGCAAATGATCGTGCTGAATGGTGGGTCCAGTTCCGGGAAGTCCGGGATCGCGCGGTGTCTGCAGGCCGTGCTGCCCGGGTTCTGGTTGTCGCTCAGTGTGGATACGTTCGTGGAGGCGCTGCCCGCCTCGCTCCAGGAGTCGGCGGACGGGATCTCGGTGGGGGAGGACGGGAGCGTGGTCGTCGGGGCGGAGTTCCGGCGGCTGGAGGAGGCGTGGATCGCGGGGGTGGCCGAGATGGCGCGGGCCGGGGCCCGGGTCGTGGTCGACGAGGTGTTCGTCGGGGGCGCCGAATCGCAGGCGCGCTGGGTGAAGGCGCTCGACGGGGTCGAGGTGCTGTGGGTCGGGGTGCGGTGCGACGCGGAGGTCGCCGCCGGGCGGGAGATCGCGCGGGGCGACCGGACCGGCGGGATGGCCGCCGGGCAGGCCGAGGCGGTGCACGTCGGGATCCGGTACGACATGGAAGTGGACACCACGCACGCGGAGTCGGTGGAGTGCGCCCGGGTGATCGCCGCCGGTGTGGAGTGACGTGGGGGAGGACCGGGTGATCGCCGCCCGGGTGGAGTGAAGCGGGGGAGGAGGGAGGGGCCGGGGTGGTGCGGCCCCTCCCGGTGCGGGGGGCTACTGGAGGCAGGAGGGGCCCAGCAGCACCTTCAGGTCGCCGAAGAGCGCCGGGTCCGCCTTGACCCGGTGGCGGTCCAGGCGCAGCACCGTCGTCTTGCGGGGGCCCTGGAGCTTGATGCGGACCTCGGTGTCGCCGCGGTGGTGGGAGAGGATCTCGCCCAGCTTGCCGACCATCGGCGGGGTGACCTTCACCGTGGGGATGGTGAGGACCACGGGCGCGTTGGTGCCCGCGTCCGAGATGTCGGGGACCTGGAGTTCCATCGCGACCAGCCGCGGGATGTCCTCGCGCTTGTCGAGGCGGCCCTTGACGAAGACCACCGTGTCCTCGACCAGTTGGGTCGAGATCAGCTGGTAGGTGGCGGGGAAGAACATGCACTCGATGGAGCCCGCCAGGTCCTCCACGGTGGCGATGGCCCAGGCGTTGCCCTGCTTGGTCATCTTGCGCTGGAGGCCGGTGATCAGGCCGCCGATGGTGACCACCGCGCCGTCCGAGAAGTCGCCGCTGGTGAGCTGGGCGATGGCCGCGTCCGCCTTGTCGGACAGGACGTGCTCCAGGCCGAAGAGCGGGTGGTCGGACACGTAAAGCCCGAGCATCTCCCGCTCCTGCGCGAGGAGGAAGGACTTGTCCCACTCGACGTCGCCGATCGGGGTGTCCAGGCCGAAGCCGGGCGAGGAGTCGTCGGGGCCGCCCGCGCCCAGGTCGCCGAAGAGGTCGAACTGTCCCTCGGCCTCCTTGCGCTTCACCTGGACGACCGCGTCGACCATGTTCTCGAAGACGCCGGACAGACCCTTGCGGGTGTGGCCCATCGCGTCGAACGCGCCCGCCTTGATGAGGGATTCCGTGGTGCGCTTGTTGCAGACGACGGACTCGACCTTGTCGAGGTAGTCGGGGAAGGAGGAGTACTTCCCCTTCGCCTTACGGCACTTGACGATCGAGTCGACGACGTTCTGCCCGACGTTGCGCACGGCGGTGAGGCCGAAGACGATGACGTCGTCGCCCTGCGGGGTGAAGTTGCCCGCCGACTCGTTCACGTCCGGCGGGAGCACCTTGATGCCCATGCGGCGGCACTCGTTGAGGTACAGGGCCATCTTGTCCTTGTCGTCCTTGACGGACGTGAGGAGGCCGGCCATGTACTCGGCGGGGTAGTTCGCCTTGAGGTAGGCGGTCCAGTAGGAGACCAGCCCGTACGCCGCCGAGTGCGCCTTGTTGAACGCGTAGCCGGCGAACGGGACCAGCACGTCCCACACCGCCTGGATCGCCTCGTCGGAGTAGCCGCGCTCCCGGCAGCCCTTCTGGAAGGGCACGAACTCCTTGTCGAGGACCTCCTTCTTCTTCTTGCCCATCGCCCGGCGGAGGAGGTCGGCCTGGCCCAGCGAGTAGCCCGCCAGCACCTGGGCCGCCTTCTGCACCTGCTCCTGGTACACCACCAGGCCGTAGGTGATGCCGAGGACCTCGGCGAGCGGCTCCTCCAGCTCCGGGTGGATCGGGGTGATCTCCTGCTGCTTGTTCTTGCGCAGGGCGTAGTTGGTGTGCGAGTTCATGCCCATCGGGCCGGGGCGGTAGAGCGCCGACACGGCCGAGATGTCCTCGAAGTTGTCGGGCTTCATCAGGCGCAGCAGCGAACGCATCGGGCCGCCGTCGAACTGGAAGACCCCCAACGTGTCGCCGCGCGCCAGGAGTTCGTACGTCGGGCCGTCGTCGAGGGGGAGCGAGAGGAGCTCCAGGTCGATGCCCTTGTTCGCCTTGATGGCCTTCTGGGCGTCCTGCATGATCGTCAGGTTGCGCAGGCCCAGGAAGTCCATCTTGAGCAGGCCGAGCGACTCGCAGCTCGGGTAGTCCCACTGGGTGACGACCACGCCGTCGTTCTTCGGCGAGAAGACCGGGGCGTGGTCGATGACCGGCTCGCTGGACATGATGACGCCGGCCGCGTGCACACCCATCTGCCGGACCAGGCCCTCGATGCCGCGCGCCGTGTCGATGACCTTCTTGACGTCGGGCTCGTTCTCGTACATCCCGCGCACCTCGCCCGCCTCGCTGTAGCGGGGGTGCTTGGGGTCGGTGATGCCGTTGAGGTCGATGCCCTTGCCCATGACGTCGGCGGGCATCGCCTTGGTGATCCGGTCGCCCATCGCGTACGGGTAGCCCAGGACGCGGGCGGAGTCCTTGATGGCGTTCTTCGCCTTGATGGTGCCGTACGTGCCGATCATGGCGACCTTGTCGGCGCCGTACTTCTCGGTGACGTACCGGATCACCTCACCGCGCCTGCGCTCGTCGAAGTCGATGTCGACATCGGGCATGGACACGCGCTCGGGGTTGAGGAACCGCTCGAAGATCAGACCGTGCGGAACGGGGTCGAGGTCGGTGATGCCCATGGCGTACGCGACGATCGAACCGGCCGCCGAACCACGGCCGGGGCCCACCGCGATCCCGTTGTTCTTGGCCCACATGATGAAGTCGGCGACCACGAGGAAGTACCCCGGGAAGCCCATCTCGACGATGACGCCCATCTCGTAGTCGGCGAGCTTCTGGCGGTCCTCGGGGACCTGGCCGTTGAAGCGCCGGTTCATGCCGATGCGCACTTCCTCGCGGAACCAGGACACCTCGTCGTAGCCGTCGGGCACGTCGAACTTCGGCATCAGGTTCTTCGGCTCGAACATGCCGGAGGTGTCCACCCGGTCGGCGATCATCCGCTGGGTGTTGCGGCAGCCCTCCAGCCAGGCGTCGGACGAGTCGATCGCGTACATCTCGGCGGCCGTCTTCAGGTGGTAGCCGGAGCCGTCGAACTTGAAGCGGTCCTGGTCGGCGATGTTCGACCCGGTCTGGATGCACAGCAGGGTGTCGTGCGCGGCGGCCTCGTGCGCGTACGTGTAGTGCGAGTCGTTGGTGACGACGAACGGCGCGTCGAGCTTCTTCGCGACCTCCAGCAGGCCCGCGCGGGCCCGCCGGTCGATGTCGATGTCGTGGTCCATCAGCTCGACGAAGAAGTTCTCCTTGCCGAAGATGTCCTGGAACTCGCCGGCCGCCTTCAGCGCCTCGTCCATCTGGCCGAGCCGGATCCGTGTCGAGATCTCGCCCGACGGGCAGCCGGTGGTCGCCATCAGGCCCTCCCCGTACTCCGCCAGCAGCTCGCGGTCCATGCGCGGCTTGCGGAAGAAGCCCTCCAGGCTGGCCCGCGACTGGGCACGGAACAGGTTGTGCAGACCGGTGCTGTTGCGCGCCCACATCGTCATGTGCGTGTACGCGCCCGCACCCGAGACGTCGTCGCCCTTCTGGTGCGGCGCGCCCCACTTCACCGGCTTGTTGTGCCGCCGCGACTCCGGCGCGAGATACGCCTCGATGCCGATGATCGGCGTGATCTCCGCCTTCTTCGCCTGGTGGAAGAAGTCGTACGCGCCGTGCAGATTGCCGTGGTCGGTCATGGCGATGTGCGACATCCCCATGTCTCCGCACGCCTTGAACATGTCCTTGAGCCGGGCCGCGCCGTCCAGGAGCGAGTACTGGGTGTGAACGTGCAGGTGCGTGAACGGCTGATCGGCCACGGGTAGGTGCCTACTTCCGGGGAGCGGGGGCAGCTGGCGTACGACACGGCGGACCGCACCGGGACACAGGAGTGCCCCAGCGAGGTGTACGAGGTGTCTTGGGCCCCCGACCCTACCTCTCCGAGCCACCTGATCAAGGCCGGACGCAAGACTGACACTCCGGGTGTTTCCGCAGGTCAGAGGTGTTTTTTCGGAGAGAACGGGAGGTCAGGGCGATGTGAGAAATACCTGTCGACCCGGCCGCGCCGCCCGCCTACGCTGGATCACCGTGTCCCTTGAACTGCACCGCCGCAGCGTCGTCGCAGACGCCCACAACGACCTCCTCATAGCGGTCACGGCCCGCCCCCCGAAACGCTGGGCGAGCTTCTTCCGCGAGCGCTGGCTGCCCCAGCTGACGGAGGGCGGGGTCGATCTCCAGGTCCTGCCCGTCTTCATCGGCGACGCGTACCGCCCCGAGGGGGCCCTCCGCGAGACCCTCCGCATGATCGAGTGCGCGCACACGCTCGCGGAGGGCAACCAGGACACCGTACGGCTGTGTCTCGACGGCGACGACATCGACGCCGCGCACGCCGCCGGCCGGATCGCCCTCGTCCTCGCGCTGGAGAGCGCCCCGGGCGTCGACGCGAGCGTCGAGCTCTTCCCCACCCTCTTCCGGCTGGGCGTACGGGTCGCCTCCCTCGCCCACTGGAGCCGTACGCCGCTGGCCGACGGCAGCGGCGAGGACGCCACCGGCAGCCGCCTCACCGAAGCGGGCGTCGAGGCACTGCGGATCATGGAGAGCCTCGGCATGATCTACGACGTCTCGCACCTGAGCGCCTCCGGCGTCGCCCACGTCCTGGAACTGGCCACCCGCCCGGTGATGGCCACCCACTCCTCCGCCCGCGCCCTGCGCGACCACCACCGCAACCTCACCGACGACCAGCTGCGCGGCATCGCCGCCACCGGCGGCACGGTGTGCGTGAACTTCTTCCCCGAGTTCGTCGGCGCCACCGGCGCCGAGCAGACCGTGGACCGGCTCGCCGACCACTTCCTGCACGTCCTGGACGTGGTGGGCCCGGACCACGTGGGCATCGGCGCGGACTTCATCGAGGAGGTCGACCACGACACGCTGCCGCGCTGCTGCGAGGAGGAGATCCCCGAGGGCTTCCGGCTCTCGCTGCCCGGTCTCTCCGGACCGCGCGGCCTGCCGCTGGTGACGGAGGCACTGGTCGGCCGGGGCCTGCCGGAGGACACCATCACCAAGATCCTCGGCGGGAACGTGCTGGAACTGTTCCGCAAGGAGCTGGGGCGGGCGCGCTGAACGGGCCCGGCCCGCCCGGGGGGAGCCGGGCGGGCCGGGAGACGGTGGCCGGCTACGCGCGCGCCAGCCGCAGGGTGAGGATCTGGAACGGGCGCAGCTCCAGCGCCAGCCCGCCCGCCCCGTCCGGCTCGTGCGCCGGGGCGCCGGGCAGCGGCCTCTCCAGCAGGTCCGTCTCGGTGATGGACGCGGTGCGGAAGCCCGGGGTCAGGGTGCCCGAGGCCCGGCCGCCGGCCGACTCGTACAGGCGGACCACCACGTCCCCGCTGGCGTCCTCCGCGAGCTTGACCGCCTCGACGACGACGCGGTCGTCGTCGACGGTGAGGAGCGGGGCCACCGGGGCGCCCGAGGCACCCGTGACCGTGCGCTCGGGCAGGTTGATCCAGTGCCCCTCGCGGACCGCGTCGGTGATCGTGGCGCCGGGGGCCAGCGCGAAGCGCAGCCGGTGGGTGCCCTGGTCGGTCTCCGGGTCGGGGTAGCGCGGGGCGCGCAGGAGGGAGAGGCGGACGGTGGTGGTCTGGCCGCCGTCGGGGCGCATGTCACGGGTGACGTCGTGGCCGTACGTCGAGTCGTTGACCACGGCGGCGCCCCAGCCCGGCTCCTCGACCTGGATCCAGCGGTGCGCGCAGATCTCGAACTTGGCCGCCTCCCACGAGGTGTTGGTGTGGGTGGCGCGCTCCACGTGTCCGAACTGCGTCTCGGCGGCGGAACGGGCCGCCTTCACGTCCAGCGGGAAGGCCGCCTTCAGGAACTTCTCCGTCTCCCGCCAGTCGACGTCCGTCTCGATGTCGAGGACCCTGGCGCCCGAGCGCAGGGTCAGCCGCTGGGTGACCGTGGAGCCGGAGCCGCCGAACGACCGGCTGACGGTGACGGTCGCCAAGTCGTCGCTGGAAGCGGTCAGTGCGAGCGCATCGAGGTCGGTGAGGTCGGTGACGTTGTGCCGGTAGAACTCGTCGATGTCCCAGGCGTCCCACATGTTGGGGAAGTCCGGGTGGATCTGGAGGAGGTTGGCGGCCAGGCCCGGGGCCACGGACTCCCGGCGGGCCGCGACGTCGTACGCCGAGACGACCAGGCCCCGGCCGTCGACGACGATCCGCAGATGCCCGTTGGCGAGCTCGAAACCGCCGTCGTCGCGCGCGGTGGCGGTGACGGGAGCCGTCGTACGGGCGGGGGAGGGGGCGGCGCCGCCCGCGGGGACCGAACGGCGGCCGTGCGGGGCCGCGTTGAAGACGAGCGTCTCCTCTCCCCGGCCCGCGAGCGCCCTCTGCGCGCCCACCGTGATCGACTCCAGCTCGGCGCGGACCCGGGCGTACGTCTCCCGGGCCTCGCGGTGCACCCAGGCGATGGACGAGCCGGGCAGGATGTCGTGGAACTGGTGGAGCAGCACCGTCTTCCAGATCCGCTCCAACTCGGCCTGTGGATAGGCGTATCCGGGCACGCGCACCGCCGCCGTGGCCGCCCACAGCTCGGCCTCGCGCAGCAGCGACTCGCTGTGCCGGTTGCCCTGCTTGGTCTTGGCCTGCGAGGTGTACGTCCCCCGGTGCAGCTCCAGGTACAGCTCACCGGCCCACACCGGGGCGTCCGGGTACTCGGCCTCCGCCTTGGCGAAGAACTCCGACGGCTTCTCCACCGTCACCCTCGGCGACCCCTCCAGATCGCGCAGCCGCCGCGCCCGCGCCAGCATCTCGCGGGTGGGCCCGCCACCCCCGTCGCCCCAGCCGAACGGGGCCAGCGAGCGTGAACCCCGGCCCTTCTCGCGGTAGTTGCGGGCGGCGTGCGCCATCTGCTCGCCGCCGAGGTCGGAGTTGTAGGTGTCGACGGGCGGGAAGTGGGTGAAGACGCGGGTGCCGTCGATGCCCTCCCACCAGAAGGTGTGGTGCGGGAACCTGTTCACCTGCGACCAGGAGATCTTCTGCGTCAGGAACCACTTCGACCCCGACAGCTTCACCAGCTGCGGCATCGCGGCCGTGTACCCGAAGGAGTCCGGCAGCCACACCTCGTTCGTCTCGACACCGAACTCGTCCAGGAAGAACTTCTTCCCGTACAGGAACTGACGGGCCATCGCCTCCCCGCCGACCATGTTGGTGTCCGACTCCACCCACATGCCGCCGACCGGCACGAACTGCCCGTCCGCGATCTTCTTCTTGACCTTCGCGAACACCTCCGGCCGGTGCTCCTTGATCCAGGCGAGCTGCTGTGCCTGCGACATCGCGAAGACGAAGTCCGGGTGGTCGTCCATCAGGGCGACCATGTTGGAGGAGGTGCGGGCCACCTTGCGTACCGTCTCGCGCAGCGGCCACAGCCACGCCGAGTCGATGTGCGCGTGCCCGACGGCGCTGATCCGGTGCGCGGACCGGTTGGCGGGCGCGGCCAGCACGTCGGCCAGTTCGGTACGGGCCCGCGCGGCGGTGCCCGCGACGTCGCCGAGATCGACCGCGTCCAGAGAGCGTTCGAGCGCCCGCAGGATCTCGTGGCGGCGGGCGTCGTCCCCGCCGAGGCCGCGCATCAGCGAGTCGAGCACCTCCAGGTCCTGCACCAGCTCCCAGACCTCGGTCTCGAAGACGGTCAGGTCCATCCGCTCGACCCGGTACAGCGGGTGGTCCCGCGCGGTCAGCCGGTCGCCCTCGTACGTCGGGGCGTGGTCGACCAGGATCGGGTTCGACGACGCCTCCACGTACAGCAGCACCTCCTCGCCGCCCGCCACGCGGTCGCCGATCCGCACCCAGTCGTTGCGCGGATTGAGCGCCTTGACCGCCTCGCCGTCCGGCCGGTAGACGAGCCCCTCGCACTGGAAGCCGGGCATCTGGCGGTCGAAGCCGAGGTCGAGGACCGCTTCCACGGTCCGGCCCGCCCACTCCTCGGGCACCCGCCCGCCGAGCCGGAACCAGGTGGTGCCCCAGGCCGGACCCCACGCCTCACCGGCGGCGGCCGGACCGTACGGGGCGGCCAGCCCCTCGGCGACCGGCACCGGCTCGCCGGGCGCCGCCCAGCGTTCCACGGTCAGCGGGACGGACAGGGAGCGGACGGCGGGGCGGACGCGTTCCGCGAGTACCCGCCTCAGACGGTGTTCCACGATGCTGCGGTCGTCGTGCATGAGGGTCGCTCCGAGGGTGTGTGGAGGGGTGGGGGAACCGGCGGCCGGCCGGCGCCGCTACCAGGAGTGGGCCGTGCGGGCGGGCCGGGAGGAGGCGAACAGGGCACCGACCGCCCGGACTTCGAGCGTGCTGCGGCGCTCGCCGCCCTCGGTGCGGCGCAGGGAAGGGACGTAGTAGGCGCTGCCCGCCGTGCCGCCGAGGAAACGCCGTTCGCCGCTGGGCAGAACCTGGTGCACCTCGTAGTGGCGGGCCCCGCGCACCGGTTCCCAGCGCAGCCGCAGTTCGGCGGTGGCCGGGGTGGCGGGCGTCGCGGGAGTGGTGCGGCGGCCGGTGACGCGCAGCGCCCGGGGCCGCTCGGGTGCCTGTGCCGCGTGCTCCCGTACCGCCAGCGCGCCCAGCCGCCAGGAGACCCGGCCCGCCGCCGTGAGCCGCACCCCGAGCGCGTGCACGGTGCCGCGCGGAAGGCGGGCGGTGGAGGTGGTCCAGCCGTTGACGGTGCGTACGGCCGTGGTGCGCAGCCGCCGTACGCCGCCGGGTCCGGTCACGGTCACCTCGACGGCGGCGGCCTCCCCGGAGTCGGTGCGGTGGGTCAGCTCGACGACGGCCGACGACGCCTCCACGCGCGTCCGGTAGAGATCGACCTCGACGGGCGCGGTCCGCTCGAAGCCGCCGGACACCAGGAGGCTGCTGCCGCCGCGCCAGGCCGCGTCGAAGTCGAAGCCGACCTGCGGGCGGGCCCCGGTGGTGCGCACCGTCCAGCGGCGGGAGGGCAGCAGGTCCTGGAGACCGAGCTGGTTCCACGGGGCGTCGCCGGTGCGGCGGCCGTCCTCGTACCAGCCGACGCCGTGGCCGGTGTTGAAGGTGGTGGCGAAGGGGAGCGCAGTGAGGGTGGAGCGGTCGGCGGCGTACTGGGCGGCGGGCCGCCAGTTGCCGGGGCCGTCCGGGGCGGTCGGGTCGGTGCGCCCGCCCGTCCAGAACCGGTCGTCCCGGTCGTGGAACTGCGCGGGGGTCCTGGTCTGTGCGGGCAGCGAGTGCAGGGTCCACTCGGGGCGGTAGAGGCCGACGCCCATGACGTGGTCGCGGGTGGCGGGGACGATGGCGTCCCAGTCCGCGCGGGTGTTCCAGCCGTTCGCCTCGACGTCCACACCGGCCATCAGGTCGTACGGGGAGCGGCCCATCCGCGTCGCGTACGCGGCGGAGTCGGCGAGCGTGGCCGGGGACCAGCGGAAGTCGACGAACAGGCTGCGGGAGTGCCGGAAGAAGGCGGAATTCCGGTCGTTGAGGGCGCCCTGCCAGCCCACACGGCCCTCGGAGTTGAAGGCGTCGTACCAGGTGACGGACAGCTCGGGGGCACCGGCTCGCAGCGCCGCCACGAACGCCTCGAACTCGGCGGCGAGCGCCCGGTCGCCGCCCGCGTCGGTCTCGCCGTTGAGGAACCAGCCGTCGAAGCCGTGGGTACGGGCGACCTCGATCAGCTTCGCGGCCAGCGGGAACCTACCGAGGGCGTCCCGCTGGACCAGCTCACGCGTCCACTTCAGGCTGCCGCCGTAGGCGACCGGGGGCAGGAAGACGTTGCCGACCACGCGGACGCCGTTGCGGTGGGCGGCGTCCACCACGGGGGCGTTGGGGGCGAGGACGATGCCTTCGCCGGACGACCCGCCCCAGAAGACGAGTTCTTCGAGGTAGGCCCAGTGGGAGAGGGCGTAGTAGTCGGCGGTCGCACTGCCCTGGGAGGGGTTGCGCGCGGTGGGGCCGAAGGAGACGAGCGCCGAGACGCGGGCCCGGTCGACCCGGGCGGTGGGGTTCGCCGGGGGCGGGGTGAAGCGGGGGGAGAGGGGGACGGTGGAACGGTTGAAGGGCAGGTCCGGGTCGTCGTCCGCCCGCCACGCCTTGAGGCTGCGCCAGACGGCCCCCGGGTCGGGCTCACGGTCCTCGGGGAAGGAGTCGGGGAACCAGTAACTGGCGTACGGCTGGAGGGTGCCGAGGGGAGAGGGGTCCCGCCCCTCGTCCTTCGCCGCCCCGGGCACGGCATGCGCGGCCCCGGCCACGAGACCGGCGCCGGGAAGGGCGAGGAGGGCGGTGGAGGCGGTGAGGAGGGTGCGACGGGGGAGGTGCATGGGGGTTTCTCTCCGAGATGGTGGGGTGGGACGGGATACGGGTCGTGTGCGGTGGTGTGCGGGTCGAGCGGTCGTGGAGTCGGTGGGTGGCCGGGGCCAACGCCACCTGCGCGGCGCACCAGAAGATCCCGCCCAGCCCCCTCACGTCTTGATCGCCCCCTCCCCCACCCCCCTGAAGAAGTACCGCTGCAACGCGAAGAACATCAGCATCATCGGCAGCAGCGCCGCCATCGCCCCGGCCGCGATCAGCCGCTGGTCGTTCACCGTCGTCGATCCGGCGAGCGTCTTGAGGCCGAGCTGGAGCGTGTAGTTCTCGCTGTTGGTGAGGACGATCAGCGGCCACAGGAAGTCGTCCCAGGCACCCATGAAGCTCGTGATGCAGACAACCGCCAGCGCCCCCTTCGCACTGGGCAGGAACACCCGGCGGAACCGCTGCCACTCGTTCGCCCCGTCGAGCACCGCCGCCTCCTCCACCTCCTTCGGCACGGCGAGGAAGGCCGCCCGCATGATCATCAGGTTGAGCACGGAGACCGCACCCGGCAGCCAGACCCCGATCAGCGTGTCCACCAGGCCCATTTCACGGACCGTCAGGAACATGGAGATCATCACGGACTCGAAGGGGAACATCAGCGTGGCCACCAGCACCGTGAACACGGTCCTGCGCCCCCGCCATCCGGCCCGCGACAGCGCGTACCCGCCCATCGCCGCGAACAGGCAGTTGGAGGTGATCGCGAGCACCGCCACGATCAGCGTGTTGCCGACGTACTGGAAGAGCGGGAAGGCCTCCGCGACGCGGGCGTAGTTGTCCAGGGTGGGGTCGCTGGGGAGCACGCCCGCGTAGACGTTCTCGCCGCGCCCCTTGAGCGAGGTCAGGAACTGCCAGACGATCGGGCCGAGCATGACGACCAGCATCGTGACGAGCGTCAGATAGCGGCCGGCCAGTCCGGCCCGCGGCCCGCGGCGCGGGCGTTGTGCCGGGGCGCCGGTACCGGCCCCGGTGCCCGTCGGGTCCCCGGCGCCCGGACCCCGTCCGGCGGAGGCGGTGGCTGTGGTGCTCAACTCTCGTCACCCTTCGAGAGACGGTGCCCCAGCAGGCTGAACACCAGCGTGAGCAGGAACAGCAGGATCGAGATGGCCGCCGCGTACCCGGTCTCCCCGGCGAAGCCGAGACCCACCTGGCGGATCAGGAACGGCAGCGTCCGCGAGCCGCCGCCGGGACCGCCGCTCTCCCCGCCCAGGATGTAGATCTCGGTGAACACCCGCAGCGCCGAGATCGCGGACAGGGTGCCGACCAGCAGCATCATCGGCTTCACGCCCGGCACGGTGATGCTGAAGAAGCGCCGCACCGGCCCCGCCCCGTCGATCGCCGCCGCCTCGTAGAGGGAGGCGGGGACGTTCCCGAGGGCTGCCAGGTAGAAGACCATGTAGTAGCCGAGGCCCTTCCAGACCGTCACGATCATGGCGGAGACCAGCAGCATCGTGGAGTTGGTGAGGAAGGGGACCGGCTCGCTGATCAGGCTCAGCTTCTGGAAGACGGTGTTGACGAGGCCGTCGCTGCGCAGGATCCACTGCCACATCAGCCCCACGACCACCGCGGAGGCGATCACCGGCGTGTAGAAGGCGGACCGGAAGAAGCCGATGCCGGGGACCTTCTTCTGGACGAGCACGGCGAGCGCCAGCGGCAGGAACACCAGGCAGGGCACCACCACGACCGTGTACAGCACGCTGTTGGCCAGCGCCAGCCAGAAGGTGTCGTCGGCCAGCGCCCGCGTGTAGTTGTCGAAGCCGACGAAGCCGCCGCCGCGCAGGATCTGGGCGTCCGTCAGCGACAGCACGACCGTGTTGACGAACGGCCAGAGGCTGAACAGCACCACCAGGGTCAGCCCCGGCAGCAGGAAGAGGTACGGCGTCCACCAGCGGCGGTGCACCAGCCCCGTCTCCATGCCCATCGCCCGCTTGAGCCGACGGGCCTCCCGCCTTCCGGAACCCCCGCCAGCCCGGCCGCCCGCGCGACCGGCCGGGGACGGCCCGGAGGGGGCGGCCGGGGGCCCGCCGGACGCGGCCGGCCCCGTACCGGTGATCTGTGACATGACCGCGCCGCCGTCTACTTCTTCGGCTTGGTCTGCTGGGCCAGGATCTTGTTGGCCTCGTCCTGCGCCTTGGTGAGGGCCGTCCTCGCGTCCGTCTCGCCCTTGATCGCCTTCTGCATCTCGCGGACCACCGCGTCGCCGACCTGGCTGGTCCACTCGACGGGCGTGTTCGCGTCGAGCTGGGCCTCCTTCAGCTCCTCGGCGCCCAGCGCCCGCGCCAGGGTCTCCGGGTCCTTGCCGTCGCCCTTGTCGGAGAAGTACGGGTCGGCCAGGCCCTTGGCGTTCGAGGGGTAGATCGCGACCTCCTTGGAGAAGGCGACCTGGTTGGGCCCGTTCGTCACCCACTTCGCGAACTCGGCCGCGGCGTCCGGGGACTTGGTGTCCTTGCGGACGCCCAGGGACTGCGTGTAGATGCCGATGTGGCCGAGGGTGCCGGTGACCGCCTTCTGCACCTGCGTCTTGGCGTACACCTTCGGCGCGTTCTGCTTCACGTCCCGGATGAAGCCGGGGGAGCCGGGCCCGAAGACCAGCTTGTCCGCGCCGTACAGCTGGTTGATGTCGTCGGACTTGGTGAGCGACTCCTTGGGCATGGCGCCCTTGGCGTACAGCTCCTTCATCCGCTTGATCCAGGAGACCGCCTTCGGGGTGTTGAAGGCGAACGCGTCCTTGGCGGGGCTGAGGATCGGCACGCCCATCTTCTGCCAGTCGCCGGGCAGCCGGGACTTCGGGTCGGCCATGAACGCGGAGAATCTGCCGCCCGACTTCTCGGTGATCCGCTCCGCGTAGTCGAAGAACTGCTCGACCGTCGTCGGCGGCTTGTCGACGTCCAGGCCCGCCTTGGCGAAGAGCTCCTTGTTGTACGTCAGGATCTCCGGCGTCACGTACCAGGGATAGGCGAACACGCCCTCCCTGGCGGGGAGTTTGTACTGGTCCCAGGCGCCCGGCACGTACTCCTGCCGGACCGCCGGGTCCAGCTTGGCGACGTCCGCGAGCATCCCCCGGTCGGCCAGCAGCTGGAAGGAGTCGGTGTTGAGGTTGACCACGTCCGGCAGGGCGCCGGCCTGGGCGTCCGCGACCAGCTTCTCGTTGTAGCCCTCGCCCGGCACGTCCTCCCACTTGATCGTGACGTCCGGGTGCTTCTTCTCGAACGCGTCGATCACGCCCTGGACGTAGGTGGTGAACGTCGGCTTGAGCTGGAGCGTGCGGAAGGTGATCTCCCCGGACACCTTGCCCGACTTCTCCGGCTGCTTGGCATCGTTGTCATCGCCGCTGCCGCCCATGCCGCAGGCAGCCGACGACATCAGGGCTGCCGTCATGGCGGTGGCGATGGAGATGCGGGACAGGCGCCCACGGGGCATGGTCGTTCCTCCTCTTCGCACCGGCCTCGCTGCCGATCGCGGAACACACGATGGATCGGCGATGTCATTGCCGTCAACAGCCGTGCACACATGAATTGTTGGGCTTCTGTGAGCTGGACTAATGCGGTTGAGCGATGAGTTGACACCGATGGTGGGGCGCGGTAAAGCTTCGTCGGACTAATGCGGTTTAGCCGTGTGCCCACCGGGCGAATGCCAGTGATCACTAATGCGGTTTGGCCCGCTGTTCGGCGAAGCGCGCCCGGAAGGGGGGACCGAGTGGACGGCGTACGGGAAGCGGGTGCGGCCGGTACCGGTGCGCGGGACGTGCGCCGTCCCCGGGGCCGGCCGGTGAACCCGCCCCTCGGCAGGCCGCGTTGCGGGTCCGCCCGGCTCTCCCCGTACGGTGGCCGATGTCCGGCCGGGCCCCGCCCGTACGGCGTCGGCGTCCCGTCCGGCGCCGTTGCCGAAGGCCGCCGCGCCCCGCGCCCGCCCGCGGGCGCTCCGCCCGGCCCCGCACCGGACCTGGCACCGTCGCACGAGAGGACCACCGCCCCATGAGCACCGCCGCGTCGGGTGACGGCATCCGGCCCCGGCCGGCCCGCAGGCCCACCATGAAGGACATCGCGCGCCGTGCCGGTGTCTCCGAGAGCGCGGTCTCCTTCGCCCTCAACGACCGCCCCGGGGTCTCCCCGGACACCCGCGCACGGGTGCGCAGGGTGGCCGAGGAACTGGGCTGGCAGGCCAACAGCGCCGCCCGTGCGCTGTCCGGCGAACGGGCGGGCTGCGCCGGACTCGTCCTCGCCCGCCCCGCCCACACCCTCGGCGTCGAGTCGTTCTTCCTCCAACTGGTCTCGGGCGTCCAGGAGGCGCTGTCCGCCAGCCGGGTCGCACTGCTCTTCCAGGTGGTGGAGGACCTCGACACCGAACTCGCCGTACTGCGCCGCTGGTGGGCGGAGCGCAGGGTGGACGGCGTGCTCGTCGTGGACCCCAGGGTCACCGACCCGCGCCCCGCCCTGCTCGCCACGCTCGGCCTGCCCGCCGTCGTCATCGGCGGCCTGGAGGCCGACGAGCACCACGCGGAGGTCCCACTGCCCGTCTCCAACGTGTGGGCCGACGACGCGGGGGCCATGGCCTCCGTACTGGACCACCTGCACTCCCTCGGCCACCGGCGGATCGTGCACGTCGCCGGGATGCGCGGGCTCGCCCACACCGAGCGGCGCATCCTCTCGCTGCGCGCCGAGGCGGCCCGCCGCGACCTCGACGCGCGCGAGGTCCGCTCCGTGGCCACCGACTACTCCGACGCGGAGGGCGCCGAGGCCACCCGCCGCATCCTGGACGAACCGCCGCGCACCCGCCCGACGGCGATCGTCTACGACAACGACGTGATGGCCGTGGCGGGCGCGTCCGTCGCCGCCGAGCGCGGCTTCTCCGTGCCGCGGGACGTGTCGATCGTCGCGTGGGACGACTCCGCCCTCTGCCGGGTCACCCACCCCCGGCTGACCGCCCTGGTCCGCGACACCCCCGCCTTCGGCAGGCTCGCCGCACAGGAGCTGCTCGCCGTCGTGGACGGGGCTCCGGTGCGCAGCCTCCAGGGCGAACTCCCGCACCTGGAGCCGAGGGAGAGCACCGGACCGCCGCCGACGGCGCCCCACCGGGGCTGAGCACCGTCAGCGGGACGGATGCGCGGGCCGGGGTGTCCGGTTCCGGCCCTTCGGCGGCCCGCTGTCGGTGACCGGCTATAGGATCTCGCGCGCACGTTCGAAGACGGATGTGTGTGCCGAGAGGATTTTGTGCGGTGGGCGACAGACCACGGGGCGAGGAAGAACCCTCCCTCCCCGACGACGTGTGGCAGCAGTTCGAGCAGGACAGCGAGGCGCGGATCAGGGCCCAGGCCCCCAAGGAGCCGTCCGCCCGCGCCCGGATGGTCGCGGAGCGGCTGCGCCGTGAGGACGAGGCGGCGGCAGCGCGGCACAAGAGGCGCCTGCGCCGTCGGCGCGGACCGGTGCGGGCCAGGCCCGACGCGTGGCGGGCCTGGCCCGAGAGCCGGCGGCGCGGCCGGAACCGCGACTGGGTGGCGACCCTGGTGATCCTGGGGGTGCTGGTGGGAGTGCTGGCGCTGATGTACTACCCGTGGGGGGCCTCGTACCGGTAGGACGCACCCGTGGGGGCCTCCTGCCGGTGGGACGCCCCGCCCCGGCCGTGCGCGGTCAGCTTCCCAGCACCACGCAGGACTCCGCGGGCAGCACCAGCACGCCGTCCGCGCCCGGGGCCTCCACCGGTTCCCAGGCGGCCAGCACCCGGGAGCGGCCGTTGCCGCCGAGGTGGACGGTCGCCGGGTCCTTGGAGAGGTTCACCGCGACCCGCACGTCGCCCCGGCGGTACGCGAGCCAGCGGCCCGCTCCGTTCGTCGAGCGGGCGGCCCGTACCGACGCCAGGTCCGGGTCGGCGAGGTCCGGGTGGGAGCGGCGCAGCGCGATCAGGTCGCGGTACCAGGCGAGCAGCCGGGCGTGCGGCTCGCCGTCCGGCTCCGACCAGTCGAGGCAGGACCGGTCCCGGGTGCGCGGGTCCTGCGGGTCGGGGATGTCCTCCTCGGCCCACCCGTGCCGGGCGAACTCCCGTCGCCTGCCCCGCCGTACGGCGTCCGCCAGCTCGGGGTCGGTGTGGTCGGTGAAGAACTGCCAGGGCGTACGCGCTCCCCACTCCTCGCCCATGAACAGCATCGGCGTGAACGGGGCCGTCAGGACGACGGTCGCCGCGCAGGCCAGCAGCCCGGGGGAGAGCGACGCGGAGAGCCGGTCGCCCAGCGCCCGGTTGCCGACCTGGTCGTGGGTCTGCGCGTACCCGAGGAAGCGGTGCGCGGGGGTCGTCGTGCGGTCGACCGGGCGCCCGTGCGTGCGGCCCCGGAACGACGAGTAGGTGCCGTCGTGGAAGAAGGCCCGGGTCAGGGTCTTGGTGAGGGCCTGGAGCGGGTCGCGGGCGAAGTCCGCGTAGTAGCCCTGGGACTCGCCGGTGAGGGCGGTGTGCAGCGCGTGGTGGAAGTCGTCGTTCCACTGCGCGTGCAGCCCGTGGCCGCCCGCCGTGCGCGGGGTGGTGGTGCGCGGGTCGCCGAGGTCGGACTCCGCGATCAGGAACAACGGCCTGCGCAGTTCCTCGGAGAGCGCGTCCACCGCCGTCGACAGCTCCTCCAGGAAGTGCAGCGCGCGGGTGTCCGCCAGCGCGTGCACGGCGTCCAGCCGCAGGCCGTCGAGCCGGTAGTCGCGCAGCCAGGACAGGGCGCTCTCGCGCAGGTACGCGCGCACCTCGTCCGAGCCGGGCGCGTCGAGGTTGACGGCGGAGCCCCAGGGGGTGTGGTGGGTGTCGGTGAAGTAGGGGCCGAACCGGGGGAGGTGGTTGCCGGAGGGGCCGAGGTGGTTGTGCACCACGTCGAGCACGACACCCAGGCCGAGTTGGTGTGCGGCGTCGACGAACCGTTTCAGCCCGGCGGGGCCGCCGTACGGCTCGTGGACGGCCCACAGCGACACCCCCTCGTAGCCCCACCCGTGGGTCCCGGGGAAGGGGCAGACCGGCATCAGCTCGACATGGGTGATGCCCAGCCGTACGAGGTGGGTGAGGCGTTCGGCGGCGGCGTCGAAGGTGCCCTCGCGGGTGAACGTGCCGATGTGCAGCTCGTAGAGGACGGCGCCCGACAGCGGGCGGCCCGCCCAGCCGCCGCCCCACACGAAGGCGTCGTGCGACACGACCGCGCTGAGCCCGTCGGGGCCGTCGGGCTGACGGCGCGAACGCGGGTCGGGCAGTACGGGCCCGCCGTCCACGGAGTACCCGTAGCGGGTGCCGTCGGGGGCCTCGGCGAGCGCGGACCACCAGCCGGGGCGGTGGGGGGCGGGGTGCAGGGGGAGGGTGTGGGGGGAGGGGGAGCTGGGGGGTGGGGGTGTTGCCGGTGCCGGCTTCGCTCCCGGGGCCGGCTCTGCTTCCGGGGCCGGTTCCGCTTCTGGTGTCGGCTCTGCTTCCGGGGCCGGTTCCGCTTCCGGTGTCGGCTCTGGTGCTGTGCCGGCCCCCGCCGCCGGGTCTTCGCCCGTTCCGGGCAGATGCAGGGTGACCTTTTCCTTCGCGTGCGGTGCCCACACCTCGAACAGCACTGACGGCCCCTCTCGTCGGTGACGCGGTCGTTTGTGGTGCCATGGTGCGTGAGGGGGCGGGGATTCGTCGCCCGTATTCCGGGCAATCGCAACGGAACCCTGCATGAAGCCACCAACACCTTCCGACTTTGCCGCGCCCTGCGTCCCGTCGGCACAGGAGCCGCCCTTGCCCCGCCCCGCCCGCCCTCCGTGGGCACAGGGGGCCGCCCCGCCCCTCGTGGGCACAGGGGCCGCCCCCCTGGGGCGGAACGGGTGGGCACGGGGGGCGGCCCCCGACCCCGGCCCACGCTCTCCGCTCCCGGCCCGCCCCGGAAAAGCGTGCGCCGGACGCGCCATACCAGTGCCCGGCACAGCGGTGTGCGGAGCGGGCGCGTGGTCGGGCGGGGCCGGAAGGGGTGCGGCTCCGCCGGGGGCCGCCCCCTTGCCCGCCCGTTCCGCCCCCGGGGGGCGGCCCCGCCGCCCAAGGGGGCGGGGCGGGGAGCGAGAGGTGCGGCCCCGCCGCCCAAGGGGGCTCGGGCGGCCCCGTCGCTCAGGGAGGGGTGGGGCAGAGGGACGCGGCGCCGGTGCCGCGGGCGGTGGGGTCAGGGGGACCAGGTGAGGTTGAGGGCGCGTTCGAAGTTGAGGTATCCCCCTCGGGCGAACGCCCTCGCCATCGGCACGTTCGCCAGATCCGTCGCCGCCCGGATACGCGGCACCTCCTGGGACGCCAGGACCCGCGTCCCCTCCGCGAGGATCTCGTCGATGTGGCCGCGCCCGCGGTGGGCGGGCAGGACACCCAGGTACGCGATGATCGCGTTGTAGCTGTTGCGGGCCGGGACCACGAAGCCCACCGGCTCGCCGCCGTCCGCGAGTTCGGCGATCCGCCACCACTCCCGCGGTGACGTGAAGTGCGCGAACTCCTCGTCGTAGTGGAGTTCGGCGGCCTCCCGGGGGCTCAGTCCGCGCGCCAGGTCGGCCTGGCCGTGCGCGTCCAGGGTGCCTTCCATCACCGGCGTCATCAGCGTCAGCAGGTCCTCCCGGTCCCGTACCTGCCGGAAGACCAGCCGGCCGCCGTCCGCCGCCGGCACCGCGGTGCCCGGCCGCCACTCCAGCCGCAGCCGTTCCACCAGCAGCCGGGCCCCGGTCTCCTCCAGCACCTTCGTCCTGGCCTCCACGGCGTCCCGGACCGCCGGGTCCTCACGCCAGTCGGCGGGGACGAAGCGGCCGTACTCGGGCCATTCCTCCCGCTTCTCCGGCAGCACCGCCTGCGCCGCCCTGCGGAACAACTCCGCGCCCACCGCGTGGCGTTCGTCCGCCGGGAGCGTGTCGTCCAGGTCGAAGAAGTCGAGGGCCTGGGGGTCGCCCCCGGCCTGCCCCGTCCACCAGGAGATCCGGCCGAGCACGCGGCCGTCCCGTACGGCCACCCACATCCAGTCCGGACGGCGGCGGCCCCGCGCGAGGTCGTCGGCCAGTTCGTGGTCGAGGGAGTAGGAGAGCCGGCAGAACAGATCGAGTTCCTCGGGGCCGGCCAGCGGACGGAAAACCAGGGACAAAAGGTGCTCCAGGATGGTGCGGGCGTGATGTGGCGTACCGCGGACGCGCCCCCGCACACTTCGCGCGGCGGCGTTCGTCCGCGCGGCACCTTAACCCCGCGACCGGCGCCCGAGCCCGCCATTTACCCCGCGGACCGCCCCACCCGCCCCGGCGGACCGCCCGGCGCCCGCCCGGGGGAGGGGCCGCGGCGGCCCCGCTGCGTACCCACCCCACGTAACACCCGTGCTGCAGGTCAACGCCCTGCTGGACACCTCGCCCACTCCGGCCCGACAATCTTCCCGTGATGCCCTCCTACGAGCCTCCGACGTCTTCGGCGCGGGTTTCCGACGCCGAACGGGACCGCGCGCTCGCCGTGCTGCGCGAGGGCGCCGCCCAGGGCAAGTTGTCCCACGACACCTTCCTGCACCGGATGGAACTCGCGCTCTCCGCGCGCAGTTCGTCCGATCTGAGCGCCCTCACCGCGGGTCTGGAGAGCGAGGGGCGCTGGTCCCGCAGGATGTTCTCGGCGGTCGGCCGCGCCTCCTCGTTCACCGTGCGGCTGCGCAGGGCGTGGACCGCCGAGCGGCTGCCCAAGCTGCTCTTCCCGGAGCCGGGCCCGCTGCCGCTGCGGATCGGCCGCGAACTGGGCAGCGGGCTGCGGCTCAGCCACGAGACCGTCTCGCGCAGGCACGCCGAACTCGCCCTGCAGAACGGCGTCTGGGTGCTGCGCGACCTCGGCTCGACCAACGGCACCTGTGTGAACGGGCGCCGGGTGACCGGAGTGGCCGTGGTCAACGACGGAGACCAGGTCAGCTTTGGCCACATGACCTTCCGGCTCTCCCGGAACTGACCGCCCGGCCCCGCACGCCCCACCCGCTCACCGGCCCCGCCGCAGCTTTCCCGATGGGCCGTTCGGCCTATTACCCGTCAAGTCACCCGCCCCCCGGTGCCGATGAACGCACCGGCGCGGGCGACCGTCCGCGCGTATCCCGGGCACAGAACGGTGACGGACATGTCGGCAGTACGGACAGCGGTACGCAGGGCACTCGTCGGGACGGCCGCCGCCGCGGCGCTCCTCGCGGGAGCGGGCGGCGCGAGCGCGCAGGACACCCGCCCGCAGGTGCCGGTCCAGGCGCACCCCGGCAACTGGATGTACCTCTCGGTGGTGGAGGGCGAGGAGGCGGTGGGCAGCCTGGACGGCACCCTGCTGCGCTGTCCGCGGCCGTGGAAGCGCGCCCCCGAGCTCGGCGGCGCCCACCCGGCGGCCAGGAAGGCGTGCAAGGAGCTCAACGCCGTCGACGGCGACATCGCACGCATCAAGCGCGCCGACGTGGCCTGCCCGATGATCTACCGGCCGGTGACGGCCATGGCGTTCGGCAGGTGGGACGGGCGGCGGATGGTCTTCTCCAAGACGTACCCCAACGCCTGTGTGATGCACGCCTCGACGGGCTCGGTCTTCAAGCTGGGCTGACGGGCCGACAGGCTGACGGGCCGACGGCGGGGCCCACGTCCCGCGCTGCCGCACGCGCCGTACTTCGTGGAAGTACGGCGCGTGCGGTGCGGGGAGGTGCGGGTGGGCCGTGCGGGCCGGGTCCCCGGGCCGCGCGCCCGCCGGCTCCGTACCCCCGCCCGCTACTGCTGGTGCAGGCCGCGGCCCGCCAGGGTCAGGAACGTCTCGCCGACCGCCTCCGACAGGGTCGGGTGGGCGTGGATGTGGCGGGCGACGTCGGAGGGTTCGGCGTCCCAGCCGACGACGAGCTGGCTCTCCGCGATCATCTCCGAGACGTTCGGGCCGACCAGGTGCACGCCCAGGACCCGGCCCCCGCGTTCGGCGACGACCTTCACCATCCCGCCCTTCCCGTGCACCATGCCCTTGGCGACCGCGGTCAGCGGCATGGTGTTGACCACCACGTCCAGGTCGCCGGCCCGCGCCTCGGCCTCGGTCAGGCCGACCGCCGCGGTCTGCGGCGAGGAGTACGTCACGCGGGGGGTCGCCGCGTAGTCCACCGGTGGCGACGCCAGCCCCGCCAGCGTCTCCGCCACCAGCAGGCCCTCCGCGAACGAGGCGTGCGCCAGGCCCGGCGACGGGGGCGGCAGCAGGTCCCCGACCACATGGATGCCGGGCACCGAGGTCTCCAGCCGCGACCAGTCGGCCGGGGCCACGAACCCCCGCTCGTCGGTGGTCAGTCCGGCCGCCGCCAGGCCGAGGCCGTCGGTCACCGGGAGCCGGCCGACGGCGACCAGCAGCCGTTCCGCCTCGACGACGCGGTTCTCGCCGCGCGCGGTGCGCACCGTCGCCCGCACCCCGTTCGCCCGTACCTCCGCGTCCAGCAGCCGCGCCCCGGTCCGTACGTCGACGCCGCGCTTCTTCAGCCCGCGCGCCAGGTGGCGGCCGACGTCGGAGTCCTCCAGCGGTACGAGCCGCTCGGCCGCCTCCACCAGGGTCACCTCGGCGCCCATCGAGCGGTGGAACGAGGCGTACTCGACCCCGATCGCCCCGCCGCCCAGCACCAGCACCGAGGCGGGCAGGCCGGGGGCGAAGAGCGCGTCGTCGCTGGTGACGACCCGGTGCCCGTCAGGCTCCAGGCCGGGCAGCGTCCGCGGGCGCGAGCCGGTGGCCAGGACGACGCCCCGCCGGGCGGTGAACTCCCCGTGCCCCGTCACCCGTACCGTGCGCGGACCGGTCAGCTCCGCACTGCCGCGCACCACCCGCACCCCCGCGTGCGACAGGTGGCCCTCCACCCCCGTGTGGTTGCGGGCCACGATGTCGTCCCGGGTCGCCACCAGGGCCGGCCAGTCCACCGAGTCCAGCGTCGCCTTCACGCCCCAGCGTTCCCTGGCCTCCGCGATGCCGTCGACCAGTTCGGCGGCGTGCAGCATCGCCTTGGAGGGGATGCAGCCCCGGTGCAGGCAGGTGCCGCCGACCTTGTCGCGCTCGGCGAGCAGCACGGTCAGTCCGAGGGCGGCGGCGCGCAGGGCGGTGCTGTAGCCGCCGGTGCCGCCGCCGATCACGATCAGGTCCGGATTCGTCGCGTTCACGTCACTGTTGCTCATGGCTCCACCCTGCGCCGACCAGCGGTGATGAGTCCAAGGCAATAATTGTCTGGCTGCGATGCACATCGTTCATGGCGGCCCGAGGGGCCACGGGGGAGCGGAGAGACATGAGCCTGCGTCAGATGGAGTACTTCCTCACCGTCGTCGAGGAGGAGTCCTTCACCCGGGCCGCCGATCTGCTGCACGTCACCCAGCCCGCGCTGTCGCACCAGATCAAGGCGCTGGAGAAGTCCGTCGGCGGTCCGCTGCTGGAGCGCAGACCGCGCGGCGTCGGTCTCACCGTGATGGGCCGCGCCTTCCTCCCGCACGCCGAACGCGCGGTCCGCAGCGCCGTCCAGGCCCGCCGGGCGGCCCGTGCGGCGGCCGGTGCGGACGGCGGGGAGCTGCATGTCGCCGCCCTGCACTCGGTGGCCGTCGGCATCCTCCCCGACGTCTTCGCCCGCTGGCGCCGCGAGCACCCCGGGGTCGCCCTCCACCTGCACGAGTACGCCACCACCGACGCCCTGGAGGACCACGTCGAACGCGGTGTCGCCGACCTGGCCGTGGGCCCCGAACCCGCGCACTGGCCGGGGCCCGTGGTGCCGGTGGGGCAGGAGGAGATCGTGCTGGTCGTCCCCTTCGACGACCCCCTGGCGGGGCGCACGACGGTACGGCTGGAGGAGCTGTCCGAGCACTACTGGGTGCGGTGCGCCATGGAGGCGGTCGTCGAGGGGCGCGCCTTCCTCGACTGGGTCTGCGAACGGGCGGGCTTCGCGCCGCGCACGGCGGTGCGCACCGAGCACACCTCGACCGCGGTGCGGATGGCCGCCGCGGGGGTGGGCGTGGCCACCGCGCCGTCCCACGTCGTCCGGGGAGCGGTGGGCGAGGACTGCGTAGTCCTGACGGTGGACCCGCCGTGGCGCCGCGCGCTCACGGTCTACTCCCGGGTCGAACTGGTCGGCCCGGCGGCCGAGTTCACCCGCCTGCTCCAGCGCTCCCCGGCACACGGCGGAACCTCGCTCGCCCCCGTGGGCCCCTGTTCCCCCTAGGGAGTTGTCCCGGTCGCGGGGCCCCGGCGCCGACCCGGTCCCCAGGGACCGCCCTAGTCCCCCGCCCGCACCAGCACCCCCACCGTGCGCTCGCCCACCAGGTCCGCCACCCGCACCGGGCCGGAGAACTCCCGGCCCGGCCCCGTCCACTCCACCCAGCGCCCCTCCGGCAGCTCCAGCACCGTCTCCTGCCAGCCCCCGGCCTCCGCCAGCCGCAGCGACAGCCTGGTCACCACCGTGACGGCCGCCCCGGCCCGGACGAACGCCACGCAGTGCCGCGCCGCCACCCCGCTCGCGGTCAACGGGGTGTACGTCGCCGTCTCCCCGAACACCTCCGGCCGCTCGCGCCGCAGCCGCAGCACGGCCGCGGTCAGCGCCAGCTTCTCGTCCGACAGGGACGGCGGGCCCTCGACGCCGGCCGCCCCCTCCCGTGCCCGCTCCAGCGCGGCCGGCTCGAAGGGCACCGCCCGCCGGTTGTCCGGGTCGACCAGCGTCAGGCACTCCCGCTCGGTCCCCTGGTACAGCTCCGGCACGCCCGGCATCGTCAGCTGCAGCAGCGCCGCGCCCAGCACGTTGGCCCGTACGAAGGGCGCCACCTCGCGCTGGAAGAGGCCCAGTTCGTAGCAGGCGGGGCCGCCGGGACCCGACCGCACGAAGCCCTCCAGGGCCTGTTCGTAGGTGGCGTCCTGTTCCGTCCAGCTGGTGTGCAGCCCGGCCTCCCTGGCGGCCTTCAGCATCGCCGGAACCAGCCGCTCCGTCCCCGCGTCGGGGAACGCCGCCGCCGTCTGCCAGGTCACCCACGCCACGTGCGGGTCGGGCGCGGCGGCCGTGCCCGCCACCCGGTCCAGCAGCCCCGCCCACCGCTGCGGGCACTCGGTCAGCACCGCGAGGCGCGCCCGTACGTCCGCGCTGCGCTTGGTGTCGTGGGTGGACAGTACGGTGCCGGTGGCCGGCCAGTCGCGGGCGATGCGGGCGCAGAAGGCGTGGAACTCCTCCGGCGACACCGCGGGACGCCCCGGATCCCCGCCCACCTCGGCCGCCGACAGCAGCGGGGTGTACCGGTAGAACGCCGTGTCCTCCACCGACTTGGCCCGCAGCGCGGACGAGGTCTGCGCGAACCGCGCGCAGAACGCCCGGTGGTCCTCGCCCGCCCCCAGCCGGCCCAGCGCCAGCTCCCGTACGACGTCCACCGCCGCGGCTTCCTCGGGGACGGCGAACACCGCCCTGGCCTCCCGCACCGCCTCGGGCGGCAGCGTCGCCTCCGCCTCCTCGGGGGTGGGCCCGCCTGCCGCGACGTACGGGCGGTACACCGGCATCCGCACCAGCAGTTCGCGCAGGGCGGTGCGCAGTGCCCACGGGGCGTGGTCGCGCAGCGCGGGGTCGGCGGCGCAGATCCGTCCGGCGGTGCGCACCAGGAAGCCCGTCTCGGCGGCCAGCTCGTGGTTGAGGACGCGGTACGCGGCCCGCCGGGTGGTCGCCGCCCAGTAGCCGCCGCGGTCACCCGGGGGATCGGCGAACACGCGGTAGAGCTGGGTGAGTTCATCGGCCCCCGTAGGATCGTTGAACAATCCGTCGATCCTCCGAAGGGCGTCGTACCCCGTGGTCCCGGCCACCGGCCAGTCGGCGGGCAACCGCTCCTGCCCCGTGAGGATCTTCTCCACCACGGTCCACGCCGTGCGCCCGGACCCCTCCGTCGCCTCCGTCGTCGCCTCCGCCAGCCGCCGCAGGTAGTCGCCGGGCGCGGCGAGCCCGTCCGGGTGGTCGATCCGCAGCCCCTCCACCACCCCGTCCCGCACCAGCTCCAGGATCTTCGCGTGGGTGGCCGCGAACACCTCCGGATCCTCCACCCGCACCCCGATCAGGTCCGAAATGGTGAAGAAGCGGCGGTAGTTGAGCTCGGTGCGGGCCAGCCGCCACCAGGCGGGCCGGTACCACTGGGCGTCCAGCAGCTCCGGCAGCGGCAGCTTCTCGGTGCCCTCGCGCAGCGGGAAGGCGTGGTCGAAGTAGCGCAGCACCCCGTCCGCCACAGACAGGTGCGCCAGCTCGTCGCCGAGTCGCCCGCCGAGCACCGGCAGCAGCAGCTTGCCGTCGCCCGCCGCCCAGTCCACGTCGAACCAGCGCGCGTACCGGGAGGCGGGCCCGTCCCGCAGCACCTCCCACAGCGGCCCGTTGAGGTGCTCGGGCGCGGGCAGCGCCATGTGGTTGGGGACGATGTCCAGGACGAGCCCGAGACCGTGCTCCCGCGCCGTGCGCGCGAGGCTCCGCAGCCCCGCCTCGCCGCCCAGCTCCTCGCGTACGCGCGCGTGGTCCACCACGTCGTAGCCGTGCGCCGAGCCCGGCACGGCTTCCAGGACCGGGGACAGGTGCAGGTGGGAGACCCCGAGGGCGGCCAGGTACGGCACCGCGCCCGCGGCCGCCGCGAACGGGAAGGAGGGCTGCAGCTGGAGGCGGTAGGTGGAGGTCGGCGTCATGCGAACGTACGTACCCGCATTCGGGGCTTCTGTGTCATCCGCCCATGCACCCGCGCGCACAGGTGACACTAATTTCGCCCCATGGCCGGAGAGAGCGAAGCGAACAGGACAGCCAAGGGGAAAAACACTTCGGGCGCACTGAGCGGCTACCGGCAGAGCTACCGGGAAGCCATCGCGCTCACCGGCCCCGTCCTGCCGCTCGTCTCCTTCCTCGGCCGGCTGCCGCTGGCCATGTGCCAGCTCGGGACCCTGCTGCTGGTCACCGAGACCAGCGGCAGCCTGGCCACCGCGGGACTGGTGGGCGGCGCCCTGGCGGCCGGGCAGACCGTCGGCGGGCCCCTGCTGGGCCGGGCCGCCGACCGGCGCGGACAGCGCGTCGTGGTGCTCACCGCGACCCTCGTCAACGCGGTCGCGGTGACCGCCCTGGTGCTCGCCGCGCTGGCCCGCGCCGACACCCTGCCGCTCGCGCTGATCGCCCTGGCCGCCGGGGCCTCGGTACCGCAGATCGGCCCGATGTCGCGCACCCGCACCCTGGCGCTGGCCCGCCGCGAGGGCGCCGGCGAACGGCTCGTGGGCACCGTGCTGTCCTTCGAGGGCACCCTGGACGAGGTCACCTTCGTCCTCGGCCCCGCCCTCGTCGGCCTCGCCGTGGCCGTCGCGCACCCGGCCACGGCCCTCCTCGCCGCCGCGGCACTTCTGGCCGTATGCGGTACGTGGTTCGCCCTGCATCCGACGGCGTCCCTGCTACGCCCCGCCGCGCGCACCGCCTCCGCCGAACGTACGAGGCTCTCCGGTTCCGTCCACGCGCTGCGCACCGCGATGGCGCTCCAGGGCGCCATGTTCGGTGCCTCCCAGGCCGGCATCACCGCCCTCACCGAGGACCTGGGCAGGCCCGAACAGGCCGGACTCGTCTACGCGGCGATGGGCGTGATGAGCGCCGTCGCGGGCTTCTCGATGGCCGCGGTGCCCGCCCGGATCGGCCTGTCCACCCGCTGGCGGGCCGCCACCGCCGCGCTGGTGGTGCTCTCGGTGCCGCTGGTGTTCGTCGGCAGCCTGTGGGCCCTGTACGCCGTCGTGGTCGTGCTCGGTGTCGCCTACGCCCCGCACATGATCACGATCTTCGGCCTCACCGAACGGGCCGTGCCCGCCGACCGGCTTGCCGAGTCCATGGCCTTCCTGATGAGCGGGGTGGTCGGCGGGCAGGCGCTGGCCCTCGCGCTGTCCGGTCGGCTCGCCGAGAGCAGCGGCCCGCCCGCCGCGTTCGCCGTCGCGATCGGCGCGGCGGTGCTGTGCGCGGGCCTGGCCTGGACGGTGCGCCCCCGGCCCGCCCGGGGCCGCACCGTGTCCGCAGCCGCGACGACCGCCGCCCCGCGGGAGTACGGAGCGCCGCGGGAGGCGGGGGAGCCGCGGGAGACCGGGGATTCGTCCGTCACGCGGGACGCTTGAGCACCGTCAGGCTCCGCCCGATCAGCGTGAGGTGCTCGCCGGCGTCGTGCTTGGCACCCGTCCCCGGCGGCACGCCGTCCTCGCGCGCGGTGTCCACCACGACCTGCCACTGCTGCCCGTGGTCGGCCGGCACCAGGAAGTCCAGCGCCTCGGCACTCGCGTTGAACATCAGCAGGAACGAATCGTCGGTGATCCGCTCGCCGCGCGGCCCCGGCTCCGAGATCGCCTCCCCGTTCAGGAACACCGTCAGCGCCTTCGCGTGCGCAGCCTCCCAGTCCTCCTGGGCCATCTCGTCGCCCTCCGGGGTGAACCAGGCGATGTCCGACAGCTCGTCCTGCGTGCCGCGCACCGGACGGCCGTGGAAGAAGCGGCGGCGCCGGAAGACGGCGTGCTCGCGGCGCAGCGCCACCATCGCGCGCGTGAAGACCAGCAGCGTGCCCTCCTCCGGTGCGCCGCCGTCTGCCCCGGGGCGCGGCCAGGGCACCCAGGAGAGCTCGTTGTCCTGGCAGTAGGCGTTGTTGTTGCCGCCCTGCGTACGCCCGAACTCGTCCCCGTGGCTGAGCATCGGCACGCCCTGCGACAGCATGAGCGTGGCCACGAAGTTGCGCATCTGGCGCTCGCGCAGCGCCAGTACCCCGGCGTCGTCGGTGGGGCCCTCGGTCCCGCAGTTCCACGACCGGTTGTGGCTCTCGCCGTCCCGGTTGCCCTCGCCGTTGGCACTGTTGTGCTTCTCGTTGTACGCGACCAGGTCGTGCAGGGTGAAACCGTCGTGGCAGGTGGTGAAGTTGATCGAGGCGAGCGGTCGCCGTCCGTCGTCCTGGTAGAGGTCCGAGGAGCCGGTCAGCCGCCCCGCGAACTCCGCTATCGTCTGCGGCTCGCCCCGCCACATGTCGCGCACGGTGTCCCGGTACTTCCCGTTCCACTCCGTCCACAGCGGCGGGAAGTTGCCCACCTGGTAACCGCCCTCTCCGACGTCCCACGGCTCCGCGATCAGCTTCACCCGGCTCACCACCGGGTCCTGCTGCACCAGGTCGAAGAACGACGACAGCCGGTCCACCTCGTGGAACTGCCGCGCCAGTGTCGCCGCGAGGTCGAAGCGGAACCCGTCGACATGCATCTCGGTCACCCAGTACCGCAGCGAATCCATGATCATCTGGAGGACGTGCGGCGAGCGCATCAGCAGCGAGTTGCCGGTGCCCGTGGTGTCCATGTAGTACTTCGGGTCGTCGGTCAGCCGGTAGTACGACTGGTTGTCCAGCCCCCGGAACGACAGCGTCGGGCCCAGGTGGTTGCCCTCCGCCGTGTGGTTGTAGACCACGTCGAGGATGACCTCGATGCCCGCCTCGTGCAGCGCCTTGACCGCCGTCTTGAACTCCAGCACCTGCTCGCCCCGGTCGCCCCAGGAGGCGTAGGAGTTGTGCGGGGCGAAGAAGCCGAGGGTGTTGTAGCCCCAGTAGTTGCTCAGCCCCGCGTCGACCAGCCGGTGGTCGTTGACGAACTGGTGCACCGGCATCAGCTCCAGCGCGGTGACGCCCAGCTCCACCAGGTGGCCGATCACCGCCGGGTGCGCCAGCGCCCCGTACGAGCCGCGCAGCTCGTCCGGGAGGTCGGGGTGCAGCATCGTGAGGCCCTTGACGTGCGCCTCGTACAGCACGGTCTCGTGGTACGGGGTGCGCGGCGGGCGGTCGTCGCCCCAGTCGAAGTACGGGTTGATCACCACCGAGGTCATGGTGTGCGGCGCGGAGTCCTGGTCGTTGCGGGAGTCGGGCCTGCCGAAGTGGTAGCCGTACACCGACTCGCCCCACTCGATCTCCCCGCTGACCGCCTTCGCGTACGGGTCGAGCAGCAGCTTCGCCGAGTTGGCCCGCAGCCCCCGGGAGGGCTCGTAGGGGCCGTGCACCCGGTAGCCGTAGCGCTGGCCCGGCATGACACCGGGCAGGAAGGCGTGACGTACGAACGCGTCGCTCTCGCGCAGCTCCACCGCCATCTCCGAGCCGTCGTCCTGCAACAGGCACAGCTCGACGCGGTCGGCGGACTCCGAGAAGACCGCGAAGTTGGTGCCGGCGCCGTCGTACGTGGCACCCAGGGGGTAAGCCTCTCCGGGCCAGATCTGCATACGATCGACTCTTCCACTCGGCGGGCGGCCTGGCGTCAGATCTTCCCCGGAATCCTCCCGCAATGCGGATCCGCACCCCACCCGTTCCGTGCTTCTGCCGCTTTCTCCGCACCGTCTCGGGGAACGGCTGCACCCGCAGCCCCACGCGGAGTACCCTTCCTTGATCGTTGGCGATGGTCGGAAAAGCGTTCAGAAGGCGGTGCGTGGGTGAGCTCGGGAGGGCTGGAGCTACCCCCAGGTGACACGGGTCACGAGGGGGGCTCGGGCGACATCCCGCCCGGTACGGTCTCGCTCGCGCGACCGGTGGAGATCGGCGCGGAACTGGACTGGGGCCCGGACGCCTGGAGCGAGGTGCGTACGCGCGCCCAGCGGGCGGGCCGGGCCTACATCTGGCTCAACCTGGTCGAGCAGCGGATGCGCGCCGTGGTCGCCGCCGTGCTGCGCCCGGTGTACGAACCGGTGCACGGCGAGGAGTGGGTGGTGGCCGCCGCCGGTCCCGCCGGGCAGGAGTGGGTGCAGCGCGCCGTCGCCGTCCGCGAGGTCAGCCGCCGCAAGGGCTATCTGCTCGACCCCGCCGACGACAACATCCTCAGCTTCCTCACGCTGCCGCAGCTGCGCGAGCTGATGGTGCAGCACTGGCCGTGCTTCGAGCCGTACTACGACGACCGCAGGGACGTCGAACTGGCCCTGGACGAGCTGGAGGTGGCGCGCAACGTCGTCTCCCGCAACCGGGCGCTGTCGGTCACCGTCCTCGCCCAGGCGGAGCGTGCCTCCGCCCGCCTGCTGGAGATCCTCGGCGCGGGCTCCGGCGCCCCGGCCGCCGACCGGCTGCCGGTGGACGCCGTGGAGGACCTGGTCGGCGACCGGTACGCGGACGTGGTCTCCGTCCATCCCGACCGGGTGCGGCTCCAGCGGCAGCTGCCCGCCGAGGACCTCTTCGGCGGGGCCCGCCGGGTCGACGCGATCGGGATAGGCCTGAATCTGCTGGTGCAGAACTTCTCCGGGCGCCGCCTGGTCAGGCTCGCCGAGGGCGGCTGCCGGGTGCGGCTGCTCTTCCTCAACCCGGCGAGCAGCTCCGTCAAACGGCGGGAGCGCGAACTTGGCCTGAAAAAGGGCGAGTTGAGCCGCTCGGTGGAGATGAACATCCTGCACATGCGGCGGGTGCGGGCCAGCCTGCGCGACCCCGGCGCCTTCCAGATCCAGGTCTTCGACGAGACGCCGCGCTTCACCGCCTACCTCGTCGACGGCGATGGTCCGGGCGGCCTGGCCGTCGTCCAGTCGTACCTGCGCAGGGCGCGCGGCATGGAGGCGCCGGTGCTGGTGCTGCGCGGCGGCGGGCGGGGCGGACGCGACGGGGTGGTGCGGCACGGGCAGGACACCGAGCACGGCCTCTTCGAGACGTACCGGGAGGAGTTCGAGGCGGTCTGGACGGACTCCCGGCCGGTCTCCTGATTCCGGCCCGCCAATCCGGCCGGCCGGATTGTCAGTGCTGCGTGCGAGGGTGGTTCTCCACTGGGGGAGCACATCGAAGGAGGCCCAGGACATGGGATGGCACGGGGAATCGCTGATCGGCTTCGACCTGGAGACCACGGGTACGGAGCCGCTGGAGTCGCGCATCGTGACCGCGGCGGTCGTCGAGGTCCGGGGTGGCACGGTGGCCGGTTCCAGGCTGTGGCTCGCCGATCCGGGGGTGCGGATTCCGGCCCAGGCCTCGGCGATACACGGGATCAGCAACGAGCGGGCGGCGGCCGAGGGGCGCCCGGCCCGCGAGGTGGCCGACGAGGTGGCCGGGCTGCTGGTGGAGAACTGGGCGCGGGGGGTCCCGGTCGTCGCGTACAACGCGGCCTTCGATCTGACGCTGCTCTCGGCCGAACTGGCCAGACACGGACTGCCCGCGCTCGGCGACCGGATGGCGGCGCTGACCGGGGACGGGGGGATCGGCCCGGTGGTCGATCCGCTCACCATCGACCGGGCGGTGGACCGCTACCGGCGCGGCAAGCGGACCCTCGAAGCGGTGTGCGTCGAGTACGGAGTGGTGTTGGACGGGGCGCACGAGGCGTCCGCGGACGCGCTCGCCGCGGTCCACGTGGCCCTCGCGATAGCCGAACGGCATCCGTCCATCGCGGCGCTCGGGCTGCCGGAGCTGCACCAGGAGCAGGTGAGGTGGTACGCGGACTGGGCGACCGGCTTCCAGGAGTTCCTCCGGTCCAAGGGGACGCCGGACGCGGTGGTCGATCCGGCGTGGCCGGTGCGGGCGCCGGGGGCGGTGGTGGGGGGTTCCTAGGGGCTGTGCGGCCATCGCCGGGCCGGGGCCGGGGTTGTGCGGCTCCGCCGGAGGGCCGCCCCCTTGCCCGCCCGTTCCGCCCCCGGAGGGCGGCCCCGCCGCCCAAGGCGACGGCGGGGGGTCAGAAGGGGTACCAGCGGACCTGGGGGTTGTTCTCGCGGAGGGAGGTGACCCTGCGGCGGAACTCGGCGAGTGCTTTCGGGTTGGTGGGCGCGTGCTGCGCCACCCACGCGCAGCTCGCCGTCTCCCGCGCTCCCCGGAGCACCGTGCACCCGTCCCACTCCCGCACGTCCCACCCGTACGTGGCGACGAACGCGTCGTACGCCTCCTGGGGGAGCCCGTACCGGTCCAGCGACAGGGCCATCACGACGAGGTCGTGCTCGCGGAAGTCGGAAGAGAAGGTCTCCAGGTCCACCAGGACGGGACCGTCCGGACCCACCAGCACGTTCCGGGGCAGCGCGTCGCCGTGGATCGGACCGGTCGCGAGCCGCGGGTTCAGTGCCGCTGCCGCCGCCGCGAAACCGTCCCGGCGCCCGCGCAGGTACACCGCGTCCTCGGGGTCGATCGCGTCGCCCGCCAGCCGCAGCCAGCGCTCCACCCCGTCGAGCAGATCGCGCGGCGGCAGCACGAACGGCGGGGCGGGCAGCGCGTGCACCAGGTTGAGCAGCGCGGCCACGTCGCGCGGCTCGGACGGGCGGACCGCCTCCGGCAGCCTGTGCCAGAGGGTCACCGGGTGCCCGTCCACCAGCCACGGCTTGTCCGCCGCCGGGCGCACCGCGGGCACCCCGGCCGTCGCCAGCCACTGACCGACGGCCAGTTCGCGTTCGGCCCTGGCCGCCAGGTCGGGGGAGCCCCGGCCCACCTTCGCCACGAAGGAGCCGTCCGCGCCCTCCACGGCGAACACCGCGTTCTCGCCCAGGGACAGCAGCTTCGCACCGGCGGCGAGCCCGGTCGCCTCCAGCACCTCGCGTGCGCGCGTCTCGTCCATCGTCGTGCTCTCCGTTACGGATAGTTCCGGGGTGAATCCGTCAAAGTCTCGCATCCGCGCAGGCAGGACCTGCAGTTCGGCTTGACGAACCGACAGGGCGTCAGCACGATGACGGGGGTCGCCAGGGCGGCCAGAACGGTATGAACAACCCAAACTGCCCTAAGGAGCCGAATTCGTGCGATTGGCGACCGACGAGGGGCAGTCGGAAAAACCCGACCGACCACGCACCGGCAGAACCAGCAGAACCGGCAGAACAGGTAAAACCGGCAGACCCGGCGGGAGCGGCAGGGCCGGCGGATCGGGCGGGCCCGGCGGGCGGGCCGGGCGGGCCACCGACTTCGGCGCCTGGTTCCTGGTCCTGCCCGCCCTCATCCCGATCCTGCTCCTCAGCGTCGGCCCGCTCCTCTACGGCATCGCCCTCGCCTTCACCGACGCGCAGTCCGGCCGCACCGCCCCCACCCAGTGGACCGGCCTCCTCAACTTCCAGGACCTGCTGCACGACACCCTCTTCTGGGACTCCTTCCGGATCGGCCTTCTCTGGGCGGTCGGCGTCACCGTCCCCCAGTTCCTGCTTGCCCTGGGACTGGCCCTGCTGCTCAACCAGAACCTCCGCTTCCGGTGGCTGGCGCGCGCCCTGGCGATCGTTCCCTGGGCCATGCCCGAGGTCGTCGTCGGCATCATGTGGCGCCTGGTCTACAACCCCGACGCGGGCATCCTCAACGAAACGATCCGGAACCTGGGCCTCGGCGACGGGCGCGACTGGCTCACCGGCCTCGCCACCGCCCTGCCCGCGGTGATCCTCGTCGGCGTCTGGGCCGGGATGCCGCAGACCACCGTGGCCCTGCTCGCCGGACTCCAGAACACCCCGCACGAACTGCACGAGGCCGCCGCCCTCGACGGCGCCGGTGCCTGGCGCCGGTTCCGCACCGTCACCTGGCCCGCCCTCAAGCCCGTCGCGCTCTCCATCACCGCGCTCAACTTCATCTGGAACTTCAACTCCTTCGCCCTGGTCTACGTGCTGACCAGCGGCGGACCCGGCGGCCGGACCCGGCTGCCGATGCTCTTCGCGTACGAGGAGGCCTTCCGCTACGGCCAGTTCGGGTACGCCGCCGCCATGGGCTGCGTGATGGTCGCGGTGGTCTCCGTACTGCTCGCCCTGTTCCTGGTGGGCAGGCTCAAGGGAGGCGAGGACGGATGAGTCTCCGTACCAGCAGACCCGCGCGGGCCGGCCAGTACCTCGCGCTTCTCGCGTATCTGGTCTTCCTCGCGTTCCCGTTCCTGTGGCTGATCTCCACGTCCTTCAAGTCCCCGCGCGAGCTGGGCGACCTGCACCCCACCTGGATCCCCAAGGACCCGAGCCTCGACAACTACCGGCAGGCCTTCGCGGAGCAGCCGCTGCTCGAAGCGGCGCTCAACAGCCTCACCGCGGCCCTCGCCGCCGCGCTGATCGCCGTCGTCGTCGCGACCCCCATGGCGTTCGTGCTCGCCCGCCACCGCTCCCGGCTGACCACCGCGGCGACCGGCTGGGTCGTGGTCAGCCAGGCGTTCCCGTTCGTCCTGGTGATCATCCCGCTGTTCCTGATCCTGAAGAACCTGCACCTGATCAACTCGCTGCCCGGTCTGATCATGGTGTACGTCGTCTGGTCACTGCCCTTCGCGCTGTGGATGCTCGTCGGGTACGTCCGCGCGGTCCCGCGCGAGCTGGAGGAGGCGGCGGCCGTGGACGGCGCGGGCAGGCTGCGCACCCTCGTGTCGGTCACCGCGCCGCTGCTCGCGCCGGGGCTGGTCGCCACCGCGCTGTTCGCGTTCATCACCGCATGGAACGAGTTCTTCTTCGCGCTCGTCCTGCTCAAGTCCCCGGAGAAGCAGACCTTGCCGGTCATCCTGACGCACTTCATCGGCACCGAGGGCGTCGCCGACCTCGGCCCGCTGGCCGCCGCGGCCTTCCTCGCCACCCTGCCCTCCCTGGTCATCTTCGCGGTCATCCAGAAGCGGATCACCGGCGGCATGCTGGCCGGGGCGGTGAAGAGCTGATGCGCGCCCGCCGGCTCGCGGCCCTGCTGTGCGGCGTCCTGCTCCTCTCCGGCTGCGCGGCCACCGGGCGGGGCCCGGACGACAACGGCGTGATCACCCTGCGCTTCCAGTCGCTGGCCTGGCAGAAGGAGTCCGTGGACATCAACAAGCAGCTGGTGGCGGAGTGGAACGCGGCCCACCCCAAGGTCCGCGTCGAGTACGTCCAGGGCAGCTGGGACAACGTCCACGACCAGCTGCTCACCTCCTTCGAGGGCGGCGAGGCGCCCGACATCATCCACGACGCCTCCGACGACCTCGCCGACTTCGCGTACGGCGGGGACATCGCCGACCTCACCCCGTACCTCACCGGCCCGCTGGAGCGGCTGCGCGAGGACATCCCGCAGCGCAGCTGGCGGACCACCACCTTCGACAGCAAGGTGTACGGCGTCCCCTTCCTCCAGGAGCCGCGCGTCCTGATCGCCAACGCCAAGCTGCTCCGGACCTCCGGCGTCCGCGTCCCGACCCCCGCGAAGCCGTGGACCTGGGAGGAGTTCCGGCAGGTGACGAGGAAGCTCACCGCCGACATGGGGCCGAAGAGGTACGGCGTCGCCTGGCCCCTCAAGGAACCCGTCTCGGCCACCCTCAACCTCGGTCTCACTGCGGGCGGCGAGCTGTTCCGCAGGGGCGGCGACGGGAAGTTCTCCGTACGGTTCACCGAGGGCGACGCGGTGGTGCCCGCCACCGTCCACGACCAGGTCAACACCGACCGCTCCGCCTCCGCCGCCACCCTGGGCATGGGCGGCTCCGACACCCTGCCCGGCTTCTTCGGCGGCAAGTACGCGATGGTCCCGCTGGGCTTCTCCTACCGCCAGCAGATCGCCGAGCAGGCGCCCGAGGGCTTCGAGTGGACCGTGCTGCCGGCCCCGGCGGGCACGGACGGGCTCGCCCAGGGGGTGAGCCCGCAGACGCTGTCGGTGGCCGAGGACAGCCCGTACAAGAAGGAGGCCGTCCAGTTCCTCGACTTCTTCCTGCGGACGGAGAACATGGTGCGCCTGGCCAAGGGCGACTGGATGCTGCCGACCGGCGGCCAGGCACTCAAGGACCCCGCGCTGCACGCGGCGAAGGACGGCTGGGCCACCGGCACCGCACTCGCCGCGCACCTGCGGGCGGCCCCCGCGCAGGAGGTGCGCGGCTATCCCGAGTGGAAGGACAAGGTCGCCACGCCCGCCTACCAGGAGTACTACAGCGGGGCGATCGACGAGGCCGCGCTGCGCCAACGCCTGGAGAGGGACGGCAACTTGGTGCTCGCCCGCTACCAGCGCTGAGGGGCACGGCACCACAAAGAACTTGCACGAGACGTCTCGTCTCGCTTACGGTACGGGCATGAACGCCGAGCCCCGCGCCGCCGCGCACATCGCCATGTTCTCCATCGCCTTTCCCGGCCACGTCAACCCCAGCCTCGAAGTGGTGCGCGAGCTGGTCGCGCGGGGCCACCGGGTCAGCTACGCGATCCCCGCCTCCTTCGCCGACAGGTTCGCCGCCACCGGTGCGACACCCGTGATCTACACCTCGTCCCTCCCGGACGAGAACGCCGATCCGGAGGTCTGGGGCACCGAACTCGTCGACAACCTGGAGCCGTTCCTGGAGAACGGCATCAACGCCCTGCCCGAACTGATCGAAGCGTTCGAGGGCGACGAGCCCGACCTCGTCCTCCACGACATCACCGGCTACCCGGCCCCGGTCCTGGCCCACCGCTGGGGAGTTCCCGCGATCTCGCTGTCGCCGAACATGGTCGCCTGGGAGGGGTACGAGGAAGAGGTCGCCAAGCCCATGCAGGCCGAGCTGCTGAAGACCGAGCGGGGCCGGGCGTACATCGACCGCTTCGCCGGCTGGCTGCGGGCCAACGACCTGCCGGCGGACGACTACCTCTCGTTCCTCGCGCCCACCCGCTCCCTCGTCCTGATCCCCAAGGCCCTCCAGTGGAGCGCCGACCGGGTCGACACGGACATCCACACCTTCGTCGGCGCCTGCCAGGGCGACCGCTCCGACCAGGGGGAGTGGCACCGCCCGGCCGGGGCGGAGAAGGTCGTACTGGTCTCGCTCGGCTCGTCGTTCACCAAGCAGCCCGCCTTCTACCGCGAGTGCCTGCGGGCGTTCGGCGACCTGCCCGGCTGGCACCTGGTGCTCCAGATCGGCCGCAATGTCGAGGTCAGTGAACTGGGAGAGATTCCGGAGAACGTCGAAGTGTCCTCCTGGGTGCCGCAGTTGGCGATCCTCAAGCAGGCGGACCTGTTCGTCACGCACGCCGGTGCGGGAGGCAGCCAGGAAGGTCTCGCCACCCGCACGCCCATGATCGCCGTGCCGCAGGCCGTCGACCAGTTCGGCAACGCCGACGTGCTCCAGGGGCTCGGAGTGGCCCGGCGTATCGACACCGCCGACGCCACCGCCGAACTCCTGCGCACCACCGGCGAATCGCTTCTCTCCGATCCCGAGGTCGCCCGGAAGCTCGCCGAAATCGCGGCGGACATGGCGACGGAGGGCGGAACCCGGCGCGCGGCGGACCTCATCGAGGCGGAACTGCCCGTCACTCCCCGGTCGATCCTCCCCTAGTTCTTTCGCAATTGAGGAGATGAAGAGAAGAAGTGAAGGAGCCCGGCCCTTGCGATATTCGCAAGGGCCAGGCTTTTTGTGAAGGCGTGAACTGACTTAGAAGTAAGAATGGTTGACCCGGTGCCCGACTCGGGGTGCACTGTCCATATTTTTGATTACGGATTTTTGTTTAATGGATTACGGCCGTATGGAGGTCTTGATCTGTCGCCGTCAATCCGCCAGTGTTTCGTGCCAACCCCCGGAGGACTTCCGGTCGCCGGGGGTACCCCCACACATTCCCCCCACAAAAGAATGGCGAGGAGACCCCTCTTCATGGCCATACACAGGACCAAGCTGATCGCGGCGATAACCACCGTTGCCGCTGTGGCAGGCATGACCGCCCTCACCGCTCCCTCGGCGGGTGCGGCTCCGGCGGAAGGTATCGTCTACGGTGCCAACGCCCAGGGCGCGGTAGCGGGCAGCTACATCGTGATGCTCGACCAGAAGGCGGACAAGCAGGCCCTCGCCAAGAACTACGGCGGCGAACTGAAGCGCAACTACAACTCCGCCATCAACGGCTTCTCCGCCTCCGGCCTCACCGAGACCGAGGCCAAGCGCCTGGCCGCCGACCCGGCCGTCGCCAAGGTCGTGCAGAACAAGAAGTTCACCGCCGACGCCACCCAGGACAACCCGCCGTCGTGGGGCATCGACCGCATCGACCAGGCCGACACGGCCGGCGACAAGAAGTACACCTACCCAGACAGCGCGGGCGAGGGCGTCACCGCGTACGTCGTCGACACCGGAGTCCGGATCAGCCACAAGGACTTCGGCGGACGCGCCGTCTCCGGCTTCGACGCCATCGACAACGACGACAACGCGGACGACGGCAACGGCCACGGCACGCACGTCGCCGGCACCATCGCGGGCACCGCCCACGGCGTCGCCAAGAAGGCGAAGATCGTCGCCGTCCGGGTGCTCGACGACTCGGGCTCGGGCACCACCGAGCAGGTCGTCGCGGGCATCGATTGGGTCACCAAGAACCACAAGGGCCCCTCCGTCGCCAACATGAGCCTCGGCGGCGGCGCCGACCCGGCCCTCGACGAAGCGGTCCAGAAGGCCATCGCCTCCGGCGTCACCTTCGCGGTCGCCGCCGGAAACGACGCCAGCGACGCCAAGGACCAGTCCCCGGCACGCGTCAAGGAGGCCATCACGGTCGCCTCCTCCACCAAGGACGACGCCCAGTCCGACTTCTCCAACTTCGGTTCGATCGTGGACATCTACGCCCCCGGCTCGGACATCACCTCGGCGTGGAACGACAGCGACGACGGTACGAAGACGATCTCCGGCACCTCGATGGCGACACCGCACGTGGTCGGCGCGGCAGCCGTCTACCTGGCCGGCCACAAGGACGCCACCCCGGCGCAGGTCGCGGAGGCCCTGACCGGCGGCGCCACCCCGGACAAGATCACCAACCCGTCCGCGGGCACGCCGAACAAGCTGCTGAAGGTCGTCGAGTAAGGACCACCGGAAGCACCGCCGGCCCCACCCGGCACCGCTGACCCATCGGCCGCCGTGCTCTTCCCCCACGGAGCGCGGCGGCCGATTGTCAGTGCCGGCACCTATCGTTCGGCCATGACGACGAAGAGGTACGCGGCGCTCCTGCGGGGTGTCAACGTGGGCGGCGCCAAAGTCCCGATGGCGGAACTGCGCACCCTGCTCGCGGAGTTGGGGCACACCGACATTCGCACCCACCTCAACAGCGGGAACGCGGTATTCCGCGCGGACGCCGCCACTCCCGAGGACGAACTCGCCCGCGCCCTCGAAGACGCCCTCGAAAAGCACTTCGGCAGCAGGATCCCCTGCCTGGTGCGCGACCACGTCTACCTGCGCGCGGTCGCCGACGCCTGCCCCTTCCCGGCCGCCGAACTCCAGGGCAGACAACTCCACGCCACCTTCTACTCCGCGCTCCCCGACCCCGGCCGATTCGCCGCACTCGCGAAGGAGACGTACCTCCCCGAGGAATTCCGGCTCGGCGACAGGGTCCTCTATCTGTACGCCCCCGACGGACTCGGCCGCTCCAAACTCGGCGAAGCCCTCTCCCGCCCCGCCCTCAACAAGGGCGTCACCGCCACCAGCCGCAACTGGAACACCGTCGTGAAGCTGGTCGAACTCACCGCCCCCTGAGCGCCCCGCACCGCGTCGGGCATGATCGTCGTACGACACGCGAAGAACGAGGGGGCCTCATGCGGTACATCATCATCGGCGCGGGAGCGGTCGGCGGCGTGATCGGCGGACGGCTGGCCGAGAGCGGCCACGACGTGGTGCTGGTGGCCCGCGGCAGCCACCTCGCGGCACTGCGCGAGAGCGGACTGCGGCTCACCACCCCGCAGGGCACCCGCACGCTGCGCCTGCCCACCGCGGCCGGACCCGACGACGTGGAGCTGCGCCCCGGCGACGTACTCGTCCTCGCCGTCAAGACCCAGGACAGTGTCGCCGCGCTCGACGCGTGGAGCGCGCGCCCGGTCGCCGGCGGAGGCACGGCGGGCGAACTGCTGCCCGTGATCTGCGCCCAGAACGGCGTCGAGAACGAACGCCTCGCCCTGCGCCGCTTCCGCCACGTCTACGCGATGTGCGTCTACCTCCCCGCCACCTTCCTCGACGACGGGGCGGTGTCCGCGGCCGGTGACCCGCTGACCGGCGTCCTGCACCTCGGCCGCTACCCGGCGGGCACCGACGACACGGCCCGTGCGGTCGCCGCGGACCTGGAGAAGTCGTACTTCCTGGCCCCGGTGGTGCCCGACACCATGCGCTGGAAGTACGCCAAGCTGCTGAGCAACACGGCCAACTCGGTCGGCGCCCTGTGCGGTGCCGAAGGGCTCGCCACCCCCGCGGGCCGGGACCTCGTCGCGCGCACGGTCGCCGAGGCCCGTACGGTCCTGGCGGCCGCGGGCATCGAGGCGGTCGGCGACGCCGAAGCGGCCGAGGCCAGGAACGGCCGGGTCGTGATGGCCAGGCTGGAGAGCGGCGGGGCGGGCGCCGGATCGTCCTGGCAGAGCCTGGCACGCGGCACCGGCAGCGTCGAGGCCGACTACCTGAACGGCGAGGTGTCCCTGCTGGGCGGCCTGCACGGGGTGCCGACCCCGGTCAACGACACCCTGTGCCGGCTGGCCAACGAGTTCGCCGGGCAGCGGCGGGCGGCCGGTTCGATGCCCGCGGAGGAGATCGCCCGGGAAGTGGCCGCGGCGACGGCCGCGGCGGGAGCCGCACCGGCGTAAATGGCCCAGCGGAACGCGCCGCGAATGGACCGGACCCAAGGGCCGCCCGCTGGCTAGGGTCGACCCATGACGACGACTTCGGTGGACTTCTACTTCGACCCCGCGTGCCCCTTCGCCTGGATCACCTCCCGCTGGATGCTGGAGGTGGAGAAGGAGCGCGACCTCGCCCTGCGGTTCCGCCCCATGAGCCTGTTCCTGCACAACGAGGGCAACGAACTCCCCGACTGGTACCGCGATCTGGTCGACAGGTCGATCGGCCCGGTACGGGTGGCCGTCGCCGCGGCGCAGCAGGCGGGGGAGCAGGCCGAGGACGGAGTCCTGCGCGACCTCTACACCGCCCTCGGCACCCGCATCCACCAGGAGAAGATCGAGGACTTCGACGAGGTGGTCGCCCAGGCGCTCGCCGAGTTGGGACTGCCCGCCGAACTGGCGCGGGCGGCGCACTCGACGGAGTACGACGACGCGGTCCGCCGCAGCCACGAGGCCGGCTTCGACCCGGAGGCGGGCGGCTACGTCGGGACGCCGACGATCCACGTCGACGGCACGGTCTGGTTCGGCCCGGTGCTCCAGGCGATCCCGCGCGGGAAGGAGGCGGCCGAGCTCTTCGACAGCTTCCGGGTACTGGCCAACCACGCCGGATTCTTCGAGCTGAAGCGGACCCGGGGCGGCACCCTCGACTTCGGCTGAGCCGCCGCCCGCCGCCCGCCGCCCGCCGCCCGCCGCCCGCCGCGCCGCGGGCCCCGCCCGGTCCGCTACGCGGCGACGAGCACCCGGGCCCGCGCCCGGGCGTACCGCTGGAGCACCAGCCGTGCCAGTTCCGGGGAGGCGCCCAGCACGTCCGCCAGCACGTCCGCCCCGGCCGCGCCCCGGGCGATCCGGTCCGGGAGCCGGCCGGGGGCCAGGACGTACGGGGCGACGGCCACCCTCCGTACTCCGGTCTCCCGCAGTTCCCGTACGACGTCCTCCGTACGGGGCAGAGCAGCGGAGGCGAACGCAGGCCGCACGGCGCACCAACCGGTGTGCCGCAGCTCCCGCGCGATTTCAGCGATCACTGCGATCGCCTCCGGGTCCGTGGAGCCCGCCGAGGCCAGGACGACCCCGGTCGAGCTCTTGTCGGCGGGGCGCAGGCCCGCCTCGTACAGCCGTCCCTCGACCGCCGTCAGCAGCAGCGGGGAGGGCCCCAGCACGTCCGCCCGGCCGATGCGCAGCCCTGGGTGCCGCCGGGCCGCCGCGTCCAGCACGGCGGGGATGTCCGCCTTGGCGTGGAAGGCGCGGGTCAGCAGGAGGGGAACCGCGATCACGTCGCGCACCCCCTCGGCCGCGAGCCGGTCCAGCACGTCCGGGGCCGAGGGCAGGTCGAAGTCCAGGAAGGACACCTCCACCCGGGTCCACGGCCGCAGCTCCCGGACCCGTGACGCCAGCGCCCGCACGGTCCGCGCGTGGCGCGCGTCGCGGCTGCCGTGGGCGACGAGCAGGAGGACGGGGGCCGCGGTCATGGGGATCAGCTCCTGACGAGGAGGCCGCGGCTGCGCAGCACGCGGCGCTCCAGGGGCGAGAAGAACAGCAGGTCGATGCCGATGCCGACGATCAGGATGAGGATGATCGTGGCCAGCACGCCGGACATGTCGCTGTTGACGCGGAAGTTCTCCATCAACTGGCCCAGTCCGGTGCCGAGGTCCGGCGAGTTGGCGATCAGCTCGGCCGCCATCAGGGACCGCCAGGAGAACGCCCAGCCCTGCTTGAGCCCCGCCAGGTAGCCGGGCAGCGCGGCCGGCAGCAGCACGTGCCGGACGCTCTGCAGGCCGCGCGCACCCAGGGTGCGGCCCGCCCGCAGGTACAGCGGAGGGATCTGGTCGACGCCGGAGACCAGGCCGTTGGCGATCGAGGGGACCGCGCCGAGCAGCACCACCGCGTAGATCGTCGCGTCGGTCAGCCCGAACCAGATGATCGCGGCCGGCACCCAGGCGACGGACGGCAGCGACTGGAGGCCGGAGAGGATCGGGCCGATCGCCGCCCGGACCACCTTCACCCGGGCGACCAGCAGGCCCAGCGGGGTGCCGATGGCCACCGCGACGACGAAGCCCAGGGCGCCGCGCGAGACGCTCGTCCAGATGTAGCCGAGCAGCGTGCCGTCGAGCCACATCGTCTCGACGGCCTTCCAGACGTCGAGCGGTCCCGGCAGGACGTAGTCCGGCTTGAGGTCGGAGGCCGCGGCGAGCTGCCAGACCGTCAGGACCAGGACGATCGCGACGAGCGGCGGGACGACCTTGGCGAGCAGGATCCGGCCGAGGCCGACCCGTTCGCGGGCGGGGCCCGACTCCAGGGCGTCCAGGCCCGCTTCGAGCCCGGCGAGGCCCGCGGCGTCCCGGGACGGCGCGGGGCCGTCCCGGTGCGCGGTGCCTTCGTCCTGGCCGGCCGGTCCGGTGGTCGGTTCGGCGGGCGGTTCGGTCCCGGCGGCCGGTTCGGCCTCGGCGGCCCGGCCGGCCGGGGTGGTCTCAGTGCTGGCCATGTCGGCGGATCTCCCCACGCAGCTGTTCGGTGATCTCTACGGACAGGTCGGCCACCGCGGGGTCCTCGATCCGGCGCGGCTGCGGGATGTCCACCTGCCACTCGCGTGCCACCCGCCCCGGGCGGGACGACAGCAGGACGACGCGCTGCGCGAGCCGCACCGCCTCGCGCACGTTGTGCGTGACGAACAGGACGGAGACCGACGTCTCCGCCCAGATCCGGGTCAGTTCCTCGTGCAGGACGTCCCGGGTGATGGCGTCCAGGGCCGCGAACGGCTCGTCCATCAGCAGCAGGCTGCTGTCCTGGGCGAGTGCCCGCGCGAGGGCGACGCGCTGGCGCATACCGCCCGACAGCTCGTGCACCCGCTTGCCGTACGCGCCCTTCAGCCGTACGAGTTCCAGCAGCCGCTCCGCCTCCGGGCGGCGGTCCGCCTTCGGCACGCCGCGCAGCTTCAGCGCCAGCTCGATGTTGCGGCCCGCGGTGAGCCACGGGAACAGGGCGTGCTCCTGGAACATCAGCGCCGGGCGTCCGCCGGGCACCTCGATCGTCCCGCCGGTCGGCCGGTCCAGCCCGGCCACCAGGTTGAGCAGCGTCGACTTGCCGCAGCCGGACGCCCCCAGGAGGGTCACGAACTCGCCCGGCGCGACATCGAGGGTGATGTCGTCCAGCACGAGCTGTCCGCCCGCGCCCGGCCGGCCGAACGACTTCGAGACATGGTCGATGCGCGCGGCGTACGACGACGCTCCGTCGGCGACCGGAGCGGCGGCTGCCGGGGCGTCCGTCGTGTCCTGCTTGACGAGTGCAGTGGCCATGGGTCTCACCTCCTGGGGGTTGCTGCGGTGTCGGACTGCGGTGTTGCGGGGCTTACTTGACGCCGAGGCCCGCGTCGTCGACGGCGGGCTTCCCGGCCGCCTTGAGGACCTTGTTCAGCGGGCGCAGGTCGTAGATGCCGTCCAGCAGCGGGTCCTTGAGCAGGCCCGCCTTCACCGCGTGCTGGGCCTCGTCGCGCAGGGTGGCGGCCAGCGGGTCGTCGATGACGTCGACGTTGGCGAACGCGCGGTCCAGGACCTTCGCGGGCAGCTCCTTGCCGGAGTCCTTCTTCAGCCGGGCGTTGATGCTCGCCTTCGCCTTGTCGGGGTTGGCCTTGATCCACGCGTTGGTGTTCACCGAGCCGCGCAGCACCGCCTCGACGGCCTCCGGGTGCTCCTTGAGGAACTTCTGCGAGACGATGATGTTCGTGATGACGAACTTCTCGTCCTTCCACAGCTTCTTCTCGTCCAGCAGCACCTTGCCGCCCGCGTCCACCAGCCGGGCCGCGGTCGGCTCCGGCACCCAGGCGCCGTCGATGGCACCGGACTTGAAGGAGTTCGGGATCTCCTTGTTGTCCTGGCGCAGTACGGTCACGTCGCCCTTGCCGGTGGCGGCGTCGACCTTGTGGCCCTTCTCGGAGAGGTAGTTGAGGAGTGCCACGTCCTGGGTGTTGCCGAGCTGCGGGGTGGCGATGCGCTTGCCCTTGATGTCGTCCAGGGACTTGATGCGGTCGCCGTTGACGACCAGGGAGACCCCGCCGGACGCGGAACCGCCGACGATGCGCAGGTTCTGGCCCTTGGACTTGCTGAAGCCGTTGATGGAGGGGGAGGGGCCGATCCAGCCGATGTCGATCGCACCGGCGTTCAGCGCCTCGATCTCCGAGGGGCCGGCGTTGAAGACCTGGGACTTGATCCTCGTGCCGCCCAGCTCCTTCTGGAACAGGCCCTCCTGGAGGCCCGCCAGTGCGGTGGCGTGCGTGACGTTGGCGAAGTAGCCGATCTTCACCTCGTCCAGGCCGCCGATCTTCTGTCCCTTGGCGACGGGGGCGGTCTTGTCCTCGCTCTTGGCCTGGGATCCGTAGCCGCAGGCGCCGAGCACGCCGATCAGCAGGGGCAGTGCGGTCGCGGCGGCCAGCGAGCGGCGCAGGGTGGAGCGGTGGGCAGTCATGGCAGACGGTCCTCGGGTCTTCGTCGATGTGCACGCGAGGGTGCACGGCGTGGGGCACGCGGATGCGTGCGCAAGGGGTGCGTGGGGGGTGCGGTGCGGGTGGGGGAGGTGCGCCGGGCGCCGGAGCCGTACGTCTTCACGCACATCGCCCGACCCCGCCCTGCCCGCTGCCGAGGGTGCCGCTGCCGATCCGGCCGCCCTCCTTCGCGAAGGACGCGTACACATCGAGGAACGTCATGGTCAGAAGTCCCAGCCCGCCTCGTCCGCGACGGCGTCGGCGGTCGCGCCGGCGCCCGCGAAGGACTCGCCCGCCATACCGGCCGCCAGGGTGGTGCCGTCCGCCGGGTCGATCAGGAGGAAGGAACCGGTGCGCCGCGAGTCGGCGTACGAGTCCAGCGCCAGCGGCTCCGCGGTGCGGACCACGACCCGCCCGATGTCGTTGGCGACCAGCTGCCCGGGGGCCGGGTGCTGGGAGAGGTCGTCCAGGGTGAGCCGGGACGGGATCTCCTTGACGATCGCCTTGACGGTGCGGGTGGTGTGCTTGAGCAGCACCCGCTGACCGACGGACAGCGGGCGGTCGGCGACGTGGCAGACGGTCGCCGTGACGTCCTGGGTCGGTGCCGGGGCGTCCGCGCTCGGCGCGATCAGGTCGCCGCGCGAGACGTCGATGTCGTCGGCCAGGCGCAGCGTCACCGACTGCGGAGCCCACGCGATGTCGACGGACTCGCCGAGCGCGTCGATGCCCTCGATGGTGCTGGTGCGGCCGGAGGGCAGCACCGTGACCCGCTCGCCGACCCGGAACGCTCCGGCGGCGATCTGGCCCGCGTAGCCCCGGTAGTCGGGGTGCTCGGCGGACTGCGGCCGGATCACGTACTGCACCGGGAAGCGGGCGTGGCAGGCGGTCAGGTCGTGGGCGACCGGCACCGTCTCCAGGTGCTCCAGGACGGTCGGCCCGCCGTACCAGTCCATGTGCGCGGACGGCTCGACCACGTTGTCCCCGGCGAGCGCGGAGATCGGGATCGCCGTGATCTCGGGGACGCCCAGCTCGCCGGCGTACGCGGTGAACTCTTCGGCGATCTTCGCGAAGACCGGCTCCGCGTAGCCGACCAGGTCCATCTTGTTCACGGCCAGCACGACGTGCGGGACGCGCAGCAGGGCGGCCACGGCGGCGTGCCTGCGGGTCTGCTCGACGACGCCGTTGCGGGCGTCGACCAGCACCACGGCCAGCTCGGCGGTGGACGCGCCGGTCACCATGTTCCGGGTGTACTGCACGTGCCCGGGGGTGTCGGCCAGGATGAAGCGGCGCCGGGCCGTCGCGAAGTAGCGGTAGGCCACGTCGATGGTGATGCCCTGCTCCCGCTCGGCCCGCAGGCCGTCGGTCAGCAGCGCCAGGTCCGGGGCCTCCTGCCCGCGGTTGCGGGACGCGTGCTCGACGGCCTCCAGCTGGTCGGTCAGTACCGACTTGGAGTCGTGCAGCAGCCGCCCGACCAGGGTCGACTTGCCGTCGTCCACGGAACCCGCGGTCGCGAAGCGAAGAAGGGTGGTGGTGCTCAACTGCTCTGCCACGGTGCTCATTTAGAAGTACCCCTCGCGCTTGCGGTCTTCCATCGCGGCCTCGGACATCTTGTCGTCGGCCCGCGTCGCGCCCCGCTCGGTGAGCCGGGACGCGGCGATCTCGGCGATCACTGCCTCCAGCGTGGTGGCGTCTGAGTCGACGGCACCGGTGCAGGACATGTCGCCGACGGTGCGGTAGCGGATCAGCCGGGTCTGCACCGGCTCCGACTCCTTGGGGCCGCCCCACTCGCCGGCGGTCAGCCACATGCCGTTGCGGGCGAACACCTCGCGCTCGTGCGCGTAGTAGATCTCCGGCAGCTCGATCTTCTCGCGGGCGATGTACTGCCAGACGTCCAGCTCGGTCCAGTTGGACAGCGGGAACACCCGCACGTGCTCGCCCGGCGCGTGCCGGCCGTTGTACAGCTGCCACAGCTCGGGGCGCTGGCGGCGCGGGTCCCACTGCGAGAACTCGTCGCGCAGCGAGAACACCCGCTCCTTGGCGCGGGCCTTCTCCTCGTCGCGACGGCCGCCGCCGAAGACCGCGTCGAACCGCTCCGCCTGGATCTTCTCCGTCAGCGGCAGCGTCTGGAGCGGATTGCGCGTGCCGTCGGGCCGCTCGCGCAGCACACCGCGGTCGATGTAGTCCTGGACGGAGGCCACGTGCAGCCGCAGCCCGTGCCGGGCGACGGCCCGGTCCCGGTACTCCAGGACCTCGGGGAAGTTGTGCCCGGTGTCCACGTGCAGCAGCGAGAAGGGGACCGGCGCCGGCGCGAACGCCTTGAGCGCCAGGTGCAGCATGACGATGGAGTCCTTGCCGCCGGAGAAGAGGATCACCGGCCGCTCGAACTCACCCGCCACCTCGCGGAAGATGTGCACCGCCTCGGACTCCAGCGAGTCCAGGTGGCTCAGTGCGAAAGGGCTGCCGAGCCCTTCGCCGGCAGTGCTGGCGGTGGTCGTCATGCCAGACCCCTCTCGGTGAGCAGCGCGTGCAGGGCCGCGGCGGACTCCTGCACGGACTGGGTGTGCGACTCGATGCGCAGGTCCGGGTCGACGGGCACCTCGTAGGGGTCGTCCACCCCGGTGAGGCCCGATATCTCCCCGGCCGCCTGCTTGGCGTACAGGCCCTTCACGTCCCGTACGGAGCACACCTCGACCGGGGTCGCGACGTGCACCTCCAGGTACGCGGTGCCCTCGGACTGGTGCCGCTTGCGGACCGCCTCGCGGCTGTCCGCGTACGGGGCGATGACCGGCGCGAGCGCCAGCACCCCGTTGCGGGCCAGGAGTTCGGCGACGTAGCCGATCCGCTGGACGTTGGTGTGCCGGTCCGCCCGGGTGAAGCCGAGGCCCGCCGAGAGGTACTCGCGGATCTCGTCACCGTCCAGCACCTGGACCTTGCGGCCCTCGGCGCGCAGCTTCTCGGCCAGCGCGTACGCGAGGGTGGTCTTGCCCGCGCTGGGCAGGCCGGTGAGCCAGACGGTGGCTCCGGTCACAGTGGTCTCCTGGTTCGTCGTCATCCGTGCAGCCCGCATTCGGTCTTGCCGCGTCCGGCCCAGCGGCCGGCGCGGGCGTCCTCGCCCGCCAGGACCCGGCGCGTGCAGGGTGCGCAGCCGACGGACGCGTAGCCGTCCGTCAGGAGCGGGTTGGTCAGGACGCCGTGCTCGGCGACGTACGCGTCCACGTCGTCCTGCGTCCAGCGGGCGATCGGGGAGACCTTGACCTTCCGCCGCTTCTCGTCCCAGCCGACGACCGGGGTGTTCGCCCGGGTCGGGGACTCGTCGCGGCGCAGGCCGGTCGCCCACGCGTCGTACGCGCCCAGGCCGTCCTCCAGGGGCTTGACCTTGCGGAGCGCGCAGCACAGGTCGGGGTCGCGGTCGTGCAGCGCGGGCCCGTACTCGGCGTCCTGTTCGGCGACGCTCTGCCGGGGGGTGAGCGTGATGACGTTGACGTCCATCACCGCGTCCACGGCGTCGCGGGTGCCGATGGTCTCCTCGAAGTGGTAGCCGGTGTCGAGGAACACCACGTCGACACCGGGGAGGGCGCGGGACGCCAGGTGGGCGACGACCGCGTCCTCCATGGAGGAGGTCACGCAGAAGCGGCTGCCGAAGGTGGCGGTCGCCCACTTCAGGATGTCCAGCGGGGAAGCGTCCTCAAGGTCGCGTCCGGCCTGTTCCGCCAGCGCGCGCAGGTCTTCCTGAACGGCCGTCATATCCCCTCCCTCTCCTCGGTGCCGGTGCGTGCCACGCCCCGGGCCAGCAGTCCCAGGTACTTCAGCTGGAAGGCCCGGTTGCAGGCGTGGCACTCCCACGCCCCGTGCCCGCTCTCGTGGGGCCTGAGGTCCTCGTCGCCGCAGTAGGGGCAGTGGAAGGGGGCCGCGCGCTCGCTCATGAGAGGTCTCCGTCCGCCGCGCGGGTCACCCAGGTGGCGAACCGCTCGCCGTCCTCGCGCTGGTCCTGGAAGCGGGTGAGGACGCGCTCCACGTAGTCGGGCAGCTCGGCGGAGGTGACCTTCAGGCCGCGGACCTTGCGGCCGAAGCCCGCCTCCAGGCCGAGGGCGCCGCCCAGGTGCACCTGGAAGCCCTCCACCTGGTTGCCGTCGGCGTCCAGCATCAGCTGGCCCTTGAGACCGATGTCCGCGACCTGGATGCGGGCGCAGGCGTTGGGGCAGCCGTTGATGTTGATGGTGATCGGCTCGTCGAACCGCGGGATGCGGCGCTCCAGTTCGTCGATGAGGGAGGCGCCGCGCGCCTTCGTCTCGACGATCGCCAGCTTGCAGAACTCGATGCCGGTGCAGGCCATCGTGCCGCGCCGGAACGGCGACGGGGTGACCCGCAGGTCCAGCGACTCCAGGCCGGAGACCAGCGAGTCGACCTGGTCCTCGGCCACGTCGAGCACGATCATCTTCTGCTCGGCGGTGGTGCGCAGCCGGCCCGAGCCGTGGGCGTCGGCCAGCTCGGCGATCTTCGTCAGCGTGGAGCCGTCGACCCGGCCGACGCGCGGGGCGAAGCCGACGTAGAAGCGGCCGTCCTTCTGCTCGTGCACGCCGAGGTGGTCGCGCCAGGTGCCCTTGGGCTGCTGCGGGGCGGGACCGTCGACCAGCTTGCGCTTCAGGTACTCGTCCTCCAGGACCTGGCGGAACTTCTCCGGGCCCCAGTCCGCGACCAGGAACTTCAGCCGGGCGCGGTTGCGCAGCCGCCGGTAGCCGTAGTCGCGGAAGATGCCGATGACGCCGCCGTACACGTCCGGCACGTCCTCCAGCGCCACCCAGGTGCCCAGTCGCACGCCCAGCTTGGGGTTGGTGGAGAGGCCGCCGCCGACCCACAGGTCGAAGCCGGGGCCGTGCTCGGGGTGCTCGACGCCGACGAACGCGATGTCGTTGATCTCGTGCGCGACGTCCAGCTGCGGCGACCCGGAGACCGCCGACTTGAACTTGCGGGGCAGGTTGGAGAAGTCCGGGTTGCCGATGAAGCGGCGGTAGATCTCCTCGATGGCGGGGGTGCCGTCGATGATCTCGTCGACCGCGATCCCGGCGACCGGCGAGCCGAGGATGACGCGCGGGGTGTCGCCGCACGCCTCGGTCGTGGACAGCCCCACGGCCTCCAGCCGCCGCCAGATCTCCGGCACGTCCTCGATGCGGATCCAGTGGTACTGCACGTTCTGCCGGTCGGTGAGGTCGGCGGTGCCGCGCGCGAACTCCTGCGAGATCTCACCGATGACGCGCAGCTGCTCGGTGGTCAGCCGGCCGCCGTCGATGCGCACCCGCAGCATGAAGTACGCGTCGTCCAGCTCCTCCGGCTCCAGGACCGCGGTCTTGCCGCCGTCGATGCCGGGCTTGCGCTGGGTGTAGAGGCCCCACCAACGCATGCGCCCGCGCAGGTCGTTGGGGTCGATCGAGTCGAATCCACGCTTGGAGTAGATCGTCTCAATGCGTGTCCGCACATTGAGACCGTCGTCGTCCTTCTTGAACTGCTCGTTGCCGTTGAGGGGCGTGTGGTGCCCTACGGCCCACTGGCCTTCGCCACGGTGGCGTCCGGCCTTGCGGCGGGCGGTGGCAGCAGCACCCGCGGCGGGCTTCTCTGGGGTGGCAGGCATGGCGATACGTCCTTCGGGGGTGCGAGCGGGTTTGGCGGACTCGCGGGCAGGCGGCTCTGACCTGCACACTCGCGCAAAAAGGGCGCGGTGGTGCGCAGACACGTGCAAAGACGGAGGGCGAAGCTGGGAACTCGGGAAAACCGGTGGAAGTGCGGCAGTGCTGGGCTGTCAGCAGGCCGGACAGATGGCGCTGGACATGCGGCCGAGGTCGACGTGCCGTCGACTCACCAAGGCAACTCCAGCGGTATCCATGGCGGAAGCGTGGCACGGCCGTCTCGGGCCAGTCCACCGTTGTCCGCGATGTGGACGACACTGTCCCGAATGATGGGACAGTGTGTCACCGGTCACGTCTGTGCGAAGCGCGCGTAAAGGAGTAAAGGCGGGCCAATCGGCTCAGGTGCGGGCGCCCGGCCACGGCCCCGGGTTGGCGACCTCCGGCTCCTTCTCGACCTTGGTGTCGAAGAGCCGGAATCCACGCTTCAGGTAGTTGTCCATGGCGTGCGGGCCGTCCTTGGAGCAGGTGTGCAGCCACACGCGCTGTGTCGGCGTGCGGTCCGGGTGGCGCTCCGCCAGGTCCCAGGCCCGCAGGATCCCCTGCGAGAGCAGGTGGCCGCCGATGCGACGGCCCCGGAACGCCGGGACCAGCCCGAAGTAGACGATCTCCACCGCGCCCTCGTCCTGCGCCTCCAGTTCGACGTACCCGGCGGGCGTGCCCCGGTCGTACGCCACCCACGTCTCGACACCCGGACGGTCCACGACCCGCTGCCACTGCTCGTACGACCACGGCAGCCGGTCCGTCCACCGGATGTCACCGCCGACGGCGGTGTAGAGGAACCGGCTGAACTCGGGGGAGGGCACCTCGGCCCGGACGACCCGGAGGGTGTCACCGGGCGGTGCGGGCACGGGGGTGTGGTCAAAGGCGGAGGTCTGTTCCAGCGACCAGGTGGTCACGGTGATGTCGCGGCTGTTCATGGGCCTCAGGGAATCACGGCGCGACCGCGGACCGGGCGACCGGGGCGCCGCCCCCGCGGCCACGGCCACGGACCGCCGGGGCGCCCTGATTCCCCGCGGCCACGGCCACCGGGCCCGCCCTTTCCCGGAACGGGCCCGCTCAGATCTGTACCCGCGCCCGCTCCACCACCGCCCCCAGGTCCAGGCTCGACGGGAGCGTGCCGAAGGCCGTGCCCCAGTCGCCGCCCAGCCGGGAGGCGCAGAACGCGTCCGCCACCTCCGGCGGCGCCCAGCGCACCAGCAGCGAGCCCTGCAGCACCAGCGCCATCCGCTCCACCAGGCGCCTGGCCCGGCCCTCGATGCCGTCCAGGTCCGCCAGATCGGTCAGCAGGTGCTTGATCGCGCCGTCCAGCCGGTGGTCGGCGCCCCGGGCCAGACCGACCTCGGTGAGGAAGGCGTTCAGGGCCATCGGCTCGCGCTGGAGTGCGCGCAGCACGTCCAGCGCCTGGACGTTGCCCGAGCCCTCCCAGATGGAGTTCAGCGGGGACTCGCGGAGCAGGCGCGGCATGCCGGACTCCTCCACGTACCCGTTGCCGCCCAGGCACTCCAGGGCCTCGGCGGCCACCGGGGTGCAGCGCTTGGTCACCCAGTACTTGGCCGCCGGAACCGCGAGGCGCAGCAGCGCCCGGTCCTGCTCGCTGTCGCCGTCGTACGCTGCCGCCAGCCGCATCGCGAGGACGGTCGCCGCTTCCGACTCCAGGGCCAGGTCGGCCAGCACGTTGCGCATCAGCGGCTTGTCGATCAGCTCGCCGCCGAACGCCCTGCGGTGCGCCGCGTGGTGGGTGGCCTGGGCGACCGCCTGCCGCATCAGGGCCGCCGAGCCGAGCACGCAGTCGAGACGGGTGGCCGCCACCATCCCGATGATGGTGCGCACCCCGCGTCCCTCCTCACCGACCAGCCGGCCCCACGTCCCGTCGAACTCGACCTCCGAGGAGGCGTTCGACCGGTTGCCCAGCTTGTCCTTCAGGCGCTGGATGCGGAAGGTGTTGCGGGTGCCGTCCTCCAGTACGCGCGGCACCAGGAAGCAGCTCAGTCCGCCGGGCGCCTGGGCCAGGACCAGGAAGCCGTCGCTCATCGGGGCCGAGCAGAACCACTTGTGCCCGGTCAGCACGTACTCCCCGGCCGCCCCGCCGTCGATCGGCAGCGCCTCGGTCGTGTTCGCCCGGACGTCGCTGCCGCCCTGCTTCTCCGTCATGCCCATGCCGAACAGGACTCCCGGCTTTCGCGCCGCGGGCATCAGCTCCTGCCCGTACACGGAAGAGGTCAGCCGCGGCTCCCAGAACGCGGCCAGCGACGGGTCGGCGCGCAGCGCGGGCACCGCCGCGTGCGTCATCGACACCGGGCAGCCGTGACCGCCCTCCGCCTGCGTCCACACCAGGAACCCGGCGGCCCGGCGCACATGGCCGCCGGGCCGGCCCCAGGCGTTGGTCAGGCCCGCGGAGACCGCGTGGCCCAGCAGCCGGTGCCAGGACGGGTGGAACTCGACCTCGTCGATCCGGTTCCCGTACCGGTCGTGGGTGCGCAGCTCCGGCGGGTTCTCGTTCGCCTGCGCGCCCCACTCCTGCGCCTGCGAAGATCCGGCGGCCCGGCCGAGCGACGTCAGCTCCTCGCGCACGTCCTCCAGAAGAGTGGCGTCGGTGTGCCGTTCGACGGCCTCGCCGAGAGCCCGGTCGGCACCGAAGACGTCGTACCCCACCAGGGGCGGGGGCTGGTTCGTGACTGTGTGGGTGGTGGCTGCCATGCGGCTACGGTAAGGAGGTGCAGGCAGCAAAGGAAACACCCGAACGGCCCCGGAAACACCGACGGGAGAATCGGCTCCACCGGGCTCGCGTTCTCTACCGCAACGTATCGAAGCGGAAGCTGGCCTGGCTGCTGCTCAAGGACACCGTCAACAGCTGCGTCGAGTACCGCATCCTCGGCCTCGCCGCCGAAGCCGCCTTCTTCACCCTGCTGTCACTGCCGCCCCTGCTGCTCGGACTGCTGGGCCTGCTCGGCTACATCGACAACTGGACGGCCACCGAGACCGTCAAGTCCATCGAGGAGAACATCCTCAGCGCCTCCCAGGCCGTCCTCTCCGACCGCGGCGTCAACGAGTTCGCCAAACCGCTCCTGGAGGACGTCACCCGGGAGGGCCGCCCCGACGTCATCTCCATCGGCTTCGCCATCGCCCTGTGGTCCGGCTCGCGCGCGGTCAACGTCTTCATCGACACCATCACCGTGATGTACGGGCTGGACGGCCACCGCGGCATCGTCAAGACCCGGCTGCTTGCCTTCCTGCTGTACGTGGTCGCGCTGCTCATCGGGGCGGTGGTGCTGCCGCTGATGGTGGTCGGGCCGGACCGGGTGGTGGAACTGGTGCCGTTCGGCACGGAAGTGATCAGCGTCCTGTACTGGCCGGTGGTGATAGTGCTGTCGGTGGTCTTCCTGACGACGCTCTACCACGTGTCGGTGCCGGTGCGTTCGCCCTGGGTGGAGGACGTGCCGGGCGCGCTGATCGCGCTCGGGATGTGGGTGCTGGGCAGTTTCCTGCTGCGCATCTACGTCACCAGCACCGTCGAGGGCGGCACCATCTACGGCTCGCTGGCCGCGCCCATCGCCGTTCTGCTGTGGATCGGTGTCTCCGCCTTCGCCGTGCTCGTGGGGGCCGCCGTCAACGCGGCCATCGACCGCGTCTGGCCGTCGGTCGCCACGGCGGCCGCCCGCGCCGAGAACGACCGGCTGCGCACGGCGCAGGCGGCCGAGGTGATAGCGCGGGCGCGGGCCGCCGAGGCCGAGGAACGGGCGGCGCGGGCCGCCGAGGGGCTGGAGGACGAGGAGGAGGACGGCGAGGGCGAGTGGACCGGGACCAACCCGGACATGCCCTCGGAGTTCCCGGAGCGGTGGTCGAGGTTCCTGCCGCCGGACGACGTGAAGGCCCGGCTGCACACCCCGCGCGAGAAGAACCAGCCGCTTCCCTCGGACGCGCAGGGCACACCGGAGGTGTGACGCGGGGAGCGCGGCGACCGGGTTCGGGGGCTGTCCGAGGGAGGGCGAGGTCCGTTCGGTGTCCGGCGGCCTTCCCCTGTGCCGTGCGGCTGTGCGGTGCCCGGTGGCTTTGCCGTGTGTGGCTTGTCCGGTGCCCGGTGGCTTTGCCGTGTGTGGCTGTCCGGCCGTCCGGTGGCTGCCGTGGGCGGCCGTCCGGGGTCCGGTGGTCCTGCCGGGTGCGGCCGTTCGGGGGCCGGGTGTCCTTTTCCGGCAGGGGCTAGCCTGGCCGTATGGCAGCGCCCGACGACGGCAGGTACCGGGAGCGTCCCTCCCGGCTCGACGGTGCCGTGGTCTGGTGGCGCGGCAGCGTCCCGGGCCCCGCTCCCGGCGCGCCGTACCCCGTGCTTCCCGACGGCTGCATGGATCTGCTCTGGGCCGACGGGCAGCTGATCGTCGCGGGTCCCGACACCCGGGCCCACGCCGCCGCCGACCGGCCCGGCGCCTCCTTCGCGGGCGTCCGCTTCGCCCCCGGCACCGGGCCCGCCCTCCTCGGGGTGCCCGCGCACGAACTGCGCGACCGGCGGGTGCCGCTCGCCGACCTGTGGCCCGGCGCGCGGGAGCTCGCGGAACGGGTCTCCGACGCCCGGGACCGGGCCGCCGCCCTGGAGGAGGCCGTGCTGCGCAGGGCGGCCGGGGCCGGGCCGCCGGACCCGCTGATGCGGGCCGTCGCGGCGGAGATCGACGCCGGGCGCACCGTCGCGGGCGCGGCCGGCACGGTGGGCCTCAGCGCCCGGCAGCTGCACCGCCGTTCGCTGGACGCCTTCGGGTACGGGCCCAAGACGCTGGCCCGCGTCCTGCGCCTCCAGCGCGCCCTGGCACTCGTCCGTGCGGGAACCCCGTACGCGGCGGCAGCCCTCGCCTCCGGCTGTGCGGACCAGGCCCATCTGGCCCGCGAGGCACGGCAGCTGGCGGGGATGACGCTGAGCGCCTACGCCTCGCTGGCCGCGAAGAGGGACACCCCGCAGCCGTCCGGGTCGAGCACGACGGCGTAGCGCTGGCCCCACACGGCGTCCCACGGCTTGAGGTGCCCTTGGTACCCGGCCGCGACCAGGTCGTCGTACACCGCGTCGACCTCGGCGGGGCTCTCGCACAGGAAGGCGAGCCCGACCCGGTCGCCGCCCTCCGGCTTCTGCCACTGCGGATCGAAGGAGCGCATCACCTCCTCGGTGTCCCACAGCACCCGGACCCCGGTGGGCAGCACGGCCTCCACGTGGGGCTGGGAGGCGGCGTCGGCGGGCAGCGGGATGCCCAGGCGGCGGTAGAAGTCGAGGGAGGCGGCCATGTCGGAGGTGACGATGCCGATGGCGTCGAGTCGAGGAGTCATGGCACGAGCGTAGGACCGGGCACCGTCGCGGATCTTGAAGAAAACGGACGTCTTCGCCGGGGCGGCGCGAAGGGCCCGGCGGGGCGCTCCGCGCGGTGCTGCGCAGGGCGCAGGGCGCAGGGCGCAGGGCGCAGGGCGCAGGGCGCTTCGCGGAAACCGTCGGCCGGGCTTCGGAAGGCTTCGCGCGGCTTCGGGATGCTTCGCGCGGGGCTTCGGGAGGGCCACGGCCGGGCTTCGGGAGGGCTTCGCGCGGGGCGAACAGCGCGCTGTTCAACTCCCGCTCGCCGCGACGCCCGCTCGGGCATGATGGCGATCATGAAGCTACTCATACTCGGCGGAACCGAGTTCGTCGGTCGCGCGGCGACCGAGGAGGCACTCGCCCGCGGCTGGGACGTCACCGTCTTCCACCGCGGCAACCACGCCCCGCCGCCCGGGGTGCGCGCCCTGCACGGCGACCGGCTCGGCGACCTCTCCGCGCTCGACGGCGCGGTGCGCGGGGGCGCGCGCTGGGACGTCGTACTGGACACCTGGTCGGGGGTGCCCGGTGCCGTGCGGCGGGCGGCGGAGCTGTTGGCCCCGCACGCCGATCGCTACGTCTACGTGTCGACCGTCTCGGTGTACGACGGCTCGCTGCCGGCCGGGCACGACGAGGACGCCCCGCTGGTCGAGCCCGGCGACGAGGGCTACCCGCACATGAAGCGGGGCGGTGAGCTGGCCGCCCTCGACGCGTTCGGCGCGGACCGCACGGTGTTCGCCAGGGCGGGTCTGATCCTGGGCCCCGGCGAGAACATCGGCCGGCTCCCGTGGTGGCTGAACCGCGTCGCCCGCGGCGGCCGGGTGCTCGCCCCGGGGCCGCGCGACCTGACCCTGCAGTACATCGACGCCCGCGACATGGCGGTCTGGATGCTGGACGCGGCGGAGTCCGGCCTGTCCGGCCCGTACAACCTGGTGTCCCCGGCGGGGCACACCACCATGGGCGAGTTCCTGGATTCCTGCGTACGGGTGACGGGGTCGAGCAAGGCCGAACTGTGCTGGGCAGAACCGGAGTTGGTACTCGCGCACGGTGTCGAGCCCTGGATGCAGCTGCCGGTGTGGATCCCGCCGGGGGAGGACCACGACACCGTCCACGGCACCGGTGTGGCCAAGGCGCTGGCCACGGGGCTGCGGTGCCGTCCGGTCGGCGAGACGGTCGCGGACACGTGGGCGTGGCTGGGCACCCTCGGTGGGGTGGCGCCGCAGCGTCCGGACCGTCCGGTGCTGGGGCTCGACCCGGAGACGGAGGCCAAGGTGCTGGCTGCGATGGGGGGTTGAGCGGCGGGGTCGGAGGGGTGCGGCTCCGCCGGGGGCCGCCCCCTTGCCCGCCCGTTCCGCCCCCGGGGGGCGGCCCCGCCGCCCAAGGGAGCGGCGGCGGGCATCCGCCGCCCAAGGGGGGCGGGGCTACTCCAGCCAGCCTTCGGTGGCGATCAGCAGGTCGATCCGGTGCGGTTGGAAGTCGACGAGTTCGCGGCACCGCTCGACCATCGCCCGGTGCCGGGTCTCCCAGTCGGGCCGGTGCCCGTAGGCGTGGAAGAACTCCTCCAGCGCGCCGACGGACTCGGGGTGGTGGGTGCGGACGATCCACTCGCACCACGCCAGGTCCTCCACAGGGTCGCCCGCGTGGGCCCACTCCCAGTCCAGCAGCGCGGTCACCCGCGCGCCGTCCCCGGTGAGCAGGACGTTGTTCGGACCGAAGTCCCCGTGTACGAGCACGGTCCCCGGTCTCGCCCGGTGGAACACCTCGGAGGCGTCGACCGAGTGCACGGTGCGCAGCGCGATGCCGCAGGTGTGCAGTACGTCCTCGGCGCGGCCGGCCTCGATCAGGTCCTGGCCGTGCACCCCCGCCAGGAAGGTCATGCTGAGGCTCTCGCCGGTGCAGCCGATCAGCTGGGGCACGGGCAGCGCGGCCCCCATCGTCTCCAGCCCGCACAGGGCGGCGGCCTCCCGCTCCATCCGGCGTTGCGCGTCCCGGCCCCGGTAGGTCTTGGTGACCACTCCGGCGTGGTGGGTGGTGTGGTTGGTGTAACCGTGCGGCAGCTGTTCCATGAGGTCAGCTTTGCCCATCAAGAGCCTTGTGTGTGGCCGCCGTTGGCCCCGTGACGAGAGGTTGACACCCACGGGGTGGCTAAGACTGGAACGCCCGTGCGGTTCTCGGTGGGACCGGCTCCACTATTCGAACGCAACCTGGCCCCTCTCGATCTTCAGTGTGCGTTAGGTTAGGCTCACCTAAGCACGTCGAGGGAGGACCTTTCATGCCCGAGCACATACCGGCACAACTGCCGCACCAGCCGTCCGGGGAGGACGAGTTCGCCGGCCGGGTGGCGCTCGTCACCGGTGCCGGACAGGGCATAGGCGAAGCCGTGGTGCGGGCGCTGGTGGCCCGGGGGGCGACCGTCGCCGCCACCGACCGGGCGCCCGAGGGCCTCGCCTCGCTCGTGGAGAGCCTGGCCAAGGAGGAGCCTCCCGGCAGGGCCGTCGCGTACCCCCTCGACGTCACCGACAGTGGCGCCGTGGACGCGACGGTGGCCCGCGTCGAGTCCGAACTCGGTCCGCTGGACCTCCTGGTGAACGTCGCCGGCATCCTCCGTACCGCACCGGCCACCGCGCTCACCGACCAGGACTGGGCCGACACCTTCGCCGTCAACACCACCGGCGTCTTCCACACCTCCCGCGCCGCCGCCGCCCGGATGACCGGGCGCCGCAAGGGCTGCATCGTCACCGTCGCCTCCAACGCGGCCGGCATCCCGCGCACCGGCATGGCCGCGTACGCCGCCTCCAAGGCCGCCGCCGCCATGTTCACCAAGTGCCTCGGCCTGGAGGTCGCCCGCAGCGGCGTCCGCTGCAACGTCGTCGCCCCCGGCTCCACCGACACCCCCATGCAGCGCGGCATGTGGGAGGGCCGCCCGGACGCCGAACAGGGCGTCATCGAGGGCGACCTGGCCTCCTACCGGACCGGCATACCGCTCGGCCGGATCGCCCAGCCCGCCGACATCGCCGACGCCGTGCTCTTCCTCGCCTCCGACCGCGCACGGCACATCACCATGCAGGACATCTACGTCGACGGCGGAGCGACCCTGCGCTGACGCGGTCCCGCCGGCCCCTTCTCGTCCCGTCCGTCCCGCCCGCCCTTTCCGTACGTACGCACCTCTCGCGCTCCGCCCCCACATCCTCACGAGCATTGGAGAACCCGTGGACACCGTGTCGACGGCACCCGTAGTCGCCACCGCCACGCACCGCAGCCCCTCCGGCGACGCGGCGCACCCCGCCGTTGGCGCGGCCACCGGACTGCTGGACGCCTACACCTCCGGCGCCCGCTTCCTCGCCACCCCGACCCGCACCCTGCTGGCCGACGGACCGGCACGCGAAGTCCCGCACGGGGACGAGCCGTTGGCGCGGCGGGTCGCCGAGACCCTGGAGACCGCCCGGCGCGAGGGGCAGGCGCAGCCGGTGGTCATCGGCGCGGTGCCGTTCGACCAGGGCGCGCCCGCCGCGCTCGCCGTGCCGGAGTTCGTGCAGGACGCGCCGCCGCTCGCCAACGACCCGCTGATCGCCCTGCCCGCGGACCTGCCCGCCACCACCGAGTGGAAGGTGCGCCCCGTCCCGTCGCCCGAGATGTACGGGGCCGGGGTCGCGGCGGTCGTGGACCGGATGTGGCGCGGCGAGTTCAGCAAGGTCGTGCTCGCGCGGACCCTGGAACTCACCGCCGACGCGCCGCTCGACCTGCCGGTGATGCTCCAGCGGCTGGCCAGGCGCGACCCGTCCGGCTATACGTTCGCGCTGCCCACCGGCCCCGGGCGCACCCTCATCGGGGCCAGCCCCGAACTGCTCCTCTCCCGGCGCGGCAACAAGGTCGTCGCCAACCCGCTCGCCGGGTCCACCCCGCGCAGCGAGGACCTGGCGGAGGACGTCCGGCGGGCCGCTGCCCTGCTCGCCTCGGCGAAGGACCTGCACGAGCACGCGGTCGTGGTGGACGCGGTGCACGGGGTGCTGGCCCCGTTCTGCACCACGCTCGACGTCCCGGCCAAGCCGACCCTGATCCGCACCGCCACCATGTGGCACCTCTCCACCACCGTGACCGGCACCCTGCCCGAGGGCAGCACGACCTCCGCGCTCGAACTGGCCTCCGCGCTGCACCCGACGCCGGCCGTGTGCGGCACGCCGACGCTGACGGCACGTCAGGTCATAGCGGAGACCGAGCCGTTCGACCGGGGCTTCTTCACCGGCATGGTCGGCTGGGGCAACGCGGACGGCGACGGCGAGTGGGTCGTCACGATCCGCTGCGCGGAGGCGGAGGAGCGGACGCTGCGGCTGTACGCGGGAGCGGGCGTCGTGGCGGCTTCGGAGGCGGAGGCGGAGACGGCGGAGACGGGAGCGAAGTTCCGGACGTTCCTGCACGCGGTGGGCGCGGAGGTGCAGGCGTAGAGGCGGAGCCCCGAACCGAGCCCCCTCGGGCGCCGGGGCCGCACCTTTCCCACCCCACCCCCGCCCCCTCGGGCGCCGGGGCCGCGTCTCTCGCCCCCGCCCCCTTGGGCGGCGGGGCCGCCCCCCGGGGGCGGAACGGGCGGGCAAGGGGGCGGCCCCCGGCGGAGCCGCACCCCCAGGCCCTGGCCCCGCCCACTCGCCCCGCCCGCCCACTCGCCCCGCCCGCCCCCTCGCCCCCCGATGCCCGCCGCCACACGGGGGGCCGTCCCGGCGCGGTCCCGGCACGCTTGCCGGGACGCCCGGCCCTTCCCGCCTACGGTGACCGTTATGAACGCATCCGACACGGATTCAGCCCGGCTGACCGCCCTCGCCGCGCTCCCCCAAAGCACCGAGGAAAACCGCGCCGAACTCCTCGGCACCGCCTGGCTCACCGGTACCCGCAACATCACCGAACTCGCCTCGGCCGCCGGTACGGACCGGGACACCGTCCACGCCGCCCTCACCGCCCGCGGCATCGACATCCGGGACCCCGACGCCGCCCCCGCGCCCCGCCCCGAGCGGGTGACCGCCGGTCTGGTGGAGCCGGTGGCGCGGCAGGCCGAGGAGGCCTTCGGGCCGCTCGTCCACGACACCCACGACCCCGGTCCGCTCACCACCGTGACCTGGCAGCTGGCCATCGCGTACCGCTCCATCGCCGCCCTCCTCCTCGACGAACTCCCGGACGCCGAGCGGGAGGAGACCGCCGAGGAGCTGTCCGACCGGCTCCAGATCGCACTGCACAACTCGCACATCTACCGGGCCTCGCGCAGCACCCCGCGCCGGCTGGCCGCCCAGACCGCGCGGACCGACGCCGAGATCTCCGTGCTGCAGCCGCTGCCCAGTGGGGCGACGGTCACCCTCACCCTGCCGTCCGGCGAGAGCCTGACCGCCCGTCTCGGCAGCGAGGAGGGCACCGGGCTGACCACCCTCGGCTCGGACAGTCCGCTCCTCGACACGGTCCTGGAGGCCCACGACCACCTGGAGTTGCACACCGCCCTGGACACGGTGGCCCAGGTGCTCACCCGTCACCTCTAGCCGCCGCCTCCTCCTCGGCGTCCCCCCGGGTTCCGCCAGGGTGCCTGCCCGCCTTGCCCGGCACCACCCTGGCGTCGCCCCGGAGCTTCCGCGGCAGGCGGCCGGCCAGGGCGGCCGTGAGCTGGAGCCCCGCCGCCGCCAGCAGCGCCACCGGCAGGGACCGGGCGGCCAGCGCTCCCGCCAGGGCCGCCCCCAGGGCGAAGCCGGTGAGCTTCAGGCTGGCCCCGGTGGTGAAGATCCGCCCGCGCAGCCCCGGCGGCGCACACCGGTGCCGCACCGCGAACAGCGCGGTGAGCTGCGGTCCCGCTCCGGCCCCCGCCAGTACCGCCGCCACGACGACCGGGCCGGGCCGCAGCGTCGCCGCGAGGAGACAGGCCGCGGCCAGCACGAGCGTACTGAGACCCAGTACGGACTCCGGGGCGCGCGTCGCACGCGGCAGCCGGGCCAGGACGGCGTTGGCGCCCAGCGCCCCCAGCGCGGTGCCGGACAGCAGGAGCGCCCCCCGCTCGGTACTGCCCAGCGCCACCGCCCCGAGCAGCGGCGTCACGGCGACGAAGACGCCCTCGCCCGCGCAGGACAGCACCGAGAGCGACGTGGCACGGGCGAGCGGCCGGCTGCGTACGACCGCGCGGAAACCGTTCGCGAGATCCGTGAGGACGGGAAGCACGGCGTGTGCGGCACGGGCGCGCGGCGATCTTTCGGGGGTACGGGGAGCGGCCGGTGGGCGGGGCGGGCGGGCGACGCGTACCGCCGGGAGCGACCGGGTCGCCGGGACCGCGGCGGCGATCAGCGCGGCCGAACCGGCGACCGCCGCCGGGGCCCCCGCCGCCCCGGCGACCGTGCCCGCCAGCGCGGGGCCCACCAGGCTCGCCAGGCCGAAGGTCTGCGCGTCCCAGGCGTTCGCCCGCGGCAGCTCCTCGTCCGGTACGACGTCCGGAAGCCGCGACGTCCAGCCGCCCGACAGCGCCGGACCGAGCAGTCCCGCGCCGACCGCCACGCACAGGGTCGCCGCGGCCGGGGCCCGCCCCAGCGCCGCCAGGATCACCAGCAGCGCGCCCGCGTACAGGGCCAGCGCCCAGGCCAGCAGCAGGCCGGGACGGTGCGCCCGGTCCAGCAGGACACCGAACACCGGCCCGCCCACCGCCGCCGCGACACTCACCGCGGCCAGCAGGGACGACGCGTCGCCCACCGACCCGGTGACCGCCAGGGCGAGCAGGAGCAGCGCCGGTCCCGACATCTCGTCACCGGTGCGCGCGGCGGTCGCACCGACGACGTACCGCCACCACTGCCTACGGTGCGGACGCGGGTGCGGGGAGCGGGGCTGAGGCATGCCGCGCACAGTAGAGGGGTAACGCAAAGATGGGCTAGTTGCGTTACATTCGGCGGATGCTGTCGATGGACACCGCCCGGCGGACCGTGGCCCTGATCAATGTGCTCTGCGCGGCGGAGGAGGGCGCCGAGGGCGAGGCGCGGGCCGCCGTGACGGCCGTGCTCCGGGAACACGGAGAGCCCGAGCCGTTCGTACTCACCGGCGCCGACCTCGCCGACCTGCGGGCCGCCGCCCTCCTGCTGCGCGAGGTCTTCGCCGCCGGGGACACCGGAGGCGCCGCCGGCACCGACCTGGCCGCCGAAGCCCTGAACGGCCTGCTGAGCCGCACCCGGGGCGGGCTCCGGCTGACCAGCCACTCCGGCACCACCCCCTGGCACCCCCACCTGGACGGCGACGACGAGGCGCCCTGGGGCGAGTGGTTCCTCGCCTCGTCCTGTCTCGCGCTCACGGTGCTGCTCTGGGACAGGGGGGCCGCCCCCGGCGGACTGTGCGGCGCCGCCGGCTGCCCGCACGTCTACCTGGCCCACGGTGCCGGGCCCGAGCGCCGCTACTGCTCGCGGCGCTGTGCCACCAGGGAGCGGGTGGCCGCGCACCGCAGGGCGCGGGCGGCGGAGCGCACCGCCGCACCGGGCGGCGCCTAGGGTGCGCCCACCGGGGCGGTGCTCCCCGGGGTCTTGTCCGCCCACCGCTTCTCGTCCGCGTCCGCCAGCAGGAAGTACACGGGCGGCAGGACCAGTTCGAGGGCCAGCAGGACCAGTTGGAAGGAGTGCGGGCGGCCCTCCGTGGCGAGCGAGAGCAGCCGTCCCGCCGCGCCCAGCAGGAAGATGCCCGACAGCCACCGCACGGCCGCCGCCGGTACGGGGGAGCGGCGGGCCGCCCACAGCCAGGCCACCCCGTAACCGGCGAAGATCGCGCCGAAGAAGCGGCCCAGGCTGTCGACCGTGGTGCCCGCCGAAGCGGCCCCGGGGATCGCCGCGTTGCCGCCCACCACGTGCAGCAGTCCGATCGCGACACAGGCGTAACCCATCACCTGTGCCAGCACCTTGAGAGTTCTCGCCACGGCGCACCCACCCGTTTCCGTCTGCTCGGTCCAGCCTTGGTTGACGTGTGTCTACTAAGCTAGTGGAGGTAAGTGGACGCGTGTCAAGTAGGGTGGTCCCCATGCCTCCCCGCAGACGACTCGCCCCCGCCGACCGCCGTGCCCAGCTGCTGGCCGTCGGCGCCGGACTCTTCGCCGCCCGGCCCTACGACGAGGTGCTGATGGAGGACGTCGCGGAGGCGGCCGGGGTGTCCCGGGCGCTGCTCTACCGGCACTTCGCCACCAAGCGCGACCTGTTCGTGGCCATCTACCAGCAGGTGGCGGACCAACTGCTCGCCAAGGCCAGGTTCGACCCGGCCGACACCCTTGAGGAGCAGCTGACCGAGGGGCTCGACGCGCACTTCGCGTACTTCGCCGAGAACCGGAACACCGTCATCGCGGCGAACCGCACCCTGGCCGGCGACCGGCTCGTGCAGACCGTGATCGCGGGCGAGCTCGACGCCCTGCGCGAGCGCGTGCTGGACGCCCTCGACATCACCGAACCCGGAACGCGGGCCGCCGCGTCGCAGGTGATCAAAAGCTGGCTCGTCTTCGTCCAGGTGCTGTGCGTGGACTGGCTCATGGAGGAGACCTGCACCCGCACCGAACTGCGCGACGTGTCCCTCGGCGCGCTGCGCGGCGCCCTCGCCCCGCTCCTCGACACACCGCCCGGACCTGCGGGAACAGCGGCTCGACCGCCCCGTGAGGGCGGTCGCGCATAAGTCGCGGAAAAAGGCTGGCGGGCCCGCCCGAAGCCCGGTTATCGTGTGCACGTTCCTCCGGCGGCCGGCAACGGCCGTCGGTGTCGGCCCGATCAAGGCAGGAGGTGTGACCGATGGGTGTCAACACCATGGGTGCCGTGCGCACTCGGAAGCTCATCATCGCCACCTCCGTGGCCACCGGCTGACCACTTCTTTCTCCGCGCCGACGAGCGCGCTGCCGGGGCCACCCCTGTTCCGAAGGGCCACCCCTTGTTCTCCACCTCGCTCCACCAGGCTTCCGCCACGTCGTCGCACCCGCTCGCCCCGTACGGGTGGGACGCGGGCTGGGACGCCGAGTTCGCCCCGTACGCCGAACAGGGCCTGCTGCCCTGCCGGGTGGTGCGCGTCGACCGCGGACAGGCCGACGTCGTCACCCCCGACGGCACCGTCAGGGCCGACACCGCCCTGGTCACCCCGCACGACCCGATGCGCGTCGTGTGCACCGGCGACTGGGCCGCGCTCGAACCCGAGGGCAGCCCGCGGCTGATCCGTACGCTGCTGCCGCGCCGCACCGCGTTCGTGCGTTCCACCTCCTCCAAGCGGTCCGAGGGGCAGATCCTCGCCGCCAACGTCGACCACGCGATCATCGCGGTCTCGCTCGCGGCCGAACTGGACCTCGGCCGGATCGAACGCTTCCTGGCCCTGGCCTGGGAGTCCGGCGCGACACCGCTCGTGGTCCTCACCAAGGCCGACCTGGTGCCCGACGCCACCGGCCTGTCGTACCTCGTCGAGGACGTCGAGACGACCGCACCCGGCGTGCAGGTCATCGCGGTCAGTTCCGAGACCGGTGACGGCGTCGACGTGCTCGCGGCCGTCGTCTCCAGCGGTACGAGCGTCCTGCTCGGAGCGTCCGGAGCGGGCAAGTCCACCCTGGCCAACGCCCTGCACGGGGCCGACGCCATGGAGGTGCAGGCCATCCGTGACGTCGACGGCAAGGGCCGGCACACCACCACCACCCGCAACCTGCTGGTGCTGCCCGGCGGGGGAGTGCTCATCGACACCCCCGGACTGCGCGGTGTCGGGCTCTGGGACTCCGAGTCCGGGGTCGGCCAGGTCTTCTCGGAGATCGGCGAACTGGCCAGGGACTGCCGCTTCCACGACTGCGGGCACGTCTCCGAGCCGGGCTGCGCGGTGCTCGCCGCCGTCGAGGACGGCACGCTGCACGAGCGCCGGCTGGACAGCTGGCGCAAGCTGATCCGCGAGAACGAGCGCATCGTCGCCAAGACCGACGCACGGCTGCGCGGCGAGATCCGGCGCGACTGGAAGCAGAAGCACGCGGAGGGCCGGGCCAACCACGCGGCCAAGCGCGGCGGCCGGATCCGGTAACCGGCCGTCGGCCGGGCACGCGAGGACGGGGCCGTACGCCGCCACGTACGGCCCCGCGCCCCCTTGATACACACACCGCGTCCAGGGGGGAACCATCGGCGCCACACCCCCGGGGAGGCCGTGAACCGGGCCTCCCCTAGGGGCAGTTGGTGCTCAGCTCCGGGGCGCGTCCCGCAGGAAGACCAGCCCGTCGCTGCCCGCCAGATGCGCCGGGTCGAACGGGGCGTAGCCGAACCACGGCGACACGCGCGGCACCGGAAGGCTGTCGCCGAGGGCGTCGGACAGACGGCGGGCGTCGACCACGCAGCGGTCCTCGGGCAGTGCGTACAGCAGCCCTTCGAGGGTGTCCGGCGGCGGGGCGTCCACCCCGTGGTGGCGGATCGTGCCGAGGGCCGTGGCCAGGAAGCGGTACTCCCCGCCCAGCCGCGCGGCTACCAGCGCACCGGCGCTCCACCACTCCAGCCTCCCCTGCCACATCCGCATCGAGGACTGCTCGCGCTGGAGGTGGGAGTTGTGGGCGTGGACGAGTACCGGGCCGCGCTCGGCGGCGGCGAGCAGGTTCTCGGCCATCATCAGGTCCCGCAGCGCGCACAGCCGGTTCATGCGGGCGGCCGACCGGTCGGCCATCCCGTACTGGTAGCGCAGCAGACCGACGGCGGTGCGGGCGTACAGACGGGCCCGCTCCAGCTCCTGCGGCGAGGTCGTCGCGGCCAGGTGCGGCGCCTGCGCTTCGAGCAGGGCCGCGAGGTCGTCGGCGAGCAGCCGCAGCCGCACGGCCTCGGGCGACCGCCCCACGGCCTCGGCCGGGTCCGTCATCGCGGCCGGAGCGGTCCACCGTTCGTCGGCGCCGAGCAGCTCGTCGAGGGTCTCCGCCGTGCAGGGGAGCAGCGCGGCGTCCACCCGGGCCGCGAGGTGGCCGTGGAGCGCGGTGAGGCACTGCCGGGGGCTGTCGACGCCGGTCAGCTCCAGCGGGCCGTCGAGCCCGGCGAAGCGCACCCGGTCGGCCGCCGGGCGGCCCTCGTTGAAGTCGCGCATCCAGCGCACCAGGGCGCGGTTGGCTGCGGAGGCGCCCCAGCCGTGGCTGAAGCCGTGCTCCATGACCTCGTCGAGGGTGCCCCTGCCCGAGGTGACGTGGTCGTCCACGGTCAGGCCGCGCAGGCAGTCGCTCTCCAGGGCGACCGTCCGGTAGCCCTCCCGCTCGACGAGCCGGCGGAAGAGGTCGTCGCGGAGTTCGAGGAGGGAGTCCTCGCCGTGGGTGGGCTCACCCAGTGCGAGGACCCGGGGCCTGGCCGGAAGCAGCCGCAGAACGGCCGAGGCATCGACGGCATGGACGGTTTCCTTGATGTCAGTAGCCATGCCTTCAACGGTATCGTTGAACCTTCGGTGGAAACGTTTCCGCGAGAAGGGCCAATAAAGTGCTGGAGAGCAGGCAGATGAGGGGAAGCAACCCTCAAAACGGGGAACGGCTGAGGCCCATCGACCTGGCGCGCGGGCACGGGCTGTCCACCCAGGCGGTCCGCAACTACGAGGACGCCGGGATCCTGCCGCCCGCCGACCGCACCGCGCACGGCTACCGCACCTACACCCCGCTGCACGCGGCGGCCCTGCGCGCCTTCCTCGCCCTGCTGCCGGGCCACGGCCACCCGACGGCGACGGGGGTCATGAGGGCGGTCAACGAGGACGCCGCCGAGGACGCGTACCGGCTCCTCGACGAGAGCCACGCGCAGCTCCTCGACGACCGGCGGACCCTGCGCGCCGTGGAGAAGGCACTCAAGGACCTCGCCGGCGCGGGAAAGCCGGGGGCCGGTGCTGCCCGCGGCACCGGCACGGCTGCCGGGCCGCGCAGGGCTGCGGGGACGCCGGATTCCGCGGGTTCGGGTTCCGGGGCTTCGGACTCCGGGAGCGGCGGTACGTTCGTCGGGCCGCTGGCCGCACAGCTCGGCATCCGGCCCGCGACCCTGCGCAAGTGGGAGCGCGCCGGGCTGGTGAGCCCGCGCCGCGACCCGGTCACCGGCTACCGCGTCTACGACGAGGCCGATGTGCGCGACGCCCGGCTGGCCCACCAGCTCCGGCGCGGCGGCCACCGGCTGGAACAGATCGCCCCGCTGATCGCCCAGGTGCGGGCGGCGGGCGGCCTGGCGCCGCTGGAGGCCACGTTGGGCGACTGGCACGACAGGCTGACCGCGCGCGGCCGGGCGATGCTGGCAGGAGCAGCCGAGCTGGACGCCTACCTCCGGGCCCGCGAGGAACGGGACACCGGCGACGGGGCGGGCGGGGAGCGGGACACCCGCGACGGGGCGGGCGAGGAGCCGGGCGCCTGACTCTGGGCGGGCGAGGAGCCGGACGCCCGCCCCGGGGTGCGCGACGAACCGGACGGACCGGCTGCGCGCGAGCGTGCCGACCGCGGCCCCGGGCACCGTACGCGCGCGGACGGCTCCATGTCCGAATCCCGCGAGCCGGGGGCCGGGGCCGGGCGCACACTGGAGGCATGACCACGCCCGAGGACACCCGCTACCAGGCCGTGAGCAGCCGTGACGCCCGCTTCGACGGGGTGTTCTTCTTCGCGGTGACCAGCACCGGCATCTACTGCCGACCGAGCTGCCCCGCGGTCACCCCCAAGCGCGCGAACGTACGGTTCTTCCCCACGGCCGCCGCCGCCCAGGGCAACGGCTTCCGGGCCTGCCGCCGCTGCCGCCCGGACGCCGTGCCCGGCTCGGCGGAGTGGAACGTGCGCGCCGACGTCGTCGGCCGGGCGGTACGGCTGATCGGGGACGGTGTGGTCGACCGCGAGGGCGTCCCCGGGCTCGCGGGCCGCCTCGGCTACAGCGCACGCCAGGTGCAGCGCCAGCTGACGGGCGAGCTGGGCGCGGGCCCCGTCGCCCTCGCACGTGCCCAACGCGCGCACACCGCAAGGGTGTTGCTCCAGACGACCCGGCTGCCCATCACGGAGATCGCCTTCGCCTCGGGCTTCGCCAGCGTCCGGCAGTTCAACGACACGGTGCGGCAGATCTACGCCCGAACCCCCAGCGAACTCCGCGCCGAGAACGCGACCGGCCTCGCCAGGGGCACGACGAAGGTCACCGGGGCGCAGGCGAAGCCCGCGAAGCACGCGAAGCAGGGAAAGCAGGCGAAGGGCGAGACGGCTGCCGCCGATGACCCCAGCCGGCCCGCGCCCGGCACCCCCGGCCGTCCCGCCGCCGGCATCCCCCTCCGGCTGGCCTACCGGGGCCCCTACGCCGCACGCCAGGTCTTCGACCTGCTCGCCCGCGACGCCGTGCCCCGCGTCGAGGAGATCCTCGGCGAGCCGGGGACCCGCACCTACCGGCGCACCCTGCGCCTCCCGTACGGCTCCGGCGTCGTCTCCGTCGACGAGGCGCCGCACCCCGGCTGGCTGGAGGCCCGGATCAGCCTCACCGATCTGCGCGACCTGACCACCGCCGTCCAGCGGCTGCGCCGTCTCCTCGACCTCGACGCCGACCCGTACGCGGTGGACGAGCGGCTCGGCGCCGACCCCCGGCTCGCCCCGCTGGTCGAGGCCCGTCCCGGGCTGCGCTCGCCGGGCGCGGCCGACCCCGACGAGGTGGCGGTGCGCGCGGTGGCGGGCCGGGAGCGCTCCGCCGCGCTGGTGGCGGCGTACGGAGAGCCGCTGCCCGAGCCGTGCGGCACCCTGGACCTGCTCTTCCCGCTGCCGCACGCGCTGACCGCCGAACCCGACGCCGGGCCGCTGGCCGCCGCGCTCGCCGACGGCACGGTCCGGCTCGACGCGGGCGCCGACCGGGCCGAGGCGGCGCGGGCACTGGCCGCCGTGCCGGGGGTGGACGCGCGGGCCGTGGCACTGATCCGGATGCGTGCCCTGGGCGACCCGGACGTGGCCCTGCCCGGCGGGCCCGACGACGAACAGTGGCGGCCGTGGCGCTCGTACGCCACCCGCCACCTGACCACCGCCGCACCGAGCCGGGCGGCGGCGGTCGGCTAGCCGGGCGGTGCCTGGCAGGGCGGTGCCGGGCAGAGCCGGCGGCGGACGGACGGCTCGGTGTGCGCCGGGCGAGCCACAGGCCCGGCCGTGTCCCGGTCAGTCCTCGCCCAGATACGCCTTGCGGACCGACTCGTCGTGCAGCAGCCGCTCGCCCGTGCCCGACAGGACGACCTTCCCGGTCTCCATGACGTGGCCGTGGTCGGCGAGGGAGAGAGCGGCCTGGGCGTTCTGTTCGACGAGGAGGATCGTGGTGCCGGCCGCCCGCAGTTCCGCGATCGTCTCCATGATCTTCTGCATCATGATCGGGGAGAGGCCCATGGAGGGCTCGTCGAGCATGAGCAGTTTGGGGCGCGACATCAGTGCCCGCCCCATGGCGAGCATCTGCTGTTCGCCGCCGGAGAGGGTGCCGGCCGCCTGCTTGCGGCGTTCGCCCAGGATGGGGAAGAGGTCGTAGGCCCGCCGGACGTCCTTGGCGATGCCCTCCTTGTCGGACCGGAGGAACGCGCCGAGCTGGAGGTTCTCCGTGATGGTCAGGCGCGGGAAGATGTGCCGGCCCTCGGGGGAGTGGGCCAGGCCGAGCGAGACGATCTTGTGGGCGGGGATCGCGGTGAGCGGCTTCCCGTCGAAGACGATCCGCCCGCCGGTCGGCCTCAGCAGCCCCGACAGGGTGCGCAGGGTGGTCGTCTTGCCCGCCCCGTTGGTGCCGATCAGGGTGACGACCTGGCCCTCCTCCACGCGGAACGAGATGCCCTTCACGGCCTCGATCCTGCCGTACGAGACACGGAGGTCCTCGACCTCCAGCAGCGCGCTCACGCGGCGGCCCCTTCCGTGGTGCCCAGGTAGGCGGCGACGACGCGTTCGTCGCCCCGTACGACGTCGGCGGTGCCCTCCACCAGCTTCTCGCCCTGCACGAGACAGGCGACCCGGTCGCAGAGGTTGAAGATGAACCGCATGTCGTGCTCGATGACCAGGACCGCGGTGCCACGGTCGCGGATCGCGAACACCAGCTCCTCGGTCACCCGGGTCTCCTGCGGGTTCATGCCCGCCGTCGGCTCGTCGAGCAGGAGCAGGCCGGGGTCGCTCGCGAGGGCGCGGGCGATCTCCAGCTTGCGCTGCTCGCCGTAGGGGAGGTTGCGGGCGAGGTGGTCCGCCTTGGCGGCGAGACCGGTGAACTCCAGGAGTTCCAGGGAGCGTTCCCGGGACTCCGCCTCGGCGCGCCGGAAGCCGGGACCCCGTACCAGGGCCGACAGCAGGCCCTCCTTGGTGCGGGTGTGGCGGCCCACGAGGACGTTCTCCAGCACCGTCATGTGGGCGAAGAGCCGGATGTTCTGGAAGGTGCGGGCGATGCCCGCCCGGGTGACCAGGTGCGGTTTGGGCGGCAGGACGGTGCCCCGGTAGCGGACGGTGCCGTCGGTGGGGACGTACAGCCCGGTCAGGCAGTTGAAGAAGGTGGTCTTGCCCGCGCCGTTGGGGCCGATCAGGCCGACGATCTCGCCCGCGCCGACCCTCAGGTCCACCCCGCGCACGGCGGTCAGCCCGCCGAAGCGCATCGTGACGCCGCTCGCGTCGAGGACGTACTCGCTGCTCATGCCGTTTCTCCTGCCGCGTCGTGGTGCATGCGCTTCCTGCGGTCCGCGACCAGGCCGTCCGGCCGGAACCGCATCAGCAGGATCAGCGCGATGCCGAACGCCATCAGCTGGTAGTCCTGCATGAACTGGAGCTTCATCGGGATCAGGTACAGCAGCGCCGCCCCGATCAGCGGGCCCGCCACCGTGCCGGTCCCGCCGAGGACGACCGCCGCCAGCAGGAAGGCCGAGTTGGGCGGCACCGCGCCGGCGAACTGGTACGGGTCGGGCACCACCGCGTACGACACGTGCGCCTGCACGGTGCCCGCGACGCCCGCCAGGGCGGCACCCAGCGCGAACGCGATCAGCTTGAGCTTGAAGCCGTTGATGCCCATCGCGGTCGCCGCCGTCTCGTCCTCACGGATCGCGATCCACGCCCGCCCGGTGCGGGACTCCCCGACGCGCCTGAAGACGACCACCACCAGGGCGGTGACCAGCAGCATCAGGAGGAAGTAGTTGGCGAAGCGGCCCAGTTCCACGCCGGCCACCACGTGGCTCGCGCCGAAGTCGAAGCCGAAGAGGGACAGGTCGGGGATGTTGGGGATGCCGCCGGGGCCGCCGGTGATGTTCGGCCCCGACACCCCGTCGAGGTTGTTCACGGCGATCCGGAAGATCTCGCCGAAGCCCAGCGTCACGATCGCCAGGTAGTCGCCCCGCACCCGCAGTGTCGGCGCGCCGATGACCAGGCCGAAGACCATCGAGGCGAACCCGCCCGCCAGCACCGCCGCCCAGAAGGGGAGATGGATGCCGAGCGCGGAGGCGGACGCCCCGGACACCAGCGCCGCCGTGTACGCGCCGACGCCGAGGAACGCCACGTAGCCCAGGTCGAGGAGCCCGGCGAGGCCGACGACGACGTTCAGGCCGAGCGCCACCGTCGCGAAGATCAGGATGTTGACGCCCACCGACATGTACGTCTCGTCGGACCCGGTGAAGGGGAACGCGACGGCCGCCGCGAACGCCGCCCCCGCAGCCGCCGTACGGTGCCGGGCCGTCAGCCCCGTCAGCCGCGCGAGCAGCCCCGCCCTGGCCAGACCGGCCGCCGCGAACCCGGCGGTGATCAGGAACCCGGCGAACAGCTCGCCCTCCGTCCCGATCCCGTACGTGAAGACCAGCAGTCCGGCACCCGCCGCCGCGGTGAGCAGCAACAGCTCCACCCAGGAGGGGAGTTGACGGACCTTGTCCGGTTGCCGCGCGTCCGGCGGCAGCAGGAAGGCCCCCACCACCGGCACCGCCGACGCCACCACCGCGAACCAGCCGCCCGGCTCCACGTTCACCGCGCCGCCCAGCGTCCACGAGATCGCGCCGACCGCGAACCACGTGACCGCGAGCCCGCCCAGCGCGAACAGCCGCAGTGCCGCCGTCGCCCCGGCCGGCACCGTCCACCCAAGGCCCCTGACGCCGTACGCGCCGAGCGCGCCCAGCACCGTGAGCAGCCCGGACACCAGCGTGAGCACCTGGAGGCCGCCCGGCCACCCGTTGACCGTGAGGTCGCCCGGGAACTCCGGCGTCCACGTCCACGCCACGAAAGCGGAACCGAAGGTGAGCGCCCCGCCGAGCACGCTCAGGGCCCGGCCCGGTGCGACGGGCCGCGCGGGGGCGGCCTCCGGCACCACGGGAGCGGCGGGCGCCGCCTTCGTCAGTCTCGTCACCGTGTTCATCCCCCTCACGCCCTGTCCGCCGTCAGCTTGCTGAACAGGCCCTGCGGCCGGATCAGCAGCACCACGATCAGCAGCACGAACGCCCATACGTTCGCCCACGCCCCGCCGCCGAACAGCTCCAGACCCGGCAGGTGCTGCACGTAACCGGAGGCCAGCGCCTCGGCCAGGCCCAGCGCCAGGCCGCCCAGCATGGCGCCCTGGATGGAGCCGATGCCGCCGAGCACGGCGGCGGTGAACGCCTTCAGTCCGGTGATGAACCCCATCCGGAAGTCCACCTGCCCGTACCGCAGCCCGTGCGCCACCGCCGCCAGTGCGGCGAACGCCGCCCCGATGGCGAACGCGGTGACGATGATCCGGTCGGTGTTGATGCCCATCAGCCGGGAGGTGTCCGGGTCCTGCGCGGTGGCCTGCATGGCGCGCCCGGTGCGTGTCGAGCGGACGAACCACATCAGCGCCAGCATCGACAGGACGGCGGCCACCACCAGGAACACGTCCCCGGTCTGGACGGTGACCGGTCCCAACTCGTAGGGCCCGCCCGGCAGATGGGGGAAGGTGCGGGCCTGCTTGGCGTCCGGGTACCAGGCCCACACCATCTGCTGGATGGCGATGGAGAGCCCGATCGCGGTGATCAGCGGGGCCAGCCGGGACGACCCGCGCAGCGGCCGGTAGGCGAGCCGCTCCGCGAGCACCGCGACCGAGGTGGACACCAGGACGGCGGCGAGCAGCATCACCGGCAGCGCCAGCCACAACGACACACCGCTCGGCAGCATCAGGAACGCGGTGAGGGCGCCGAAGCCCCCGGTCATGAAGACCTCGCCGTGGGCGAAGTTGATGAGCTGGACGATGCCGTAGACCATCGTGTAGCCGATGGCGATCAGCCCGTACATCGAGCCGAGCAGAAGGCCGTTGGCCAGCGTTTGCGGCAGTTCGTGCACTGCAACGCCTCCGTGGGAGAAGTGGACTGGGCGGAAGTGGGCGCTACCGGGCCGGGAGCGGTGGCTACTTGGCCGTGAAGGTGCCGCTGGTGACCGGCGCCCACGCGCCGTCCTTCACCTGATTGACCGTCAACTGCTTGTTGGTGGTGTCGCCGAACTCGTCGAAGGAGACCTTGCCGGTCACCCCGTCGAAGGCGACCTTCTGCACCGCCCCGGTGACCTTCGCGCGGGCGTCGGCGGGGAGCTTGCCGCCGTTCGCCGCGACGACCGCCTTCACGGCCTCGATCAGCGTGGTCGCCGAGTCGTGCGCGTAGCCGCCGTAGGCCCCGTAGGGCTCGGTGAACTTCGCCGCCTTGTAGGCGGCGGCGAACGTCCTGCCCGCCGCCCCCGACTCCAGGGGCGCGCCGACCGTCGTGGCGTAGTCGCCGGCCGCGCCGCCGCCCGCGAGCTTGACGAAGTTGGCGTCCGAGATGCCGTCGCCGCCGACCAGCGGGATCTTCACCCCGGCCTTCTTGAGCTGCCCGGTCAGCGGGCCGGCGTCGGGGTACTCGCCGCCGTAGTAGACGAACTGCGCGCCCGAGGAGCGCACCTTGTTGACCACCGAGGAGAAGTCCTTCTCGCCGGAGTTGATCTGGTCGCTGCCGACGACCGTGCCGCCGCGCTTCTTGAACTCGTCGGTGAAGGTGGCCGCCAGGCCCGCCCCGTACGCCTTCTTGTCGTCGACGACGAAGACCTTCGTCAGCTTCAGGGTGTCGTGCAGGTGCTGGGCGGCGAACGGGCCCTGCACCGCGTCGGTGGTGGCGGTGCGGAAGTACGTCGTGAAGCGGCGCTCCTTGGTGCCCTTCGCCCAGTTGTCGCCCTGGGTGAGGGCGGGGCTGGTGGTCGCGGGGGAGACCACGGCCAGCTTCGCCTGCTCGAAGATCATCTGCATGGACTTGGCGACGCCCGAGTTCAGCGGGCCGACCACGCCGAGCACCTGCTTGTCGCCGGTCAGCACGGTCGCGTTCTGCTGGCCGGTGCCGGGCTGGCCCTGGTCGTCCAGGGACTTCAGGACGAACTTCACCCCGGGCACGGTCTTGTTCCTGTTGGCGGTGTCGACGGCGAGCTGGGCCGCGTTCTTCGCGCCGATGGCGAGCGCGGACAGGTCGCCGGTCAGCGGGCCGTCGAAGCCGAGGACGACGGTCGTCCCGCCGCCGGAGGCGCCCCCGGCGGCGGCCCCGCCGCTGGAGCGGGTGCCGCAGGCGGTCAGCAGCAGGCCCGTACAGACGGCGAGCGCGGGCAGGGCAACGGTGGTTCTGCGCATGGGAGTTCTCGATTCTGCGAAAAGGGGCGGGCGGGCTACGGCTTGCTGTTGCGGAACGGTTCGTCCGGCCGCCCGAGGTTCGGCCTGCCCAGCACCTTCGGGGCGGACAGGGCGTAGATGCCGTGGTTGGTGAGCGCCCACGCGATGTTGCGGTCCCACTCGACGTACACGCCGTGCGTCTGGTTGCCGTACGCGTACTCCGGGGTGTCCTTCCCGTACGCCTTCGGCACGAAGTACGCCTCGATCTCCGGCTTCTGAGGCTTCGTCACATCGAAGAACTGCACGCCCGCGTTGTAGAACCCGTAGCCCAGGACACCCGCGTCGTGGCTGCCCGGGTTGGTGTAGTAGCCGGTCCGCTTGGGACCGAAGCTGCCGCGCCGCTGGCAGTAGTCGCTCATCCCGGACGCCTTCGGCGGGGTCGGCCGGGGCAGCCGGCCCACGATGCGCGGATTCGCCGGGTCCTTCGCGTCGACCTGGAAGATCTCCTTGTACGGCTCGTAGCAGTCCTCGGTGAGGGGGTAGCCGGAGACGTACACCATGCCGGTGCGCTCGTACTGCGACACGTCCACGTTGTCGCCCTCGGTGCCCGCCACCGACGACGGCAGGTCCAGGTGTCCGACCGTCCGCATCTTCGCCGGGTTCGAGATGTCGATCACGGTGAGCCCGAGGCCGCCCTGCACGGCGAACGCGTAACGCCCGCCCTGCTCCGGCGGCCTGGGCACGAACAGCGGCATCCGCGCACCCAGCCAGCTGGTCCGGTTCCCGCACCTCGGGTTCTTCCGGTACGCGGCGCTCTCGCCGGTGACCTGTCCCGGCAGGTGCCAGGTGTCCAGCAGCTTCGGGTGCGCCGGGTCGGACATGTCCCAGGACTGGTAGCCCGCCGAGTGGAGGTTGGTCGGGTACTCGTTGCCCGCGTAGCGGTCGTTGGGCGCGACCGCCAGGAACATGTACCTCCCGCCCGTCCAGTACGGCACGTCCAGCGACCCGGAGCCCTGCTGCGGCTCGGTGAGGTCGCTGTGCAGCGGGTCGCGCTGGGTGGAGTCCGTCGAGACGGTGGCCAGCAGCTTCCAGTCCTTCTTGCGCGGACCGTCCAGCCGGTAGACCTTGAAGCCCTTCAGGCCCTTCTTGGCGCGCAGCTTCGCGACGCCCTCGGGGTTGCCGTACTTGTCGTGGCCCGGCTCGTCCGTCAGCTCGCTGATCTGCCGCTTGTCCTCGAAGCTCACCACCATCACGTAGGCGTTCAGCTTCTCGTTCCACTGGATCGTCGAGCCGCCCCAGTAGTCCCCGGCGGCCCAGTCCCGGCTCGCCCTCGACTCGTCGCCGCCGACGTCCGCGCGGGTCAGCTTCTCGACGACCTTCACCTTCTTCACGTCCGTGACGTCGTAGACCCGCGCCTCGGAGCGGTCGTACTGGAAGAGGTAGCGCCGCCCGTGGAAGTCCACGATGTTCTGCCAGGTGTGGAAGTAGTCCGGGGTGAAGTCCGCACCCTCGTAGGCCGCCTCGACCTTCATGTTCTTGATGTACGACTTCGTGTCGTACTCGGCGTTGCGGCCGGGGAAGGGGTGCGGGTTCTCCTCGTCGAGCGGGGTCAGCGAGGGGTGCAGGAAGCTCGTGTCGAGTTGCATCCCGTACGACTTCGGATCGACCGGCGCGGGCCGGCGGTCCTCGCAGACGGTGGGGATGTTCGGGTCCGACGGCGCGGCGGCGACCGCGTCCCCCGGAACGGGGACGAGCAGCGTCGCGGTGACGGCAGCGGCGGCGGTCGCGGCGAGGGCGACCCTGACAGCGGTGGGGCGGGTGGTGGGGAGACGCATCCGACGGTCCTTCCGGAAAGGCCAAGGTGGTGCATATGCGGAGGAAAGGGATGGTGCGAGGGTGCGCGGGACCGGGGGAGGGACGCGAGGCCGCCTCCCCGGACCCGGCGGGGTGTGTCAGGTGGGATCAGGTCACGGTCGAGCGCCGCTGGAAGCGCGGCTCCCGGTGTTCCCCGGTACTGACGATCTCGTGCAGGTGCCGTACGCAGTCCAGGACGTCGCCGTACGACACGTACAGCGCGTTCACCCCGAACCGCAGCAGGTCGGGTGCCCGCATGTCGCCGATGACGCCGCGCGCCACCAGTGCCGCGACCAGCGGGTACGCCTCCGGGTGCCGCAGCGCGACCTGGCTGCCCCGGCGTTCGGGCTCGCGCGGGGTCGCCGCCGTGAACCCGAAGCCGTCGAGCAGGACGTCCGCGCACTCCTGGAAGAACCCGGTCAGCGCGAGGCTCTTGGCCCGCACCGCCGCCATCTCCACCCCGTCGTACGCGGTCAGCGCCGCCTCCAGGGCGAGCAGCGACAGCAGCGGGGGCGTGCTGATCCGGGCACGGGCGATGCCGGGCGCGGGCGTGTACGTACCCTGCATGCCGAACGGGTCGGCGTGCCCGTGCCAGCCGGTGAGGGGCTGGTCGAAGGAGCCCTGGTGGCGCTCGGCCACGTACAGGAAGGCGGGCGCACCCGGCCCTCCCGACAGGTACTTGTAGCCGCAGCCGACCGCGAAGTCCGCCTCGACCGCGTCCAGTTCGACGGGCAGCGCGCCCGCCGCGTGGCACAGGTCCCACAGCATCAGCGCACCGGCCTCGTGCGCGGCGTTCGTCAGCGCCGCCATGTCGTACGCCTCGCCCGTGCGGTAGTCCACCGGCGCGTACGCGCACACCGCCACGTCGAAGCCCTCGGCCGCCAGCACCGAGCCGGCCTCCCGGGCGGGCACCCGGCGCACCTCCACACCGAGCAGGCGGGCGACGGAGTCGGCGATGTACTGGTCGGTGGGGAAGTGGTCCGGGTCGGTGAGCAGCAGGCTCCGCCCCGGGCGCAGCCGCACCGCCGCCACCAGCGCGTTGTACAGCTGCACGCTCGTCGAGTCGCCCGCCACGACCTGCCCGGGGGCCGCGCCGACCAGCGCGCCGACCGCGTCGCCGACCCGCAGCGGGGCGCCCCACCAGTCGTTGTCGTTCCACGACCGGATCAGGTCGGTGCCCCACTGCCGGTGCACCGCGTCCGTCATGGCCCGCGGCACGGCGGCCGGGAGCGCGCCGAGCGAGTTCCCGTCGAGGTAGACGACGCCCGCGGGCAGCAGGAACCGCTCCCGCACGTGGGCCAGCGGATCGTCCGCGTCCAGCGCCTCGGCGCGCGCCCCGAACTCCTTCAACTGCCTGGCCAATTCCATCAGTCCCTCTCCTTCCGGGCGGCCACGAGGTCGAGCGCGATGTCCGTCAGCAGGTCCTCCTGGCCGCCGACCATCCGGCGCGCCCCGGCCTCCACGAGCAGCGAGCGCGTGTCGAGCCCGTGGCGGGCGGCGGTCGTCTCGGCGTGCCGAAGGAAGCTGGAGTACACCCCGGCGTAGCCGAGCGTCAGCGTCTCCCGGTCGACCCGCACGGGCCGGTCCTGCGTCGGCCGAACCAGCTGCTCCGCCGCGTCCATCAGCGGGAACAGGTCGCAGCCGTGCTCCCAGCCCATCAGGTCGGCGACCGCCACGAACGGCTCCAGCGGGGCGTTGCCGGCCCCCGCGCCCTGCCCGGCGAGCGACGCGTCGACCCGGTGCGCGCCCGCCTCGACGGCGACGACGCTGTTGGCGACACCGAGCGCGAGGTTGTGGTGGGCGTGGATGCCGATCTGAGTGCCCTCGTCGAGGACGTCCCGGTAGGCGCGCACCCGCTCCCGCACACCGTCCATCGTCAGGCGCCCGCCGGAGTCGGTGACGTACACGCAGTGCGCGCCGTACGACTCCATCAGCTTCGCCTGCGCCGCCAGTGCGGCGGGCTCCGCCATGTGGGACATCATCAGGAACCCGGCGACGTCCATCCCCAGCTCCCGTGCCAGCGCGATGTGCTGGGCCGCGACATCGGCCTCGGTGCAGTGCGTGGCGATCCGGATCGAGGTGACGCCGAGCCCGTGCGCGCGGCGCAGGTCGTCGGCGGTGCCGATGCCCGGCAGCAGCAGCGTCGTCAGCCTCGCCCGGGTCAGCACGGACGCGGCGGCCTCCAGCCACTCCCAGTCGGTGTGCGCGCCGGGCCCGTACGTCACTGACGCCCCGGCGAGCCCGTCGCCGTGCGCGACCTCCACTGCGTCCACGCCCGCCGCGTCCAGCGCGGCGGCGACGGCCCGCACCTGGTCCACGGTGTACCGGTGCGACACGGCGTGCATCCCGTCCCGCAGGGTGACGTCCTGCACGTACACGCGCGTCATGATCCGCTCCCGGTGACGGCGAGGCGCTCGGCGGTGCGCAGCGCGGCCGACGTCATGATGTCGAGGTTCCCCGCGTACGCGGGCAGGTAGTGGGCGGCGCCCTCCACCTCCAGGAACACGGAGACCAGCACCCCGCCCCCGGCCAGTCCCGCCAGCCCGGCGAGGGGGTCGCCCGCCGCCAGCTTCCGGAACTGCGGCTCCTGCTTCAGCCGGTACCCGGGCACGTACGCGGCGACCTCCGCCGCCTTCGCCCGCACCGAGTCCGCCACCGCGTCCGTGTCGCAGTCGCCGACCACGCAGTGCACGGTGTCGCGCATCAGCAGCGGCGGCTCCGCCGGATTGAGCACGATGATCGCCTTGCCGCGCGCCGCCCCGCCGACCTGCTCCAGGGCGCGCGCGGTCGTCTCCGTGAACTCGTCGATGTTCGCCCGCGTACCCGGCCCGGCCGAGCGCGAGGCGATCGAGGCGACGATCTCCGCGTACGCCACCGGAGTCACCGCCGAGACCGCCGCGACGACGGGCACGGTGGCCTGCCCGCCGCACGTCACCATGTTGAGGTTCGGCGCGCCCAGGTGGGCGTCGAGGTTCACCGACGGCACCACGTACGGGCCGATCGCGGCCGGTGTGAGGTCGATCAGCCGCTTCCCGTACGGGGCGAGGGCGGCGGCGTTGCGGTGGTGCGCGGCGGCGGAGGTCGCGTCGAAGACGACGTCGATGTCCGCGAAGCCGTCCAGGGCGACGAGGCCCACGACACCGTCCGCGCTGGTCGCGACGCCGAGCCGGGAGGCGCGCGCCAGCCCGTCCGACGCCGGGTCGATGCCGATCATGGCGGCGGCGGTGACGGTGCCGGACCCCCGGATCATCTTGATCATGAGGTCGGTGCCGATGTTGCCGGAGCCGATCACGGCTGCCCTCAGCTGCTTCACCGGACCGCCTCCCGCCCCGCCCGGACGCCCGACAGGCCGAAGAAGCGCACCGCGTTCCCGCCGAGCACCGCCGCCTTCTCCGCGTCCGTCAGCACGCTCTCCCGCACCAGCCGGCCGATCTCCGCCTCGCCCAGCGGGAACGGATGGTCGGAGCCCAGCAGCACCTGCCCGGCGCCCATCACCCGCACCAGGTGCTCCAGCGCCCGCTGGTCGAACACCGCCGAATCGACGCTGAACCGGCCGGTGTACGCGGACGGCGGGCGCGGGCTGTCCTCGCGCACCAGGTCCCGACGCTGCCAGGCGTTGTCCGCCCGGCCCAGCAGGTAGGGGAAGCTGCCGCCGCCGTGCGCGAACATCAGCCGCAGGGACAGCGGCAGCTGCTCGAAGGTGCCCGCCAGCATCATCGACAGGATCGTCAGATGGGTCTCGGCGGCCATCCCGACCAGCCACTGGAGCATGTACCGCTCGACCCGCGGGCCGCCCGGCATGTCCCAGGGGTGGACGAGGACGGCGGCGTTCTCGTGCGCGCAGTGGGTGAGGAACTCGACGACCGCACCGTCGTCCAGGTCCCGCTCGCCGATGTGGTTGCCGATGTGCACCCCGTGGAAGCCCTGCGCCATCGCCTCGGTGACGAGCGCGCAGGCCGCCTCGGTGTCCTGCAGGGGCACCTGGCAGAGCGTGGCGAGCCGGTCCGGTGCGTACGAACCGAACTCCAGCAGCCGGGAGTTGACCATGCGGCACCAGTCGGCGGCACGGCTCGCGTCCGCGTCGTAGCCGAAGAGCAGCGGTGTGCTGGAGAGCACCTGGACGTCGACGCCGAGCCGGTCGAGGTCGGCGACCCGGGTCGCCGGGTCCCACAGGGTGCGCCGCACCGGACGGTACTCGGCCGAGCCGCGCATCATCATGCCCCGGCCCTCGCCGTCGGAGCCGTCGGCACGCAGCCACGGCGCCTCCACGTCCTGGAGGAGACGCGACTCGGCACGGGAGATCCGCGGGAAGACGTGCGCGTGCACGTCGACGACGGGCCCGTCGGCGGACGTCACGCGCCCTCCCGCGAGCCGGGCAGGACGGTCGTCGGACGCAGCGCGTCCGGCCAGTCCTTGCCGGGGTGCACGGCCGCGCAGCGCGGGCAGGTGCGGGCCGCGTCGTCGCCGTAGAAGCGCCGGAAGACCGGCGGCAGGTCGTCCACGATCGACTTCAGCTGGACCTCGCTGCGGTGCACCAGGTGGTGGCAGTTCACGCAGTACCACTCGAAGGCGTCCAACTGCCCCTCGGGGCGCGCGAACTCGACGACCAGGCCGATCGACCCCTCCTCGGGCCGCTGCGGCGAGTGCCGCAGGTGCGCGGGCGCCAGGAACACGTCGCCCTCGCGGATGTGGATGTCGCGCGGCGGCGCGCCCTCCTCCTCCATCACGCGCAGCACCATGTTGCCCCTGAGCTGGTAGAAGAACTCCTCGATCGGGTCGTCGTGGAAGTCGGTGCGGCGGTTGGGGCCGCCGACGACGGTCACCATGAGGTCGGCGTCCTGCCAGACCTGGACGTTGCCCACCGGGGGCTTCAGCAGGTGCTGGTGCTCGTCGATCCACGCCTGGAAGTTGAAGGGCGCGGACGGGGCCTTCCTCATCGGGCTGGTGCTGCTCATGCGGGGGTCTCCTCGTGCTGGGGCTCGGGCCCCGGCCCGCGCTCGGGCTCGTGCGGGGCGGAGCGGGGCAGGTGGGCCACGGCGCTGATCTCGATCAGCAGGTGCGGGTGCGGGAGCTGGTGGACGGCGACGGTGGTGCGGGCCGGACCGGACTCGTCGAAGTACTCGGCGTAGACCTCGTTGTAGCCGCCGAAGTCGTTCATGTTCACGAGGTACGTCGTCACCGAGACGAGGTCGCCGAGGGTGCCGCCCGCGGCGGCGAGCAGCCGCCCGATGTTGTCGAGCACCGCGCGGGTCTGCTCACGGACGTCCAGGTCGGTGACGCCCATCGGGTCCACCCGGGCCCCGGCGAAGGTGCCGTCCGGCCGCCGGGAACTCGTACCGGACACGAACACCAGGTCACCGGCGCGGCGCAGGTGCGGGAAGCGGCCCCGGGGCGCGGGTGCGCCTTCGACGATCACGACAGCGGCTCCCCGGTCGTGCCGGGCCGCCGGTCCCCGGTCGCGCCGGACCGCCGGGTGTCCTCGTCCGGTACGGTCGCCCGCCCGCCGGACGCCTCGGGCACGGTGGCGAAGCCCACCGTGCCGAGACCGGAGACCGTCGCCCGGACGTGCACGCCGGCCGCGAGCGGTACGGCGGCGGTCGCGGCGCCCGCGAGGACCACCGTTCCCGCCACCAGCGCACCGGGCGGCGCCAGCCGGGCGGCGGCGGCCAGGGCGCGCAGCGGGTGCCCGAGGACCGCCGCCGTCGAACCCGCCTCGGCGAGCCGCCCGTCGAGCTCCAGCAGGACGCCCAGGTTGCCGAGTTCGAGCGGGGAGCGCCACGCCCCGAGGGCGTACCCGGCGGCCGACGTGTTGTCCGCGATCACCTCCGGCAGCGAGAACGTGAACCCGTCGTACCGGGAGTCGATGATTTCCAGCGCCGGGGCGACCGCCGCGACCGCGTCCAGCGGGTCCACGGTGCCGGGCCCCAGCGGGCCGCCCAGCAGGAACGCCACCTCGGGCTCCACCCGGGGGTGGATCAGCGTCCCCGCGTCGAACGTCCCGCCGTCGGCGATCCGCATCCGGTCCGTGATCCGGCCGTGGATGAGGTCGTGCACGCCCATCTGCCGCATCTTCGCGACACTCGTGAACCCCAGCTTGAACCCGGTGATCCGCTCACCGCGCTCCAACCTCCGTGCCACCAGGGCCTCTTGCACCGCGTACGCGTCGTCGATGCCGGTGAGGCCGCTGCTGCCGCTCACCAGCGCGCGCCGGGTCAGCGCCGCCTCGTCCAGCGCGGCGGCGAACTCCTTCAGCCGTACGTCACTCACGCGCCCGCTCCTTCCCGGGCCGCCGCGAACGCGGCCCGCACCGTACCCAGACCCTCGATCCGCGCCTCCACCACATCGCCCGGCGCCACGTCCACCACCGGCCCCAACGCCCCCGTCAGCACGGTGTCCCCGGCCCGCAGCGGACGCCCGAGACCGGCCAGGGTGTCGGCCAGCCACAGCGCCGCGTTCAGCGGACTGCCCAGGCAGGCGGCCCCCGCCCCCACGGACACGACCTCGCCGCGCCGCTCCAGAACCGCACCGGCGGTCCGCAGGTCCAGGGCGTCCAGCCGCACCGGACGCGTCCCGAGCACGTACGCCCCGCTGGACGCGTTGTCGGCGACGGTGTCGACGAGCGTGATGTCCCAGTCCCGAATGCGGCTGCCCACGACCTCGATCGCGGGCAGCGCGAACGCGGTCGCCCGCAGCAGGTCCGCGACGGTGCTGTGCGCGTGCGGCAGGTCCTCGCCCAGGACGAGCGCGATCTCCGCCTCGGCGCGCGGCTGAAGCACCGCGCCCACCGGGATCTCCGCGCCGTCGCAGAACGCGGTGTCGTCGAAGAGCGCCCCGAAGTCCGGTGAATCCACGCCTAGTTGACGCTGCACGGCCCGGGAGGTCAGACCGACCTTCCAGCCGGTGATCCGGCGGCCCCGGGCGAGCCGGCGCGCGGTCCGCAGCTCCTGCACGGCGTAGGCGGCGCGCACGTCACCGGCGGGCAGCAGGTCCCGTACAGGGGCGACCGGCACACCCGTACGGTGGGCCTCCTCCAGCCGGTCGGCGGCCTCGGCGACCGCCTTCGTGTTCGGTTCGACAGCACTCATATCCGCACGCACACATTCATCGGCTCGGAGAAGAAGTCGAGGGAGTGGTGGCCGCCCTCACGGCCGATCCCGGAGGCCTTCACCCCGCCGAACGGGGTCCGCAGGTCCCGCAGGTTCCAGGTGTTGACCCAGGCGATCCCGACGTCCAGGCGCGGCGCGACGCGGTGGGCGCGGGCCAGATCACCGGTCCACACGGTGGCGGCCAGACCGTAGGGGCCCGCGTTCGCCAGGGCGACCGCTTCCTCCTCGGTGTCGAACGGGGCGAGATGCACCACGGGTCCGAAGATCTCCTCCCGCACGGCCGGATGGTCCTCCGGCAGCCCGGCCAGCACGGTCGGGCGCACCCAGAAGCCGCCGTCCCTGGCGTCCCCGAACTCCGGTGCGCCGCCGCCCGCGAGCACCCTGCCGTCACCGGCCGCCCTGCGCAGATGGCCCAGCACCTTGTCGCGGTGCTCGGCCGACACCATCGGGCCGTACGCCACCTCCCGCGCACCTCGCGCCAGCGCCTCGGCGAACTCCTCGAACACCGGCCGCTCCACGTACACCCGCTCGGTGCACAGGCACACCTGGCCGCTGTTGGTGAACGACGACCGCAGCGTCCCCGCCACCGCCGCCTCCAGATCGGCGTCCGCGAACACCAGCCCCGCGTTCTTGCCGCCCAGCTCGAAGGAGACCGGGGTGAGGTGGTCCGCCGCGGCCCGCATGATCGCGCTGCCGGTGGCCGACTCCCCGGTGAACGCGACGGCGTCCACCCCCGGGTGCCCGGTCAGCCAGGCACCCGCGGCGTCGGCACCGTGCCCGTGCACCAGGTTGAAGACCCCGGCGGGAAGTTGCGCCGCGTCGATCACCTCGGCGAGCAAATGGGCGGTGGACGGCGTGAGTTCGGAGGGCTTGGCAACGACCGTGTTGCCCATGGCGAGGGCCGGGGCGACCTTCCAGGTCAGCAGGAGCAGCGGCAGGTTCCAGGGCGCCACCACCGCGACGACCCCCAGCGGCTTGCGCACCGTGTAGTTCAGCGCGCCCCGGCCCTCCGGGGCCTCGGTGTGCCACGCCTGCTCACCCCGCGAGACCGAGAGATCGGCGTACGCGCGGAAGTTCGCGACACCGCGCGGCACGTCCACGGCGGCGGCCAGCTCGCGCGGCTTGCCGGTGTCGGCGCACTCCGCCGCGACGAACTCCTCGAAACGGGCCTCGATGCCGTCGGCGATCCGGTGCAGCATCCGGGCGCGGTCGGCGGCCGTGTACGACGCCCACGGCCCGGACAGTGCCTCGCGGGCCGCCCGTACCGCCGCGTCCACCGTCGCCCGGTCCGCCTCCGGGACCGTGCCGACGGTCCGGCCGTCGACCGGATCGATCAGCGGGAACGGCTCGCCCGTGGTGTGGAATCGGCCACCCGTGTAATGCCGTACCGGCGAACTCACCTCGTAGACCTCCCATTTCACGGCAGAAGCACCCGGTCCGGTCCGGACCCTGGTGTCTTGTTCCGCACCCCTGCATCATGGGGCCGCCCCGCTATGTCGAACCAATGCCGGAACCGGCATCCGCCATACCCGCTTCGGTATACGGCCAGCTCGCGCAAGGAGTTGTAGCGATGGACCTGCTCGACGGACGGCTCAAATTCCGGCATCTGACCCTGCTCGCCGCCATCGCCGAGCACGGCAGTGTGGTCAGGGCCGCCGAATCGCTCCACCTGACCCAGCCCGCGGCCACCCGCACCCTGCGCGAGCTGGAGAAACTCGCGGACGTGGCGCTCTTCCACCGGGAGCCGCGCGGAATGCGCCCCACGGTCTACGGGGAGGCGCTGATCGGCCACGCCCGCGCCGTCATCGCCGAGGTCCGCCGGGCCGGCGACCACCTCACCGGACTGCGGGAGGGCCAGGCGGGCACCGTCACCGTCGGCACCCTGCTGGCCGGCGCCAACCTGCTGCTGCCGCGCGCGGTCGCCCGGCTCAAGGCGGAGCGTCCGCAACTGACCGTCGTCGTCCGCGAAGGGACCTTCGACCTGCTGCACCCCGCGCTGCTCACCGGCGAACTGGACGTCATCGTCGGCCGGGTGGGGCCCGCGGCCGAGCCCGGCAGGGTCCGCCAACGGGCCCTGTACCGCGAACCCATCCGGCTCGCGGTCCGCACCGGCCACCCGCTGCTCCGGGGCCCGGCGACCACCCTCGCCGACACCGTCGGCCACCCGTGGATCCTGCCGCTCGAACAGACCGCGCTCCGCCAGGAACTGGCGGCCGTCTTCGAGACCCAGGGGCTGGCTCTGCCCGCGAACCGGGTGGAATGCACATCCATCCTGACGATGCGGGCACTGCTGCTGTCGACGGACATGGTGGCCGCCCTGCCGGAACTCGTCCTGCGCGACGACGACCGCCTGGTGGCGCTGCCGGTCGAACTCCCCTCGGTGGGACGCACGGTCGGCACCACGGAAGCGGCCTCCCGCATCCGCACCCCGGCACTGATGGCCCTGCTCCAGCACCTGGACCGGGAGGCGGCCGAACTGCGCGCGGCACTGAACCCGGCGGCGGGCGTGGGTGCGGACGCGGGGGGACTGGCGGTGTAGTGAGAGAGCGGTGCGCGCAGCTGGGTGCACCGATCAGGTGCGAGAGCGGTGCACACGGCTCGGGGTGCCGATCAGGAGCGAGAGCGGTGCATACGATTCGAGGCGCCGATCAAGTGCGAGAGCGGTGCTCTCGTACCCCTCTCCTCGCCCCCTCCCGGACCGCCCCCACCGCTACCGCGCCACCCATCCCCGCTCGTACGCGTGCCACCCCAGCTGCATCCGCGTACTCACCCCCGCCACCTCCATCAGCCGCTTCACCCTGCGCTGCACCGTCCGCAGTCCAAGCTCCAGCTGTTTCGCCACGCTCGCGTCCGTCAGGCCGGCCAGCAGCAGCGAGAGAATCCGCAGGTCGGTGCTGTCCGGGGCGTCGCCCTCCGCCACGAAGCGGCCCGCCGATTCCCCCAGCCGGACCGGCAGCGCCTCCCGCCAGACCGCCTCGAACAGCCCCATCAGCGACTCCAGCAGCCCGCTCGCGTGCACCACCAGCGCCGCCGGCTCCGCGTCCCGGCCGGTCAGCGGGACCATCGCCAGCGTCCGGTCGGCCACCACCAGTTTGGTCGGCACCCGGTCCACCACCCGGACCTGTTCGTCCCGCCCCAGTGCCGCCGTCAGCTCCACCACACCGCGCGGCAGCGTCAGCACCTCCCGCTCCAGCACCACCCGGTACTGCACCCCGCGCGACGCCGCCCGCTCCTCGGCCACGTTGTCCAGGCCGGTGACCGCCACCGGCTGCCCGGTGACCAGCGCGCACACCTCCTCCGTCGCACCCAGCTGGAGCTGCGCGAACCGGTGCGCGACCGCGCTGGCCCCCGTCACGACCTCCACCAGGTCGTGCACCGCGGGCTCGGACGCCTCCGCCCGGTACTCCTCCGCCAGCAGCACCGCCGCCAGTTCCGCCTGCTCCAGTTCGTGCCGCTGCTGGGTGAGCAGCGCACCCAGCGCCACCCCGGGCGGGGCCGCCACCCAGCGCGCCGTACCGGAGGAGGACTGCGCGGCCAGGCCCTGCCGCTCCAGCCGCCGCAGCGCCCGCTCCGTGTCCGCCTCGTCGGCGGACAGCCGGTGTGCCAGGTCGGACACCTCGGCCGCCCCGACCGCGACGAGCGTCCGGTAGGCCGCCTCCTGCGTCTCGTCCAGCCCTATCGCACCCAGCACCTCAAGCCCACACCCTCCCGCACCCAGGACCGCACACGGCCGATCGCACAGCCCCACTCGGAGCCCCCTGATGGCGGGAAAGAGCCACGGCACAAACCCGCCTCAGAACATCATCCCCGCACCACCCGCCCCTCTGCCACTGTGTCGCCACCGGCCACCAACCCGTGGTCCGATCACACTTGGGGAGCAGCATGCGTCCGAGATCGCGCATATCGCGTACGGCACTGGGGGCGGCCACCGCCGCCGTCCTCGCCGCCACCGCGGTCACCCCGTCCGTGGCGGCGCCAGTGCCCACGGACCCGTCCGCCGCACGGCAACCGGTCACCGGCAGCGAGAAGGCCCGCGGAAAGCAGCCGAGGTCCTTCGTCGTCACCCTGGTCACCGGCGACAAGGTGCAAGTACGGCAAGGGGGTTCGGGCCCCGACACGGCCACCGCGCTGCCCGGCGCGGACGGCACGGTGCCGTTCCTGCAGACCCGTACCTCCAGCGTCGGCAAGGGCGGCAAGCCCGACCTCTACGTCTTCCCCGACTCCGCGTCCAAGGCCCTCGCGGCCGGCCGCGTCGACCGGGAGCTCTTCAACGTCACCGGCCTGATCCGGCAGGGCTACGACGACGCGCGGACCGGGACGCTGCCGCTGATCGCGGTTTATGACAAGTCCGTGAACGTCGCCCGCGCGCTGCCCGCCACCCCGCGCGCCGCCACCCGCGGCCCGGTCCTCGCGCCGGTCGGCGGGGTCGCCCTCAAGGCGGACAAGGCGAAGGCCGCCGACTTCTGGGCCGACATCGGCAACCCCCGTTCGCGCGCCGCCGCCGACCTCGGCAAGCTGTGGCTGGACCGCAAGGTCACCGCACACCTGGACAGATCGACGAAGCAGGTCAACGCGCCCGCCGCATGGGCCGCCGGGTACGACGGCAAGGGCACCAAGGTCGCCGTCCTCGACACCGGAGCCGACGCGGAGCACCCCGACCTCAAGGGCCGGATCGTCGCCGCCCAGAACTTCACCGACTCCGCCGACACCGGCGACGTCCAGGGCCACGGCACCCACACCAGCTCCACCGTCGGCGGCTCCGGCGCGGCGAGCGGCGGCAAGAAGAAGGGCGTCGCCCCCGGCACCCAGCTCCTCAACGGCAAGGTCCTCAACGACGGCGGCTCCGGCGCCGAGTCCTGGATCATCGCGGGCATGCAGTGGGCCGTCGACCAGAAGGCCGACGTCGTCTCCATGAGCCTGGGCAGCCAGGAGCCCACCGACTGCACCGACCCGATGAGCACGGCCGCCGAGGAACTCGCCAAGAGCAAGCAGACGCTGTTCGTGGTCGCGGCCGGCAACCTGGGCCCGCGGATGAACTCCGTCTCCTCGCCCGGCTGCGCCCCCGGCGTGCTCACCGTCGGCGCCGTCGACCGCGACGACAGCACCGCCCAGTTCTCCAGCCGCGGCCCGACCGTCGGCAGCCACACCCTCAAGCCGGAGATCGCCGCCCCCGGCGTGGCCATCTCGGCCGCCTCGGCAGGAGGCCGCGGCAACCAGGCGTACCGCTCCATGTCCGGTACGTCGATGGCGACGCCGCACGTCGCGGGCGCGGCGGCCGTGGTCAAGCAGGCCCACCCCGACTGGACCGCGCAGCAGGTCAAGGCGGCACTGGTGTCCGCGGCCAAGCAGGTCCCCGGCGACGTGCGGGAGACCGGCGGCGGACGGCTCGACGTGAAGGCCGCCGTCGACGCCCGGGTCACCGGCGCGCCCGCCGTGCAGGGCGGCACCTTCGACTGGCCCCAGCACAGCAGCGACCGCACCACCGTCGACCTGCCGTACACCAACACCTCGGACAAGCCGGTCACCCTGGACCTCAAGGTCCAGCAGCCCACCGGCAACGACGGCTCCCGCATCCGCGCCAAGGTCGCGCAGCTCGGCAAGAGCCGCGTCACCGTCCCGGCCGGCGCCACCGTCAACGTGCCGCTGACCCTCGACCCCGCGGCCCGGCTCGACCGCGCCCAGTACGGCGACGTCACCGGCCGCGTCCTGGCCACGGCAGGCGGCAGCACCACCGTCTCCACCCCGTTCTCGCTGTACGTCCAGCCCGAGACCGTCACGCTGCGCGTCAAGGTGATCGACCGCGACGGCAGGCCCGCCGACGGCGCGAGCACCCTCGACGTCATCGGCACCGACGACGACACCGGCGTGAGCCGCCCCAACAACGGCAGCGCGGAACAGCGCTACGAGGTCCGCCCCGGCGCCTACTTCCTCTCCGCCTACGTCACCACCCCCGACGCGGGCGACGCCACCGGCCAGGCCTACCGGTCGCTCAGCTACCTGGCGCAGCCGCAGCTGGAGCTGAAGAAGGACACCACCGTCGTCCTCGACGCCCGCAAGGCGCACAAGCTCGCCATCCGCACCGACCGCCCGATCGAGACCCGCAACACCACCCTCGCCTTCGAGCGGTCCTGGAAGAACACCTGGATCCACTCGGGCACCGTCAACGCGGGCCGGGCCGTCGCCGACTTCTACGCCGACGTCCAGGGCCGCGCCGAGGACGGCGACTTCGAGTTCGGCAGCTACTGGCGGGCCTACGCCCCGCTGCTGAACCGCTTCAGGGTGACCGGCGGCCCCGACCTGCACGCGGTGGCCGGAACCGTCGGCTCCACCAACCTCGACGGCAGCGGCACCACCCCGCTCGTCGACGCGGGCAAGGGCACCCCGGCAGAGCTGAAGGCCGCCGGCGTCAAGGGCGGCATCGCGCTCGTCGAAGCACCCGACGACGACAACTACCTCGGCGCGGTCGCGCAGAACGCCCGCACCGAGGGCGCCGTCGCGGTCCTGGCCCACCGCCCGTCCGCGGGCACCTGGTACCCGAGTGCCGGATACGGCGCCGCCGCCGTGCCGGTCCTCGCCGTCCCGGCCGTCGAGGCCAAGGACCTCAAGGCCCGGCTCACCCGGGGCAAGGTCACCCTGGACTGGCAGGGCACCGCACGCAGCCCGTACGTCTACAACCTCGGCTTCCAGGAGCAGGGGCCCCTCAAGTCGGCCCGCACCTACGTCACTTCGGACCGCAAGCTGGCCGCCGTCCAGTCCGACTACCGGGCGATGGGCGTGCGCGGGGACTTCATCGACTCGGTCTCCGCACTGCGCCCGAGCGGCAACCGCATCTTCGCCTCCCTGTACACCGACCCGGTGCCCGTCCCCGGCGCCCGCACCGAGCTGTACACCGCCGACGGTTCCGACTGGGGCCGCTACGTCGGCAGCAGCTTCCCGTTCGGCGAGCTGATGGTCGCGCCCGAGCGGAAGTACCGGGCCGGTCAGCGCCTCACCGAGAGCTGGTACGGCGGCGTCGTCGCCCCCACCGCCCCGCGCGACGAGAAGGGCGAGCCGGTACTGGTCGCCGAACGCCAGGGCAACTGGATCGGGTTCGAGAACGCCATGTGGGGCGACCGCGAGCACTGGGCGATGCCGGGCAGCTTCGGCGACATCGGCTCGCTGGTGCTCAAGCGCGACGGCAAGGTCATCGGTGAGACCGGCTGGCCGAAGGGCGCCTTCCAGGTCCCGGCCGAGCGCGGCGCGTACGAACTCACCCAGAGCATCACCAAGATCGGCGGGCACGCCAAGGACTGGCAGCGCTCGACCGCCATCACCACCGACTGGCGGTTCGCCTCGCAGCTCGACGAGAACGCCGAGTCCACCCCGCTCCCGGTCCTCTTCCCGAGCTACGCGCTCCCGGAGGACGGCCTGAAGACCCTCCCCGCGCAGAACGGCCAGAAGATCGGCCTGACCGCCACGGGCCACGCGGGCTACACCCCGGGTGCGATCAAGTCCGCCAAGCTGTCGTACTCCTACGACGAGGGCAAGACCTGGACGGACGCCAGGACGGCCGTCTCCGGCGGGAGTTGGGCGGCGACCGTCGACCACGCCGGCGCCACCGGCAAGCAGGTCACGCTGAAAACCGAACTGACGGACGCCCAGGGCAATTCCGTCACTCAGCTCGTGGTCCGGGCGTACGACGTGCGCTAGCCCGACGGCAAGCCGTACGAAGGCCTACGCCGGCCACGAAACGGTCCGCCGGACGTCCTTCCCGTGGGGGGTGGGGCTGTCCGGCGGACCACTTTTTCGTTCCTGCCCCGTTTCCGAATCGCACCAGCGGTGGACAATAGGGGCATGAGTCAGCAGGGGGACCGGCGCCAAGACGCCGAGGACGACTGGTGGGACCGGCTGTACGACGAGTCCACCCCGGACACGGGCCCGGAACCTTCGGGCAAGACCTTGGACGACCACTTCGACTCGACCCCGTCGGCGCCTTCGAAGCGCGACGCGCGGTTGCCCCGGGACCCCGCGACGCACCCGGCCGCCGACCCGGCCGGTGGCCCCGCCGCTTACGAAGTCCCTTTCACGGAACCGGAGCTACCCCCGCCGCCGCCCGCCCCCGACACCTTTCCGGTGTGGGACACGGGGCAGGGCCCGGCCGCTTGGGACGCGACCGGAGACACCTGGTCCACGGGCCCCGACGCACCCCGGAGCGCGGACCGGGGCCGGGCCTGGGACGCGAGCCGCGCCGGGTCCGTCGAACCGGATCGCGAGCCCGCACGGGACCCGGCCGGGGACGACGGCGCGGCGGGTGACCCCGGCCGCGACCCGGACCGTGATCTGGAGCGCGACCCCGTCTGGGACGCCGCGCTGAACCCGTGGAACGCGGACCGGACTCCTGACCCGGACCCGGACCAGGCCCCCGCCCCGGATCCGTACCCGGCCCCGGCACCGGACCAGGGCCGTGACGCGGCCGGGGGAGCGGACGAGGACTCGGCCTGGAACACCCCCCGCGACTCCGCGTGGAACACCGCGCGTGACGCGGCCTGGGACACGACAGCGGCTCCCGACGCGACGAAGTCCGTTGACCTGAACGGCAATTGGGAGTCGGGCACCGGCGCGACGTCGGTGTCGCCGTCCGGTGCGGAGGGTTCGCGGGGGGAGTACTCGCCCGCGCCGTGGGAGCCGCCGGTTCCCGAGTCGCCGCCCCCCGCCTTCGCCCCGGACCCGCGCACGGGACCTCGTACGGAACCGCCTTCCGCGCCGCCGCGCTCCGAGCCCCGGCAGGACCCCCGTGCGGAGGCGCGCCCGGACCCCCGCGCGGAGACGGGCGAGCCCTCCCGGACGACGACCCGGCAGTGGGACTCCTGGCTGCCGACCCCCCGTCGCAGGACCGGAGCAGGCCGGGGCGGCGACGCCCCGGCCGGGCCGAGCGGGCCGTCAGGGACCGCGCCGGGCACACCGTCGGAGCGGGAGCCGGCCGGTCCCGCCGCCGATGCGGCCGGTGCTCCTCGGGGTGAGCTTCCGGACGACCGGTCCGATCGGGTTCCCGGGCCGGCCTCCGGTGGTGCCGCCGAGGGCGCGCAGGACGCGGCGGACCTCGCCGCCGAGCGGACGGCCGAGTGGTCCGCGCCGCCGCCCGCCCCGCCCGGTCCGCCGGGCGTCCCCGGTCCCCGCGCGGGCGGCGGCCGACGCACCCGCCGCCTCTGGGACGAGCCGACCGAGCGCACGGAGCCCTCCGCGCGCACGGAGCGCGCCCCGCATACGGAGTCCACCGAGCGCGGCGGGCCCACCGGCCCAGCAGTGCCCACCGACCCGGCCGTGCCCACCGAGCCCGCCGTGCCCAACGGCTCGTCCGAGCCCGCCACCCGTACCGAAGGCGGAGAGCCGACCGGGACAGCCCCCGCCCCCACCGACGCCGCCACCGGGCCCGCACAGCCTTCCGGCCGCACGGAGACCCGCGCGGAGAACCGCACGGAGACCCGCACGGAGGCGCACCTCCGGGACGTGCCCCCGCTGCCCACCTCCTTCCCGGCCTGGGACGAGGGCGCGGCAGGTGGCGAAGCGCAGCCCCCGCCGCCCGCACCCACCGCACCACCCGTACAGCCCCCGCCACCCGCACCGGCCGCGCCGCCGGACGCGGAGCAGCAGCAGACCGCGCCGGCCGGACCCGCGCGCCCCGCACCACCGCCGCGCGAGCGGACCCGTACCGCGGAGTGGAAGGCTCCGCAGGCCACCGAGCCCGCCGTGGTGCTGACGCCGCGTCCGGCCAGCGCCCACGTCGGCGACGGGCCGCCCACCTACGACGCCGAGCCCACCGCCCTCGCCGCCGCCGACCCGGCCGACCTCGGCGGACTCGTGCCCGACACCGTGCTGGACGGCGCCCGGTACGGCTCGTACACCCTGCGCGCGGCCTCCGTGCGCGGCGACTCGGCGCGCTACCGGGGCGAGCCCCGGCGCGACGCCCTGCTCACCGCCCGGTTCGGCGACGGGGCGCAGGGCCTGGTGCTGGTCGCCGTCGCCAGCGGCGCCCGCGCCACCGAGGGGGCCCACCTCGCCGCCGCCGACGCCTGCCGGTGGATCGCGGGCGCGGTGGGCCGCAGCCACTCCCGGCTCGCCGAGGACATCAGGGCGGGCCGCCGCGGCGACCTGAAGTCGGGGCTGCACCGGCTCACCGACCGGGCCTTCGGCAAGCTCCGCGCCCGCGCCGCCGAACTCGGCGTGGAGGCGGGCGAGTACACCGCGGGCCTGCGCTGCCTGCTGCTGTCGGCCGACCCGGACTGCCGCACCCGGATCTTCTTCGGGGTGGGCGAGGGCGGGCTGCTGCGGCTCCGCGACGGGGTCTGGCAGGACATCGAACCGCCGGAGCCGCGCCCCGACGCGGTCGCCGGGGCCCCGGTGGTCGGCTTCGGCGCCGTACCGGCGGACAGCACCGCGCCGGACGGCGGGGGAGCAGCGGCCGAAGCGGGCGACGAGCCCGAGGAGAGCGCGCAGGGCGACCGCCTCACCATGGACCTCGGCATCACCACGCCGCCCTCCCCGCACGTGGACACCGTTCCGCCGGGATCGCTCTTCCGGTTCCGGGCCTCGGTGGCCCGATCGGGTGACACGCTGCTGCTGTGCAGCGCGGGCCTCGCGGAGCCGCTGCGCGGCGAGAGCGCCCTCGCCGACGAACTGGCCGCCCGGTGGGCCGGACAGGACCCGCCGGGGCTCACGGCGTTCCTCGCGGACGTGACCCTGCGTGCCAAGGGGTACGCGGACGACAGGACGGCGGTGGCAGCCTGGGAGCTTTAAGTGCATATTCCCAGGTTTATGGGAGAGTCGGGAGACACTGGTGTGATTGTCGTCCCGAGAGGTGTGACCCGGCCATGGCCAAGCAGAAGGTGGCGGAACTCTTCGTCGACACGCTCGTCCAGGCGGGTGTACGGCGTCTGTACGGAGTGGTCGGGGACAGTCTGAACCCCGTCGTCGACGCGATCCGGCGCAACGGTTCGCTCGAATGGATCCAGGTCAAGCACGAGGAGACCGCCGCGTTCGCCGCGGGCGCCGAGGCCCAGGTCACCGGGAAGCTCGCCGCCTGCGCGGGTTCCTGCGGCCCCGGCAACCTGCACCTGATCAACGGGCTGTACGACGCCCACCGCTCGGCCGCCCCGGTGCTCGCACTGGCCTCGCACATCCCGTCCGGCGAGATCGGCACCACCTTCTTCCAGGAGACCCACCCGCAACAGCTGTTCCAGGAGTGCAGCCACTACAGCGAGCTGATCTCCAGCGCCCGGCAGATGCCGCGCGTCCTGCAGACCGCCATCCAGCACGCGGTCGGCCTCAGCGGCGTCGGCGTCGTCACCCTGCCCGGCGACGTGGCCGGCGAGCAGGTCCCCGAGGCCGGCGGCGAACTCACCCTCGCCACCTCCCGCCCCGCGGTGCGGCCGGGCGAGGCGGAGGTCGCCAGGCTGGCGCAGCTCATCGACGACGCCGACCGGGTCACCCTCTTCTGCGGGGCCGGCACCGCCGGTGCGCACGCCGAGGTGATGGAGTTCGCCGAGCGGATCAAGTCCCCGGTCGGCCACGCGCTGCGCGGCAAGGAGTGGATCCAGTACGACAACCCGTACGACGTCGGCATGAGCGGACTGCTCGGCTACGGCGCCGCCTACGAGGCCACCCACGAGTGCGATCTGCTGATCCTGCTGGGCACCGACTTCCCGTACACCGACTTCCTGCCCGGTGACGTCCGCACCGTGCAGATCGACGTGCGGCCCGAACACCTGGGCCGGCGCACCAAGCTGGACCTGGCGATCTGGGGCGACGTGCGCGAGACGCTGCGCTGTCTGACGCCCCGGGTGCGGGCCAAGAGCGACCGCAGGTTCCTCGACAAGATGCTGAAGAAGCACGCCGACGCGCTGGAGGGCGTGATCAAGGCGTACACCCGCAAGGTCGAGAAGCACACCCCGATCCACCCCGAGTACGTGGCCTCCGTCCTGGACGAACTCGCCGACGACGACGCGGTGTTCACCGTGGACACCGGCATGTGCAACGTCTGGGCGGCCCGCTACCTCACCCCCAATGGCAAACGCCGCGTCATCGGCTCCTTCTCGCACGGCTCGATGGCCAACGCGCTCCCGCAGGCCATCGGCGCCCAGTTCACCGACCGCTCCCGGCAGGTCGTCTCGATGTCCGGCGACGGCGGCTTCTCGATGCTGATGGGCGACTTCCTCACCCTGGTGCAGTACGACCTGCCGGTGAAGGTCGTCGTCTTCAACAACTCCTCGCTCGGCATGGTCGAACTGGAGATGCTCGTCGACGGCATGCCCTCGTACGGAACCAGCCACCACCCCACCGACTACGCGGCCATCGCCCGCGCCGCCGGGGCCCACGGAGTGCGGGTGGAGAAGCCCAAGGACCTCGCCGGGGCGCTCAAGGACGCCTTCAAGCACAAGGGACCGGCGCTCGTGGACGTGGTCACCGACCCCAACGCGCTCTCCATCCCGCCCCGCATCAAGGCCGACATGGTGACCGGATTCGCCCTGTCCGCGAGCAAGATCGTGCTGGAGGGAGGGGTGGGGCGGATGGTCCAGATGGCCCGCTCCAACCTGCGGAACGTACCGCGTCCCTGAGCGCTCCTGACCGGCGGGAACACCGGTTCTCCGCGCCCCGCGCCCGGTCCGGGCCCGGCGCGGGGACCGGCGGACGGGACTCCCCACGTCCACTTCGCGCCCCGCATGCCGTACGCCCGCCGCGTCAGACCCGCATCGGGCGATGGGGCCAAACGTGCCGTCAGGTCCATACGCCGTCCCTACCGGACATGAGTGTCGTCTCGCGTGCGGGGAATCCATTCCGTGAAGGTGTTCGAGGAGAAAGGGCCGAACCGGGTCACGGGTGGGGGATATGACCAGACAGCATCCGAGCGGAACGGGGCCGGTCGCATTCGGAACCTCGTTGTCGGGGGACACGAGGCCGGGCCGCACCGGAACCGTTGAGGGAAGGGCGGTCGGTACGAATGAGGGGGGAGCGACGGGCAGGAAAGAAACTGGCCTGCACTGTCGGCTGGGGCGGTCGGACCTGACCGCCGTACCCGAAGTGCGGCGCGCGCTGCGCGACCTGCTGCGGCACTGGGGACGCCCGGGCTGCGCGGACGTCGCGGAACTGCTCACCAGCGAACTGGTGACCAATGCGCTCATCCACACCGAGAGCGACGCGGAAGTGACCGCGACGCTGCACCGGACGGTGCTGCGGGTGGAGGTGAGCGACTGTCAGGACCGTCTCCCGGAGCCGCTGCTCGCGGACTGCGACGAGCGGACGCACGGCCGGGGACTGCTCCTGGTGCAGGCGCTCGCCGACGCCTGGGGAGTACGCATGCAGGGACGGGATCCCGGCAAAGTGGTGTGGTTCGAACTCGACGGGGGCCGGACCGGTACATGACCGGTCCGGCCCCGCGTGGCCGTCGCCGGGAACACCCGGCGGCTGCGACCGCGTACGACGCGGCCGGGCACGACGGAACGAGCCGGGGCCGGGACGGCCGGGGGACCGTCCGGGCCGGGGCCTCCCGTCACGGAGTGCCTAGCCGAACTGCTGCTCAAGGTCCTTGAGCTTCTGTTCCAGCGAGTCGAGCCTGGGCAGCGCCTGGGTGTCGTCCTCGGCGGTCAGGTCGACCGTTCTCGTCTCGACTCCCTTGTTCCCAGCGCCCCTAACGGCCTGGAGGGAGGGCCGGGAGCGAAGCGGCAGTTGTCCGGGTTCCGCTATGGCGGGCTCCGCGACGGCATGCGGCGCGGAGCCCGATCCGGCGGAACCCAGCGACTGCACGTCGACCTGACGGCCGTTGCGGTTGCGCCCCCAGGCGCGGTGCTGGCGGTTGATGGCCTTCAGCTGCGCCCGCTCCAGCTTCTCGTGCTCCCGCCTGCGGAGACGGTTCTGCTCCTTCTGGCGCCGGTCCTCGCGCACTTCGTCCACCGCCTCGTCGAGCGTCCGTACGCCCTCCAGCAGCATCAGCGACCAGGCCCCGAAGGTCTCCCTGGGCGCCCGGAGCCACCGGACGATCCGGATCTGCGGCAGCGGACGGGGTACGAGGCCCTGCTCACGCAGCGCCGCGCGGCGGGTCTGCTTGAGGGCCCGGTCGAAGAGCACCGCCGCCGAGAGCGACATCCCGGCGAAAAAGTGCGGGGCACCCGCGTGCCCGAACCCCCTCGGCGCGTGCACCCAGTTGAACCAGGCGGCGGCCCCGGCGAACGTCCACACCAGGAGCCTGGAGCCGAGCGCCGCGTCGCCGTGGCTGGCCTCCCGCACCGCGAGCACGGAGCAGAACATGGCCGCCCCGTCCAGCCCGAACGGGACCAGGTACTCCCAGCCGCCGGACAGATTCAGGTTCTGCTGTCCGAAACCGACCAGTCCGTGGAAGGAGAGGGCGGCGGCGACCGCGGCACAGCAGAACAGCAGGACGTAGGAAGCACTTCCGTAGAAGGCCTCCTTCCTTCTGCGCCGCTCCTCGCTGCGCTCCCAGGAATCGTCCTGGGACTTGGCGGCCTTCTCGCCCGACCGCCTGCCGCGTGCGACGACTGCGACCGCCGCCAGGACACCCGCGATCATCACGACGCCAGGAAGCAGCCAGTCCAGCGATATGTCGGTCATTCTCATTGCGGAGTCCCTTTGCGTCAGCGCACGCGGCGGACCGCGGATCGCGCTCAGTGCGTTTCGGCGACATATTGGCCCACCGGGTGAGACGCACAAGGGGATTCGGGGCAAGAGAACGCCATCGGGACTCCGCACCATGCGGATAGGTGGCAAAATCTCGAACTTCCGCGCCAACGGGGCGAGTTGAGTTCGAATATCGCCACCCGCACGGGTGGCGTGGCGATCAGCCGGAGGTTACGGCCTCGTCGAGCAGCTTCCGCACCCGGTCCGCGTCGCAGGTCCGGGGGCAGGTGACGCAGGTGTCGTCGGGGCGCAGGGTGTAGAAGAGACAGCAGGCCGCGCGGTCCCGGGTGGGCAGCTTCTCGCCCTGCGGACCGGTCAGCTCACGGAAGCCCGCGGCGGCGCGGTACGGGGCCGTCGCGCCGGGCAGCAGGAGTTCGAGCTCCGCCATGGCCCGCCGCTCCTCGCCCAGCAGGTGCGCCACGTACCACAGGCCCTCGACGATCTCGTCCGTGGCCATGCCCCAGAGCGCGTGCGAGCGCCGCCGCATCCGCGGACCGAAGCCCGCCAGCACCGGCTCCAGGTGCTCGGCCACCGCGTCCCGCACCTCCTGGCGCAGCGCCTCCTCGTCGGCCACCACCCGGGCGCCGGGCAGCGCCGCCGCCGGGTCGCCCGGCAGGCACGCGAAGCTCTCCACCCGTACGGTCATCCGGCCCAGCACCCGCTGGAACGCGACGTCCGCGACCGGCACGCGCGGCACCCTGCGGTGCAGGAACCAGGGGATCGTCACCAGCAGGCAGGCGGGCCAGGCGTACCGGTGCAGGCCGAAGCTGGCGATCACGTCGGGCCGGGCCCGCCGCCCGTAGTCGCGCAGCACCTGGGCGTCGTCCCAGTCGAGGAAGGCCTCCAGGGCGGCGCCGCCGGCCGCCAGTTCGTCCGCGCCGACCCAGCCGCCGCCGCGCGGGGCGCTCTCCGTGTCCGTCAGCTCCCGCACGACCAGACTCGGGAAGACCTCGGTGAGGCGCGCGTAGGAGTCCGCCACGGCGGAGGAGGCGGCGGGGCGCGCGGCGCCGGAGGGGAGCAGGGCGGGGACGGTCATGCAGGGGACCACCGAATCGAATCACGGGGCGTGTGCAGGTAAGGCTTACCTTACCCGATCAACGGCGGGTTTGAACTGCGGGATACCGCCGTACGGGGCCTGTTCGGCGGATCATGCCCGGTCCACCTAGGCTGCACAGGGACATAAGCCCGCACAACGGAGGTGGACCAGGTGGAGCAGCCCCGAGGGAGCACCCCGCAGGGGCATCCGCACACGGCCGAACGCGTCCCCGTGCAGCGGGGCGGTGAGGGCCGGTACGGCGCCGCCCGCGGCGAGCACACCCACGGCGAGGAGGCGGTCCGCAGGACGGCCCCGAGGGTGGTGCGGCACTCGGTGCGCGGGCAGATCCTGGACGCCCTGCGCGCCGCCCTGGTCAGCGGGGAGCTGGCCCCCGGCGAGGTCCACTCGGGCCCGGCGCTGGGCGCGCGCTTCGGGGTGTCGGCCACCCCGGTCCGCGAGGCCATGCAGCAGCTCGTCCTGGAGGGCGCGGTGGAGGTGGTCCCCAACCGGGGCTTCCGGGTCACCGAGCGGGCCGAGTCCGACCTCGCGGACCTGGCGGCCGTACGGGCGCTGATCGAGGTGCCCACCATGCTGGAACTGGCCCGGACCGTCGCGCCCGAGCGGTGGTGCGCGCTGCGCCCGCTCGCGGAGGCGGCCACCGCCGCTGCGGCCGGCGGCGACCTGGCGGCCTACGCGGACGCGGACCGGGCCTTCCACGGCGCGGTACTCGCCCTTTCCGGCAACGCCCAGCTGGTCGCCGTCGCGGCCGATCTGCACCGGCGGGCGCAGTGGCCGCCGCTGGGCATCGCCGCCGCACGCCGGGCGGACCTGGTCGCCGACGCGGCGGAGCACCTGGCCCTCCTGGAGGCCCTGATCGCCCAGGACCTGCCGGTGGTGGAATCACTCGTACGGGAACACTTCGCGGGCGCCCGGTAGCGGGGCGGCCCGCCAGGACGGCCCCGGCCGCCCGCTCGGGCCGCCGGGGCCGGTCGTTCCGCCCCGACCGCCCCCGGCCGGTCGCTCAGACCGCCGCGGCCGGCGGGGAGAGCTGGCTCGCCAGCCAGGTGGGGACGCCGTCCAGCAGGTGGAAGAGGCGGGAGGCCTCCGCCCGCAGCCGGGTGGCCTCCGGTTCCGGCTCGGCGTCGGCCAGGGCGGCGAGCGCGGGCGCGGTGCCGACCAGGTAGCCCAGCTCCTCCCTTATCCGCAGGGACTCCGCGAAGCCGTGCCTGGCCTCCGCCAACTCCCCCTCGCGCAGGGCGAGTCCGGCAAGGTGGCGCCAGGTGAAGGAGAGCAGCAGCGGCTTGCGGTGCGCGGCGGCCCCCTCGTGCGCCCGGCGGTACGCGGCCCGCGCCGACTGGGGCGAGTCGGAGAGGTGCTCGGCGATCAGCCCCCGGCGGAAGTCCAGCAGCGGCCGGTTCGCGGAGTCGGGGTGCAGCAGCGCCGCCGCCCGGCCCAGCGCGGAGCGTGCCTCGTCCGCCCGGTCCCGTACGCCCAGCACCGTCGAGGCGTACGCCAGGTGCCCCCGCTCGCAGGCGGCGCCGCCCCGTTCGTCGTCCTCCTTGGCGAGGGCCTCGGCGCCGCGCAGCGCCTCCTCGGCCTCCGGCCAGCCCTGTTCGGTGAACAGGCACCGTTCGACCAGCAGGGCCGCCCGCTGGAGCGCGGCACCCGCGCCGGGGCGGGCTTCCAGCAGGGCCGCCGCGTCCGCCCAGCACCCGCGGGAGCGCAGCCGCCACACGGCCGTCTGGAGCGGTCCGCCTCCCCCCTCGAAGGCCCCCGTACCGAGCTCCCCTGTCCCCGAACCGGAATCCGACATGGCGGTGTCCGCCACATTGCCCTCCCCGAGCGCGCCATTGAGCTGTGAAGTGCGACCGGTGGGACGTCCGTGGAACGCCGGGTTGAACGTCGGTGGGACGTGCGGTCGTGGGCGCATCACAGCACGAAATGACCATCGGGCCAAGAGTCCGAGTGAATTTTTTCACAAAGCACGGCCCCCGCTTGGCGGTCGGGGGCCGTCGCTCGAACGGCGCGCGGGCGTCAGCTCATGCGCAGGGCCAGGAAGAAGTCCAATTTGTCTTCCAGCCGCGAGAGGTCACGGCCCGTCAGCTGTTCGATGCGGCCGACGCGGTAGCGCAGTGTGTTGACGTGCAGGTGCAGCCGGGCCGCGCAGCGGGTCCACGAACCGTCGCTGTCGAGGAAGGCCTCCAGCGTCGGAATGAGCTCCGCGCGGTGGCGCCGGTCGTAGTCCCGCAGCGGGTCCAGCAGCCGCGCGGTGAAGGCGCGCCGCACGTCGTCCGGGACGAACGGCAGCAGCAGCACGTGCGAGGCCAGCTCGTGGTGCCCGGCGGCGGCCACCCGGCCCGGACGCGCCGCGGCCACCCGGCGGGCGTGCCGCGCCTCCTCCAGGGCGCCGCGCAGCCCCTCCGCGGAGTGCACCGGGGCGCTGACCCCCAGGGTGAGCCGCCCGTCGTCCGACAGGCCCCCGGACAGCGGCGCCTGCACGGCGGCCAGCAGCGTCTCCGCGTGCAGCCCCGGGCTGCCGCCCTCCTCCGGCTGGTCGGCGGCGACCGCGGGCAGCGGCACCAGCGCGATGGCCTCCTCGCCGCTGTGCGCGACCGCGATCCGGTCGGCGGGCTCGGCGGCGGCGGCCATCGAGTCGGCCGGCACCGTGGGATCCACCAGGATCTCCTCCAGCAGCGCCTGCGCCGCCGGACCGCTCTCCACCTGCCCGCCGTCCCACTCGACGCGCGCCACCACCACCTGCCAGTGCGGGGCCGCGCCCAGGCCGGGCAGCAGCACCGGGGCCGCCACCCGCAGCCGTGCGGCGATCTCGGAGGGCGCGGCGCCCGACTGGACCAGCTCCAGCACCTCCTGGGCGAGCCTGCGCCGCACCGTGCGGGCCGCGTCGCGGCGGTCGCGCTCCACGGCGATCAGCTGGGTGACGCCCTGGAGCAGGTCGAGGCGGGCGGCCGGCCAGTCGCCCGCGTCGGCCTCCACGGCCAGCAGCCAGTCCGACAGCACGTTCTCCCGCACGTCACGGGCGGCGGCCGTACCGGCGAGGGCGTCCTCGCCGCCCCGGCTCACGGCCCGGATCGGGAAGAGCGAGTACGTGGTCCCGCCGAGCGCCACCCGGTGCGGGCCGCGCCGGCCGGTGCGGCTGGCCGCCAGGTGCTCGGCGGCCAGCGCGGGGCCCACGCCGGACGGCAGCGGGGTGTCCGAGCCCGCGACCTGGCGGCCCACCGGGGAGAGTACCCAGGCGTGCAGGTCCAGGTCGGAGGTGAGCAGGTCCAGGACGACCTCCGGGCCGCCGCCCGTCGGGCCCGAGGTCATCAGCCGCCGGTGCCGGTCGACGACCGCCGCCAGGTCCCCGGCCCGCTCGCCCGACACCTGGCGCACCACGTGCTCGGTGATGGTCGCGAAGGCGACGGACTCGGTGACCGAGAACAGCGGCAGCCGGTGCCGCAGACAGGCCTCGACCAGGTCCTCGGGGACACTGCCCAGCTCCGCCTCGCCGGCCGCCAGGCCGACCACACCGGCCGCGGCCAGGATCCGTACGAACGGCTCCGAGTCCTCGGGGGTGTGCCGCCAGGCGAGCCCGGTCAGGACCAGTTCGCCGCCGGAGAGGTAGCGGCTCGGGTCGCGCAGGTCGGTGGTCATGACGCCGCGCACCGTACGGTCCAGTTCGTCCTCGCCGCCCAGCAGGCGCAGGCCGAGCGCATCGGTTTCCAGCAGGGCGCGCAGCCGCATCGTCGTGTCGCCGCCATTCTCTTCCGTGGGTCCCGGCCGACCGGCCGGGGGCCGTGTGGCCGGTGAAAACTGTGAATTGCGGAGAGGTAGCTGTTCCCCGCCTTTCGTTCGAATCTACAAGACGCGACGGGCGACCAGCCAACTCCTTCATGGTTTCGGTGACTGCACCGGACTTCCCCCGGCTTGTGTACTGGGGCCACCACCACGTGAACAAGACGTTAAGCAAGAGCCGAAGCGCTCTTGAGCAAGGGCCGAAAGTCCCGTGGTGGCTGCAACTGAACAGTCGCCCCCGAACACGAAGAGAGAGCCACTCATGGACTTCCTTCGCCCCGCCAGCTGGGAGGAGGCGCTCGCCGCCAAGGCCGAGCACCCCACCGCTGTCCCCATCGCGGGTGGCACCGATGTCATGGTCGAGATCAACTTCGACCACCGCCGTCCCGAGTACCTTCTGGACCTGAACCGCATCGGTGAGCTGCGGGAGTGGGAGGTGGGCCAGGACAACGTGATTCTCGGCGCCTCCGTTCCGTACACCCAGATCATGGACCACCTGCGCGCCGAACTTCCCGGACTCGCGCTCGCGTCCCACACTGTGGGATCGCCCCAGATCCGCAACCGCGGATCCGTCGGCGGCAATCTCGGCGCCGCCTCCCCGGCCGGCGACTCGCACCCGGCACTGCTCGCCGCGGGCGCCGAGGTCGAGGCCGAGTCCGTACGCGGCACCCGGCTGATCCCGGTCGAGGAGTTCTACACCGGCGTCAAGCGCAACTGCCTGGAGCCCGACGAGCTGATCAAGGCCGTGCACATCAAGAAGGCGGACGGCCCGCAGCAGTTCTCCAAGGTCGGCACCCGCAACGCGATGGTCATCGCGGTGTGCGCCTTCGGCATCGCCCTGCACCCCGGGACCCAGACGGTGAAGACCGGCATCGGCTCCGCCGCCCCGACCCCGCTGCGGGCCCGCGCCGCCGAGGAGTTCCTGAACGCCGCGCTGGAGGAGGGCGGCTTCTGGGACAGCGGCAAGATCATCACGCCGTCGATCGCCAAGCAGTTCGCCACCCTCGCCTCGGGTGCCTGCAACCCCATCGACGACGTCCGCGGCACCGCCCAGTACCGCCGCCACGCGGTCGGCATCATGGCCCGCCGCACGCTCGGCTGGACCTGGGAGCAGTACCGCACAGACGCCCGTACGACGCTGGAAGGAGCTGCGTGACCATGCGCGTCAATTTCACGGTCAATGGCCGTAAGCACGAGGCCGACGACGTCTGGGAGGGCGAGTCCCTGCTGTACGTCCTGCGCGAGCGCATGGGGCTGCCCGGCTCCAAGAACGCCTGCGAGCAGGGCGAGTGCGGCTCCTGCACGGTCCGCCTCGACGGCGTCCCGGTCTGCGCCTGTCTGGTCGCGGCCGGCCAGGTCGAGGGCCGCGAGGTCGTCACGGTCGAGGGCCTCGCCGACTACGCCCAGCACCGCACCGCCGAGCACCCGGGCGGCGCCTGCGGCACCAAGGCGTGCGGCACCAGCGTCGACGCCGCCAAGCGCTGGCAGGCCAGGCCGTCCGACGGCCGGGCCGGCGAGGCGGGCGAACTCTCCCCGATCCAGCAGGCGTTCATCGACGCCGGTGCCGTGCAGTGCGGATTCTGCACCCCCGGTCTGCTGGTCGCCGCGGACGAGATGCTGGAGCGCAACCCCTCGCCGTCCGACGCGGACATCCGCGAGGCGCTCTCCGGCAACCTCTGCCGCTGCACCGGTTACGAAAAGATCCTGGACGCGGTGCGCCTCGCCGCCGCCCGCCAGGACGGCTCAGGAATCCAGGAAAGCGCGGTTTGAGCACCATGGGCGTCACAGGAACACCCACGAACATCAACCAGGGCACCAAGACCAAGGGCGGCATCGGCGAGTCCACGCTCCGCCCCGACGGCACCCTGAAGGTCACCGGCGAGTTCGCCTACTCCTCGGACATGTGGCACGAGGACATGCTCTGGGGCCACACCCTGCGCTCCACGGTCGCGCACGCCGAGATCGTCTCCATCGACATCGGCGAGGCGCTCGCCACGTCCGGCGTCTACGCGGTGCTGACGTACGACGACCTGCCCGCCGCACAGAAGACGTACGGCCTGGAGTTCAAGGACACCCCGGTCCTCGCCTGCGGCAAGGTCCGCCACCACGGGGAGCCGGTGGCGCTGGTCGCCGCCGACCACCCGGAGACGGCCCGCCGCGCCGCCGCCAAGATCAAGGTCGAGTACCGCGAACTGCCCGTCATCACCGACGAGGCGTCCGCGACCGCGCCCGACGCGATCCTGGTGCACGAGAACCGCGACGACCACCACATCGGCCACGTCCCGCACCCCAACATCGTGCACCGCCAGCCGATCGTGCGCGGCAACGCCGACGAGGCGGCCAAGAAGGCGGACGTCGTCGTCACCGGCGAGTACGTCTTCGGCATGCAGGACCAGGCCTTCCTCGGCCCCGAGTCCGGCCTCGCGGTGCCCGCCGAGGACGGCGGCGTCGACCTGTACGTCGCCACCCAGTGGCTGCACTCCGACCTCGGCCAGATCGCTCCCGTCCTCGGCATGCCCGAGGAGAAGGTCCGTATGACGCTCTCCGGCGTCGGCGGGGCCTTCGGCGGGCGCGAGGACATCTCGATGCAGATCCACGCCTGCCTGCTCGCGCTGCGCACGGGCAAGCCGGTCAAGATGGTCTACAACCGCTTCGAGTCGTTCTTCGGCCACGTCCACCGCCACCCCGCCAAGCTCTGGTACGAGCACGGGGCGACCAAGGACGGCAAGCTCACCCACATGAAGTGCCGCATCGTGCTCGACGGCGGCGCCTACGCCTCCGCCTCCCCGGCGGTCGTCGGCAACGCGTCCTCGCTGAGCGTGGGCCCCTACGTCGTCGAGGACGTCGACATCGAGGCCATCGCGCTGTACTCCAACAACCCGCCCTGCGGCGCCATGCGCGGCTTCGGCGCGGTCCAGGCGTGCTTCGCGTACGAGGCCCAGATGGACAAGCTCGCCGCGAAGCTGGACATGGACCCCGTGGAGTTCCGGCAGCTCAACGCCATGGAGCAGGGCACCCTGCTGCCGACCGGGCAGCCGTGCGACTCGCCGGCCCCGGTGGCGGAGCTGCTGCGCCGGGTCAAGGCCATGCCGATGCCGCCCGAGCAGCAGTGGCTGGCGGCCGGCGAGCAGGCGGACGTGCGGGCGCTGCCCGGCGGGCTGTCCAACACCACGCACGGCGAGGGCGTCGTACGCGGGGTGGGCTACGCGGTCGGCATCAAGAACGTCGGCTTCTCCGAGGGCTTCGACGACTACTCCACGGCCAAGGTGCGGATGGAGGTCATCAACGGCGAGCCGGTGGCGACCGTCCACACCGCCATGGCGGAGGTCGGCCAGGGCGGTGTCACCGTCCACGCGCAGATCGCCCGCACCGAGCTGGGCGTCACCCAGGTGACCATCCACCCGGCCGACACCCAGGTCGGCTCGGCCGGCTCCACCTCGGCCTCCCGCCAGACGTACGTCACCGGCGGCGCGGTCAAGAACTCCTGCGAGCTGGTCCGCGAGCAGGTGCTGGAGATCGGGCGCCGCAAGTTCGGCTCGTACCACCCGGCGTGGGCGACCGCCGAGCTGCTCCTGGAGGGCGGCAAGGTCGTCACCGACGGCGGCGAGGTGCTGGCCGACCTGGTGGACGTGCTGGAGGACGAGGCCGTCGAGGTCGAGGAGGAGTGGCGCCACCGCCCCACCGAGGCGTTCGACCTGCGCACCGGACAGGGCAACGGCCACGTCCAGTACTCCTTCGCCGCGCACCGTGCCGTCGTCGAGGTCGACACCGAGCTGGGCCTGGTCAAGGTCATCGAACTGGCCTGCGCGCAGGACGTCGGCAAGGCGCTCAACCCGCTCTCCGTGCTCGGCCAGATCCAGGGCGGCACCATCCAGGGCATGGGCATCGCCGTCATGGAGGAGATCGTCGTCGACCCGGTGACCGCGAAGGTGCGCAACCCCTCCTTCACGGACTACCTGCTGCCCACCATCCTCGACACGCCGACCATCCCCGTCGACGTGCTCGAACTCGCCGACGACCACGCGCCGTACGGACTGCGCGGCATCGGCGAGGCCCCGACCCTCTCGTCCACCCCCGCCGTGATCGCGGCGATCCGGGCGGCGACGGGTCTGGAGCTCGACCGGACTCCGGTACGACCGGAGCACCTCACCGGGACCTGAGCAACCCCAGGTCCCGGCAGAAGACCCCCCGGGCGGCGCCGCCTCCAGGAACTCCACCGTTCCCCGCCCCGCCGCCCGGGGACGCAACAGCCGCTGTCACAGCGGTGGTTGGACACGTGTCACCCGCACCTTGCGCTTTCGTCTCGGACCGTCCTCCGGGTCGTGCAGCCCTCGCACCGTCCCCGAATTCCGCGCCCCGCTCGCTCGCGAGCCCGTTCGCGGATGCCCCTTTGAACCTTGGGAGACCAGGCATCATGACCCAGCAGTCCACCGAGCCCAGGACCACGGCGGAGGACGCCGGCGCCGGTACGCGCCAGCCCGCCGGCCGGTCCTGGCTCGACCGCTACTTCCACATATCCCAGCGCGGGTCCACCGTCGCCCGTGAGGTCCGCGGCGGCATCACGACCTTCATGGCGATGGCGTACATCCTCCTGCTGAACCCGGTGCTCATCGGCGGCCCGGACGTCAACGGGTACAAGCTCCCGGCCGCCGCCGTGATCACCGCGACCGCCCTCGCGGCGGCGTTCACCACCCTGCTGATGGGCTTCGTCGGCAAGGTGCCGCTGGCGCTGGCGGCCGGTCTCAGCGTCTCCGGCGTGCTCGCCTCGCAGGTGGCCCCCCAGATGAGCTGGGGCCAGGCCATGGCGATGTGCGTGATGTACGGCGTCGTGATCATGCTCCTGGTCGTCACCGGCCTGCGCGAGATGATCATGAATGCGATCCCGCTGGCGCTCAAGCACGGCATCACCATGGGCATCGGCCTCTTCATCGCCCTGATCGGGCTGGTGAAGGCGGGCTTCGTGCACCGCAACACGGCGCCGGGCAACGTGCCCGTCTCCCTCGGCCCGGCCGGCGAGCTCACCGGCTGGCCGGTCCTGATCTTCGCCGTCACCCTGCTGCTGATCTTCGCGCTCCAGGCCCGCAACACCCCCGGCGCCATCCTCATCGGCATCGTCGCGGGCACGGTGATCGCGGTCGTCGTCAACGCGGTCGTGAACATCCCCGGCAAGAGCTGGAGCGCGGGCGTCGCCCCCAAGATCGACGGCGCGGTCTCCATGCCGGACTTCGAACTCTTCGGCAAGGTCGAGTTCACCGGCTGGGGCGACATCGGCGTGCTGACCGTCGGCATGATCGTCTTCACCCTGGTGCTGGCCGGCTTCTTCGACGCGATGGCCACCATCATCGGCGTCGGCACGGAGGCCAAGCTGGCCGACGACAAGGGCCGGATGCCGGGCCTGTCCAAGGCGCTGTTCATCGACGGCGCCGGCGGTGCCATCGGCGGTGTGGCGGGCGGCTCCGGCCAGACCGTCTTCGTGGAGTCCGCGACGGGCGTCGGCGAGGGGGCCCGCACGGGTCTCGCCTCGGTGGTCACCGGTCTCTTCTTCGCCGCCTGCCTCTTCTTCACCCCGCTCACCACGATCGTCCCGGCCGAGGTCGCCTCCGCCGCGCTGGTCGTCATCGGGGCGATGATGATGCAGAACGCGCGGCACGTGGACTGGGCCGACCGCAGCACCGCCATCCCGGTGTTCCTGACCGTCGTCCTGATGCCGTTCACGTACACCATCACCACCGGTGTCGCCGCGGGCGTCATCGCCTGGACCGTCATCAAGGTGGCCCAGGGCAAGGCGCGCGAGCTGGGCGCCTTCATGTGGGCACTGACGGCGATCTTCATCGTCTACTTCGCCCTGCACCCGATCGAGAGCTGGCTCGGCGTCGGGTAGTCCTGCCCGCGAGCCCTCCACGCTTCCCCGACACGTCAGAGGAGACAGTCATGCTGGACATCGCCGAAGAGCTCGACCGGTGGTCCCGGCAGGGCCGGGAGTTCGCCGTCGCCACGGTCGTGGCCACCAGCGGCAGCTCTCCCCGGCAGCCCGGCGCGGCCCTCGCCGTCGACAGCGACGGCACGGCCATCGGGTCCGTCTCCGGGGGATGCGTGGAGGGCGCGGTCTACGAACTGTGCCAACAGGCCCTGCTCGACGGCCGGTCGGTCGTCGAACGCTTCGGCTACAGCGACGAGGACGCCTTCGCGGTCGGCCTCACGTGCGGCGGCGTCATCGACATCCTGGTGACGCCGGTGCGCCGCGACTCGCCCGCCCGGGAGGTCTACGCCGAGGCGTTCGCCCTCGCCGCGCGGGGAACGGCGGCGGCACTCGCCAGGATCACCGAAGGCCCCCGGGAACTGCTCGGCCGGGCCCTGCTCGTCCACCCCGACGGCAGCCACCTGGGCGGCCTCGGCGGCCACCCCGAACTGGACCGCACCGCCGCCGCGGAGGCCCGCGCGATGCTCGACGGGGGCCGCACCGGCGGCACCACCATCGGTGAGGACGGCTCCCGCTGCGGTCAGCCGCTCACCCTGCTCGTCGAGTCGAGCGTCCCCGCCCCCCGGATGATCGTCTTCGGGGCGATCGACTTCGCGTCGGCCCTGGTGCGGGTCGGTAAGTTCCTCGGGTACCACGTCACCGTGTGCGACGCCCGCCCCGTCTTCGCGACAAAGGCCCGCTTCCCCGAGGCGGACGAGATCGTCGTCGACTGGCCGCACCGCTACCTCGCGGCGGCCGAGGTGGACGCCAGGACCGTGCTGTGCGTCCTCACCCACGACGCCAAGTTCGACGTACCACTCCTCGAACTCGCCCTGAAGCTCCCCGTCGCGTACATCGGCGCGATGGGCTCGCGCCGCACCCATCTGGACCGCAACGAGCGGCTGCGCGAGGTGGGCGTCACCGAACTGGAACTGGCCCGGCTGCGCTCCCCGATCGGACTCGACCTGGGCGCCCGCACCCCGGAGGAGACGGCCCTGTCGATCGCCGCGGAGATCGTCGCGGCCCGCCGCGGCGGCAGCGGGGTCTCCCTGACGGGAGCACACACCCCCATCCACCACGACCCGGCCACGGGCCCCGCGGGACGCATAGGCTCCGTCGCCTGACGCTCCCTCAGCGGGTAGCGGGTAGCGGGTAGCGGGGCCGGGCGTGGTGCGCGGGCCGCGGGTCCGTGCGCGCGACCGGCGCCGGCCCGGCAGACCCTGTCGTGACCCGCGCCGGGTCGGCAGACCCTGTCGACAAACCCTTGAGCACCCGTCAAGTCTCTTTCCTCACCCGTCCGGCCCTCCCGGACGCCCGCCGTCCTGCGGGTTTCCCCGACCTGATGCAGCGTGGGCTCGCGGCCCGGGAGCATCGGAAGTCCCCTCACTCTTGACGCGCACATTGCCCTGGGCAACTCTCGTGCGGGAACCGCTCCCGCACGTCCTTGCGACCCAGGAGTGACCCATGCGACCCGAGGAACCCGCGCAGCATGCCCGGCACACCGAGCCCGTGCCGACCCTGCGTCCCGTCAAGCACGCCCGGCCCAGAGGGACCCGGCGGCTCAAACGCCCCGCCCGGCCACTGGGCCGCGGCGCCCTCGCCCTGGCCGTCCTGCCGCCGCTCGCCGCCGGGGTCGTGTGGGCCATGACGTCCGCCCCGGCGTCCGGCGCGCCCGAGCCCGCGGGCGGCGCCCCCGCGGCGGCCGGACCGCCCGCACCCCTGCTGACCGGCAGCCCGCGCCTCTACACCCCGCTCGCCAACCCGGACGCGTACAAGCAGGCGCTCAAGCTGACGAACAGCGGCACCGTGGGCGCGCTGCGCGAGGCCGCCGGGATCATCCGGATGGTGCGCACCCCGCACGCCGTCTGGTACGGCGACCAGAGCCCCGAGGCCGTCGAGAAGGATGCCCGCGCCGTCGTCAGGGACGCGGAGATCGACGGCTCCATGCCCGTCTTCGCGCTCTACAACATCCCCGGCCGCGACTGCTCCAACTACTCCGGCGGCGGCGCCGCCAACACCGCCGAGTACAAGGCCTGGATCGACGGGGTCGCCCGCGGCATCGGCAAGCACGACGCACTGATCGTCCTGGAGCCGGACTCGCTGGCCCTGGTGCCCTCCGACTGCGGCCAGGACGACGCCCAGGGCACCAAGACCGCCGCCCGGTACGAAGAGGTGAACCACGCGGTCAACACCTTCGCCGCACTGCGCCGCACCCGCGTCTACCTCGACACCGGCCACGCCGGCTGGCACGACACCGCCAGCATCGTGCCCCGTCTGGTCAAGGGCGGCATCAAGACCGCCACCGGCTTCTACACCAACGCCTCCAACCACCAGACCGACGAGACCAACGCCTGGTACGGCAAGCTCATCTCCTCGTGCCTGGCCTACGTCGAGGCCGGCGGCAAGGCCGAGTCCTGCCCCTCGCAGAAGGGCCCCCGCGACGCCGCCCAGGCCTGGATCGACAAGAACGTCACCACACCCCCCTCGCGGATGAAGCACTTCATCACCGACACCAGCCGCAACAGCAAGGGCCCCTGGACCCCGCCCGCCGGCAAGTACACCGACCCGCAGGACTGGTGCAACCCGCCCGGCCGCGGCCTCGGCGCGCGCCCCACCACCCGCACCGGCGACCCGCTGCACGACGCCAAGCTGTGGATCAAGACGCCGGGGGAGTCGGACGGCCTGTGCCTGCGCGGCACCCAGGGCCCCAAGGACCCGGAGCGGGACACCGTCGACCCCAAGGCGGGAGACTGGTTCCCGGACCAGGCCCTGGAACTGGTACGGCTGGCCAGTCCGCCGATCCTGCCGGGACGCCCCGAGTAGCTGCCGCGCGGCGGTAGCGTATGCCGGATGGGAACTGCTGTTCATGTGCCGCAGACCCGGGACATGATCGGGGACGAGCTCTCCGGCGACGAGGCGCTGACGGCACTGCGCCACTACGGCGGACGCAAGCTGCTGCTCGACGCCTTCGCGCGGTTCCGGTACGCCGACGGGTTCAGCCACGCCCGCTCGCTCGGCTACCAGGTGGTGCTCGGCATCGTGCCGTTCCTCATCGCGGTGGTGGGGGCGGCGGCCACCGTGCACACCGACAGCGTCGGACGGGTGGTGGAGCTGACGCTGGCCCACATCGTGCCCGGCGACAGCGCGGGGCTCGTCTCCGACGCGCTCGCCGAGACCCGGCGCTCCGCCGCCACCAGCGGCTGGGCCGCCGTGGCCATGTGGACCGGGCTGCTGTTCGCCCTCGTCAACCTGACCTCCGCGATGGCACAGATAGAGCGCGGCGCCAACCGGATCTACGGCATCGAGCGCGACCGCCCCTTCACCCACAAGTACGGCCGCAGCCTGCTGCTCGCACTGACGGCCGGTCTGCCGCTGGTGCTCGGGTTCCTGTGGCTGGTGGCGGGCGACGCGGTCGGCGACGCGCTCGCCCAGGCCCTGAACTGGCCCACGTCCTGGCGGAACGGCTGGCACGCGCTGGACATCCCCGCGGGGGTGCTGCTCGCCTGGGTGGCCTCGGCGGTGATCCTGCGCCGGTCGCCGCGCAGACGCCAGCCCGGCTACACCTGGCTGGCGTTCGGGTCCGCCGTGCACCTGGTGCTGTGGGTGGGCACCACCTGGCTGCTCGCCTTCTACGTGGGCCGCAGCGGCACCTTCGGCGCGGTCTACGGGCCCCTCACCGCGTTCGTTGCCCTGCTCCTGTGGGCCAACCTCACCGGCGTCGCCCTCTTCCTCGGGATCGCCTTCGCCGCCCAACTGGAGGCCGCCCGCGCGGGCATCACGGACGCGGTGCTGCCGGACCCCGGCTTCGGCGGGGACGGCGGCGGCCCCGCCCGTACCACCGACTGAACCGTCCCCTCCCGGAACCGGGAACCGGGAACCCGGAACCGGGAACGCTCAGAGCACCTCGATCCCGATCAGGCAGGTGTCGTCGTCGGTGTCCGAACGGCTGTGGGTCAGCAGCCCGTCCAGGTGCTTCTCCAGACCGGGCGGCGCCGTCCCCGCCAGCGCGAGCAACTGTTCCAGCGACTCCTGCACCGTGCGGTCCCGGCGCTCGATCAGACCGTCCGTGTACATCAGCAGCCGGTCGCCCGCCTCCAGCGTCAACTCGTTCTCGGTGTACGCGGCTTCGCCGATCGCACCGAGCAGGATGCCCGGCGGCATCGGCAGCGCCGCCGCGGCCCCGCCCCGCACCAGCACCGGCGGCGGATGCCCCGCCCTGGCCCAGCGCAGCAGCCGGGTGCCGGGGTCGAAGATGCCGCAGATGGCGGTGGCCGTGACGTGCTCGGTGAGGTGGTGGGCCACCGAGTTGAGCCAGCCCAGCAGCTGGGCCGGGCCCGCGCCGGTGGCGGCCAGGCCGCGCAGCGCGTTGCGCAGCACCACCATGCCGGTCGCGGCGTGGATGCCGTGGCCCGCCACGTCGCCGACCGCCAGCAGCACCTTCCCGTCGGGCAGCGCCACCGCGTCGTACCAGTCGCCGCCGACCAGGTGCTCCTCCTCGGCGGGCCGGTAGCGCACCGCGACCAGCAGCCCCGCCGTCTCCACCGCGTCCCGGGTCGGCGGCATGATCGCCTGCTGGAGCTGGAGGGCGAGCCTGCTGCGGGCCGCCGCCTGCTCCTCGGAGTCGGCGAGCCGGTCGCGGGTCGCGGCCAGCGCCACCTCCGTCCAGTGCTGGGAGGACACGTCCTGGTAGGCGCCGCGTACCGACAGCAGGTTGCCCGCCGGGTCGGTGACCGGCTCCGCGACGATCCGGATGTGCCGCATCACCCCGTCCGCCCGGCGCAGCCGGAACGCGGCGGACGCCGAGTGCCGGTGGTGCAGCAGGGTCCGCAGGAACCGGCCGATCGCCACCGAGTCGTCGTCGTGCGCATGGTGGTGCAACCGCTCCAGCGGGACCGGCGAGGAGCTGGGCGGCAGCCCGAAGAGGGTGAAGAGCTGGCTGTTCCACAGGATGGAGCCGGTGACGGTGTTCTCCTCGAACCCGCCGATCCGGCCCAGCCGCTGGGCGTGCTGGAGCAGCGAGGCCAGCCGGGACGCCTCGTCCTCCAGCCGCCAGCTCAGCAGCACCGAGTCGCCGTAGCGGCCGATGCCCACCGACGCCACCGACACCAGCGGCACCTCGTCCACCTGGGAGTCGAGCGTCATCCGGCCCGAGCGAAACGGTTCGCCGGTCGCGTGCACCCGCAACAGGTGCTCGTACAGGCCCCCCTGACGGGCACTCAGCGGGTACGCCTCCAGCCAGCGCATCCCGGTGAGCACGGACCGGGAGCGGCCCGCGAGGTCGGTGAAGCGCTCGTTGGCGTACGCGATCTGGAAGTCGACCACGCTGTTCTGGTCGTTCAGCAGCGGCAGCAGCACCAGCGCCGGATCCAGCAGCCCGTCCGCGAGGTCGGCCAGCGGGCCCGCCTTCTCGTCCGGCGGCGTCCCGGCCGCCTGCGCGGAGACCTCGGTGCCCGGCAGGGTGTGCGCGCACAGGTCCGACAGGGCGTCCAGCTGCCGGGCCGCGGCGGTGGTCAGCGGCGGCTGCGGCTGCGGCCAGCACACCTCCAGCACGCCCAGGATCCGGCCGCCCACCTCGGCGGGCAGCACGCTGCGCGCCCCGTCGGTGCCGTGCCGCAGCCCGATCCCCGGGGTGCCCGCGGGCAGCGACCCGTACCACCGGGACCGGCGCTCGCCCAGCACCTGCTGCGCCCAGGTGCCCACGCCCGGCGGCACGTACCGCCAGCGCTGCGCCTCGCCGCGCGAGAAGCCCGCGTGTCCGGCCAGTATCAGCGCACCGTCGCGCCCGGCCGCCCACAGCGCCAGCGCGCTCGCCCCCAGCGGAGCCAGCGCCTGCTCGAACAGGGACCGGGCGGCGGTCTGCGCGTCCCCGGTCATCGACCCGGTCTCGGCGGCCCGCAGCCGCAGTACGTTGCCGGGCCGCGCCCCGTCCCCGGACCCCGCGGGCGACGGCACGGCGGGCCGCGCGGCGCCGTTGCCGCCCGGCACGGCACCCCCGCCCGGCGCCGCGAACGCGGTCGTCGGGGTGGTGGCGTTCACCGGGAGCGTGTCGGCGACGTGGTCGCCGGCCGCCCCGTGCACGATGTCCGCCGCCAGTTCGAGCAGCGGAACCCGTGCCGACTCCGCCAGCCGCTCCAGGTGCAGGGCGGCCTCGACCGGCCCGCCCTGTCCCCGTTCGACCAGGATGCCGGTCGCGATGCCGATCAACGCCCGTGCGTCCGCCGACTCCTGAGCCAGTGTCAGGTCCCGGCGCAGCTGCTCGATGGTCGCCGCGAGGGCGTCCAGCGGCCGGGCCTCCACCGGCCCGCCGCACTCTTCCGTCACGCTCTGTGCCACTCCCGCTTCCGCCGTGGTCCGCCGTTCGCCGTTCCCGCTCACCTGGAGAGCCAGGTGCGCATGCGGTCCACGAGGTCGCCGGCGTCCACGGGCTTGGTGATGTAGTCACTGGCACCGGCGGCCAGGCACTTGTCCCGGTCGCCCTCCATCGCCTTGGCGGTCACCGCGATGATCGGCAGCTCCGCGTACTCGGGCATCGCGCGGATCGCGGCGGTCGCGGCGTACCCGTCCATCTCGGGCATCATCACGTCCATCAGGATCAGCTCCACCCCGCCGTGCAGGGCGAGCACCTCCAGGCCCTTGCGGCCGTTGTCGGCGTGCAGCACCCGCATGCCGTGCAGTTCGAGGATGCCGGTCAGCGCGTAGACGTTGCGGGCGTCGTCGTCGACCACCAGGACCACCCGCCCGGCCAGGTCGAGCGCCCCTTCGGGGGCCGGCTCGGGTGCCCGCGGCACCTCGGCGAGCGGGGCGACCGGACGCGCCAACGGCAGTACGTCGGCCGGCCGTTCGGCCGTCAGGTGCAGCGCGATCCGCTCGCGCAGCTCGTCCAGACTGGGCAGCAGTTCCAGCGGTTTCGTCCGCGACCAGTCGGTGAGCTGCCGTTCGTGCAGCGGCTCCAGCGGCCGGGTGTGGTGGGCGAGCACCGGCACCTGGCGCAGCGCCGGGTCGCCGTCCAGCGCCTGCAGCAGCCGCATCGCGGACCCGTCGGGCATGTCCAGGCCGATCACCACGCAGTGGCACGGGTCGGCCGCCAGCGCGGCCGCGGCCTCCTCGGGGCCCACCGCCGTGCGTACGTGCACCGGCCCCCGGGTGTCCGGCAGCGAGCCCTCCGCGAGCTCCGCCACCGCGCTCTCCGCGACCAGCGACAGCAGTCCGCGCGGCCGGTCCTCGATCACCAGCAGCCTGCGCTGCTGCGCCGGTACGACCGCCGAGGGCAGCACCGGCCCCGACTCCTCGCGGTGCCGGTCGGCGGGGTCCACGTACGCGGCCGGGGACTCGAAGCGGGCCACCGGGATGTACAGGGTGAAGGTGCTGCCCTCGCCGGGCGTGCTGGTCACCTGGATCGCGCCGCCGAGCAGGTGGGCCATCTCCCGGCTGATGGACAGGCCGAGACCGGTGCCGCCGTACTTGCGGCTGGTCGTGCCGTCCGCCTGCTGGAACGCCCCGAAGATCGCCTCCAGCTGCTGTTCGGCGATGCCGATGCCGGTGTCCATGACGCGGAAGGCGACGGCCGGGCCGTGCGGACGCACCAGGGGCGGCAGGTCGCCGCCGATCGCCGGGTCGATGCGCAGTTCGACCGCGCCCGCCTCGGTGAACTTCACCGCGTTGGAGAGCAGGTTGCGCAGTACCTGCCGCAGCCGCGAGTCGTCGGTGACCAGTTCGGCGGGCGCGCCGGGCGCCACGCTGATCCGGAAGTCCAGACCCTTCTGCGCGGTCATCGGACGGAAGGTGGCCTCCACGTAGTCGAGCAGCTTGCGCAGGCCCACCGGCTCCGGGTTGACGTCCATCTTTCCGGCCTCGACCTTCGACAGGTCGAGGATGTCGTTGATCAGCTGGAGCAGGTCGGAGCCCGCCGAGTGGATCACGCCGGCGTACTCGACCTGCTTGGGGGAGAGGTTGCGGGTCGGGTTCTGGGCGAGCAACTGGGCCAGGATCAGCAGGGAGTTGAGCGGGGTGCGCAGCTCGTGGCTCATGTTCGCCAGGAACTCCGACTTGTACTTGGAGGCGATGGACAGCTGCTGCGCCCGGTCCTCCAGCTCCTGCCTGGCCTGCTCGATCTCCAGGTTCTTCGCCTCGATGTCCCGGTTCTGGGACGCCAGGAGGGCCGCCTTCTCCTCCAGTTCGGCGTTGGAGTGCTGCAACTCCTCCTGCTGGGACTGGAGTTCCTCCGAGCGGGACTGGAGCTCGGCGGCCAGCCGCTGCGACTCGCCCAGCAGCTCGTCGGTGCGGGCGTTGGCGACGATCGTGTTGACGTTGACGCCGACGGTCTCCATCAGCTGTTCCAGGAAGTCCCGGTGGACCGGGGTGAACCCGCCCACCGAGGCCAGTTCGATGACACCGAGCACCAGTCCCTCGACGGCGATCGGCAGCACCAGCAGGCTGCGCGCGTCCGCCGAGCCGAGGCCGGAGGAGACGGTGACGTAACCCGGCGGCAGCTCGTCGACGGCGATCGTGCGGCGGCTGCGGGCGACCTGGCCGACCAGCGACTGACCCAGCTCGAAGCGCACCGGGCGCTCCTCGGTGCCCTGGAAGTGCCCGTACCAGCCGATGAGTTCCAGCTCGGCGGAGCGGCCGGTGTCGTGCGCCAGGTAGAAGGCGCCGTACTGCGCGCCGACCAGCGGGGTCAGCTCGTCCATGATCAGTTCGGCGACGACGGTCAGGTCGCGCTGGCCCTGCATCAGGCCGGAGATCCGGGCCAGGTTGGTCTTGAGCCAGTCCTGCTCCTGGTTGGCGCGGGTGGTCTCGCGCAGGGACTCCACCATCGAGTTGATGTTGTCCTTGAGTTCGGCGACCTCGCCGGACGCGTCCACCGTGATGGAGAGGGTCAGGTCGCCCTCGGCGACCGCGCTGGTCACCTCGGCGATGGCACGGACCTGCCGGGTCAGGTTCCCGGCCAGCTCGTTGACGTTCTCGGTGAGCCGCTTCCAGGTGCCGGAGACGCCCTCGACCTCGGCCTGGCCGCCCAGCCTGCCCTCGGAGCCGACCTCCCGGGCGACCCGGGTGACCTCGGCCGCGAACGAGGAGAGCTGGTCGACCATGGTGTTGATGGTGGTCTTGAGCTCCAGGATCTCGCCGCGCGCGTCGACGTCGATCTTGCGGGTGAGGTCGCCCTGGGCGACGGCGGTGGTCACCTGGGCGATGTTGCGGACCTGCCCGGTGAGGTTGTTGGCCATCGAGTTGACGTTGTCGGTGAGGTCCTTCCAGGTCCCGGCCACGTGCGGGACGTGCGCCTGACCGCCGAGGATGCCCTCGGTGCCCACCTCGCGGGCCACCCGGGTCACCTCGTCGGCGAACGCGGAGAGGGTGGTCACCATCGTGTTGATGACCCCGGCCAGCGCGGCGACCTCGCCCTTCGCCTCGACGTTGATCTTCTGCGAGAGGTCGCCCTTGGCCACGGCGGTGGCGACCTGGGCGATGGAGCGCACCTGGCCGGTCAGGTTGGAGGCCATCACGTTGACGTTGTCGGTGAGGTCCTTCCAGGTGCCCGAGACGCCGCGCACGGTCGCCTGTCCGCCCAGGTTCCCCTCGGTGCCGACCTCGCGGGCGACCCGGGTGACCTCGTCCGCGAAGGCGGAGAGCTGGTCGACCATCGTGTTGATGGTCTCCTTCAGCTCCAGGATCTCGCCGCGCGCGTCCACCCGGATCTTCTGAGAGAGGTCGCCCTTGGCGACGGCGGTGGTGACCTGGGCGATGTTCCGCACCTGCGAGGTGAGGTTGTTCGCCATGATGTTGACGGACTCGGTCAGGTCCTTCCACGTACCGGAGACGCCCTGTACGTCGGCCTGCCCGCCGAGCCTTCCCTCGGTGCCGACCTCGCGGGCGACCCGGGTGACCTCGGCGGCGAACGAGGAGAGCTGGTCGACCATCGTGTTGATGGTGTTCTTCAGCTCGTGGATCTCGCCCTGGGCGTCCACGTCGATCTTGCGGGTCAGGTCGCCCTTGGCGACCGCGGTGGCGACCTGCGCGATGTCGCGGACCTGGGTGGTGAGGTTCCCGGCCATCGCGTTGACGGAGTCCGTGAGGTCCTTCCAGGTGCCGTCCACGCCCGGCACCTCGGCCTGTCCGCCGAGCCTGCCCTCGGTGCCGACCTCGCGGGCGACCCGGGTGACCTCCGAGGTGAACAGCGAGAGCTGGTCGACCATGCCGTTGAAGACGAGGGCGATCTCGCCCAGCAGACCGTCCCGGTCGTCCGGCAGCCGGGTGCCGAAGTCGCCGTCGCGTACGGCGGTCAGCCCCGCGAGGAGCTGCCGCAGCTCGGGCTCGCCCACCGAGCCGGGCGCACCGGCCCCGTCGGAGCGGCCCGCCGGAACCTTGGGCCCGGTCTTCGGCGCCGCGCCGTCCACCCGTGCCCCGCCCTGTGGCGAGCGCCGCCTGCCTGTTTCCGCACCCGTACCCATGGTCCTGACCCACCCCTCCACCGCGACTTGCCCGACACCGGCCCGCGCAGGGGGCGGTACCGGTACGACCAGCTCACTTCCGAACGGGCGTTCCGTGGGTCATGGTGCCACAGTTGCCGTACGGCAAATTTTTCTCCGCAATCCTCTCCCGTGCCGTGCGACGGCAGTCGCCGGGTGCGGGGCGGGACCGCGTGCGGAGCTCATGTCTGACCCTCACGAGGGTATGTGCTCGATTGTGCGCTCGATAAGCCTGGGTGAACCCGATGTGTGTGCGTGTGCTGCCCGGGTGGACGGACGGTGAGGAGGACCTGCACATGACCGAGCGGGACATCACCGGGCCCGACGCCGGCGGAGCGGACGGCGCCGGCGACGAATCGGTGCTGGGCGCGGGGCGCCCCCGGGGCCGGGCCGAGAGCGAGGAGGAGCGTGCGGACCGCCAGTGGGTCGAGCTGGTCCAGGAGATCCGGGTCGCCCAGACGGGCGTGCAGATCCTCTTCGGATTCCTGCTCACCGTGGTCTTCCAGCCGGGCTTCCAGAACCTCACCCAGACCGACAAGAACATCTACGTCCTCACCGTGATCCTCGGTTCGACCGCCACCGGAGCCCTGATCGGCCCGGTCTCCTTCCACCGCATCGTCTCCGGCCGCAAGATCAAACCGCAGGCCGTGACCTGGGCGTCCCGGCTGACCTTCGTCGGCCTGCTCCTGCTGCTGGCCACGCTGTCCTCCTCGCTCCTGCTCGTCATGCGGGTGGTGACGCACAACGCCTACGCACCGTGGCTGGTCGCCGGAGTGGTCACCTGGTACCTGCTGTGCTGGTACGCGCTGCCGATGTGGGCACGCAGGCGCCACACCACCGACTGACCGCGCCGCGCCGCAGAAGGGTATTTCGGTGCCCGGTTCGGGACCTTCGGCCCCCGCGAGGAGGCGGAGGGCCCTGCCTAGGCTGAAGGACCGACCCGCCCCTTCCGGGCGAGCAGCCTCCCGGAGCCGGTCCGGCCCGCCCCCGGCCGGGGGCCCACCGTCCGCCCCGGCCCGAAGAAGTACGAGGAAGAATGCGCCGCTCCGCCGTGCCCGCCGTCCGGATACCCGTCGCCGTGGCGGTGCTCACCCTCGCCGCCACGGCCTGCGGGAGCGAGGGGACCCGGGCCCTGACCCCGGCGGAGGACGTCCCGGCGGTGGACGCGGTGCACCGTGCCTCCGCCGCCCCGACGGACGCGCCGACGGACGTCCCGGCGCCGAAGGCGGCTCCGCCGGCCGTGCTGCTGCCCGCCGGCTCCGCCCGCCGGACCGTCTCCCCGCGGATCGCCCCCGGCACGGGGCAGACCGTCGGGGTCGGTCAGCCCCTCGCCGTCGTCTTCAAGGGGCAGAAGGTCGACAAGACGCTGCGCGCGGGCATCGAGGGCAGCCTCAAGGTCACCACCACCGGCTCCGGCGGCCCGCTCACCGGCGCCTGGCACTGGGCGGAGGCCAAGGGCGACACCCTGGTCCACTTCCGCCCCCGTACCTACTGGCCGTCCGGCACCCGGGTCACCCTCGACGCCCGGCTCGCCCGGGTGAAGCTGGCCGACGGCACCGCCGCCGACCGCGACCGCAAGGTCTCCTTCGCCGTCGGCGACTCCATGGTCAACAAGGTCGACCTGGCCGCCCACACCCTGACCGTCGTACGCAACGGCGAGGTCGCCCGCGTCATCCCGGTCAGCGGCGGCGAGGAACGGTTCAAGACCCGCGAGGGCATCAAGACGATCCTCGCCAAGGACGGCCGCGTGATCATGGACTCGCGCACCATCGGCATCCCGCGCGACAGCCCGGACGGCTACTACGACCCGTACGACTGGAGCATGCGGGAGACCGTCAGCGGCGAGTACATCCACGCCGCCCCCGACAACGCCGCCTCCTTCGGCAAGGAGAACGTCAGCCACGGCTGCATCGGCATGTCCGACAGCGACGCGAAGTGGCTGTACGGGCAGAGCCGGGTCGGCGACGTCGTCGAGGTCACCGGCACCACCGGCAAACCGATGGACCACTTCGGCAACGGCTACGGCGACTGGAACCTGACCTGGGAGCAGTGGCTCGCCGGCAGCGAACTGGGCGAACAGCCCACCGCCTGAACCGAGTTGACAACCCCCGGCCGCAGCCCCCGGGGTGGGGTGCCGGGCCGCCCCGCCCCGGCGCCCCGGACCGAGGGCCGGAACGAACACGACGGACCACTTTCAACCAAACGTAAGGTTAGGCTAACCTTCGCCGCGTGCAAGCAGGTGAAGAGACATCCGCGGCCCGGAAACCCCGTGGTCATGAACTGAGCGCCACGGGCGTCACCGTGGCCTACGACGGCGTCGACGTCGTCCACGACGCCGCGCTGACGCTGCGCCCCCACGAGGTGACGGTCCTCGTCGGCCCCAACGGCAGCGGCAAATCGACGCTGCTGCGGACCATCTCCCGGCTTCAGCGCCCCCGCAGCGCCGAACTCGTCCTCGACGGCGGCACCGACGCCCTCGCCCTGAGCGCCCGCGAGTTCTCCCGGAACGTCGCCCTGCTCACCCAGGGCCGCCCCACACCCAGCGGACTGACCGTCCGCGACCTCGTCGAGTTCGGCCGCTACCCCTACCGGGGACGCTGGGGCAAGGCAGACCCCGAGGGCCCCGCGGCCGTCGACCGCGCGCTGGCCATGACCGGCGTCGCCGAACTCGCCGACCGGGGCGCCGAGCACCTCTCCGGCGGACAGCTCCAGCGGGTCTGGCTGGCCGGCTGCCTCGCCCAGGAGACCGGCGTACTGCTCCTCGACGAACCCACCACCTACCTCGACCTCCGCTACCAGGTCGAACTCCTCGACCTGGTGCGCGACCTGGCGGACGACCACGGCATCGCCGTCGGCGCCGTCCTGCACGACCTCGACCAGGCGGCGGCGGTGGCCGACCGCATCGTCCTGCTCGACTCGGGACGCGTCGTCTCCGACGGCCGCCCCGAGGACGTGCTCACCGCCGAACGGCTCACCGCCACCTACGGCATCCGCATCGAAGTCGACACCGACACCCTCACCGGCAGGCTGCGCACCCGCGCCATCGGCCGCCACCACACGCGAAGCGAAAGGCTCAGCGCCACCTCATGAAGCGCATCCTCACCACCGTCGCGGCCGTCGCCGCGGCGGCCCTCGCCCTGTCCGCCTGCGGGACCACCGAGCCCGCCGCCGACGCCGCCGCCGCGAAGAAGCCCGCCGAGAAGATCACCCTCACCGACGCCCACGGCGCCAAGGTCGTCCTCGACGGCCCCGCCAAGAAGGTCGTCGGCACCGAGTGGAACATCGTCGAGAGCCTGATATCGCTGGGCGTCGCCCCGGCCGGCGTCGCCGACGTCAAGGGGTACAAGGCCTGGGACACGGCCGCCCCGCTGACGAACGACGCCAAGGACATCGGCACCCGCGGCGAGCCCAGCATGGACACCATCGCCGCCCTCGCCCCCGACCTCGTCATCGCCACCACCGATCTGCCCCCGGCCGCCGTCAAGCAGATGCGCAAGTTCGCCCCGGTGCTGGAGCTGAAGGCGGCCGACGCGGCCGACCCGATCGGCCGGATGACCGAGGACATCAACACCATCGCCAAGGCCACCGGCACCACCGCGCAGGCCGAGAAGCTCCTCAAGGACTTCGACACCAAGCTCGCCGACGGCCGCAGGACGATCGCCGCCGCCGGCCACGCGGGCGCCCGGTTCGCCTTCGCCGACGGCTACGTCGTCTCCAACCAGGTCTCCATCCGCCCGTACACCAGCGGTTCGCTGATCGGCGCGGTCAACGAGAAGCTCGGCCTGAAGAACCCGTGGACCGTCAAGGGCGACAAGGACTACGGCCTCGGCAAGACCGACGTCGAGGGCCTCACCAAGCTCGGGGACGTGCAGTTCGCCTACATCAGCAACAAGACCGACAAGGACAGCAACCCCTTCACCGGGATGCTGACCAAGGACGACGTGTGGAAGTCGCTGCCGTTCGTGAAGAAGGGCAATGTGCACCAGCTGCCCGACGGCATCTGGATGTTCGGCGGCCCGCTGTCGATGAACGGCTACGTCGACTCCGTCGTAGAGGCGCTGAAGAAGTAGCACATGGCCGTCACCGCAACCACCCCCGCCACCCGCCCGTCGGCGGCCAGGACCCGTACGGGGGCGGCCGCGGTGACGGCCGCCCTGCTCGTCCTCGTCGCCGTGCTCGCCTTCGTCGACATCACCCAGGGCACCACCTCGGTGGGCGCCCCCGAGGTGTGGAAGGCGCTCACCGGCCAGGCCCAGCCCGGCGACGCCTCCGTCGTGGTGGCCGCCCGGATACCGCGCATGGTCGCCGGTCTGCTGATCGGCGCCGTGCTCGCCGTCGCGGGCGCCGCCCTGCAGAGGGTCAGCCGCAACGTCCTCGCCTCGCCCGACACCCTCGCCGTCAACGCCGGTTCCTACCTGGCGCTCGGCATCGCCTCCGTCACCGGGATCTCCCTGCCGCTGTTCGCCGGCACCGGCGTCGCCTTCGTCGGCGGACTCGCCGCGGCGGCCGTCGTCCTGGGCCTCTCCGGGCTCGGCGCCGGCACCGTACGCCTGGTGCTCGCCGGCAGCGCCATGCTGCTGGGCCTCAACGCCCTCACCGAGGCGCTCCTGCTGCTGTTCCCCCAGGAGACCGAGGGCCTCTTCCAGTGGAACCAGGGCGCCATCGCCCAGTCCGGCTACGACGGCGTCCTGCGGATGCTGCCGCTCGCCGTGCTCGGCGTCGCCGGACTGCTGCTGCTCGCCCGCCGGATGGACGCACTGGCCCTCGGCGACGACGCCGCGCGCGGGCTGGGCGTCCCCGTCCGCTCCACCCGCGTCCTCGCGGTCGTCCTCGCGGCACTGCTCTCCGCCGCGGCCGTCGCCCTCGCCGGGCCGATCGGCTTCGTCGGACTGTGCGCGCCCGCGCTGGTGCGCCCGCTGGCCCACCGGATGCGCGCACTCACCAGGAGCCGCGGCGCACTGCCGTTCACCGCGCTCGTCGGCGCGGCCCTGGTGCTCGGCTCCGACGTGCTGCTGCGCGCCCTGGTGCCGTCGGACACCGCGGTCGCGGTGCCGACCGGTGTCGTCACCAGCTTCATCGGCGCGGTCTTCCTGATCGTCATGGCCACCCGGACCAAGGACACCGTCGGCGCCGCGGCCCCGGACCGGCTGCGCATCCGCAGCCGTACCGTCTTCGTCGCCACCACCGCAGTCCTGGTCGTCCTCCTCGTCGCCGTCACCATCGCCGCCGTACTCATCGGCGACAGCAAGCTCCTGCTCGGCGACGTCTCCAACTGGGCCCAGGGCAACGCGGGCCGGGCCGTCACCTTCGTCCTGGACACCCGGGTGCCGCGGGTCGCCGCCGCCCTGCTGGCCGGCGCCGCGCTCGCCCTCGCGGGCACCCTCGTCCAGTCCGTGACCCGCAACCCGCTCGCCGAACCGGGCACCCTCGGCGTGTCCGGGGGCGCGGCACTCGGCGCCGTACTCCTCGTCACGACCGTGCCGCTGGCCGGTTCCTGGGGGGTGGCCGCAGCCGCGTTCGCGGGCGCGGTCGCCGCGGCGGGCCTCGTCTTCGGCCTCGCCGCCCGCGGCGGCTTCCAGCAGAACCGGCTGGTGCTCGTCGGCTTCGGCGTCGCCACCGGCTCCGCCGCGGCCATCAGCCTCCTGGTCATCCTCACCGACCCGTTCAACGCCATCAAGGCGCTGACCTGGCTGTCCGGTTCCACCTACGGCCGCACCTTCCCCGACGTCGTCCCGCTGGCCCTCGTCCTGGCCCTCGGCATCGCGGTCGCGGTGGCCCGCCGCACCGAACTCGACCTGCTCTCCCTCGACGAGGACACCCCCCGCCTGCTCGGCCTGAGCCTGGGCAAGGGGCGCCTGGGCCTGCTGTCGCTGAGCGTCCTGCTGAGCGCCACCGCGGTCGCCGCGGCCGGCACCATCGGCTTCGTCGGCCTGGTCGCCCCGCACGCGGCCCGCGCCCTGGTCGGCCGCCGGCACACCCGGGTGGTCCCGGTCGCGGTCCTGCTCGGCGCGGTCCTGGTCTGTACGGCGGACCTGGTGGGCCGCACCGTCATCGCCCCGGCCCAGCTGGGCGCGGGCCTGATGACGGCGGTCATCGGCACCCCGTACTTCCTCTACCTGCTCGTCCGCAGCCGCCGGGGCGGCTGAGGGGGCACGCACGGCCATACGTCCGAGGGGCCCCGCGGCCGAGTCCGCGGGGCCCCTCGCGTGCGTGCCGCCCGCCCGCTCCGGGTCACCCGGCCGACGGCAGACGGATCAGCCCCGCGTCGGTGGGGCGGAAGCCGCAGGCCCCGAAGTAGAAGTCCCCCAGCTCCGGCCGGAAGTCGACGTGCAGCCACTCGCAGCCCGCCGCCCGCGCACGCTCCGCCGCCAGCTCCACCACCGCCGTCCCGACGCCGCGGCGCTGCCAGGAGCCCCGTGTCTTCGTGTCGATGAGGAAGGCGTGGTCCCCGCCGTCCCAGGCCACGTTCACGAAGCCGACGAGGGTCCCTTCCCCGTCCCTGGCCCCCACCCAGCCGAGGCTGTACTCCCTGATCCGGTCCCACCAGCCGGGCTGGGCGTTGCCGCCGTGGGACCCGACGAGGTCGACCATCTCGGCGTCGGTGATCGGGTCGCGCCACACACAGGAGATCGCAGTGTTCATACCGCCACCCTCTCCGACCGGCGCCCGCCGCGCGGCGGAACCGGCGCGGCGGCCCGTTGCGGGACCGGCCGGGTGCCCGGATAGGGTCGGGGCAGTGTGACGGCGGCACTCCGGCCCTCCGGCCCTCTCGGGGGCACATGCCCGCGCGGTCCCCCGGCCCCACCCGGGAGGGCGCCCGGCATGCGCGCGCACGGCAGTCCCGTGCGCGACGGGCACCGGAACGCGGTCGCCGACGTCCCACCAGCAGTGCGACGGGCCCCCGGGTCCGTAACCCCCCACACAAAGAGTCGCGCGTGCGCGGCCGCAGACCAGGAGCACCAGTGCAGGGCACCCCCCACATAGCCAGCACAGCGCACGACGGGCGGTCCTCGCCCGTACCTTCGGCCCGCAGGGCACCGCACCCGGGGCGGGACCTGGCGCAGGGCCTGCCGTACCGGGAGGCGGCACCCCGGGTGACCCGGGTGGCGCGGCGCGCCCCGGACGAGCCCGAGCTGCCCATATTCGTCGACCGGTCGGGCTGGCGCCGACGTACCCTCCAGGGCCTGGCCCTCGTCGTGGGCTTCGCCTGCCTCGGCTATCTGTTCTTCGTCGGCGCGCTGATCAGCGGACTCCGCCAGCCCGTGGGCACCCGGCCGCCGAGCACCAACGGGTCGGCGCCCGGGGACCCCGGCACCGCGAAGTCCCCGCACGGCACCGGCACACCGGCCGACGCACAGGCCCGCGAGAACCGCGCCGGCCGCGAGCCGGGTGAGAGCCGGGCGGCCCGCGGGACCCGTGAGGACCGTGCGGCCCACGGGAACCGTGAGACCCAAGCGGGTCGCGGGGCCCGTGAGGAACGCGAGGTCCGTGAGAATCCCGCGAGCCGGCCCCGGCCGCCGTCCGGCAGATCCGTCCCGCCGGCCGGAGGCCCGAAGCAGTGAGGCGGCGCGCCACTGTCCGCCGCCCGCCGCGCGGACACTGGCTCGTCCTCCTGCTGGTGCTGGCCGTGGTCTCCGTCACCCTCCTCTTCGAGGGCTGGACGACCCACCAGGTCGACGCCGCGCGCACCAAACCCGCCTGCACCCGGCCGATCCCGCGCGAGGCCGACGACGGCAGACCACTGCTGAGGTTCGGCCCGCGGGGCGAGGTCACCACCCTGGCCATGCCGCCGGGAACCGTCGCGCTCACCTTCGACGGCGGACCCGACCCGGTGTGGACGCCGCGCCTGCTCGACCTGCTGCGCGAGCACCACGCCCGCGCCACCTTCTTCGTCTACGGGATGGAGGCGGCCCGCTACCCGGAGCTGGTGCGGCGGATCCAGCGCGAGGGCCACGAGATCGGCTCGTACACCTACAGCGGCGGCGACCTCGGCGTGGCCTCGCCGGTGCGCGCCCGGCTGGAACTGTCGCTCACCCAGGCCGCCCTCGCGGGTTCGGCGGGCGTCAACACCACCCTGCTGCGGCTGCCGCACACCACCGCGGCGGACACCCTCTGCGGCCCCCAGTGGCCGGCCGCGCAGCGCGCCGCCGGCCAGGGGTACCTGGTGGTCGCCTCCGACCGCAAGGACCGCAAGCCGTGGCGCGGGGCGGTGACCCAGCACAGCCAGACCGACCTCGGCTACCACGAGGCCCGGGACCTGCTGGAGGACCGCAGCGTGAAGCGGTTCACCACCCTCAGCGGCGGCCTCGGGCGGCTCTCCTTCCTCGAAGAGGTCCCGGTCGCCCGGGAACTGATGGGGGAGGGCCTGATCTGGTCGAAGCGGCTCGGCGGCGCCTTCCTCACCGTGATGGTGTGGACGCTGTCGCTGGCCGGTGCGCTCGGTGTGCTGCGGATGCTGCTGTTCATCCTGTTCGCCCGGCTGCACGTGCGCAGGCTGCACCGGTACCGGCCCGGCGCGCCACGGCTGCGCGAGGTGCGGGACCCGGTGACGGTCCTGGTGCCCGCGTACAACGAGGAGGCGGGCATCGCCTCCACCGTGTACTCGCTGCTGGCCTCCACCCACCCCGACTTCCAGATCATCGTGATCGACGACGGCTCCACCGACGCCACCGCCGACATCGCCGAGTCGATCGACGACCCGCGGGTCACCGTGATCCGGCAGCCCAACGGCGGCAAGCCCAGCGCCCTCAACACCGGTCTGGCGCACGCCCGGCACGACATCGTGGTGATGGTCGACGCGGACACCGTCTTCGAACCCGAGGCACTGGTCCGGCTCGTCCAGCCGCTCGCCCACCCGGCGGTCGGCGCGGTCAGCGGCAACACCAAGGTCGGCAACCGGCGCCGGCTGCTGGGCAAGTGGCAGCACCTGGAGTACGTGCTCGGCTTCAACCTCGACCGCCGGATGTTCGAGGTCCTGGAGTGCATGCCGACCGTACCGGGCGCGATCGGGGCCTTCCGCAGGGACGCCCTGATGGGCATCGGCGGCGTCAGCGACGACACGCTCGCCGAGGACACCGACCTCACCATGGCGCTCTGGCGGGCCGGCTGGCGCGTCGTGTACGAGGAGTCCGCGGTCGCCTGGACCGAAGTGCCCAGCACGCTGCGGCAGTTGTGGCGCCAGCGCTACCGCTGGTGCTACGGCACCCTCCAGTCGATGTGGAAGCACCGCCACGCGGTGACCGAGATCGGCCCCGGCGGACGCTTCGGCAGGCGGGTGCTGGTCTACGTCACGCTGTTCCAGATCGTGCTGCCGCTGTGCGCACCGGTGGTGGACATGTTCGCCCTGTTCGGGGCGCTGTTCCGGGACCCGGTGGAGGCGGCCCTCGTCTGGTTCGGCTTCCTCGCCGTCCAGTTGGTCACCGCGGCGTACGCGCTGCGGCTCGACCGGGAGAACCTGCGCGTGCTGTGGGTGCTGCCGCTCCAGCAGTTCGTCTACCGGCAGCTGATGTACCTGGTGGTCATCCACTCGGTGACCACGGCGATGCTGGGCTCCCGCCTGAAGTGGCACAGCATGAAGCGCACCGGCACCGCCGACCCGTACCTCTTCGAAGCGACGCCCGGCGGGGCGTCCCCGGCCCCGCTCGACCAGCCGCCCGGACGGCGGAGCCTGTCGTCGCACTGAGCCCGGCACGGGACGCGGCACCACGCGAGCGGAACCGGAGACACGTCGCGCGAGTCGGACCTCAAGTCCGTCCGCGCACCGAGGGAGTTGACCATGACAGACCCGCTCGACCGGCGGGCCGGCCAGTTGCTGCGCCCGGAACCGGTACCCGGACCGGGGACACCGCCGGGGCCCGCGCCGGCCCCCGGGCCGTACCCGGTCCCGGAGGAGGCCGCCGCCCGTGAGCGGTTCGCCGAGCGCCCCAGTTCGCACTACGGGCCCCGGCGCGCGCACGCCCGGCAGTCGAAGAAGCGCCGAAGACTGCGCAGATCCGCCTTCGTCCTGCTGTCCGTCGTGGTGGTCACGGTGGGCGGCACGTACGGCTGGGCCCAGACCAGGCTCCAGCGGGACGTGGACCTCGGCGCGTTCGGCGACCGCCCGCCGCCCGGCGAGGGCACCAACTACCTCATCGTGGGCTCCGACAGCCGCGACGGGCTCTCCGAGGAGGACGTGCAGGACCTGCACGCGGGCGGGGGCGGCGGCCGGCGCACCGACTCGATGATGCTGCTGCACACCGGGGCGCACGGCACCAGCATGGTCAGCCTGCCGCGCGACTCCTGGGTCAGGGTGCCCGGCCGCCTGGACACCACGACGGGCAAGACCAAGCCGACCGAGCGGGACAAGCTCAACGCCGCCTTCTCCTTCGGCGGCCCCGAACTCCTCGTGCACACCATCGAGCAGAACACCGGTCTGCGCATCGACCACTACGCCGAGATCGGCTTCGCCGGATTCGTGAACATCGTCGACGCCATCGGCGGTGTACGGATGTGCCTGGAGCGGGACATCAAGGACGAGAAGTCGGGCGCCGACCTGCGCAAGGGCTGCCAGACCCTGACCGGCAAGCAGGCCCTCGCCTTCGTCCGCCAGCGCCACCAGGAGCGGGAGGGCGACCTGGGCCGCTCGAAGAACCAGCAGAAGTTCCTCTCCACCCTCGCCCACCAGGCCGCCCAGCCCGGCACGCTCCTCGACCCGACGGCGATGGGCCCGGCCGTCCGGGCCGGACTCGACACGCTCATCGTCGACGAGGACATGAGCCTGCCCGACCTGACCGAGATGTTCCGCGCCGTGCAGAGCGTCTCGGGCGGGCAGGGCAAACAGGTCAACGTCCCGCTGTCGGGCATCGGCGTCCCCACTCCCAAGGGCAACGTGCTGAAGTGGAACGAGGAGGAGGCGGCGAAACTCTTCGACGACCTGCGCAACGACCGTCCGGTGCGGGAGACGAAGAGCCGCAGGTTCTCCTGAGCGAGCCGCGGGTTCTTCTGAGCCCGGCCGTCCGGACCGCGGGCGCAAGCGGCCCGCAGCCGCTCGCGCCCGCCCGGACTACAGCCAGTCCCGCCGCTTGAAGACCAGGTAGAGGCTCACGCACACCGCTGCCATCAGCAGGATCGCGAAGGGGTAGCCGAGGGTCCAGTGCAGCTCGGGCATGGTGTCGAAGTTCATCCCGTAGATCGTCCCCACCAGGGTGGGGGCGAAGAGGATGGCGGCCCACGCCGAGATCTTCTTGATCTCCTCGTTCTGTTCGAAGCCCGCCACCGCCAGTGCCCGCATCTCCGCGTTCTGCTGCTGGGTGACCAGCGTCGCGTTGACGGTGAGGATGTCCGTGAGGGCCCCGCGGAAGCCGTCAACGCGCTCGCTGGTGTGGGTGACGTGGTCGGCGACGTCGCGCAGGTAGCGCTGGAGCTCTTCGTCGGTGCGGTACTTGGTGAAGCCCGCCATCAGGCCGTTGAGCATGCCGATCAGCGGGCGGGTGGCGCGCTGGAACTCGACCACCTCGCGGGAGAGTTCGTAGATGCGCCGGGACACCTCGGGGTCGCCCCGGAAGACCTCCGTCTCGATCTCGTCGATGTCCGTCTGGACGCCGGAGACGACCGGGGCGTAGCCGTCGACCACCGCGTCCAGGATCGCGTACAGCACCGCCTCCGGGCCGAGCGCCAGCAGCTCGGGGGACTCCTCCATCCGGCGGCGCACCGCGGTCAGGTCCGGGGCGGCGCCGTGCCTGACCGTGATCACGAAGTCCGGGCCCACGAAGACGTGCAGCTCGCCGAAGTCGACCTCCTCCGGGGCGTCCAGGTAGCGGGCGGCCCGCAGGACGACGAAGAGGGTCTCGCCGTAGCGCTCCAGCTTCGGCCGCTGGTGGGCTTCGAGCGCGTCCTCGATGGCGAGCGGGTGCAGGTCGAACTCCTCGGCCAGCGAGTGGAGTTCGGGCTCCGTCGGGCGGTGCAGGCCGATCCACGCCATGCCGTCGGGGTACTCGCGCAGCTGGCGGAAGGTCTGGGCGAGGGAGTCGGGGGTGGCGACCCGCACGCCGTCGCGGTACAGGGCCGCGTTGACGACGCTCGCCCCGTCGAGCGGCTCGGTGTGCCGGGCGGACGGTGCGGCGGACGGCGGAGGAGGGGCGGGCGCCAGGGCGGGCTGCCTGCGCCACGAGCGCTTCTTCGCTGCCATGAAAACGGACCGCCCTCCGCCGCGGAATTACGAAGCAGGATATACGGGGTAAAACACGCTGGCACGGTGAAGGCGGCAAGTGGTGGGTGCGGGACGGGTGAGTGGTCAAGCGGAGAGTGGCAGGGGGGCGGGGCCGGGGCGAAGCGGTGCGGTCGGTTTCGGCCGGCCGTGCGAAGCCGATTGCGGACCGGGGCTGTCCGCAAGCTGCCGTACCGTGCGGAGCATGACGACGAGCGACAGGTCCCGCCCCGCCCCCGCGGCCCCCATCCTCAGCCCGCGCGCCCTCAACCGCGCCACCCTCGCCCGCCAGCTGCTGCTCACCCGTACCGCCATGCCCGCCAAGGACGCCGTGCGGCACCTGGTCGGCCTCCAGGCGCAGAACACCAGGCCGCCGTACCTGGCCCTCGCCGCCCGGCTCGACGGGTTCGACCCGCAGGAGCTGTCCGGGCTGATGGAGTCCCGCGAGGTCGCCCGCATCGTCACCATGCGTTCGACCCTGCACACCCTCACCGCCGACGACTGTCTCGCCCTGCGCCCGCTGGTCCAGCCCGTCATCGACCGCGAACTGCGTATCTTCCTCAAGCGGTCGCCCGGCGTCGACATCGCCGAGCTGGCGCCGCTGGCCAGGGAACTCGTCGAGGAGCGGCCCCGCTCGCTCAAGGAGCTCCGCGAAGGCCTCCTGAAGCGCTGGCCGGACAACGACCCGCAGGCCCTGGCCACCCTCGCCCGCTGTGCGCTGCCCCTCCTCCAGACCACCCCGCGCGGCCTCTGGGGCCGGAGCGGACAGGTCACCCTGACCACCTCCCGCGCCTGGTTCGGCCGGCCGGAGCCCGAGTACTCCCCGGCACAGACCGACGCACTCCTCGACGCGACCGTGCTGCGCTACCTCGGCGCCTTCGGCCCCGCCTCCGTACGGGACATGCAGAGCTGGTGCGGGCTGACCCGGCTGCGCCCCGCCTTCGAACGGCTCAGGCCCCGGCTGCTGGCCTTCCGCGACGTACAGGGCACCGAACTCTTCGACCTCCCCGACGCGCCCCGCCCCGACGAGGACACCCCCGCCCCGGTCCGGCTCCTCCCGGAGTTCGACAACCTGCTTCTCTCGCACGCCGACCGCAGCCGCGTCGTGCCGCCCGAGCACGCCTCCCGCACCTGGTACGTCAACACCAGCTACAGCACCGTCCTGGTCGACGGACTGCTCGCCGGGATCTGGCGCGCGCAGGAGCCGAAGAAGGACGGCAGGGCCACCCTCACCGTCGAACTCTTCGCCGACGCCGGCCGCGCCCGGCGCACGGAGATCGCCGAGGAGGCCGTACGCACACTGGAGCTGCTGAGCCCCGGAGCGGACCACGACGTGCGGTTCGGCGAGTTCTACGGGACGAAGGCCGGGTGAGGCCATGACGCGCGTACGGCCCTGGCCGGGGCCGGTACGCGCGGCCCGGCCCCTGCCCAATTCGACCCGCCCCGCCCCGTCCGTCAGTCCGCCCGGCCGGTCGCCGCCACCGTCACGCCCAGCCCGATCATCGCGAAGCCGCCCGCCCCGCCGATCATCGAAAGCCGCCGGTCCGAGCGGGCGAACCAGGCCCGCGCCGCCGACGCGCCCAGCCCCCACAGCGTGTCCGTCACCAGCCCGATCGTCACCGGTACCAGCCCCAGCAGCAGCATCTGGAGCGGCAGGTGCCCGGCCGAGTGGTCCACGAACTGGGGGAGCACCGCGGCGAAGAAGACGATGCCCTTGGGGTTCGTCAGCCCGACGAACAGTCCGTCCAGCACCGTCCGCAGATCACCGCGCCGCTCGCCCGCCGGAGCCGCCATGTCGGCGGCCCGCATGTCCCTGCGGTGCCGGAAGGCATGGACGCCCAGGAACACCAGGTACGCGGCCCCCGCCAGCTTCACCGCCAGGAACACCGCGGCCGAACTCTCCACCAGCGCCCCGATGCCCAGCGCCACCGCGACCACCAGCGCGTACGAGCCGATCAGGTTGCCGAGCACCGTGGCGAGCGCCGTGCGCCTGCCGTGCGCGAGGGCCCGGCCGATCACGAACAGCACGCTCGGCCCCGGAATCGCGATCACCAGCAGCGACATCGCCGCGAAGGCCAGTACGCGCTCGGTGGACACCATGTCCTCACCACCCCTTGCCGTCACCCGGGCGCGACAAGCCCGGGAGCCCGTCCCCGGACGAGCCAGGAGCCCATCCAAACAGGGGCCGGTGGCGTCCTGCCAGAGCGTCCCGCCCGCGCCTTCCCCTGGGGCCTCCCGGCGGCCCGCCGTCCTCACGGCAGCAGCCCCTCCCGCCGGGCCGCCACCACCGCCTCACCACGGGTGTGCGCCCCCAGCTTGCGCATCACCGACCGCAGATAGCCCTTCACGGTCTCCGGGCGCAGCCCCAGCCGCTCGGCGGTCGTCGCGTTCGTCGCGCCCGAGGCGACGCACGCCAGGACGTCCGTCTCGCGCGGGGTCAGCGTCACCCGGTGCTCCCGCACCGGCGGACCCTCCCGCAACGGCCGCCAGGAGTCGGCCAGCTTGCCGCAGACCGCGAGGAGTTCGCCGCGCAGCAGCGGATCGGTCAGCCGCGGGGCCAGCGCCCGCAGCTCGGCGTGGGCCTCGCGGACCTGCTCCCAGGCGGCCGGGCCGAGGCCGGGGTCGCGGGTCACGTCCAGCAGCCGCCGCACCTCGTCCCGCACGGTCAGCGCCTGTTCCACCTGCCGGGCGGCGTCCAGCGCCGCGTCCGCCGTCCGGTCGCCGAGCGCCTGCGGGGTGCGCAGGGCCCCGTACAGCACGCCGCGCACCTTGCGCCGTACGATCACCGGCACCGCCAGCACCGAGCGCAGGCCCTCCGCCCGGACCGCGGCGTCGTACTCGTGGCTGATGTGCCGCGACGCCAGGTACTCGGTGACCGCGCACGGCCGCAGCAGGGCGATCGACTTCCCGCCGAGGCCGACCCCGGCGGATATCAGCAGCCCCTGCAACGCCTGTGTGGAGGTGCCGCTCAGCTCGGCGATCCGCAGCTCCCGTTGCCCGTTCAGCAGACCGCCGAACGCCACCGGCAGACCGGTGGCGCGCCGCAGCCGCAGCAGGGCCGCGCGCATCTCGGCCCCGTGGGCGGAAGGCGGCGAGGAGTGGTCGGTCACGTGCGGTTTCCTTATCGGTCCACCCCCGTACGGGGGTGGTGAGAACCGGGCCATTGCCACAGGATGCTAGCGACCACGGTCGGTACGAGGAGGACAGATGACGGCGACGAACACAGGAGCGGGCTCCGACGCGGGATCGGACACGGCACGGGACGAAAGCCAGAGCGGAAGCCCGATCGGGGGTTCGACCGCGAGCGCCGCGGCGGACTTCCGGGCCGCCCGTGACTTCCTGCTGGCGCACCGCGAGGACTACCGGGCCGCGTACGACGGCTTCCGGTGGCCGCGCCCGGCACACTTCAACTGGGCCCTCGACTGGTTCGACGCCATCGCCGACGGCAACACCCGCACCGCCCTGCACATCGTGGAGGAGGACGGCCGCGAGACCACCCTCAGCTACGCGGACGTCTCGCACCGCTCCTCCCAGGTCGCCAACTGGCTCCGGGAACAGGGGGTTTCGGCCGGGGACCGGATCGTCGTGATGCTCGGCAACCAGCAGGAGCTCTGGCTGACCGCCCTCGCCGCGATGAAGCTGCGCGCGGTCGTCATCCCCGCCACCCCGCTGCTCGGCCCGGTCGACCTGCGCGACCGGATCGAGCGCGGCGGAGCGCGGCACGTGGTCGTACGGGACGAGGACACCGCCAAGTTCGACGAGGTGCCGGGGGAGTACACCCGTATCGCGGTACGGGGCTTCGAGGCGTCCGGAGTCCCGGCGGGCTGGCTCGACCTCGACGCGAGCCGCGGCGCGTCCGGCGACTTCGCCCCGGACGGCGAGACCCCCGCGGCGGATCCGCTGATGCTCTACTTCACCTCCGGCACCACCGCCCGCCCCAAGCTCGTCGAGCACAGCCACGTCTCGTACCCCATCGGCCATCTGGCCACCATGTACTGGATCGGTCTCCAGCCCGGCGACGTGCACCTCAACATCTCCTCGCCCGGCTGGGCCAAGCACGCCTGGTCCAACCTCTTCGCCCCGTGGAACGCCGAGGCCACCGTCTTCCTCCTCAACTACAGCCGCTTCGACGCGAACCGGCTGATGGCCGAGATGGACCGGGCCGGCGTCACGTCCTTCTGCGCCCCGCCCACCGTCTGGCGCATGCTCATCCAGGCCGACCTCACCCGGCTCGCGAACCCGCCCAGGGAGGCGCTGGGGGCGGGCGAGCCGCTGAACCCCGAGGTGATCGAGACCGTCCGCCGCGAGTGGGGCGTCACCATCCGCGACGGATTCGGCCAGACCGAGACCTGCGTCCAGGTCGCCAACACCCCGGGCCAGCTGCTCAAGGCCGGTTCGATGGGCCGCCCCAGCCCCGGGTACGTGGTCGAACTCCTCGACCCCGTCACCGGAAAGCCGGGCGCCGCCGAGGGCGAGATCTGTCTCGACCTCTCCGCCCACCCCGTCGGCCTGATGACCGGCTACCACGGCGATGCGGAGCGCACCGCGGAGGCGATGGCCGACGGCTACTACCGCACCGGGGACATCGGCGCGCGGGACGCGGACGGCTATCTCACCTACGTGGGCCGGCGCGACGACGTGTTCAAGGCGTCCGACTACAAGATCTCGCCCTTCGAGCTGGAGAGCGCCCTGCTGGAACACGAGGCGGTGGCCGAGGCGGCCGTGGTGCCCGCGCCCGACCCGCTGCGGCTCGCCGTGCCCAAGGCGTACGTCGTCCTCGCGGAGGGCTGGGAGCCGGGGGCCGAGGCGGCGCGGGCGATCTTCGCGCACTCCCGCTCGGTCCTCGCCCCGTACAAGCGGGTCAAGCGGATCGAGTTCGCCGAACTGCCCAAGACCATCTCGGGCAAGATCCGCCGCATCGAACTGCGCGAGCGGACCGAGCGGGGGTCGGCGGGGGAGTACGCGGAGGAGGACTTCAGGTGACGCCGGGCGGCTGACGGCGGTCCGGCGCGGCGGCGTCGCCGTGCGTGGGTGTCCCCGTGCGTGGGCGTCCCCGTGCGGCGGCGTTCCCGTGCGTCGTGGCCTCCCCCGCGTCGGTGGCCCCGTGCCGTCCGGCGTCCCGTGGCGTCACGACAGGAGGTGCCGCCAGCGGCGGGCCGAGTCCATGGTGTCCGAGATGACGTGGTCCAGGAACGTCCCGCCGCGGGTCAGCCGTTGGCCCACCGGGCTGTCCGGGCCGAGCCGCTGAGCCGCCGTCAGCGCCAGCCCGGTCAGCGCGAGCGTCTGCCGCGAGCCGACGACGAGCGAGTGGTACCAGGCCTCGTCGTCGAGCACGTAGATGTCCCGGCGCCGCCGGTGGTCGCGCTCGCGGCGGATGTAGCCGTGCTGGAGCAGGTAGTTCACCGCCACCGAGACGGAGGCCGGGCTGACCCGCAGCCCGTCGGCCAGTTCGGCGGCGGTGTGCCTGCCGTCCTCCGCCAGCAGCAGAGCGACGTGCACCCGCGCCGTCGTCCTCGGCAGCCCGGTCATGACCACCAGGTCGATGATCTCCTCCTCGACGGTGCGGGCCGCGCCTCCCGTGTCCCGCGCCTCGCCCGCACCTGTGGTCCCTCCCGCACCCGCGGTCCCTCCCGGGCCGGGCTGCCCGGCGGTGTGCGTACGGGGCCGCTCCGGGGCGCCGCGCCGGGCGCGCCGGACCGTCGCCCGGTGTGCCTGCTCGGGCCGGTAGTCCCCGGGCCCGCCGTTGCGGGCGATCTCGCGGCTGACGGTCGAGGTCGGCCTGCCGAGCCGCCTGGCGATCTCCGCGTACGGGAGTCCGTCGGAGAGACCCGCCGCGATCCGGCGGCGTTCCTGCGGGGTCAAACGTCCTCCTGGCATGTCGCCCAGTATTGCCTTCGGCGCCACTCATTGCAACGTTTCATTGCATTCGAGCGCATCGTCATTGCATCAATATTCCGCTCTTCAGCTGGAAGTTCGGCCTTTTCGTGATTGACGCCCCGCGCGAAAGCAACGTAGCTTTCAGTAGAGGCAAAACACGTCATATCGCGAGATGAGGACGAGTCATGGGTGACTCCCCGTACACCGTCGCGGCGATGCCGACGGAGCGCAGGCCCGGCTGCCCCTTCGACCCTCCGGCCGAGCTGACCGAGGCCCGCGCGCACGGACCGGTCAGCAGGTTCACCCACCCGGGCGGCAAACCCGGCTGGATGATCACCGGGTACGACGAGGTGCGGGCGGTCCTGGCCGACCCGCGCTTCAGCTCCCGCAAGGAGCTGATGAACGTGGTCGACTTCGCCATACCGCCCGCGCCGCCCGGCGAGTTCCTGCTCATGGACCCGCCGGAGCACGGGCGTTACCGCAAGCCGCTGATCGGCAGGTTCACCGTGCGGCGGATGCGGCTGCTCACCGAGCGGGTGGAGCAGATCACCGCCCAGTGCCTGGACGCGATGGCCGCGGCGGGGCCGGGCGCCGACCTGGTCACCGCGTTCGCCAAGCCCATCCCCACCATCGTCATCTGCGAACTGCTCGGGGTGCCGTACGCGGACCGGGGCTCCTTCCAGGAGCAGATCGACACGTTCATGGGCGGCGAGAGCGACGAGGCCGACCTCGTGGCGGCCTACACCGCGACCCAGGAGTACCTGGCGCACCTCGTGACCGCCAAGCGCGCGAACCCCACCGACGACGTGCTCAGCGAACTCACCCGAGGCGACCTCACCGACGAGGAACTGCGCGGCATCAGCCTGATCCTGCTCGCCGCCGGCCTCGACACCACCGCCAACATGCTGGCGCTCGGCACCTTCGCCCTGCTGCGGAACCCGGACCAACTGGCCGCGCTGCGGGCCCGGCCCGAGCTGACCGACCGGGCCGTGGAGGAACTGCTGCGCTATCTGACCGTCGCCAAGTCGTTCATGCGCACGGCCCTGGAGGACGTCGAGGTGGGCGGCCACCTCGTCGAGGCGGGCACCACCGTCGTCCTCTCGTACCACACCGCCAACCACGACCCCGCGCGCTTCACCGGCCCCGGGGAACTGGACCTGGACAGGCAGGAGGGCGGGCACCTGGCCTTCGGGCACGGCATCCACCAGTGCCTGGGCCAGCAGTTGGCCCGGGTGGAGATGCGGGTGGCGTTCCCCGCGCTCCTCCGGCGCTTCCCCGCGCTGCGGCTCGCGGTGCCCGAACGGGAGGTGGTGCTGCGTCCGGAGAGCGCCGACATCTACGGGGTGAAGAGCCTTCCGGTCTCCTGGGACGCATGACCGGCGTACGACCGATGAGTTCTCGCACATCCGTCGGTCTTATACGGCAACAGGCGCCGCGGCGGGGTTAGGTTCACTCCCGTACGGCGCAGTGATGACAGTCGACAACCTGCCCGGACCCTCGTGGTCCGGGCACCCGATACCGAGGAATTCCCGATGCGCACCCTGATCAGCACGGCCTTCGTCTCGCTCGACGGCGTCATGGAGGCACCCGGCGGCGAGCCCGGCTACCGCAACTCCGGATGGACCTTCAAGGAGATCGAGTTCGTCCCCGAGGCGTTCGAGATCAAGGGCCGCGAGCAGCAGGAGGCCACCGCGATGCTGTTCGGCAGGACCAGCTACGAGGCGTTCAGCCCCGTGTGGCCGGACATGGCGGAGTTCGCCGAGTACAAGCCGATGCCCAAGTACATCGTCTCCACCACCCTCACCGACGACCGGCTGGTGGACAACTGGGGCGAGCAGACGATCCTGCGCTCGCTCGACGAGGTCCGCGCGCTCAAGGAGACCGAGGGCGGCCCGATCATCATGCACGGCAGCTCCGCCCTGAACCAGGCCCTGTCGGACGCCGGTCTGATCGACCGTTACCACCTGCTCGTCTTCCCGCTGCTGCTCGGTGCGGGCAAGCGGCTCTTCAGCGCCACGGACAAGGACACCCAGAAGCTGAAGCTCGTCGAGCACGAGGCGTACGCCAACGGTCTGCAGAAGAACGTCTTCGACGTCGTCCGCTGACCCCCGGGGCGCCGACGCGCGAGGGGTCGTGACAGGGGAAGTTCCCGCCAGGACGTGTCCGTGGCGGGAACTTCCCTTTTCCGTCGGGGGGTTCCTCCGTCCGTAGTCGGGGGTGTGTGTTCCTTGCGGTCAGATCCGCGACGCCTCCTCGACGCTGTCGCGGACGTCGAGTATCTGGTCGGCGCCGGTGATCTCCAGCAGGCGCAGCACCTGCGCGGTGGGCGCCACCAGCCGCAGCCGGACGAGCCCGTTGACGTGCAGCAGGAGGTTGAGGAAGGAGGAGTCGCCGAAGGTGATGCCGCTCGCGTCCAGCACCACGACGGCGTGCTGGGCGGCGGCCTGCTCCAGGGCGTTCTGGAGCGGTTCCAGGTTCTCGATGTCGAGGTCGCCGACCTCGGTGACGACACATACGCCGTCGGCCAGGGGCGGCACCCCGCCGACGGATTTCGTGACGGGCGCGCCGGCATCGCGCTTTCTCGATTCAGACATCTCCGCAACCTACCGGCCCACGCTCCCCAACCCCATGGGGAACGGCCGGAATCCATCGCTCCTTCCGATAGTCGGGTATCGGTTGTGTTACGCTCCGCGCAAGAGATAGTCAGGTATCACTTAGTGGTGGGCGCTCCGGTTCCGGGCGGCCGGCAGCGAGTGGCCGGCCGCGTCCAGCGGCCGGCGGTCGCGCGCGGTCGGCCCGTCGCCCCCTCCCGGGGCCGCACCACGCGTCTTGGCGTACGCCAGCGAGGAGAGACCATGACCGCCCCCACCTCCGCACCGCAACTGCCCTTCGCACGCCCCAACGCCCTCGACATCGCGCCCCTGTTGGGGCTGCTGCGCGCGAAGGGGCCGCTGGCGCGGGTGACCACCCCCGCCGGGGACCCGGCCTGGCTGGTGACGGCCTACGAGGAGTCGCGCGCGATCCTCGGCGACAAGCGCTTCGGCAAGGCGCACCCCGCCCCCGAGGACGCGACGAAGATCTCCAGTGCCGCGATCCAGTCCGGGCCCTCCGGCAGCTTCGAGGACGAGGAGCGCGAGCACGCGCGGATGCGCAAGGTGCTCGCCCCCGCCTTCTCCGCGCCCCGGATGCGCCGACTCGGCAGCCGTATCGAGGAGTTGACCGAACGCTGCCTCGACGAGATGGAGCAGGCCCGCGCCGCCGACCCGCAGGCACCCGTGAACCTGCACGAGCACCTCTCGTTCCCGTTGCCGGTCCAGGTGATCTGCGAACTCCTGGGCGTGCCGCAGTCCGACCGCGAACTGCTGCGCGACTGGTCCGAGCGCATCGGCATGCTCGACGGCGGCGCCGACGGGCAACGGGCGATGGCGGACTTCCAGGCGTACATGAGCCGCCTCGCCGAGGAGAAGCGGGAGCGGCCGGGCCAGGACGTGGTCACCGACATCCTCGCGGTGCAGGCCGAGGACCCCACCTTCACCGAGGACGAGATGACCCGGCTGGCGGCCGGACTGCTCTTCGCCGGGCACGAGACGACCTCGACCCGCATCGACTTCGGCACGCTGTTCCTGCTGAGCGACCCGGCCCGCCGGGACCGCTTCGCCGCCGACCCCGAGGGCCTGGTGCACGCCACCGTCGAGGAGATCCTGCGGATGTCCGCCCCCGGCGGCCTGGGCCTGCTGCGGTACGCGCGCGAGGACGTGCCCGTCGGAGGCACCACCATCGCCCGCGGCGACGCCGTCATCATCGCGATCAACGCGGCCAACCGCGACGACGCCGCGTTCGCCGACCCGGACGCCTTCGACCCGGCCCGCGCCGCCAACGCGCACCTGGCCTTCGGGCACGGCGGCCACTACTGCATCGGCAACGCGCTGGCCCGCACCGAGATGCGCATCGCCTTCACCGCCCTGTTCCGCCGCTTCCCCGGGCTGCGGCTCTCGGTCGACCCGCACTCCCTGCCCGAGCACTCCGAGCGGCTCACCGGCGGCGTGGCCGAGGTCCCGGTCGAGTGGTGAGCGTCGCTCCGGTCCGGACGACCGGTCGCCCGTTACGAGAAGAAGGAGGCCACCCGTGAAGGTGGAAGTGGAACAGTCCCGGTGTGTCGCGTCGGGACAGTGCGCCATGACGGCGCCCGCGGTCTTCGACCAGAGCGACGACGACGGGACGGTGGTCGTGCTCGACGCCGCCCCGGCACCCCCGGAACAGGGCCGGGCGAGGCAGGCCGCGGCCATGTGCCCCGGTTCGGCGATCCTCCTTCGCTAGCGCGGGTGGGCGGGTCCGGCGGCACCCCGGCGGAGTCCGCTCCGCCGGGGCCCGGTGCGGCCGTGCCGACGGGCCGCTCAGCGCTCCTGGCGCCGCAGCGGGGGAGCGGCGTTGGGCAGCGGTCCCGCGGCGGCGGGGGAGAGGCCGTCCAGCATCAGCGCGACGTACCGCCGCCAGCCGCCCTCGCCGGGCTCCATCGTCCACAACACGCTGACCAGCATGAACATGATCCGGCGGACGTCCTCGGAAACGAGGTCCTGGCGGATCACCCCGGCCCGCTGGCCCTGCTGGACGAGCGGGTCCAGAGCGTCGAAGAACCGGTCGCCGATCTCGGCCGTCAGCACACCCGCGTTCCGTGCGGCGGTCAGCGCGTTGTAGTTGTCGGCGGCGGAGAACAGGGCGGCCTCCAGCACCTCCGCCAGCCCCCGCAGCGGATCGGAGTCCTGCTGCGCCCGGCCGAGCGCGGGCCGCACCTGCTCGGTGAACTGCTGGTCCAGCATGGCGTGCAGCAGGGCGCCCTTGTCCGGGAAGCGGCGGAACAGCGTCGCGATCCCCACCCCGGCCCGCCGGGCGATCTCGTCGAGCGGGGCGTCGGGCCCGCGCTCGGCGAAGACCGCACGGGCGGCCCGGACGATCTTCTCGGAATTGCGGGCCGCGTCTGCGCGCAGGGGCCTGGGGGTCTCGGTCGGCATGCCTCCACTCTAGCAAGTGATAGTCGACGATCGTTTCGTGTTGACAGCCCCGCCCGCCGAACTGATAGTTGGCTATTGATTGAGTCCGGAGCGGCACGTCCCTCCGGGCCGAACCGCCCCGGGCTCCCCGTTCCGAGACCCGCCTCCGTGTGCCCCGCCGCCGCGCGCCGCACCTGCCGAAATCCGAGGAATCCCCTCCATGTCCCATCCGTCCACGGCCCCCCGACCCGGCGGAGCCGCCGTTCCCCGCACCGGCGAAACGGCACCCCGCACCGGCGGAGTGGTCGCGACGCTCGCGCTCGCCGGCGTCACCGCCGCGGTGATGCAGACCCTCGTCACACCGCTGCTCGCCGACCTGCCCCGGCTGCTCGACACCTCCGCCTCCAACGCGGCCTGGGTCATCACCGCGACCCTCCTGGTCGCGGGCGTCTGCGTGCCCGTCAGCGGGCGGCTCGGCGACCTGCTGGGCAAGCGCCGCATGCTGCTGGCCTGCGCGGTGCCGCTCATCGTGGGGTCCGTCGTCTGCGCGCTCGCCGTCGGCGTCGTACCGATGATCGTCGGGCGCGGTCTGCAGGGGGTCGGCATGGGCATGATCCCGCTCGGGATCGCGCTGCTGCGCGACGTGGTGCCCGCCGAGAAGCTCAGCTCCTCGATCGCGCTGGTCAGCGCCTCCATGGGGATCGGCGGCGGCATCGGACTGCCGGTGGCCGCGGCGGTCGCCCAGTACACGAGCTGGCGCCTGCTGTTCTGGGGCGCCGCGGCCCTGGCCGCGGCCGTCGCTGTCATGATCTTCGCCTTCGTCCCCGACGTGCCGCCGGGCGCCAAGGGCCAGCGCTTCGACGCGGTGGGCGCCGTGGGGCTCGCCGTCGGCCTGGTGTCCCTGCTGCTCGCCGTGTCCAAGGGGGCCGACTGGGGCTGGAGTTCGGCCACCACGCTGGCGCTCTTCGCCGTCGCCGTGGTGACCCTGGCGGCGTGGGCCCGGTTCGAGTGGCGCACCCGGGACCCGCTGGTGGACCTGCGCACCACCGTCCGGCCCCGCGTCCTGCTCACCAACATCGCCTCCGTCCTCATCGGCTTCGGCATGTACGCGAGCATGCTGGTGGTCCCGCAGCTCCTCCAGTACCCCGCGGCCACCGGCTTCGGCCTGGGGCAGTCCATGCTGGCCGCCGGCCTGTGGATGCTGCCCGGCGGACTGATGATGATGGCCGTCTCGCCCCTCGGCGGAAAGCTCACCAACGCCCGGGGCCCCAGGGCCACCCTGGTCTGCGGAGCCCTCGTGCTTGCCGCCGGCTACCTCGCCTCGCTGCTGCTCTCCGGCACCGCCTGGGGCCTCATGATCGCGATGATGGTCATGAACAGCGGGGTGGCCCTCGCCTACGGCGCCATGCCCGCCCTCATCATGAGCGCCGTCCCGCTCACCGAGACCGGCGCCGCCAACGGCTTCAACGCGCTGATGCGCTCGCTGGGCACCTCCATCGGTGCGGCCGTCGTGGGTGTCGTACTGGCCCAGCTGACCACCACCGTCGGCGGCCACACCTTCACCTCCGAGAGCGGCTTCCGGCTCGCCCTCGTCATCGGCTGCGCGCTCGCCCTCGCCTCGGCGGCCATCGCCGCCGTCATCCCGGCCGCCCCGGCCTCCGGAACCCCGGCCGCCGACGCCCCGGCCTCCGACGCCCCGCAGGAGAGCGGGCCGGCGGTGGACGGCGAGCGGCGCCCGGCTACCGCGAAGGACGGACGGTGAGCATCTGCTGGGCGTGCCCGACCGGTCCCAGGACGTCGTGCAGGACCGTGCTGGTGATGCCCTGACCGGTGGGGCCGAAGACGACCGTGGTGTCCAGCCCGGTCCAGCGGCCCTCCGGCCGGCGGTGCAGATGCAGCGTCAGATCGACGTTCGGGAAGATCCACTCGTCGGGCGACTGCCGTGCGGCGATGCCGTTCGCGGTGTCGACGAGCGCGACGTACGACGCCAACGGGCCGACGGTGCGCCCGGCGACGAGGTCCAGCTCCGTGGAGAGCCAGGCGGTCGCACGCCCCGGACGCGGCTGCCCGACCGGGCGCACGTCGACCGAGGCGATGTACCCGCCGGGCCACAGGGCGGCCATGTCCCAGGACGGCAGGCCCTCCGGCGGCGCGAGCCGGTCGGCGCCGCCGCCCGCCACGGCGGCGGTGTCGACCGCGGCCAGCAGCCAGGCCCTGGCACGCACCACGGGGCGCCCCGCTATCAGCGCGACCGCCTCCACCAGCTCGATGGTGCGGCCCGGCCGGACGGTCTCCACCCGGATCTCGCACTCGTCCAGGGCGATCCGGCCGAGGATGTCGAAGGAGATCCGGGACATGATCAGGTCGTCGTCCGGCCGGGCCGTGGCCAGATGGCGCTCCATGGCGTGCACGAGCAGGCCGCCGAACGGGCTGAAGTGCACCTCCGCGGTGTTCCACGCGCCGCCCGCGTGGGCGGTGGGCTTGTAGCGGTGCTCGTCGATGGCCTCGTAGTAGCTGCCGTTGCTCATCAAGGTCCTTCCTCTCGGGCCGGGGCGCGGTCGCGACGACGGTGAACGATCACGATCCCACGGACAGACCCTAGTCAGCCCGGTGATCCACACGGCATGCTGACCTCCATGGCCGCGCTCTCGTACACCCACGGAACAGGCACGACGCCGCTCCTCGGCGACACCGTCGGCAGCGCTCTCGACCGGGCGGTGGCAGCCTTCCCGGACCGGGAGGCGATGGTCGACGTCGTCTCGGGCCGGCGCTGGACCTACGCGCAACTCGGCCGTGAGGTGGACGAGTTGGCGCGCGGGCTGCTCGCGCGCGGGATCGCCAAGGGCGACCGGGTCGGGATCTGGGCGGTGAACTGCCCCGAGTGGGTGCTCGTGCAGTACGCCACCGCCCGGATCGGCGCGGTGATGGTCAACATCAACCCCGCCTACCGGTCGCACGAGCTGGCCTACGTGCTCAACCAGTCGGGCGTGAGCCTGCTCGTCGCCTCGCTCACCCACAAGGGCAGCGACTACCGGGCGCTCGCGGGGTCGGTCGCGGCCGACTGCCCGGCGCTGCGCTCCGTGCACCACATCGGCGACCCGAGCTGGCGGGAACTGACCGAGCGGCTCGCCACGGAGGAGGAACTGGCGCTCCGATCGGCCGAGTTGAGCTGCGACGACCCGATCAACATCCAGTACACCTCCGGCACCACCGGCTTCGCCAAGGGCGCCACCCTCTCCCACCACAACATCCTCAACAACGGATACTTCGTGGGCGAGTTGGTCGGCTACACGGAGAATGACCGGATCTGTGTCCCGGTGCCCTTCTACCACTGCTTCGGCATGGTCATGGGCAACCTCGCCGCCCTCACCCACGGCTCCTGCGTCGTGATCCCCGCCCCGTCCTTCGAGCCCGCCGCCACCCTGCGCGCCGTCGCGGAGGAACGCTGCACCTCGCTGTACGGCGTACCGACGATGTTCATCGCGGAGCTGGGACTGCCCGACTTCGGCTCGTACGACCTCGCCTCCCTGCGCACCGGCATCATGGCCGGATCGCCGTGCCCCACGGAGGTCATGAAGCGGGTCGTCGCCGAGATGCACATGGCCGAGGTGGCCATCTGCTACGGCATGACCGAGACCTCCCCGGTGTCCACCCAGACCCGGCGCGACGACGACCTGGAGCGGCGCACCGGCACCGTGGGGCGGGTGCTGCCGCACCTGGAGATCAAGGTCGTCGACCCCTCGACCGGGGCCACCCTGCCGCGCGGCGAGAGCGGTGAACTGTGCACCCGCGGCTACAGCGTGATGCTCGGCTACTGGGACGAGCCGCTCAAGACCGCCCAGGTCATCGACGCGGCACGGTGGATGCACACCGGGGACCTCGCCGAGATGGGCGAGGACGGCTACGTCCGGATCGTCGGCCGGATCAAGGACATGATCATCCGCGGTGGCGAGAACATCTCCCCGCGCGAGATCGAGGAGTTCCTGTACGGCCACCCGAAGATCGCGGACGTGCAGGTCGTCGGCGTCCCCGACGAACGGTACGGCGAGGAGATCCTGGCCTGCGTCGTCCCCCGCGACCCGGCGGACCCGCCGACGGCCGAGGAGATCGCCGACCACTGCCGGGGCGCCCTGGCGCACTACAAGGTGCCGCGCCGGGTGGAGATCATGGAAGCGTTCCCGCTGACCGTCAGCGGGAAGGTGCGCAAGGTCGAACTGCGTGAGCGGTACGGGAGCTGACGGGCGGCGCGTGCTTCCCGGCCGCGGCGGTCTCACCAGATGTCGGAGAGCGTCCTGCGGTTGTCCGGACGCCCGCGCCGGGAGGGGACGTTCGCTCCGCCGGAGCGGCCCCCGGCCCTGCCGACCTGCTGGGGCACCCCGTCCACCAGCCGCTGCCGCCGGGGTTCCTGCGGCGGCTCGGCCGGGGTCTGGACACCGCTGAGCAGCGAGCGGCCGAGCGGCGTCACGGTGTGCAGAGCGTGGTTGCGGGTCCTGAGCGTGGCGATCAGCCCGGCGGCGCGCAGCACCGAGGTGTGCTGGCTGACGGCGGCGTTGGAGACACCGATCCGGTCGGCGATCTCACTGTTGGTGCTGGTGGTTCCGCTGAGCAGGGCTTCCAGCAGGGCGGCCCGGGTGCGGCCGACGAGACTGGCCAGGGCTTCCCCCCGGTCGGTGTCGGACGCCCGCTCGTGCCGGGGCGCGCCGAGCAGGTGCTGCACCCGGGAGTCCGGGCGTATCGGGAACAGCAGGCTCGGCGTGGGGCTGTGGTCGACCGGCCGGGAGTGCGGGGCGGTGGCGAGAGGGGCGGCCAGGAACAGGGACGGCACGATCAAGAGCCCGCGGCCCTGCAAATCGATCGTCGTGTCGTCGTCGTCCTCCACTTCGAGCACCGGGGCGCTCCAGTGCACCCGCGGGTGCAGCGTCCGCAGCAGGTTCTCCACCCCGGAACTGCTCACGATCTGCCGGTAGGCGTCGGTGTCGCGCAGCAGCCTGCCGCTGATGTACTCCCAGTACGGCAGGACGGCCACCGCCGCGAACTCGTCGACCAGATCGCCCGGTTCGCCGCCCGCACCGGTGCGTGCCGGGCGCGCCGGGGCCGGGGTGCCGCGCAGTTCCCGCGGGGAGAGCCCGGAGTCCGCGAACCGGAGCAGACGCCGGTGGAGGTCCTGTTTACCGCGGATGACGTTGGTGACGGCCTGGTGCCACCGGCGGAAGTGTCCGCCGGAGTTGTTCAGCCAGCTCTCCAGGGCGAAAACCGCCTCGGTTCCCGTGGTCGGTGGCCCGCCGATACGGACGCGTGCAAGGTCCTGCATGGAAAGAACGATGCGGCTCAACGGTCTTTCTCCCCCTCCGCCTTCGGGGGTTCGACCAGGTGCGACGACGATCGAAACCCCGTTCGATGTAGGGCAAGCTTGTCCCGGGAGGGGCGGTCGGGGGTATCCCCCTTTCGGGAGATCTTTGAAAGCAGGGGCGGGAGCGGCGTTTTGAGGTGTGAGTGACGGAAAGTTGGACAGTGGACCGAGTTTTCCCCGGGTCGCGGGTGGCGGGCGGGTGAGGTGGAGGTGTCCGCCGGGTGACCGCGCGGCAGCTCGGTCTCAGCGCTCGTACTCGGTGGCCCCGCCCGGGTGCGCCGTTCGGCTCTCCCAGGCCCAGGCCGCGATCTCGACCCGGTTGCGTACCCCCAACTTCGTCTGGATGTTGGCGAGGTGCGACTTGGTGGTGGAGAGCGAGACGGCCAGCGAGCGGGAGATCTCCTGGTTGGTGAGACCTCGCGCGACCAGCCGGGCCACCGCGGTCTCCCGCTCGGTGAGCACCGACGGCGCGACGGGACGCGGGGCGGACACCTCGGGGGAGCCGGCCGAGAAGCGCTTCAGCAGCCGGACCGTGATCGAGGGACAGACCATCGCGTCGCCGGCCGCGACTGCCCGCACGGCCTCGATCAGGAGCGTGGGGCCGCTGTCCTTGAGGAGGAAGCCCTGGGCACCGCCGCGCAGGCTGCCGTAGACGTACTCGTCCAGGTCGAACGTGGTGACCACCACGACGCGCAGCGGGTCGATCACCTCGGGGCCCGCCAGGAGCCGGGTGACCTCCAGGCCGTTGAGCCGCGGCATGCTGATGTCGACCAGGCAGACGTCGGGCCGCAGCCGCCGGGCCATCTCGACGCAGGCGGCGCCGTCCGCCGCCTCGCCCACCACCTCGATGTCGCTCTGGCTGTCCAGGATCAGCCGGAAGCCGGTGCGGACCATGTTCTGGTCGTCGGCGATGAGTACCTTGATCGTCACGGCTGCGGCCTCCAGGCCTCGGGGTGTGCGTCGCGGACGGGCAGAAGGGCGGTCAGTTCCCATCCCCCTGCCGCGTCGGCCCGATGGGTGAGTGTGCCACCGACCGCGCGCACGCGTTCGCGGAGCCGCAGGAGTCCGTTGCCCCGCTGCCGCGACTGGGGCATGTGCCGTGTCCGGGGCGGCCTGCCGCCCGCGGGCGGACCGTTGCGCACGGTGGCCCGCAGCCCCTCGGGGCCGAGCACGACGGACACGGCGAGGTCCGTGGCGTCCGGGGTGTGCAGCCGGACGTTGCTCAGCCCCTCGGTTATCAACCGGTGGGTGGTGGTGACGATCTCCGGGGCGAGCTGGGTGGAGAGCGCCGGCTCCGCCAGTTCGAGGAGCACCTCGTGCCCGCCGCGGCGAAAGGAGTCCACCAGGGCGGGTATGTGCGCGAGGCTCTGGGCGGGCAGCAGCGAGGAGGCGAGCTGCCCGGACTCCTCGCGCCGGAAGGAGATCAACTGGCGTATGGAGTCCAGCGATTCGATGCCCGCCCGCTCGATGTCGTTGAGCACCGGCACCACGTCGCGCTGCCCCGACTCGCAGATCGCCTGACCCGCCTGGGCCAGCACGATGATCCCGGTGACGTGGTGGGCCACGAAGTCGTGCAGGTCGTTGGCGAGTTCCTGCAGCTCCTCCTGGCGGACCTGTTCCCTGTCGTACGCACGGCGGGTGTCGGCCGCGCGGACGTACACGCCCAGGGCGATGACGCACGCCGCCACCAGGAGCAGGAGCAGCATGCTCAGGACGATGCCGGACGCGCTCCTGGCCACCCGGGCGCCGAGCAGGACCAGGGCGAGCAGGGGAGCAGCGCAGCTGAGGAACGCCCGCGGCCCGGCCCGGAAGCGGCGGACGGAGGTCGCCAGCAGCACGCTCAGGGCGAGCAGTTCCACCAGCCCGGGGGTGTCCGGTTCGCCGCCGCGCACCACCAGGAAGCCGGTGCACAGCAGCGACCACAGCGAGGCCGCCGCGGTCCGCACGTGCCGGGAACCGTACGGCGCGGACAGCACCAGGGCGGCGGGGACCAGACCGGCCGTGGGCAGCAGCGGCCCGCTGGTGTCGAGGCTCATCACGAGGTCGACCAGAGCCAGCACCCCGAAGGCTACGGCCAGACAGATCCGCACGGCGGTGGACATTGCGGACGGCGGGGGCTTGGGGAGCGGCGCGGGGGAGCCGGCGGTGGACGGAGGGAGGTCGTTGACGTCTTGCGGGCGGCGGAGGCGCATCTGCCGGGGGCCGGCCTTTCGGATCGCGCGGGGGCAACGGGGCGAGGGACCGGTCCGACCGGCCCCTCGCCCCGTCGCCGCCCGCCGGGGCTGCGGTCGGGGGACTGCTCAGCGGCGGGCGCCGCGCACCGCGGCCACCGCGAAAGCGGCCAGGGCCAGGAGGAGGGCGACGGTCGCGACGGCTCCGGCCGGGGGGCCGCCGTCGGGCACCACCCCGAGAAAATCCACCTCGGAGACGCGGTTGAACATCGCGTACCAGAGCAGCGGGTACAGCGACTGGAAGAGCCGCGGCCCCCGGCTCGCCATGCCGCACAGCAGCGCCAGCGCGGGCACCACCAGGACGCCCGCGAGCGCCGCGGTCACTGCGGCGGTGTCCCCGGCGACGGCCAGCCTGACCAGCGGCACCACGGTCATCGCCAGCGCGACCGTGATACCGGCCAGCAGTCCCGCCAGCAGCCTGCGCAGGCCGCCGGGGCAGGCCGCGAGAAGGTCGACGAGGCTGCCGGCCCCCGCGTGGTGGCCCAGCCGCGACCACAGCAGCACGGGCCAGAGCATGGCGACCGCCAGCAGCGGATGGTGCACGTTCTCGATCGGGACCAGGGCCGCGGTCAGCGTGATCACCGGAACGCCGAGCCACCACCAGCGCAACCCCTGCACCAGCACGCGCAGTTCCCCGACGAACGTGGGCAGCAGGGCGGCACCCGTGCGCGGGGCGGTGGTCTGCGCGAGGGTACGGCTGAAGGCGGTGCTGCCCGAGGGCTCCGGGACCGCGGGCGGGACCTGCCCGCCGGACGGGGCCACGGCACCGTCCGTCCGCTCCGCGGTCCCTGCCGTGCCCTTGTCCGCGCGGCGGCCCGCCGGGGGCCACTGGGCGCCGGACGGGTCGAACCTGCGGAACCAGAGGGCGGCCAGCAGGCCCACCACGAGTGCGCCGACGAGCAGCAGGACGGCGTTGGCCAGCAGGCCGCCGCCGAGGTCCCCGATGCCCAGCCCGTCCCAGTCGAAGGCGGTCAGCGGGCGGTCGCTGGCGGTGAGGCCCACGCCGAAGCGCAGGGCGCCCGCGGGGTGCCCGGACGCCTCGATCGCCCGGACCATCGACTCGCTGATCCGCCCCATGCCCAGCAGGTCGTAGCCGCTGGACGCCTGGGCGGCCATGATGCCGCCGAGCCAGACGACGAACCAGACCAGGGCGCCGGGGCCGCCGCGCAGACCGGGCACGGTGTCGAAGAGGACCGCGCAGCCCGCGACGAACGCCAGCAGCGGCAGCGCGATCACCACGAAGGGCAGCAGCAGCCGCACGACGTCCACCTGGGTGGACTCGCCCTTGATCAGCTGGACGGCCAGCGAGGTGACGGCGAGCGCCAGCAGCATCGAGCCGAGCAACAGCAGATTGCTGCAGAACTTGCCGGCCAGATAGGAGATCCGGCTCATCGGGGTGGCGGCGAGGATCTGCCCCACACCGTTCTGCTCGTCCTTGGCGACGGTGCCGCGGGTGATGTTGAAACCCGCCAGGGCCAGCCACACCGCGCCGCCGAGCGCGGTGACGGTCCCCACGTATCCACTGGTGTAGATGCCGCGGTAGCCGCTGATCTGGAAGATCTGCCAGGTCGACGACCCGATCGGAGCCGCCAGGAGCCCCAGTGCCAGGGCCCCGAGCAGGACCACGAGATAGGCCGGCCGCCGCCTGCGGTCCCTGAAGTCGGCGACGGCGAGCGCCGCGACGGTTCCCCCGCTCACCGCACACCCGCCGCGGGTGCCGTGGCGGAGACGGAGGACAGCAGCAGGTAGGCGTCGTCCAGCCGGGGCCTGACCTGGTCGGCGCCGGGCAGCGGCTGCTGCGCGGCGAGCACCCGGGCCTGCACGCCCTGCGGGGTGCGCACCGTCCCGCTGAGGACGTACCGGGAGCGCAGGGCGGCGAGCCGGTCGGAGTCCACGGTGACCTGCCACACCGAGCCCTCGGCGAGCCGCAGCAGCTCCTCCGGGGTGCCGTGCCTGACCAGCCGGCCCTGCCCCATGACGGCGATGTGGTCGGCGCTGGTGGCGACGTCCGAGACGATGTGGGTGGAGAGGATCACGATCCGCTCGGAGCCGAGGCCGGTGAGCAGGTTGCTGAACCGCATCCGCTCCTCCGGGTCGAGGCCCACGGTGGGTTCGTCGACGATCAGCAGCCGGGGGTCGTTGAGCAGGGCCTGGGCGATGCCCACCCGCTGGCGCATGCCGCCGGACATCGAGCCGAGCCGCTGCTTGGCCGCGCCGGAGAGGTTGACGAGGTCGAGCAGCTCCTCGATCCGCGCTCCGGCGGAGCGGCCGTGCAGTCCCTTGGCGGCTGCCATGTACGACAGGAACTCCCGGGCGGTCAGCTGCGGGTACACCCCGAAGTCCTGCGGCAGGTAGCCGATGGTCCGGCGCAGCGGGCCGGGGTTCGCGGCGATGTCCACGCCCTCCCACAGCACCTGGCCCGACGTGGGCCTGGTGACCGTGGCCAGGACGCGCATCAGGCTCGACTTGCCCGCCCCGTTGGAGCCGAGCAGCCCGAGGACCCCGGGGCGCAGCGTGAGGCTGAAGGAGTCCACCGCGCGTTTGCCGCCGCGGTACACCTTGGTCAGCTCGTTGATCTGGAGTTCCATGGTCAGGCCTTCGTGTTGACGCGGATGACGCCGGCCTGGGTGGCCGCGGTGATGGTGCGGGGGGAGCCGGCGTCCTCGTGCACCTCGATGTGCGGGTTGGTCGAGCCGGCCTTGGCGGACACCCGGTAGCGGGTGGCGTCCTGGGGGACCCGGACGGTGATGCTGCCGGTGTTGGAGTCCGCCTTCACCTCGGAGGGGGCCTTGGCGAAGGCGAGTTCGATGCTGCCGTTGTCGTTGCCGACGTCGACGGAGGGCGAGGTCAGACCGCCGGCGTTGATCCGGCCCGAATCGGTACGGATCTTCAGCGGGGCGGAGGCGTTCTCGACGTCCGCGGTGCCCCGGCCCAGGTTCAGGTCCAGGGCGCCGTCCAGGCCCTTGGCCGCGACACCCGCCGAGCCCTTGCCCTGCACGGTGACCGCGGTGCCCTTGGGGACGTACACGGTGTACTCGGCCTTGCAGTTGAGCACGAGGCCGCTGCACTTCCCGGCGAGGGAGAGGGTGCTGCCCTTCAGGTCCCATGAGGCGTTGCCCTCCTTGGCGGCCTGTCCGGCGAGCTTGCGGGAGACGCGCAGGGTGCTGCCCTCGGCGGGCAGCAGGACCAGGTCCTTGTCCGTCTCCACCGTCAGTCGTTCTCCCTGGAAGGGGAAGTCCTTGGCGTCGTTGACGGGGTCGGCGGAGAGGTCGTTGCCCGCGCCGCAGCCGGTGAGGGCGAGGGACAGCGTGCAGACGGCGGCCAGTACGACCGACCGGGTATTCGGCTTCTTCATGCGATTCATGCTCTCTGCGAGGGCGGGACGGCCACATCTCCCGATAGGTAGAGATGCGCGGGGCCTCTGGTCCTTTCGGCCGGGGCACACACCTCGTCCCTCCGGCCGGGGGACGGTGGCCGGGCGTGACCGGGCGTGAAAAGAAAGGAGCCCGCCCCGCGTGCCGGTGAGGGCGCGCGGGGCAGGCGGGGGGAGGGGGTGAGCCGGGGGCGGGGCGGTCGGGGCGCCGTGTCCGGTGGTGCGGGCGGGGCGTCAGACGAGGACGGAGCGCTGCCCGGTGAGGGCGCTGATCCGCCGCGCGTCACGGGTGAGGTTGACCCTCTTGAGCCAGCGGTCGGTGCCGTCGAAGCGGCAGTGGAACGGCTCCCGGCCGTGCACCACCTGGTGGTTGTCGATGAAGACCAGCTCGCCGGGGGCGAGCGCGACCCGCTCGATGTGCCGGCCGAGCGTCTTCTGCACCGCGTCCACCGCCGCCGCGGCGGGGCCGTCGTCGGGCAGCGGCTCCATGAAGTCCAGGTCGAAGCGGAGGTACGGAGCCTCGCGCGGGCCGTACAGCACGGCGCCGGAGGGTGCCTCGGCCGGGTCGTCGCCGCTGCCCGCGTCGATCTGGTGGGAGTCGTCGGGGAAGAAGCGGAAGCGCTCCTGGAACAGGACCTCGCGCACCTCGTCCGTCAGCTCCAGCGCGTCGGCCCGTACGTACGTGGTGCCCACCTGGGTGGGATTGCGCAGGCACAGCAGCGCCACGTAGTCGGCGCGGCAGGGGTGGAAGACGTCCTCCGTGTGGAAGTTCAGCTCCCTGGTGCTGCTGGCGCTGGTGAGCGAGTCGCCGGCCTCGGGGGTGGGGCAGACGTCGTGGACGAGCCGGCCGGCCTGCTGGCTGGTCCAGCCGAAGGGCTCGGCCAGACCCGCCCCGCACAGCGCCAGTACGGCCTCCTCGCGCAGGCCGGCCCGTCGTTCGGCGGACAGCTCCCAGCCGACCGGGGTGGGTGCCAGGTCCGCCGCGATCGGCAGGTTGGCGAGCACGGTGACCGCCGGGCTCTGCGTACGGACCCCGGCGAGGAACGTGCGGAGCCGTTCCGGCAGCCGCTGGGCAGCGACCGAGGCCGCGGCGGACATGCGGGTCGGGTCCCCGTCGCCGTCGAGCGAAGCGAGGAACTCGTCGGCGAGAGTTCCGACGGCAAGTCGTTCATCTTCGTGCAACCGCAGCGTGGACACCGATTCCCTTTCCATTGTTCCGGAGTTCTGTACAGGCCCGCTCCTGCCGGCCGTGTTCGTATTCATACCGAGACGCTGCGCGGGCGAATATCGGTCCAATGCTCTTCGATGTACGAAAGGCATTCCTGGCGCGCGTGCGGACCGTATTTGCTTTCCCAGCCCGACGGCACCTCCATGAAGTCCGGCCAGAGGCTGTGCTGATTCTCCTCGTTGACCAGTACGAGAAATGATGCGTCGGGATTTTCGAAAGGATTGCTCACGGATCTCTCCCTGCTTCGTGACGGGCGGGGGCAGCGCTCATGGTTGAGGCGGTCCGTGCGGCGGGGCAAGTTCATTAAGGCACGTCTTAATCTTGACATTCGGAATGCTGCATTCGGCTTTTTGAACACAGTTCAGCAGCCTGAATAGTGCTTCTGAGCTGCGATTATCAGGCGCTGCTTAATCGGCTGGTGTTGTCGGGGTGCGCCGGACAACACTGAGTCGACCCGCTGGAAACGAACCGGAGGCATCCATGTCGATTGCTGAAGTGGTGAGGTCCGGAGGACAACTCACCGCAACTGACATCTACAACTCGGCCGTGGCGTCGTGGGCCATTTCCGCCGCCTGGGAGGTGGGCGTTCTCGACGAGTTGAACGGCGCCGCGAACCTGGACGTCGTGGAGCTCGCCGAGAAACTCGGCCTCGACCCGATCGCCACCCGGGGCATGCTCCAGGCGCTCGCCTCGGTGGAGATCGTGACGCGCGACGGCGACACCGTCGGCCCCGGGCCGCTGTTCGACGAGGTGAACAGCTACCGCTCCTACTTCCACTGGCTGAGCCGCGGCTGCTCGGGCCTCTACACGGAAATGCCCTCGGTGCTCAAGAAGGAGAACCGGCTCGGGGCCTTCTACCACCGGGACGGCGCGGCCATCAGCTACGCCTGCCGCGAGCTGTCGGAGTTCTCCTTCGACCCGGCCTTCTGGGCCGCCATGGACCGGCTGCCCACCGACTTCGCGGTCGCGGCCGACCTCGGCTGCGGCAGCGGCGAGCGGCTCATCCAGATCGCCCGCAAGTACCCCCACACCCGTGGCATCGGCCTCGACATCGGCCGGCCCGCCGTGGAGATGACACTGCGCGAGGCGGCCAGGGCCGGCTTCGGCGACCGCATCACGGCGTTCCAGGCGGACGCCCGCGACCTCGCCGCGCACGCCGAGTTCGACGAGGTGGAGCTCCTCACCTGCTTCATGATGGGCCACGACTTCTGGCCCCGGGAGAACGCGGTGAAGTCGCTGCGCACGCTGCGCGAGCGCTTCCCCAACGTGCGCCGGTTCCTGCTCGGCGACACCACCCGCACCGTCGGTTACCAGGACCGCGACATCCCGCTGTTCAACCTCGGCTTCGAGTCCGCCCACGACCTGATGGGGCAGTACATCCCCACCATCGACGAGTGGCACGGACTGTTCTCGGAGACCGGCTGGACCCTCGTCGGCGAAGTGCCGATCGGCTCCCCGGCCGCCTCCGTCGTCTTCGAACTGGAGTGACCAGGAACCCCCATGACGACCGCCGCTTCCCCCTCCGTCTCCCCCTCGGCCCACCCGGCCCCGGTCGCCCCCTCGGTCCACCCGGCCCCGGTCGACGCGGGCCTGCTCGGACCGCTGCTCGACCGGCTGATCCGCCGTCATGCCGTACCCGGCGCGCAGCTCGCCGTCACGCACCGGGGCGTCACCTCCGTGGTGACGGCCGGTGAGGAACTGTTCGGCGGCGGGCAGCCGGTCACCCCGGAGTCCCGCTTCCCGCTCGGATCGCTCACCAAGCCCTTCACCGCGACGCTCCTGATGACCCTCGTGGACGAGGGAGAGATCGAACCCGACGAACCGCTCGGCGAGCAGTTCCCCGAACTCGCCCCCGTGGTCGGCGCGTTCGGCTCTCTTCTGACGCTGCGTCATCTGCTCTCGCACACCGGTGGCCTGCCCGGCAGCCACCCGGCCGCCCGGCCGCCCGCGGACCGGGCCCGGTACGTCAGGGACGCCTGCGCACAGGGCCCCCTGTCCCCGCCGGGCACGGCCTTCTCGTACTCCAACATCGGCCCGGTGGCCGCGGGTCTGGTGGCCGAGCTGGTGCTCGGCATGGACTGGGAGGAGGCGGTCGACTCCGTCCTGTGCCGCCCGCTGGGGCTGCGCCCGGTGTTCGTCACCGCTCCGGGGGCGGCGGCGCACCACGTGTCCGGGCACGCCGCGGCACCCCGCCTCGGTACCGCCCGCCCGGTCGCGCAACTGCTGCCGCCGGTCGAGGCCCCGTCGGGCGGACTCGCGCTCAGCGCCCCCGACCTGCTGCGCTTCGGCACGCTGTTCGCGGACGCCCCGGTGCGCCCGCTCGCCCCGCTGCTGCCCGCGCCCCGGATCACCGAGGGGATGCGCCGGGTCCAGCCGCACACGGACGCCTTCGGCCTGGCCGACGCCTGGGGGCTCGGGCCGGCGCACTACCTGGCCGCCGGCGGCGGGACCTGGGTCGGCCACGACGGCACCGGCGACGGCACCTCCTGCCATCTGCGCATCGAGCCGCGGGAGGGCACCGGGGTAGCCCTGACCACCAACGCGGGCACCGGGCTCGCGCTCTGGGACGACCTCGTCGCCGAACTGGGCGAAGCCGGGTTCGACGTCGCCAGCCACCCCTTCACCAGGCTGCGCGGCGAGGTCCCCGAGGCCCCCGACGAGGTTCTGGAGCGATGCCTGGGCACCTACCGCAACGGCGCCACCGAGTACCGCCTGGTCCGCGACTCCGAAGGGGTGCGGCTCGACCAGGGCGGCCGGCCCTTTGCCCGGCTGGCCGTCCGGGCCGACCTGACGTTCTCCGTGATCGAACTGACGACGGAGAGGACCTGTTACGTGGGCCGCTTCGTCGAGTCGGCGGGCACCGGGCGCATCGACCGGCTGCAGATCAGCGGCCGACTCGCCGTACGGAGCGGGAGGGCGGCCTGAGAAGGGCGGCCGGGAGCGGGGCGCGCCGGTAGCGGGGCGCATCCCCGGCCGCTCGCGCACGGAGGCCGGGCCCGTCCCTTCCGGACATCGGGCCCGGCCGCTTCCGGGCGCCCGCACCAGGACCGTCCTCTGCGGGCGTCGGCGTCCCGGACCGCTCTTTGCGGGCGCCCGCACCCCGGCCCGCTCTCTTTGGCCGCCCGCGCCCCGGCGCCCGTACCACGCTCGCCCTTTCCGGGCGCCCGCACCCGGAGCCCTTCCGGGCGCCCGCACCCGGAGCCCTTCCGGGGGTTCCGCGCCCCGGGTCCCTACCCAAGTCCCCGCCCCACGCCCAAGACCCGCCGAACCCCACTGATCCGCCCAGGGCCCACGAGGCCCACCCGGGCGCCCGAGCCACCCCAGGCCCTTCGCGTCACCCCGGGCCCTTCGAGCCAACCGAGGCAGGAGACACCAGCATGTCGCACGAGGCGGCCACCCCGGACCCGCGTCATCCCCACGCCACCGGCGGTACGGCGACGGGCCGCACCCCGCGGCAGCCGGTCCCAGCGGCCCCCACCGCCGAGACCCTGCCCCGGCTGCTGCGCCGCCGGGCGGAGCGCCACCCGGAGGCGCCCGCTCTGGTGCACGAGCAGGCCACGCTCTCGTACGCCGAACTGGACGCCCGCACCGACCGGCTGGCGCACCTGCTGGCCGACCGGGGCGCCGGACCGGGCAGCATCGTGGCCCTCGGCATGGCCCGCGGGCCCGAACTCGTCCAGGCGGCACTGGCCACGGTCAAGGCGGGTGCGGCCTTCCTGCCGGTCGACCCGGCCTACCCGGCCGAGCGGATCGCCCACATGCTGACGGACGCGGCGCCGCAGCTGCTCCTGGTGAACGGCACCGGCGGGCCGAGCGACGGCGCCGGCCGCACGGACATCGCGGACCGCACAGACACTGCGGACCGCACAGACACCTCCGGCATCACCGTCACCTCCGGCCTCGGTGAACTCGTCGGCCCGACCGGTCCCACCCAGGTCCTTGACCTCGCCTCCGCGGACGTCGCCCAGGCCCTCACCGCCCCCCGCGACGGACGGCCGCCGCTGCCCGAGGGCCACCCGCTGGACACCGCGTACGTCATCTACACCTCCGGCTCCTCCGGCCGGCCCAAGGGCGTCGCCGTGCCGCACCACGGTCTCGCCGCGCTGACCGCCCAGCACGTGGCGAGGCTGGGCGCCGGGCCCGGCTCCCGGGTCCTGCAGTTCGCCAGCCCCAGTTTCGACGCCTCGGTCTTCGAGCTGTCCATGGCACTGCTCACGGGCGGCGCGCTGGTGCTGGCCGACAGCGCCCGGCTGGTCCCGGGACCGGACTTCGCCCGGCTGCTGAGGGAGCAGCGCATCACCCACGTCACCCTGCCGCCCGCCGTACTGGCCACGCTGCCGGACGACGCGATACCGGCCGGAGTCACCCTCGTCACCGCGGGGGAGGCCTGTTCGGCGGACGTCGCCGCGCGCTGGGCACCCGGCCGGCTGATGGTCAACGGATACGGGCCCACCGAGTCCACCGTCTGCGCGACGATGAGCGACCCGATCGCGGGCGACGGCACCGCGCCCGACATCGGACGCGCGGTCGTCGGCACCCGGGTGCACGTCCTGGACGACCGGCTCAGGCCGCAACCCGTGGGCGTACCGGGGGAGTTGTACGTGGCCGGGGACGGCCTGGCCCTGGGCTACCTCAACCGCCCCGGGCTGACGGCCGAACGTTTCGTGGCCGACCCGTTCGGCCCGTCCGGCAGCCGTCTCTACCGCACGGGCGACGTCGCCGAACTGACCGCGGACGGGGTGCTCCGCTACCGGGGCAGGAGCGACGACCAGGTCAAGATCCGCGGCTTCCGGATCGAACCGGGCGAGGTCGAGGCGGCCGTCCTGACCCACCCGCTGGTGGCCGAGGCCGCCGCGAGCGCGCCCGAGGACGCACAGGGCCACCGGCGGCTGGTGGTCCACGTACGCGCCGTCGCCGACGCGCTCGCCCCGACCCGCGCCGAACTCGTCGCGCACCTGCGGCAGTCGCTGCCCGAGCACCTGCTGCCCGCCGCGGTGGTCGCGGTGGAGTGCTTCCCGCTCACCCCCTCGGGCAAGGTGGACCGGACGCGGCTGCCGGCCCCCGACTGGTCGGCCCGTCACCTGGTCCACGTTCCGCCGGTGACCCCGGCGGAGCGGGCCGTCGCCCGGGTCTGGGCGGAAGTGCTCGGCACCCCGGACGTCGGGACCACCGACGACTTCTTCGACCTCGGCGGCGACTCGCTGCTCGCCGCCCGGGTGCTGAGCCGGCTGAAGCGCACGTACCCCGGCGCGCTGAGCCTGCGCGAACTGCTCGACGCCCCCACCGTGGCCGCACTCGCCACCCTGCTTGAAGCCCCGGCCCCGGGCACGGCCCTGCTCGAAGCCCCGGCCCCGAGCACGGCCCTGGGCGCGGCCCCGGCCCCGGGCGCGGCCCCGGCCGTCGGTGCGGACATGGCCACCGGAGAGCCTCGGGCCGTCGGTGCGGACATGGCCACCGGTGAGACCCCAGCCATGGGCGCGGTCCCGGCCGCCGATGCGAACACGGCCACCGGCCCGGATGCTCCGGAAGCCGCCGGTGCCGTCGCGCCGTCCCCCCGCCCGGACGGGCCCGCGCACGGGCCCGCGCACGAGGCTGCGCGCGGGCGGACCGCGCCGATGTCCTTCGCCCAGGAGAGCCTCTGGTTCCTCCACGAAAGCTCGCCCGACCTCGGGCGCTTCGGCACCGCCGTCGGTGTCGAACTCACCGGCCCGCTCGACCCCGACGTGCTGCGGGCCGTGTTGCGCACCCTGATCGCCCGGCACGAGGCCCTGCGCACCACCTTCAGGCCCGGCGAGCACGGCGGCCTCCAGGTGATCCACGAACCCGGCGAGCCCGCGTTCGAAACGGCGGACCTCCGCGCCCTCGACGACGACGCGGCGGCGGCCGAGCGCGAGCGGCTGCTCGCCGCCGAGACCGCGCGCCCGTTCGACCTGGTCGAGGGCCCGCTGCTGCGCACCCTGCTGCTCCGGCTCCCCGGCGAGCGGCACGTCCTGGTGCTCAACCAGCACCACATCATCACCGACGGCTGGTCCACCCGGGCCCTCGTCCAGGAACTCCTCGACCTGTACGAGCGGACGGCGACCGGCAGCACATCCGCCCAGTCCGCCCAGTCCGCCCAGTCCGCCCAGTCCGCCGGGTCCGCCGCACCGGCCCCCTTCCACCAGTACGCCACCGCACAGCGGCAGCACGCCGGGGAAGGTGCCTGGGACGCCGGGCTCGACCACTGGCGGACCGCGCTGGCCGGCCTGCCGCCCCTCGACCTCCCCGCCGACCTGCCCCGCCCGGCCGTGCGGCGCGGCACGGGCGCGCTGCACAGGTTCCAGGTGCCCGCCGACGTCGCCCAGGGCCTGCGGGCGCTGTCCCGCAGCCGCCGGGCCACGGTCTTCATGACGCTCACCGCGGCCGTGCACACCCTGCTGGCCCGGCACAGCGGCCAGCACGACTTCGCATTGGGCATCGCCACGGCAGGCCGGCCGGACGGCGGCTACGAACGGACCCAGGGGTTCTTCGCCAACCTGGTGCCGCTGCGCGGAGTCCTCGATCCCGAGCGGCCGTTCACCGCGTTCCTGGACTCCGTACGGGAGTCCGCGCTGGCCGCCGTCGAGCACGGCGACGTTCCCTTCGACCGGCTGGTGGACGCGCTCCGGCCGCCCCGGGAGCCCGGCCGGATGCCGCTGCTCCAGGCCGTGGTCACCTACCAGGATGCACTGGTGTGCCCCCGCACCGTGGCAGGCCTCGCCGTGGCCGAGGCCCGACTGCCGCGCACCAGCACCCGGTTCGACCTGCTCTTCGAGTTCTGGAACGACCGCGGCACCCTCACCGGAGGCATCGAGTACAGCACCGAGCTGTTCACCGCCGCCACCGTCGCCCGGCTCGCCGGCCACCTGGCGGGACTGCTGCGGTCCGCCGTCGCCGACGCGAGCACACCGGCCGGTGCGCTCGCGCTGACCGGCCCCGGGGACGAGGCGGCCCGGCGGGCCAGGGCCGACTGGCACGACACGGCGGTGGACTACCCGCGCACCGCCCGCGTGCACGAACTCTTCGAGGCGACCGTACGGGCCGCCCCCGACGCGGTGGCCCTGGTGCACGAGGACACCACCCTCGGCTACGGCGAGCTCAACCGGGCCGCCAACCGGCTGGCCCGGCGCCTGGTCGCGCACGGCGTCCGCCGGGGCACGCTCGTCCCGGTCTGCGCACGCCGCAGCCCCGAACTGATCATTGGACTGCTCGCGGTGCTCAAGGCGGGCGGCGCCTACGCGCTGCTCGACACCGGCCTGCCCGCCGAGCGGCTGCGGCTGATGTTCGAGGACCTCGACGCTCCGCTGGTGATCGTCCAGCCCGGCCACGAGGAGACCGTACGCGCCGCCCTGCCCGGGGCGAGCGCCCCCGTGCTCCTGTCGACCGCCGACCCGGCGGCCGGCCACGAGGAGAGCGACGACCTGGCGCTCCCGGGCAGCGCGGACGACCCCGCCACGGTGATGTTCACCTCCGGCTCCACCGGCCGCCCCAAGGGAGTGGTCGCCCCGCACCGCGCCACCGTACGTACCTTCGTCGGCACCGACTTCGCGCACTTCGGCCCCGGCGAAGTGCTCCTCCAGACGGCGCCGATCTCCTGGGACGCCTTCTCGCTGGAGCTGTTCGGCGCGCTGCTGCACGGTGCCCGGTGCGTCCTCCAGCCCGCGCCGACCCCGGAACCCGAAGCGATCGCCGAACTCGTCGCCCGGCACTCCGTCACCACCTGCTGGCTCTCCTCCAGCCTCTTCAACGTCATGGCACAGGACCATCCCGAGGTCTTCGGCAAGCTCCGCCAGGTGATGACCGGCGGCGAGGCCGTCTCGGTCGAGCACGCGGGCCGGGTCCTGCGGGCCCACCCCCACCTGCGGCTGGTCAACGGCTACGGCCCGGTGGAGAGCATGGTGTTCGCGACCAGCCACCGGATCACCGCGCGCGACCTGGAGCGGGCCTCCGTGCCGATCGGCAGGCCGCTGGCCAACACCCGGGTGCACCTGCTCGACCCGGCGGGCCGGCCGGTGGCCGACGGGGTGCCGGGCGAGGTGCACATCGCCGGCGACGGCCTGGCGCAGGGCTACCTCAACCGGCCCGAGGAGACCGCCGCCGCCTTCGCACCCGCCGCCTTCGACCCCGAGGAACGCCTCTACCGCACCGGCGACCTGGCCCGGATGCTGCCGGACGGGGTGCTGGAGTTCCTCGGCAGGGCCGACGACCAGATCAAGGTGCGCGGCTTCCGGGTGGAGCCCGGGGAGATCGTCGCCGCGCTGCTCAGGCTGCCGGAGATCACCGACGCCGTCGTGCTGGCCCTGCCGGACGGCGCCGGCTCCCGCAGGCTCGTCGGGTACGTGGTGCCGCGGCCCGGCGGCCACCGGCCGGAGACCGCCTGGCTGCGCACCGTACTGCGCGAGACCCTGCCCTCGTACATGGTGCCGTCCGCGTTCGTCGTGCTGGGCGCGCTGCCGCTGACCACGTCGGGGAAGCTGGACCGGGCCGCGCTGCCCGCGCCCCAAGTGGTCTCCGAGCGCGTCCACCTGGAGCCGAGGGACGAGAAGGAGCGACTGCTCGCCGGGATCTGGGCCCTCGTGCTGGGCGTCGCCCGCGTGGGGGTCGAGGACAACTTCTTCGACCTCGGAGGGGACTCCATCCTCACGATGCGGGTCGCCGCCCGCGCCCGCACCGAGGGCCTGCTGATCCGCTCCGGCGACGTGATGCGCCACCAGACGGTCGCCGCGCTGGCCGCCGTGGCCCAGTGGGCCGCCGACCCGGCCGCCACCGCCGAACAGGGCCCCGTCGAGGGCGAACTGCCGCCCACCCCCGTCCAGCGCTGGTTCCACGGCACCGACCCCGCCCGGCCGGGGCACTTCGACCAGACGGTACGCATCGACCTGATCCCGGGCGTGGACGGCGCCGCGCTGGAGCGGGCGCTGCACGGCCTGGTGACGCAGCACGACGCGCTGCGGCTGCGCTTCACCGACGGCACCGGCCACCACGCCGAGGTGCCCGACCTGCCGGGCACACTGCTGCGCACGGTCGACCTCGGGGTGCTCTCCCGCGCCGAGCAGGACACCAGGATCGACGCGGCGGCCGGGCACGAGGAGCAGTTCGACCTCGCCCGGGGCCCGCTGTTCGGCGCCACCCTGTTCCTGCGCGGTGCGCGCAGGCCGCCGGTACTGGTGCTGGCGGCACACCACCTGGTCGTCGACGGAGTGTCCTGGCGGGTACTGCTCACGGACCTCGCGACCGCCTACGACCGGGCCGCCGGCCCCGGTGCGGACACCGCGGTCGACCTCGGCCCGAAGACCACCTCGTTCCGGGCCTGGGCCCGGGAGCTGGACGAGCGCACCGCGGCCGGCGGGTTCGAGAAGGAGCGGGAGTACTGGCAGGGCGTCCTGGACGCCGACGTGCCCCGGCTGCCCCGCGACCTGCCGGGCAGCGCCACCGCGGGATCGTCGCGCACCCTCACCGTGGGGTTCACGCCGCAGGAGACCGAGGCACTGCTGCGGGACCTCCCCGCCCACTACCACGGCAGCCCCGACGACGTGCTGCTGAGCGCGCTGGCCGGCGCGCTCGCCGGGTGGACCGGCGGCCCAAGGGTGCGGATCGACCTCGAAGGGCACGGCAGGACCGAGAGCGGCAGCACGGACCTGTCGCGCACCGTCGGCTGGTTCACCTCCCTCTACCCCGTCGTCCTGGACGTCCCCGCCGGGGCCGCCGCCACGACGCCCGCCACGACGCCCGCCACGGACTGGTCCGCCCTGCTCAAGAGCGTCAAGGAGCAACTGCGTGCGGTACCGGGCGACGGCATCGGGTTCGGCGCGCTGCGCACCGCGTCCGACCACCGGGCCGAGCGCGACCGCGGCGCCGAGATCAGCTTCAACTACCTGGGCCGCTTCGAGGAGCCGCCCGCCGGGACCCTGTTCGCCGCCGCCACCCGGCCCCGGATGGCGCTGCGACAGGCACCGGGGAACGTACGGCCGCACCTTCTCGACGTCGTCGCCGTGCACGGCGAGCACGGACTCGAACTGCTCTGGCAGTACTCCGCCGACGTGCACCAGGAGGCCACCGTCCGCCGGATCGCCGAGGCCACCGCGCACGCGCTGCGCGCCCTGGCCGCCCACGCGGCCGACCCGGCCGCCCACGGGCACACCCCGTCCGACTTCCCGCTGCTGCGCCTCGACCAGCCGGGCGTGGACCGGCTGACCGGCGACGGACGGACCGTGGAGGACCTGCTGCCGTTCAGCCCGATGCAGGCCGGAATGCTCTTCCACTCGCTGGAAGCGACCGTCGAGACCGGCAGGCAGGACGCCTACTTCGCCCAGTTCGCCTTCGTCCTGGACGGTGTGGACGACGACGCGCTGCTGGCGGACGCCTGGCAGCACGTGGTCGACCGCACGCCCGTGCTGCGCACCACGATGGCCGAGTCCGAACTCGGCGAGCCCGTCCAGCGGGTGCTGCGCGAGCTGCGGACGCCGCTCACCCGCCTGGACTGGACCGAACTCGACGACGAGGGACGGGCCGCCGGCCTGAAGCAGCTGTTCGCCGACGACCACGCGCTGGGCGTCGACCTGACGCACGGGCCGCTCACCCGGCTGACGACGGCACGCCTCCCCGGCGGTCCGCTTCAGGTGCTGTGGTCCTTCCACCACGCGCTCCTCGACGGCTGGAGCCTCTACCACGTGCTCTGCGACCTGTTCGCCGAGTACACCGCCCTGCGCACCGGGCGCCCGCAGCGACGGGCCGCGACCAGGCCGCCGTACCGCGACTACCTGGCCTGGCTGGACGGCCAGGACGCGACCGAGGCCAAGCGGTACTTCGAGGAGCGGCTGCGCACCTTCACCGCGCCCACCGCGCTGCCCTTCGACCGCAGGCCCACCGCCCAGCACCGCGCCCGGTCCTCCGCACGGCTGCGCACCGGCCTTCCGGCCGGGCTCTCGGCCCGCGTCCACCGGGCGGCGCGCGAGCGGAAGGTCACCGTCAACACGCTCGTGCAGGGCGCCTGGGCGGTGCTGCTGTCCCGGCTCGCCGGACAGCACGACGTCTGCTTCGGGGCCACCGACTCGGGCCGCCCCGCGGACCTGGACGGCGCACAGGAGATGGTGGGGCTGTTCATCAACACCCTGCCGGTACGCACCCTCGCCGACCCGCGCGCCGAACTCGGCCCGTGGCTGCGCGACCTCCAGGACGGGCAGGCCCAGGCCCGCGCCCACGCGCACCTGCCACTGCCCGCGATCCAGGCAGCCGGCGCCATCGCCGCCCCCGCCCGGCTCTTCGACAGCGTGCTGGTCTTCGAGAACTACCCGGTGGACGACGACGCCCTCACCGTCGGCGGCCTGTCCATGCGCGACATCCAGGCCGACGCGGAAACCACCAACTACCCGCTGTCCGTGGGCATCTACCCCAACGACGAACTGACCTTCTCCTTCGCCTACGACCCGGACCTCTTCGACGGGCCGACCGTGGCCGGCCTCGCGGAGAGGCTCGGGCTGCTCCTGGGCGGGATCGCGGCCCCGCCCCGCGGCGCCGGCACCCGGCTGATGGACCTGCCCTGGCTCACCGGGGACGAACGGGCCCGGCTGGCCGCCCGCAACGACACCGCCGTCGCCGAGGACGGGCACACCGCCGTCGAGCGGATCACCGCCCAGACCCGGCGCACCCCCGACGCCGTCGCCCTGCGGGACGTACGCGAGAGTCTCGACTACGCCGAACTCGCCCGCCGCTCCGACGCGCTGGCCGCACGGCTGCGGGCGGACGGCATCGGCGCCGAGGACCTGGTGGCGGTCGCCATGCGGCCGTCGGCCCGCCTGGTGGTGGCCCTGCTCGCGATCTGGAAGGCGGGCGCGGCCTACGTACCGCTCGACCTCCAGCACCCGCCCGCCCGACTGGGCATGCTGCTCGCCGACTGCGGCACGGGCCGGCTGCTGGCGGACCGGGAGGGCGCGGACCTGCTGCACGGAGTGCTGCCGCCCGGCTGCCGGCTGAACATCCCCGACGACACCTGCCCGGACACCGAGGTCACCGCACCCGTGCCGCCCGCCCCCGGGCACGCCGCCTACGTGCTCCACACCTCCGGCTCCACCGGCACCCCCAAGGGCGTGGTCGTCGAGCACGGGGCGCTGGCGCACTACCTGGCGCACGCCGCCGAGACCTACCCGGGGCTGCGCACCTCCTCCCTGCTGCACTCCTCGATCTCCTTCGACCTCACCGTCACCGCGCTGTGGACCCCGCTCACCGTGGGCGGCACGGTCGTGGTGGCGCCGCTGGAACCGGACGCGCTGGCCCAACTGGCCGACACGGGGACGGCGGTGGGGTTCGTGAAGGCGACGCCCAGCCACCTGCCGCTGCTCGCCGGGCTGCCGGACGTCGCGGCAGGCACCGCCGACCTGGTGGTGGGCGGCGAGCAGTTGCTCGGCGAGACGCTGGCCGACTGGCGCACCGCCCACCCGGACAGCGCGGTCTTCAACGAGTACGGCCCGACCGAGGCGGCCGTGGGCTGTGTCGTGCACCGGGCGGACCCCGCCGAGCCGGTGGCCGCCGGAGCCGTACCCATCGGGGTGCCCATCCGCAACATGCAGGTCCACCTCCTCGACGACACCCTCCAGCCGGTGCCGGACGGTGCCACGGGCGAGCTGTACCTCGGCGGCCGGGGCCTGGCCCGCGGCTACCGGGGCCGCCCCGGCCGGACCGCCGAACGGTTCGTCGCCAACCCCCACGGCGCGCCCGGCAGCAGGCTGTACCGCACCGGAGACCTGGCCCGCCGCCGCGCGGACGGCGTCGTCGAGTACCTCGGCCGCACCGACGACCAGGTGAAGGTACGAGGATTCCGGATCGAACTCGGCGAGGTGGAGAGCGCGCTCGCCGGCCACCCGCAGATCGCCGCGGCAGCCGCGGCGGTGTTCGACGGGGTGCTGGGCGCGCACGTGGTGACCCGCGGCGGGCCGCACGCCCCGGACGCGGCGGAGCTGCGCCGCTACCTGGCCGGGCTGCTGCCCGAGCACATGGTTCCCGCGGAGTTCGCCCTCCTGCCGCGGCTGCCGCTCTCCACCAACGGAAAGGTCGACCGTGCCGCGCTGGTGCGGCCCGCGGGACGGCCCGCTGCCCCGCCGGAGCGCCCGGCCCCGAGGACCCCCACGGAGGAGGCGCTCGCCGGTATCTGGGCGACGGTGCTCGGGGTGCCGGAGGTGGCCGCGCACGACGACTTCATCGCCCTGGGCGGTGACTCCATCCGCAGCCTGAGCGTCACGGCCAACGTCCGCAGGGCCTTCGGGGTCTCCCTGTCGCCCCGGGACGTGATGACCGCCAGGACCGTCGCCGAACTGGCGGAAGTCATCGAGGAAAAGGTGCTGGCCGACGTCCTCGGCACCTTGGGCACGACCGCCGAAGAGGCGACCGGCGAAGAGCCGACCGCCGAAGAGGCGACCGGCGAGGAAGCGACCGCCGAACGAACGACCGCCGGGGGAACCACCGGCGAAGGAACGGGCAGCGAATGAACGGGCAGCGAGGCATGAGGAGTACGAGCATGAGTGGTGGAACCCCCCGGGCCGACCGGCTGGCGGCGCTGTCCCCCGAGGCGCGCGCGGAAGTCCTGCGCAGGCTGGCGGGCCGAGGTGCGTCCCCGGCCACCGCACCCGGCACCCCGGACACGCCGGACACCGCCCCCGGCCCTGCCGATGCGCCGAACACGGCAGCCCCGTACGGCACTTCCGACCCGTCCGGCACCCCGAGCGCCGTCGGCACGGTCGCCCGGCCGGACGAGCTCCCGCTCTCCTCGGGCCAGCAGCGGCTGTGGCTGCTCAGCAGCCTGAACCCGGACGGCACCGACTACACCAGCTCCTTCGGCACCCGCCTCACCGGGCCCCTCGACCGGGCCGCCCTGGCCCGCGCCGTGGACCTGCTGGCCGAGCGGCACGAAGTGCTCCGCACCAGCTACCGGGTCACCGGGGGCCGGGCGCACCAGGTGGTGCACCCGCCCGAGCCGGGCCTGCTGCGCGTCGTCGAGTGCGGGGCGGACCTCGAAGCCGCGGCCCGCGCCGAACTCGCCACCCCCTTCGACCTGTCGGGCGGCCCCCTGCTGCGGGCACTGCTGCTGCGCGCCGCACCCGAGGAGCACGTCCTGCTGCTGACGGCCCACCACAGCGTGCTGGACGGCTGGTCGTCGGGCGTCCTCTTCCGCGAACTCGGCACCGCGTACGCGGCGTTCACGGCCGGCCGCCCGCCGCAGCTGCCGCCGGTCGCCGTCCAGTACGCGGACTACGCGCTGTGGCAGCGGCAGTGGCTCGCCGGACCCGGACCGGACGCCGGACTCGCCCACTGGAAGGGCCGGCTGAGCGGTGCCGCGCCGCTCGACCTGCCGACCGACCGGCCCCGCCCCGCCGTCCGCCGCACGGCGGGCGCCGTCCTGAGGACCACCGTTCCCGCCGACCTGACCGGCCGGATCAAGGACCTGGCCGCACAGCAGCGCACGACGCTGTTCCCGGTGCTGATGGCCGGCTACCAGCTGCTGCTCGCCCGTATGTCCGGACAGCCCGACATCACCGTGGGCACCGTCACCTCCGGACGCGGCGGGCCGGGCCTGGAGGACGCGGTCGGCTTCTACGCCAACACCGTCGCCCTGCGCACCACCGTGGACGAGAGCGAGTCCTTCGCCGATCTGCTCGCCCGGGTGCGGGACGACGTCCTGGACGGTTTCGAGTACGACCAGGTGCCCTTCGACCAGCTCGTCGAGGCGCTGGAACCGGTGCGCGACCCCAGCCGCACCCCCGTCTTCCAGACCATGCTGGTGCTCCAGAACGCCATGGGAGCCCCGCTCACCCTGCCCGGCCTCACCGCCGAGGAATGGGAACCGCCCCGCTGGGAGGCCAACTTCGACCTCGGCCTGGAGTTCCAGGAACGCGACGGCGAGCTGGACTTCGGACTCTCGTACAGCACCGGTCTCTTCGACGAGGCGACCGTACGGGCCCTCGCCGGGCGGCTGACCGACCTGCTCGACGCGGTCGCCAGGAACCCCCGCACCCCGCTGCGCGCCCTGCCGGTGCTCGCCCCCGCGGAGGAGGCGGAGCTGCGGCGCGGCTGGGACGCCACCCGCACCCCCGAGGGGGAACCGGCCACCCTCCTCGCCGCCTTCGAGGCACAGGCCGCGGCCACCCCGGACGCCCCCGCCCTCGTGCACCGCGCCGAGACCCTCACCTTCGCCGAGCTGAACGGGCGGGCCGACCGGCTCGCCCACCGGCTGCGCGCCGAGCAGGTCACCGCGGAGAGCCCCGTGGCCCTGCTGCTGCCGCGCGGCACGGACTTCGTCGTCGCACTGTGGGCCGTGCTCAAGGCAGGCGGCGTCTACGTGCCGCTGAACTCCGAGGAACCCGCCGAACGCGTCGGCGAACTGCTGCACTCGGTGCGCCCCGCCCTGACGCTCACCACCCGCGAGCTGTGCGCGGCCGTCCCCGCGGACACCCGCCACCTGGTGCTCGACGAGCCCGGCGAGCGGGCGGCGACGGCCGCCGCGCCCGTGCCCGCGCCCGGTACCGGCGCCCGCCCGCCGCTGCCGCAGCACGGGGCGTACGTCATCCACACCTCGGGCTCCACCGGCCGGCCCAAGGGCGTCCTGGTGGAACACCGCGCCCTGGCCAACCTGTTCGCCCGCCAGCGGGACGAACTGTTCGCGCCCGCCGAACGGGCCCTGGGCCGCAAGCTGCGGGTGGCGCTGACCACCGTGCCCACCTTCGACGCGTCGTGGAACCCGCTGATGGCGGTCGCCGACGGGCACACCCTGCACCTGGTGGACGCCGAGACCCGGCTGAACGCCGACGACCTGGTGGCCTACGCGCGCACCGAGCGGGTGGACCTCTTCCAGCTGACCCCCTCCTTCGCCCGCCCCGTGCTGGACGCGGGCCTGCTCGACGACGCCGCACCGCACCGGCCGAGCGTCCTGGTCCTCGGCGGCGAGCCCGTCGGCCCGGAACTCTGGCAGGAACTGGCCGCGGCCCCCGGCCTGAGCGCCCACAACTTCTACGGCCCCGCCGAGTGCACCGTCGACACCGTCGCCACCCGCATCACCGCGGACACCGCACCCCACCTGGGCCTGCCCGTCCGCAACACCCGGGCCTACGTACTGGACGCGTACCTGCGCCCCGTACCGGACGGCGTCCAGGGCGAGCTGTACCTGGCGGGACCCCCGCTGGGCCGCGGCTATCTGCACCTGGCCGGGCTCACCGCGGCGCACTACGTCGCCGACCCGTTCGGCGCACCCGGCACCCGGATGTACCGCACCGGCGACCTGGTCCGCCGCACCCGCGACGGACGGCTGGAGTACGACGGGCGCGGCGACGACCAGGTCAAGATCAACGGCGTGCGGATCGAGCCCGGCGAGATCGAGACGGCGCTGCGCACCCACCCGGCGGTCGACGACTGCGCGGTGGTGGCCCGCACCGGCAGGGCGGGCGCCAGGCGGCTGGTCGCCTTCGTGGTGCCGCGCGAGGAGCGGACGGCCGCACCCGCGCCGGCCGCGCCCGGCGGAGCCGGAGCCGCCCCCGCGCCCGACGCGGCGGCCCTGCGCGGCCACCTGCGCGACCTGCTGCCGGACCACCTGGTCCCCGCCTCGTACGCCTTCCTGACCGCACTGCCCCGCACGGCGAGCGGCAAGACCGACCGCCGGGCCCTGCCCGCCACCCCGGCGGACGAGGAGCCAACGGCCGCCCACGTGCCGCCGCGGACCTCCGTGGAGCGGACCCTGGCCCGCATCTGGGCCGAACTGCTGGGCACCGACCGGGTCGGCGTCGAGGACAACTTCTTCGCCCTCGGCGGCGACTCCATCCTCAGCATCCAGGCCGTCTCCCGGGCCAGGGCGGCCGGACTGCGCCTCCAGTCCCGGGACATCCTGGTCAAGCAGACCATCGCCCGCATCGCGCCCGGCGTCACCGCCGCCGGGGACACCGGGACCCCCGCGCCGCGGCACAGCGGACCCGCTCCGCTCGCCCCGATGCAGCACCGGCTGCTCGCGGACGGCAGCACCGTCCCGCGCTACTCCATGTCCGTACTGCTCGAACTGGACCCCGCGGCCGACCCCGGCGCGCTCGCGACGGCGCTCGACGCGCTGGTCGCCCACCACCCGGCGCTGCGCACCCGGTTCCGCCGGGAGGACACCGGCTGGGTGCAGGAGGCCGCCGAGCGGGGATACGCCCCCGTCCTCACCCGCCTGGACCTCACCGCGACGGCACCGGACGCACGCGACGCCGCCGTGCGGGAGGCGGCCGGGGCCGCCAGGGGCGACCTCGACCCGGAGCACGGCCCCCTGCTGCGCGCGGTGCTGTTCACCCACGGCCCCGCCGAACCGGCCCGACTGCTGCTGACGGCCCACCACCTGGTGGTCGACGGCGTCTCCTGGCGGATCCTGCTGGACGACCTCGCCACCGCGCACGCCCAGGTACGGGCCGGGCGGACGGTGGACCTCGGCACCCCGGCCACCCCCTTCGCCGCCTGGTCGGCGCGGCTGGCCGCGCACGTCCGCGCGGGCGGCCTCGACGACGAACTCCCGCACTGGCGGCAGGCCGCGGCGGAGACCTTCCGCGTCCCCGTCGACCGCACCGGCCCCAACACCGCCGGGAGCGTGGAACGCACCGACTTCTCCCTCACCGAGGAGGAGACCGACGCACTGCTGCACCAGGTCCCGCCGGTCTACCGCACCAGGATCGACGACGTCCTGCTCACCGCGCTCGGCAGCACCCTCGCCGACTGGACCGGCTCCCGCCGCGTCCTGGTCGGGCTGGAGGGCCACGGCCGCGAGGACGTCCTCGCGGGCCTCGACCTCTCCCGCACGGTCGGCTGGTTCACCGCCCTGCACCCCGTCGCCCTCGACCTCGATGCCGGGGACGGCGTCGCCGCCCGCCTGAAGTCCGTCAAGGAACAGCTGCGGGCCGTGCCCGGCAAGGGCTTCGGTTACGGGGCGCTGGCCGCCCACCGGGACGGGTTCGGGCCCGCCGCCGTGCTGCCCGTCACCTTCAACTACCACGGGCAGCTGGACGGGGCGTTCTCCGCGGGCTCCCTCTACCGGGCCCAGCTCGGCGACGGGGGACCGCAACGGGACCCCGGCCACCGGCGCGCGCACCTTGTCGAGGTGGTCGGCTCGGTCAGCGGGGGACGGCTCACCTTCTCCTGGTTCACCTCCCGCGAGGTGCACGACGCCGCCACGGTGCGCCGGCTCGGCGAAGCCATGACCGCCCACCTGCGCGCCGTGCTCGCGCACTGCGCCGAACCCGGCGCCGGCGGCCGCACCCCCGGCGACTTCCCGCTCGTGGACATCGGCCAGGAGGCCCTGGACCGGCTGGTCGGCGACGGCCGCCGCACCGACGACGTCCTGCCGCTCACCCCGCTCCAGGACGGCATGCTCTTCCACACCCTCACCGACCCGGAGGGCAGCGCGTACGTCGACCAGCTCGCCCTGCGCCTGGACGGGGTGCACGACACCCAGGCCCTGGCCGGCGCCTGGCGCGAGGTGTTCCGGCGGGTGGACGCGCTGCGCGCCACCATCCGCTGGGAAGGCGTCCCCGCCCCCGTACAGCTGATCAGGAACGACCTGGAACTCCCCGTCGAGCAGCTCGACTGGCAAGAGGTGCCGGACGCCGGGGCGCGCCTGCAGGAGCTGATGGAATCCGAACGGCGCACCGGCATCGACCTGGCCGCCGGCCCCCTGATGCGGCTGGCCCTCGTACGCGTCGCACCGCGGACCGTCCACCAGATCTGGACGTTCAGCCACCTGCTGCTGGACGGCTGGAGCACCGCCCAGCTCTTCAGCGAGGTGCTGGACCACTACCGGGCCGCCGTCGACGGCCGCCCCGCAGCCGTGCTCAGCCGCGCCTCGTTCCGCGACTACCTGCAGTGGCTCGCCGGACAGGACCGGGAGGCCGGCCTCGCCCACTGGCGGCAGGCGCTGGAGGGATTCGCCGGACCCAACGCGCTGCCCGTGGACCGCAGCCCGGCCGCCGACCACCGCCCCCGCGCCACCGGAACACACCCACTGGACCTGGACCCCGCCACCACCGACACCCTGACCCGGTGGTGCCGGGAGAACCGCGTCACCCCCAACACCCTGCTCCAGGGCGCCTGGGCGATCCTGCTCGGCCGGCACAGCGGCGAGCGGGACGTGGTCTTCGGCGCGGTGGTCGCCGGACGCACCCCGGAGGTGCCGGGCATCGAGAGCAGCATCGGCATGTTCGTCAACACCGTCCCGGTACGGGCCAACCTCGAAGGACCCGACGCGGACGCCGGTCTCGGCACCTGGCTGCGCTCCCTCCAGGCGGACCGGGCACAGAGCGTCGGCCACGACCACCTCGCCCTGTCCGACATCCAGCGCCACGCCGGGCCGGGCGCGGGCGAGCGGCTCTTCGACAGCCTGGTCGTCTTCGAGAACTACCCCGTCGCGGAAGGCGCCACCGGCCGCGACGGGATCACCGTCCGGGTGCTCGACGCCTCGGACCACAGCACCCTGCCGCTCACCGTCAGCGGCCACCTGGACACCGCACTGCGGATCCGGTTCACCTACGACGAGGAACTGTTCACCGCGGGCACCGTCGCCCGGATCGCCTCGCAACTGCGCACCCTGCTCGAAGGCGTCGCCCAGGACCCGGACCGCACCCCCGCCGAACTGCCCTGGGTGACGGCCGAGGAGACGCACCACCTGCTCGTCGAACGCAACGCCACCGCGGCACCGCGCCGCCCCGAGCGGCTGGTCCAGGAACTCTTCGACGCCCAGGTCCGCGCACGCCCCGACGCGACGGCACTCCTGGAGCCGGGCGGCGGCGAACCGGTCACCTTCCACCAGCTCGACCGGCGGGCCAACCGGCTCGCGCACCGGCTGATCGCCGCCGGAGCCGGCCGCGGCACCCGGGTGGCCCTCCACCTGGAGCGCACCACCGACCTCGCCGTCGCCGTCCTCGCCGTGCTCCGCACCGGCGCCGCCTACGTACCGCTGGACCCCGAATACCCGGCCGAGCGGCTCCGGTTCATGCTCGACGACGCGCAACCCGCGGTCGTCGTCACCCACGCGGCCGTCGCCGGACGGCTGCCCGGACACCGGGCCGCCGTCGTGGTCCTGGACGACCGGTCGCACCCGGCGGGCCCCGACACCGCGCCGCCGCCCACCGCGGGACCCGACGACCCGGCCTACGTCATCTACACCTCGGGATCCGCCGGACGCCCCAAGGGCGTGGTGGTCACCCACCGCAACCTGCTGTACATCGCGGGCGCCTGGGACGGCCTGTACGGGCTCACCGACCGCAGGCTGCGGTTCGTCTCCGTCACCGGCTTCTCCGTGGACCTCTTCTTCGCCGACCTGCTGCGCTCGGTCTTCTTCGGCGGCTCGATGCTGATCGTGCCCACCGACCTGATCACCGACCCGGTCCGGCTGCTCGCCCTGGTCGAACAGGAGGAGGGCACCGCGATCGAGCTGGTGCCCTCGCTGGCCGGGGCGCTGGTCGACGAGGTCAGGGGGAGGGGCACCAGACTGCCCGCCCTCCAGCTGATGTCCGTGGGCTCCGAGGGCTGGCGCGTCGACGACTGCCTCGAACTGCTCGCGCACACCCACCCCGACACCCTGGTGGTCAACGCCTACGGAGCCACCGAGGCCACCGTCGACTCCACCGTGTTCGTCCCCACCCGCGAGAAGCTGGCCTCCCGCTCCGGGTACGTACCGGTCGGCACCCCCCTCGCCAACACCCGCGTCTACGTCCTCGACGAGCACCGCAGGCCGGTGCCGGTCGGCGTGCCCGGACAGGTGCACATCGGCGGCGACGGGGTGAGCGCCGGCTACTGGAAGCGCCCCGACCTCACCGACCGGCACTTCGTGCCCGACCCCTTCACCCCCGGCGCCCGGCTCTACCGGCCCGGCGACCTCGCCCGCTGGACGGCCGACGGCGAGCTGGAGTTCCTCGGCAGGGCCGACCACCAGGTCAAGATCCGCGGCTTCCGCGTCGAACTCGCCGAGGTCGAGGCCGCGCTCACCGCCCTGGACACCGTCGCCGAGGCCGTCGTCACCGCGTACGGAGAACAGGGCAGGCACCGCCTGGCCGCCTACGTGGTGCCCGCGGCGCCGGGCACCGCACTCGACACCGCCCTGCTGCGCACCGTACTGACGGCGGCCCTGCCGGAGGCGATGGTGCCCTCCGCGTTCGTGCAACTGGAGCGCATCCCGTTGCTGCCGGGCGGCAAGACCGACCGCCGGTCACTGCCCGCACCGCCCCCGGACCGCGTCGCCGACAACGCCTACACCGCCCCGCGAGGAGCGACTGAGACCCTCCTCGCCGAGGTCTGGGCCGAAGTCCTGGGCGTCACCCGGGTGGGAGCGGAGGACAACTTCTTCGCCCTCGGCGGGGACTCCCTGCTGAGCATCCGGGTGGTCGCCCGGCTGCGCCGCCACCTCCCCACGGGCATCTCGCCGCGCGCCCTGTTCACCGCCCCCACCGTCCGCGCCCTCGCCGCCCTGCTCGGCGAGGAGGCGGGCCGTGCGCCCGGCACCGGACCGCGTCCGGTCGGCCGCGACGTCGCCCCGCCGCTCTCCTTCGGCCAGCAACGGCTCTGGTTCCTCAGCCAGTTCGACCAGGCGGGCGCCGAGTACAACTCCCCGCTCGGACTGCGCGTCCGGGGCCCCCTGGACGCCGACGCACTGGAACGGGCACTGGCCGACCTGGTCGACCGGCACGAGAGCCTGCGCACCACCTTCACCGAGCAGGACGGCCGGGGACACCAGGTGATCGCCCCGGCGGGACAGCCCTTCCCGCTCGTCCTCAGCGACCTCTCCGCCCACCCCGTCAGCGAGCGCGCCGCACGGCTGGAGCACGCGGTCGGCGCCGACGGGGCGTACCCCTTCGACCTGCGCACGGGCCCGCTCTTCCGCGCCCACCTGGTCAGGCTCGCCGACGACGAGCACGTGCTGACCCTGGTCCTGCACCACACCGTCACCGACGGCCGCTCGGCCGGCGTCCTGGTCGGCGACCTCGCCGAGTTCTACCGGGCCCGGCTGACCGGCACCGACCCGCAACTGCCCGAACTGCCCCTCCAGTACGCCGACTTCGCCGTCTGGCAGCGCGAACGCTGGGAGACGGAGGGCAGCGCGCAGCTCGACTGGTGGCGGGAGCGGCTGGCCGGCCTCGAACCGCTCGAACTGCCCACCGACCGGCCGATGCCCCCGGTGCGCACCCGGCACGGCGCGCAACTGGAGTTCACCGTCGATACGGACACCGCCAAGCGGCTGCGCCGGATCAGCCAGGACGGCGGGACCACCCTCTTCGCCTCCCTGGTCGCCGCGACCCAACTGCTCCTCGCCCACTGGTCGGGCCAGGACGACATCGCGGTCGGCACCGTCTCCGCGGGCCGCGACCGGCCCGGACTCGACCACATCGTCGGCTTCTTCGTCGACACCCTGGTACTGCGCTCCACCATCGACTGGGAGCAGGACTTCGCGGGCTTCCTCCACCAGGTGCGGGAGACCGTCAACGGCGCCTTCGCCCACGCCGACGTGCCCTTCGACCGCCTCGTCGAGGCGCTGCGCCCGGACCGCGACCCGAGCAGGACCCCGCTGTTCTCGACCATGGTCGTGCTCCAGGACGCGCCGGGCGCACCGGTCGCGTTCGCCGGGGCGTCCACCGAGGAGTTCGGGCTGCCGACCGGCGGCGCCGCCTTCGACCTCACCTTCCAGTTCCAGGAGACCGACCGCGGCCTCGACGCGGCCCTCCAGTACAGCGTGGGACTGTTCGACCCCGCCACCGCCCGGCGCATGGTGGCGGCCCTGGTCACCCTGCTGACCGGGATCGCCGAGCAGCCGGGCGAGCGGCTGCGCGAACTGCCCTGGGTGCCCGGCGCACCCGCCCCCGCACCCGAACCCCGCCGCTGGCACGAGGCTCCCGGCCCCGAGGCGGCGGTCCTGGCGCACGAACTGTTCCGGCGCAGGGCCGCCGAACGGCCCGAAGCGCTCGCGGTGCTCGCCGCGGACGGCTCCGAGGTCTCCTACGCCGCACTCGACGCCAGGTCCGACGCCCTCGCCCGGACCCTGGCCGCCCGCGGGGTCGTGCCCGACACCCTCGTCGGCGTCTTCGCCGACCGGGGCGTGGAGATGCTGGTGGCCGCGCTCGCCGTGCTCAAGGCGGGCGGCGGGTACGTACCGCTGGACCCGCAGTACCCGGCCGACCGCATCGCAGGCATGATCGACGGCACGGACCTGCCGCTGCTCCTCACACAGCCGCACCTCGCGAAGCTGCTGCCCGAGGGCCGCTTCGAGGTGCTCGTCCTGGACGGCACCGACGGCGCCCACGGCGGCGCGGACACCCCCCTGCCCGGCGAGAGCGGCTCCGCGCACCGGGTGACGCCCCACCACGTGGCCTACGTGGTGCACACCTCCGGTTCCACCGGCCGGCCCAAGGCCGTCGTCATCCCGCACGGCGCCATCGCCCGCACCGCCGGGATCCTGCGCGAGGCATGGGGCATCGACCGCGACAGCCGGGTGCTGCAGTACGCCCCGGCCAGCTTCGACGGCGGCGTCTGCGACCTGTTCTGCACCCTCACCGCGGGCGGCACCCTCTGCCTGACCGGCCCCCGCCCGGCCCCCGACCCCGCCGGGGAGATCATCAGGACCGGCGCCACCGTCGCGGTCCTGCCGCCCGCCCTGCTGGCCGTCATGGACGCCGGCCGGCTGGACGGCCTGCTCGCCACGGTCGCCGCCGCCGGCGACGTGTGCCCGCCCGACCTGGTGCGCACCTGGTCCCCGGGCCGGCGGTTCTTCAACGTGTACGGCCCCAGCGAAGCCACCCTGGTCTCCACCCTGTGGAGCCCCGGCGAACTGCGCGAGGGCGCCGCCGTCCCGGTGGGCACCGCCCTCGACGGCGTCGGCCTGCACGTCCTGGACCGGTTCCTGCGGCCGGTGGCGGACGGAGTGCCCGGCGAGCTCTACATCGACGGGCCCGCACTGGGCCGCGGCTACGCCGGGCAGACCGCACTGACGGCCGAACGCTTCGTGGCCAACCCCTACGGCGCCCCCGGCAGCCGGATGTACCGCACCGGTGACCTGGTCCGCCGGGTGGCCGGCGGCGAACTGGAATTCGTCACCCGCACCGACCACCAGTTCAAGGTGCGGGGCCACCGGGTCGAGCCGTCCGAGATCGAAGCGGCACTGCTGCGCGAACCGGGGGTCGCGGACGCCGCCGTGGTGGTGTGGAAGCCCGCCGGGGGCCGCGAACTGCTGGCCGCCTACGTGGCGCCGGGAGCACGGCGGCAGGCTTCCGACCTGTCCCCCGAGGACCTCCGCGCCGCGGTCGCCGCCAGCCTGCCCGGCTACATGGTGCCCGCCGTCGTCGAGGTGCTCGAGAGGCTGCCGCTGGGCACCAACGGAAAGGTGGACCGCAAGCGGCTGCCGCGCCCCGCCGGGCCCGCCGCGGACCGGGCGCACCACGTGTCGCCCCGCGACGCGAAGGAGGAACTCCTCGCCCGCATCTGGCAGGAGACTCTCGGCACCGCCCGCGTCGGCGTCGACGACCGCTTCTTCGACCTCGGCGGCGACTCCATCCTCAGCATCCAGGTCGCCGCCCGCGCCCGCCGGGCCGGACTGCGCCTCGACACCCAGGACGTCTTCCTGCACCAGACCGTCGCGGAACTCGCCGCCGCGGCCACCGAGGCCGGCCAGGAGAGCGAACACCGGCCGCCCGCGGAAGGACCGGTCCTGCTGACCCCCGTACAGCGCTGGTTCTTCGCCACCCACGAGAAGCCCCACCACTTCAACCAGTCGACCCTGCTGGAGCTCGACGCCTCCGTCGGCGCACCCCAGCTGCACACCGCTCTCGACGCGCTCCTCGCCCACCACGACGCGCTGCGGATGCGCTACCGGCAGCGGGCCGGGGAGTGGACCCAGGAGAACCCGCCGCACCGGCCCGGCCACCGGCCGCTCCGCGTGGTCGACACCTCCGCCGTGCCGGACGGCGAGCTGATCGCCCTCATGGACCGGGAGGCGTCGGTGACCCAGGCCGGCTTCGACCTGGGAGAGGGCCCGCTGCTCGGCGCCGTCCTCTTCGACTCGGGGCAACGGCGCTGCCCCCGGCTGTTCCTGACGGTGCACCACCTCGTGGTGGACACCGTCTCCTGGAACATCCTGCTCGACGACCTCCAGGTCGCACTCGCCGCCGCCGCGGCCGGCCGGAGCGCCGACCTCGGTCCGCGCGGCACCACCTTCCAGGAGTGGGCCCGCACCCTCACCGAGCACGTCCGCGCGGGCGGCCTCGACCACGAACTCCCGTACTGGCAGCAGCTCGGCAGCCCCGCCCCGCTGCCCCGCGACCACGAAGGCACCGCCACCGTGGCGGGCAGCCGCTCGGCGGCGGTACGGATCAGCGCGGAGGACTCGGAGCAGCTCACCGAGCACGCGCCGACCCTCTACCGCACCAAGGTCGAGGAGGTCGCCTTCGCCGTCCTCGCCCAGGTGCTGTCCCGCTGGTCGGGCAGCGAGCGGGTCACCGTCGACCTGGAGGGCCACGGCCGCGACCTGGCGCTCGACGGCGTCGATCTGTCCCGTACGGTCGGCTGGTTCACCGCCGTGCACCCCGTCGGCCTCACCGTGCCCGCCGGAGCGGACTGGCAGAAGCTGACCCGCTCGGTCCGCAGGCAGCTGCGCGCCGTTCCCGGCAGGGGAGTGGGGTACGGGCCGCTGCGCCACCTGCACCCCGACGCCCCGCTGCACGGACCCGACCCGGAAGTGGTCTTCAACTTCCTCGGCCGCAGCCGCTCCGGCGGACGCGGCGAGGGACTCGTGCACGCCGTGCACGGCGCCATCGGGCAGGACCACAGCCCCGACGACCGGATGGACCACCTCCTGGAGGTCGTCGGCGGCATCCAGGACGGCAGGCTGGAGTTCACCTGGTACTACTCCCCGGCCGTGCACGAGCCGCGGACCGTCGAGCGGCTGGCCGCCGAGTTCGCCGACGGCCTGCGCGCGATCGCCGACGAGTGCCGGGGGCGGCTGCGATGAACGGAGCCACCGCGAAGGACGTCACGGAACCCCGCGCACAGCAGGCGGTCCCGCTGCGCCGCAACCGCGCCTACCACCTGCTGTGGACGGGCACCACCCTCTCCGAGACCGGGCTCAACGTCTCCACCCTCGCCTTCCCGCTGCTCGCCCTCGCCGCGACGGGCTCCCCGGGAGTGGCGGGCGCGGTGAGCGCGGTGAACGCGCTCGCCCAGGTGGTGGTGGGGCTGCCCGCCGGAGCCCTGGTGGACCGCTGGGACCGCAAGAAGATCATGGTGAGCTGCGCGCTGGTACGGGCGGTGACGCTCGGCGTGCTGGGCATCGCCGTCCTCGCCGGGCACGCCCCCGTCTGGCTGCTGCTGGCCACGGCCGGCGTGTCCGGTGCCGCCACCAGCCTCTTCGACCCGGCCGAACGCGCCTCGCTGCCCTCCGTGGTGAGCCGCGAACAACTGCCCACCGCGCTTTCGGTGAACACCGCGAGGATGCACCTGGGCCAGCTCGCCGGAACGTCCGGCGGCGGATTCCTCTTCGGGCTCGGCAGGGCGGTGCCGTTCCTGGCCGACGCGGTGGCGCACCTGCTGACGTTCGTGGTGATCCTCTTCGTCAGGCTGCCGGTGCGCGCGCGGGTGCGCACCTCGCTCTCCACCATCCCGCGCACCGTCGTGGACGGCTTCGCCTTCATGGCGCGCCAGCCCTTCCTCCGCTCCACCACCCTGCTGCTGACCGCCCTCAACCTGCTCTTCCAGGCGCTCTACCTGGTGGTCGTGGTGGCAGCGAAGCAGAGCGGCACGGGGTCCGGGCAGGTGGGTGTGATGGCGGCGATGTTCGGCGCGGGAGGGCTGGTCGGCGCGCTGCTGGCGCCGCGCATCTCCCGGTCGTTCAAGGCGCACCAGGCCATCGCCGGGATCATCTGGCTGATGGCGCTGCTCGTCCCGCTGATGGCGCTGACGGACGAGGTCATGGTCTGGGGCCTGCTGCTGGCGGGCATGGCCTTCCTCGCACCGACCGCGTACACCGTCATCGGAACGCAGCAGATCCTGCTCACCCCGGACGGCATGCGCGGACGGCTGAACTCCGCGAACAACCTCTTCAACGGCGCGGCGCAGGCGGCGGGCGCGGGCCTCGGTGGTCTGCTCGCGCAGTGGCTGACCACCGCGCAGGCGATCCTCGTCTGTGCCGCCGCGCTGGTGCTGCTCGGTCTGGCGGGAACGGCCGCGGGCTCGCTCAGGCTGCCCGCCGACGGAGCGGCGGACGAGGAGCCGGCACCGGACGACGCGGCACAGCGGGAACGGCAGCAGGAGCCGCTGCCCGGCGACGGGGGAGCGGCCAAGAGGGACGACTGAAACCACGGGTGCTCGGCCGGGAGCGCGTACCGGCGGCCTGCCGGGACCGCGTACCGGCGGCCGGGCACCGCGCACCGGCGGCCGGCCGGGCCCGCCCACCGGCGGCCGGGATCCCCACCGCCCGTCGAGAGGGGGCCGCGCGCCCCGCACGAACTCTCCCGCCCCGGGGCCTCCCCCGAGGAGGGCCCTTTCCCCCGAAGGGCTCCCTCCGCCCCGGGGCGGGAGACGCCGCACCCGCCGGACGACGGGCCCGGTCGCGGCCCTCCCGCGCGCCCGGCCCTCCCGCGCGCCCGGCCCTCCCGTGCACCCGGCGCGGCCCGTGTCCGCCCCGCGTCCCTACGTCGAGGCCCGGACCGTTCTTCCGTGCTTGCGTACCGGCGCGGAGACCTGCTCCGTTCGCAGCGGGAGGAGGGCGGTCACCCGCCAGCCGCCGTCCGGCGACTCCTCCGCCGTCAGCTCGCCGTCCAACTCGGCCAGCCGCTTGCGGAGTTCGGGGATTCCGGTGCCGCCCCCCTCGCGTTCGACCTCCGGGGTGCCCAGGGCCGCGTCGGGCGGTGCGGGCTCGTTGTCCACGACGAGCCGCAGCAGGGGAGCGCCGTTGCGGGTCGTCCGCTGCACGGTCACCGACACCCGGGGGGACGCCGGGGCGTGTCTGCGGACGTTGGTGAAGGCCTCCAGCACCACCCGGTAGCCGACCGAGTCGACCGGCTCGGGCAGGCCCTCCAGCGCACCCGGGGGCACCACGGTACGCACCGGAATCACCCCACTGCGTTCGAACTGCTCGACCAGCGCGGGCAGTTGACTGAGCCGCCGGGCCCGCCCGCCCTCGCCCTCCGGGCCGCTCCGGTCGTTGCCCGGGGCGGATTCGACGGGCTCGCCCCCCTTGTCCCGGTCGGCCCGGCGCTCCCCTTCGAGCCGGCTGAATATCCTGATCGTCCGGTCCATTGACTTCAGGGCCTGCACACTTGCATCCTCGATCTGCGGAAGCAGCGCAAGGGCCTGGTCGGGCGAACTCTCGGCCAGCATGCGGGCGGCCTGCGCCAACACCATCACCCCGGTGACGTCGTGCGCCGCGAAGTCGTGCAGTTCCCTGGCGACTTGAAGCTCATGGGCGCGGCGTTCCGCGACCAGGGTGCGCCGCCTGCGGTTGTCCAGTGTCCGCAAATAGCAGGAAGCGCCGACGACCGCGCAGGCCGCGAGCCCCCACACCAGGCAGAGCACGGCCGCCTGCCGGGGCTCCGAGGGCGGTTCCAGGGTCAGCGCGATGCGCAGCGGCAGCAGCGACGCGGTCATCACCAGGGCCAGGGCCACCCCGGCGGAGGCGACCGGCCGCTGGTTGCGCACCGCGGGCACGATCAGTGCCAGCGCGACGAAGGACTCGGCCAGGATCCACAGTGCCGAGGTGTTGTCGGCGGGCCCCTGGTACCGGAACGTCACGTAGAGGGAGGCCACGCAGTAGAGCGGGGCGGCGACAAGAATCCGGGGCTGCGCCCGGCCCGGTAACCAGACCAGCATCACGATTGCCGCGAGCACGGCGGAAGTCGTGGAGCACTTGATCAGATTCGACACCGACGAGCCCGTTGCCAGGCCGACCGATACGGCGGCCACCGCGAGCACGGCAGCCCCAACTGGGCGTCGTAGCCCGTCGATTTGGGTTGTCATGTGATTGCATGCTACCCGTGCGAAGATCGCATCATGACGACGCGCATCGTGATCGCTGATGACCAGAGAGTCGTGAGAGAAGGCTTCACCTCCATCCTCGACCTGCAGCCCGACATGACGGTGATCGGGAGCGCGGGCGACGGCCGTGAGGCGCTCGACCTCACGACGAAACTGCGCCCCGACGTCCTGCTCACGGACATCCGGATGCCGCGGATGGACGGACTGGAGCTGACCCGCAGACTCGGCCAGGAGGCGCCGGAGGTCAAGGTGGTCGTCGTCACCACCTTCGACGTCGACGAGTACGTCCACTCCGCGTTACGGGCCGGGGCGTACGGCTTCCTGCTGAAACGCTCCGGTGCGCCGCTGCTGGTCGAGGCGGTACGGGCGGCGGTCGAGGGTGACTCGCTGATCAGCCCGCAGATCACCACCAGGCTGCTGCGCCGTCTCGCCACGCCCGGCCCGCAGGCCGCCGCGGCGGCCGAGAAGCTGACCCCGCGCGAACTGGAGATCGCCCAGCTGGTCGCCGACGGTCTCACCAACGCGGGCATCGCCGAGAGCCTGTTCATCTCGGCCGGCACGGTCAAGACCCACATCACGCACATCCAGCGCAAGCTGAAGGCCGGCAACCGGGTCGGCATCGCCGCCTGGGTCTGGGACTCCGGCGCCCGCCGCCCCTAGAACCCGCCCCGCCGTGCTCTCGCGGGCGCGCGTCTCATGCACACGCGCGGCCAGTGGTCGAGACCCAGGGCGGCCTCCTCGACGAGGATCTCCCGCAGTCCGGCGGTGAGGTCCGCCTCGCCGAGCGCGCGAAAGCCGAGGCGTGTGTAGTAGGGGGCGTTCCACGGCACCTCCGCGAACGTGGTCAGGGTCAGGCTGGTCGGTCCGGCCACCCGCGACAGATGGTCGATCAGGGTGCGGCCCACCCCGCGCCGGGCGGCCCGCGGATGCACCGACACCTGGTCGATGTGCGCCGCCCCGTCCACCTCCTGCCAGATCAGGTACGCCGCCGGAAGGTTCTGCGCGTCGGCGAACACCCATGCCCGGCCGTCGCGTTGGTACGCGGAGAGCAGGTCCAGCGGCGGCGGGTCGTCGTCCGCGATCTCCGGCATGCCGAGCGCGCGGAAGGGTTCGCCCGCGGCGCGCTCGATGTCCTGGAGGAGGGGCAGCTCTGCGACGGTCGCACGGCGTACGGACATGCCACGAGTATCGCGTGTCCCGCCGACGGCGGGTGCCGCGGCCCCGGGGCGTCGGCCCGCGGCCGCGCGGCGGCACCCGTCACGCACCGCTGAGCACCAGCGAGTCCGCGCTGGTGTTGGCCGGCTGCGGCGTCCCCGTCCGGTCGATCACGAACAGCGGCACCCCGAGCGAGTCGGCTCGGGCCCGGGTGTCCTGGGCGTATCCGGCGAGCGAGAAGAACACGCTCAGCGCCGACGAGTTCAGCCCGTGCAGCCAGAGCGTCTCGACGTCCCGCAGGGTGGACGGCTCGGTGCGCGGGTCCACCTGGGCGACCAGGCCGGGGGCGCGCAGGTCTATGCCGGACGCGGGGTGCTCCGGGGACTGGAGGATGTCCCGGAAGCCGAGCCACTTGAGGTAGAGCGCGGCGGCGGTCACGGCGTCCCTGGCGCTGCGGATGGCGAGCGGCCGGAACGGCGGCCGGGTGCGCGCGGGCGTGGCCCCGTGGGCGTCCGGGACGGTCGGCGGGCCGGGTGGGAGCGCTCCTGCGGGAGGCGGAACGGGTGCCGGTTCCGCGCCCGGGAGGGCCGGCCGCGTGTCGTCGCGCCCGTGGTCGGGGCCGTCGGCGGCGGCCGGTCCGTGCGAGGGCGGCGCCTGGGCGGCGGGCGTCCACGCGGCCGGTCCGTGCGCGGGCACCTCCGGTGCGGGCGGTCCCTGGGCGGGCGGCCCCTGCGCCGCCGGGCCGTGGACGGAGGGGTCCCGGGCGGGCGGCGTCGCCGGGTCACCGGCCGTTCCCGGGTGTTCCCGCTCGCCCGCGGGGCGCACGGTTTCGGCCGGGCCGTCCGTGCCCGCCGCCGGTACCGGGCGGACCGGGATCCGCAGCACCGTGCCGCAGCCGCAGCCCAGCTCGGGCTGCGGCCACTGGTCCTGCCGGCCGCAGGACGGGCAGCGGACCGTCACCCAGGAGTCCGTCCAGGTCCGGCGGGTGATCGGCTGCGGCGCGGCGTCGCGCAGCAGCGGCGGAGCCAGCGGCGCGCCGCACGCGCAGGGGAAGACCGGCGGCACGAAAGCGTGATCGCGGAGGCAGGCGGGACACCGCACCGGCACGCTGCTTCCCATCGGGCGACCTCCCAGGCGGGTTCCGGGCAGTAACGGTTCAGCGGAGAGCACACGGGGCGGGACGTGGGGTGACCGCCCGATGCGCTGTGTCGTCCATGGTCACACCAACTGTGAAGGCTTTGCAGGTACTTCGGCTCATTTCCGTCGCCCGTACCGCGCGGCCCCAGCGGCACTCCACCGCGCGCACCTCCCGGCGCGCGTTCCGGCCGCCCGCTTCTCCCGATCCGTGGACAGCTCTCTTGACGTGACCACCCCCGCATCCTATGTTGCTTCCACATAGCAGAACAGTACTTCCGCATTACGGAAAAGCGGCCCTGAAGCAGGAGTGACCCGATGCCCCGTATGACCGCTGCACTCGCAGCAGTTGAGATCCTCAAGCGCGAAGGCGTCAGCCACGCGTTCGGCGTGCCCGGCGCGGCGATCAACCCCTTCTACAAGGCCCTCCAGGTCGGGGGCGGGATCAAGCACACGCTCGCCCGCCACGTCGAGGGCGCGTCCCACATGGCCGAGGGCTACACCCGGAGCAACGCCGGCAACATCGGCGTCTGCATCGGTACGTCCGGTCCCGCGGGAACCGACATGATCACCGGGCTCTACTCGGCCATCGCCGACTCGATCCCGATCCTGTGCATCACCGGCCAGGCGCCGGTCGCCAAGCTCCACAAGGAGGACTTCCAGGCGGTCGACATCGCGAAGATCGCGGCGCCGGTCACCAAGAAGGCCACCACCGTCCTGGAGGCCGCGCAGGTTCCCGGCGTCTTCCAGGAGGCGTTCCACCTGATGCGCTCCGGCCGTCCCGGCCCGGTCCTCATCGACCTGCCGATCGACGTGCAGCTCACCGAGATCGAGTTCGACCCCGAGACGTACCAGCCGCTGCCGGTCTACAAGCCGACCGCGACCCGCGCCCAGGCCGAGAAGGCCATCTCCTTCCTCCTGGAGTCCGAGCGCCCGCTGATCGTCGCCGGCGGCGGCATCATCAACGCCGACGCCTCCGACCTGCTGGTGGAGTTCGCCGAGCTGACCGGCACCCCGGTCATCCCCACCCTGATGGGCTGGGGCATCCTCGCCGACGACCACGAGCTGAACGCCGGCATGGTGGGCCTGCAGACCTCGCACCGCTACGGCAACGCGAACTTCCTGGAGTCCGACTTCGTCCTGGGCATCGGCAACCGCTGGGCCAACCGCCACACCGGCGACCTGGCCGTCTACACCGAGGGCCGCAAGTTCGTCCACGTCGACATCGAGCCCACCCAGCTCGGCAAGATCTTCGCGCCGGACTACGGGATCGCCTCCGACGCCAAGGCCGCCCTGGAACTGTTCGTCGAGGTCGCCAAGGAGCTGAAGGCCGCGGGCAAGCTGCCCGACCGCAGCGCCTGGGCCGCCTCCACGCAGGACCGCAAGGCCAAGCTCCAGCGCCGTACGCACTTCGACAACGTGCCGCTCAAGCCGCAGCGCGTCTACGAGGAGATGAACAAGGCGTTCGGCCCGGAGACCCGCTACGTCACCACCATCGGCCTCTCCCAGATCGCCGGCGCGCAGATGCTGCACGTCTACAAGCCGCGCCACTGGATCAACTGCGGCCAGGCCGGCCCGCTCGGCTGGACCATCCCGGCCGCACTCGGCGTCGCCACCGCCGACCCCGAGGGCCAGGTCGTCGCCCTCTCCGGCGACTACGACTTCCAGTTCATGCTGGAAGAGCTGGCCGTCGGCGCGCAGCACAGGATCCCGTACGTCCACGTCCTGGTGAACAACTCCTACCTGGGCCTCATCCGCCAGGCCCAGCGCAACCTGGACATCAACTTCCAGGTCAACCTGGAGTTCGAGAACATCAACTCGCCCGAGCTGGGCGTCTACGGCGTCGACCACGTCAAGGTCGTCGAGGGCCTGGGCTGCAAGGCCATCCGGGTCACCGAGCCCGACCAGCTGCTGCCCGCCTTCGAGGAGGCGAAGAAGCTGGCCCAGGAGTTCCAGGTGCCGGTCGTCGTCGAGGCGATCCTGGAGCGCATCACCAACATCTCGATGAGCGGCGCCGGCATCGACGCCGTCAACGAGTGGGAGGACGTCGTGACCGAGCCCGGCCACGCGCCCACCGCGATCCGCCCGTTCGCCGCCAAGTAGCACACCGCCCGCGACCGCGGATCGCGCCTCCCCGTCCGGCGGGCCGGGGAGGCGACCGCACGCGGCGACCAGGGGCCGGCCACCGCAGCACGCGGGGGCCGGCCCCTCCGGCGTACCCGCAGATGTCCCCGTAGGGGGCGGCCCGCCGCCCGCCCGGACCGCTCCGGGGTACCCGCCGGGTAGCCCGTGTCATACCTGAGAGGGACGCGTCAGGTGCACTCCCGCGCGTGACGCGGACGACGACGGGTGATCCATAACTTCGGTACCAGCAGCACACGCTGCCAGGTACGGAAGGACCACCCGACGCCATGACGCCGCCCCGTCCCAGCTCAGGCACCCCCGCGGGCACCCCGCGTGCCCCCCGACGGGGCCGGCTGCGCCGCACGCTGCTCGCCGCCCTCGTCGCCGCGTCGGTGGCCGTACCGGTGGCGGGCGCGGCCGGGGCCACCGAGGTGCCCGCTCCGGCCCCCGCCGTACTCGCCCCGCTGGACTCCCCGACCGCGGGCGAACTGGCCGGACGGTACGCCGCCCGGCGCGCCGACATCCGCGCCGCGGCCCGCGCCGCCGACGACACCGGCGCACACCGGCGCGCCGCCTCCCTGCGCCGACTCGCCGACCCCGCACGGCAGTTCCTCTCCTTCGACGGGCGCGAGGGCGGACGCACCGTCGAGGTGTTCGGCGACCTCGCGCGGGCCGGACGCACGGCCGTCCTGGTCCCCGGCGCCGACACCTCCGTGGACAGCTACGACCGGCTGCGCGACGGTGCGCGGGCCCTCCTGGACGAGCTGGGGGAGGGGGCGGCGGTCGTCGCCTGGGTCGGCTACCGCACCCCGGCCACCGTCAGCACCGACGCCGTGACCCCGGACCGGGCCGACACCGGGGCCGCCGAACTCATCGACTTCACGGCCGAGTTGGCGCGAATCCGCCCCTCGGCCAAGGTCTCCCTGCTCTGCCACTCCTACGGCAGCGTCGTCTGCGCCCGCGCCGCGTACGGCCTCAGGGCCGACAACCTCGTCGTGTACGGCAGCCCGGGGACCGGCGTCGCGCACGCCGACGCGCTCGGCACCCGCGCCACCGTCTGGGCAGGCCGGGGCAGCGCCGACTGGATCGGCGGAGTCCCGCACGTCTCCCTCGAACTCCCGCTGCTGACCATAGGCTTCGGCGAGGACCCGATGAACCCGGCCTACGGTGCCCGCCACTTCGACGCGGGCGACAGCGACCACAGCGGCTACCTGAAGCCGGGCTCCCGCTCCCTGCGGAACCTGGCACACATCGTCGCGGGCACCACAGGCACCACAGGCACCGGGGCGGACAGGCCGGGCAGCGGTGCCGGACCCGTGCGTGCCGCCGCGCACGAGGACGTACGGACGCCCGGCCATGCGTGACACCGGCCCCGCCACCGCCCTGCGCACCCTGGCCCGCCGCGTCGAAGCGGCCACCCCCGCCGGGCGGGACCGGGGCATCGACGCCCTGCGCGCCCTGGCCATCCTCGGTGTGGTCCTCGGCCACTGGATGGTCACCGCACTCGTCGTCGACACCGGCACCGTCCACGGCACCAGCCCGCTGCACGCGATGCCCGAACTCGCCCCCCTCTCCTGGGTGCTGCAGACCCTCGCCGTCTTCTTCATGGTCGGCGGTCACGTCGGCGCCCAGGGGTACGCCGCCGCCCGTGCCCGGGGCGAGCGCTACCGGGACTGGCTGGCCGCCCGCCTGCGCCGGCTGTCCCGGCCGGTCGCCGCCGTCCTGCTCACCTGGGCGGCCGTCGGCGCGGCGATGCTCGTGGCCGGGGTCGCGCCCGCCACCGTGAGCACCCTGCTCAAGCTGGTGCTCTCGCCGCTCTGGTTCCTGCTGGTCTTCGCCGGGCTGACCGCCGCCACCCCCCTGGTCATGAGGCTGCACCCGCTGTGGCCGCTCGCGGTGGTGATGCACGTGGACCTGATCCGGTTCGGCCTCGGCGGCCCCGACCAGCTGGGCTGGATCAATCTCGGCGCGGGCTGGCTCGTCCCGTACTGCCTGGGCGCCCTGTGGGCGCGCGGCCGGATCCAGCCCCGCAACCGGCGCGCCACCGGCCTCGTCCTCACCGCGGCCGGTGCGACGGCCACGGCCGGGCTCGTCCACCTCGGCGGCTACCCGGCCTCGATGGTCGGCGTCCCCGGGGCAGCCGTCTCCAACCTCAACCCGCCCACCCTCGCCGCCGTCTGCTTCGGCCTCGCCCAGTGCGGAGCCGCCCTGCTCCTGCTCGGCCCGCTGCGCCGGGTGCTGCGGCGACCGCTCGCCTGGGCGGCGGTCGCCCTGGTCAACCTCTCCGCGATGACCGTCTTCCTGTGGCACCAGACCGCGATGATCGCCGTCACCGCACTCGGCCTGTTCGCGGGCCGCCCGCTGCCCGGACTGCACACCGTGCCCGACGGCGCGGGCTGGGTGCTCGCCAGGCTCGGCTGGCTGCCGGCGTTCGGCTGCGCGCTGCTGGTGTGCTGGGGGGCCTTCCGGGTGTACGAGCAGGGGGCCGCGCGCACCCGTGCGGCGGGCGGCCTGGTCGTACAACGGGGGTCACCTGCCCGGGAGTCGGAGGAGCGCCGTGCATAGGGTGACGTACATGGGGGGAGCGAAGGCCATGGGCCGGACGAAACAGCTGGTCGGGGCGGGGGCGAGGCAGGCGCGCGCGGACCTGCTGACGCTGCGGGCGAATCCGATGCCCCGGATGCAGGACGGCTGGCCGCCGCTGATGCCGCACGTGCTGGTGGCGGCCTTCGCGGTCGGCGTGTTCTTCGGCAGCGTGAACAGCCTGCACTACGGGTTCGGCATCGACCGGGACCTCGCGGTGCTGCTCTCGGCGGGCCTCACCGTGCCGCTCGCCGCCGCACTGGCCTGGCCGGCGGTGTGCTGGTGGATCGTCTCCGCGGGCGTGGTGGCCGGCGCGTGGCTGGCGGACGACGCGTACGTCTCGATCATGGGGCCGTGGTCGTCGGCGGGCGTCCTCGGGCAGGCCATGGCGGTGTTCCTGCTCGCGCTGCGGGTGCGGCTGGCGTCCGTGGCGGTGGCGCTGGTGGTCACCGCGGGGGCCGCCCTGGCCGTCTCGCGGCCGGAGCAGCTGCACGCGGCGCCGCTGACGGTCCTGGCGGTCGCCGCGCTCGCCGGGGGCGCCCAGCGCCGGGCCAGGCTCGCCCGCAGCCTGCTCGCCGAGCAGGAGGGGCTGACGGCCGAGGAGCGCGCCCGCCGCACCCTCCTGGAGGAACGCAGCCGCATCGCCCGCGAACTGCACGACGTGGTCGCCCACCACATGTCGGTGATCTCCATCCAGGCGCAGGTCGCCCCGCACCTGGCCGAGAACCCGTCGCCCGAGCTGCGCGAGAACCTCGCGGGGATACGGCAGAACGCGGTCGAGGCACTCACCGAACTCCGCCGGGTGCTGGGCGTGCTGCGGAGCGCGGAGCCCGACACCGGCGACGGCGTACGTGGCGCCGGACAGTCGCCGCAGCCCACCCTCGACCGGCTCGGCGACCTCTTCGCCGGCGTCCGCGCGGCCGGTCTGGACGTCGCGGCGGAGACCACCGGCACGCGGGGCAGGCTCTCCCCGGGCGTGGAGCTGTCGGCGTACCGCATCGTCCAGGAGGCCCTGAGCAACGCCATGCGGCACGCACCGGGCGCCGCGGTGCGGGTCACCGTCGCCCACCACACCGCGGCCCTCACCCTGCGCGTCGTCAACACCGCCCCCGCGCGCCCCGTCGCCCCCTCGCCCGGGGCCGGGCACGGGCTGCTCGGAATGCGCGAACGCGTCGCCATGCTGGGCGGCGAACTGGCCACCGGGCCGCTGCGCGACGGCGGCTACGAGGTCGTGGCCACCCTCCCGCTGACCGCCGAACCGCACACCGACCCGCAGGGGAGCACGCGTACATGACGATCCGGGTGATGATCGCCGACGACCAGATGATGGTCCGCCAGGGCTTCGGCGTCCTGCTCAACGCCGAGCCGGACATCGAGGTCGTGGGCCAGGCGGTGAACGGGCGCGACGCGGTGGAGCGGGCGGCGGAGCTCGACCCGGACGTGGTCCTGATGGACATCCGGATGCCGGAGCTGGGCGGCATCGACGCCACCCGCATCCTGATGGAGCGCCCCGGCAACCGTCTGAAGGTCCTGGTCCTCACCACCTTCGACCTCGACGAGTACGTGTACGAGGCGCTGCGGGCGGGCGCGTCCGGCTTCCTCCTCAAGGACGCCTCCGCGGAGGAACTGGCCCGTGCGGTGCGGGTGGTGGCGGGCGGCGACGCGCTGCTCGCGCCGAACCTCACCAAACGGCTGATCGCCGAGTTCTCCCGGGTGAGCGGGGCGGCGCGGGGCCCGCTGCGGGAGGTGCGGGAGCGGGTGGGGGAGCTCACCGAACGCGAGACGGAGGTGCTGGTGCTGGTCGCGCAGGGTCTGTCCAACGCGGAGATCGCGACGGAACTGGTCGTCGCGGAACAGACGGTGAAGACCCATGTGAGCCGCATCCTGGCGAAGCTGACGCTGCGCGACCGCACCCAGGCGGCCGTCTTCGCCTACGAGTCCGGTCTGATCCGGCCCGCCGGCTACTGACACCGCGCCGCCCTGGGCGGCGCGCGCGCACGGAGAAGGGCGCGGAGTACGGGACCGTCCGTACTCCGCGCCCTGGCGCGATGTGCACATGTGCGGGTGAATGAGGCCGCGGTGGGGCGATGAGTGGCCGAAGGCTCTCCGCTCAGGTCGAGGAGAAGCGCTCAGCCACCTTCACCACCGCACTGGCTCGCCGGCCACCGCGGGCCTCGTTCGTGTCCGTGCCCCCGGCCACCCCTCATTCGGGCCGGTGGCACGGACAGCGGCTGGGACATGACCTCCCGTCACGTCCCGGCCGCGGTCTGTGGGTCGACAGCGGCCGGAGCCTACTGGTCCTCGCGGAGCTCGCGCACCGCTTCCTCGACGCGCTTGCCGTACTCCGCGTCCGCCGCGTGGAAGTGGGCGAGGTTCTTCTCGACCACGTCGTCGCGGGTGACCTGGGAGAGACCGCCGGCGATGTTGGCGATCAGGCGGGCCTGCTCGTCGGACGACATCAGCCGGTAGAGCTCACCGGCCTGGAAGAAGTCGTCGTCCTTGACGTGCGCGGCGTTCGCGTACGTGCCCGTCCAGCCGGACAGCTCGCGCGGAGCACCCAGCGGGGCGTCCGTCTGCGCGGGACCCTCGTACGAGTTGGGCTCGTAGTTCTTGTCGTGGCGCGAACCGTAGCGGGTGGCGTGCGCGCCGTCCCGGCCGTAGTTGTCCGCGACGGTCGCCTTCGGCGCGTTCACCGGCAGCTGGGTGTGGTTGACGCCCAGCCGGTAGCGGTGCGCGTCCGCGTAGGCGAACATGCGGCCCTGGAGCATCTTGTCCGGCGAGGCGGTGATGCCCGGGACGAAGTTGTTCGGGGAGAACGCGGCCTGCTCGACCTCGGCGAAGACGTTGTCCGGGTTGCGGTCCAGGACCAGACGGCCCACGCGCTGCAGCGGGTAGTCCGAGTGCGGCCACACCTTGGTGACGTCGAACGGGTTGAAGCGGTAGTCCGCGGCCTCGGCTGCGGGCATGATCTGGACGTACAGCGTCCAGGACGGGTTCACACCGCGCTCGATGGCCTGGAGCAGGTCCGTCTGGTGCGAGTTGGCGTCCTTGCCGACGACCTCGGCGGCCTGGTCGGCGGAGAGGGAGCGGATGCCCTGGTTCGTCTTGAAGTGGTACTTGACGAAGAAGGCCTCGCCCTCGGCGTTCGTCCACTGGTAGGTGTGCGAGCCGTAGCCGTTCATGTGGCGGTACGAGGCGGGGATGCCGCGGTCGCCCATCAGCCAGGTGATCTGGTGCGTGGCCTCGGGGGCGTGCGCCCAGAAGTCCCAGACGTTGTCCGGCTCCTGCTTGCCGGTGAACGGGTCGCGCTTCTGCGAGTGGATGAAGTCGGGGAACTTGATCGGGTCCTTGATGAAGAACACCGGGGTGTTGTTGCCGACGAGGTCGTAGTTGCCCTCCTCGGTGTAGAACTTCAGCGCGAAGCCGCGCGGGTCGCGGACCGCGTCCGCGCCACCGAGGTTGTCCGCGACGGTGGAGAAGCGGATGAACGTCTCGGTGCGCTTGCCGACCTCGCCCAGGAAGGCGGCGCGGGTGAAGCCGGTGACGTCGTCCGTGACCTCGAAGTAGCCGTAGGCGCCGGAGCCGCGGGCGTGCACGACGCGCTCCGGGATGCGCTCACGGTTGAACCGGGCGAGCTTCTCCAGCAGGTGCTGGTCCTGGAGGAGGAGAGGGCCACCGACACCGGCGGAGGCGGAATTCTGGTTGTCGGCGACCGGGGCGCCTGACTCGGTCGTGAGCACACGCTTCGACATGGTGACCTTGGGACCTTCCTGCGGGATCTGCTGGCGGCGTGAGGAGCGTAAGTACGCGGAGAACGCGACGTCAACAGTTTGTTGAATTTAAGAATGGAGCGGGGCGGAGCCCGAAAGGGACCCGGGCCGCGGCGGCGCCTGGGCGCGACAGGACAGGTGTCAGCGCCGCCGCAGCCCGGAGACTGGGGGCGGCTTCGGTGAGGAAGCCGCAGGTCGGGCGGGTGGGCCCGACGCTCGTCAGACCTGCGAGCCGGAGAGCCGCTCGACCGCGCGGAGCAGTGCGGAGTGGTCCAGGCCACCGTCGCCCTGGGCGCGCAGCGAGGCGACCAGCTGGGCGACGACCGCGCCGACGGGGAGCGCCGCACCGACGTTGCGGGCGGCGTCGGTGACGATGCCCATGTCCTTGTGGTGCAGGTCGATCCGGAAACCGGGCGCGAAGTCGCGGTTGAGGAAGTTGTCCTTCTTGCGGGTCAGGACCGTGGAGCCGGCCAGCCCGCCGTTGAGGACGTCGAGGGCGGCGGCGAGGTCCACGCCGGACTTCTCCAGGAAGACCACGGCCTCGGCGCACGCCTGGATGTTGACGGCGACGATCAGCTGGTTGGCGGCCTTCACGGTCTGGCCCGAGCCGTGCGGACCGCACAGCACGATGGTCTTGCCGAGGGCCTCCAGGATCGGCTTGGCGGAGTCGAAGTCCGCCTGCTCGCCACCGACCATGATCGACAGTACGGCCTCGATGGCGCCGGCCTCGCCGCCGGAGACCGGGGCGTCCAGGACGCGCAGGCCCTTCTCGGCGGCGGCCTTCGCCAGGTCGATCGAGGTCTGCGGGGTGATCGAGGACATGTCGACCAGGAGCGCGCCCGCCTTGGCGTTCTCCAGGATGCCGTCCTCGCCGTAGGCGATGGCCTCGACCTGGGGGGAGGCGGGCACCATGGTGATGACGACGTCGGCGTCCTTGACGGCCTCGGCGATCGAGCCCGCGCCCTTGCCGCCGGCGGCGACCAGGCGGTCGATCTTGGCCTGCTCCAGGGTGAACCCGGTGACGTCGTAACCGGCCTTCAGCAGGTTCTCGGACATGGGGGAGCCCATGATGCCGAGGCCGATGAAACCGATCTTGGGGAGGGTGCTCATTCGGGGGCCTCTCTCAAAAGCTTTGTCAGGTACGTCAGTTGGCCGCGCGCAGCGGCTGGGGGAGCCACTCGAAGGCGCCCGCGCTCGGGCGGTCGCCCGGCTTGTACTCACATCCGACCCAGCCGTCGTAACCCGCCTTCTTCAGGCGGCCGAGCAGCTCGACGAAGTCGAGGTCGCCGGTGCCCGGCGCGCCGCGGCCCGGGTTGTCCGCGATCTGGACGTGGCCGGTCTTGTCGGCGTAGGCGTCGATGACCTCGTTCAGGTCCTCGCCGTTCATCGACAGGTGGTAGAGGTCGAGCAGGAACTTGGCGTTGCCGAGGCCCGTCGCCGCGTTCACCTTGTCGACGACCGCGACCGCGGACGGTGCGCTCACCAGCGGGTAGAGCGGCGACTCCGGCTTGTTCAGGGCCTCGATCAGCAGGATCGCCCCGACGCGGTCGGCGGCGCGGGCCGCCAGGACGAGGTTCTCCAGGGCCAGGCTGTCCTGGATCTGGGGGTCGACGCCCTCGACGCGGTTGCCGTAGAGCGCGTTGAGCGCCTTGCAGCCGACCGAGGCGGCGAAGTCGGCCGCCACGTCGATGTTGGCGCGGAAGCGGTCCGACTCCTCGCCGGGGACGGAGAGCGCGCCGCGGTCCGGGCCGGGCAGCTGCCCGGCGTAGAAGTTCAGGCCCACCAACTGGGTGCCGGCGTCGTCGAGCGCCTTCTTCAGGGCGTCGAGCTCGGCCTGGTCGGGGGTGGGGGTCTCGATCCAGGGCCACCACAGCTCGACCGCGGTGAAGCCGGCCGCGGCTGCTGCCGCGGGACGCTCCAGGAGCGGGAGTTCCGTGAAGAGGATCGAGAGGTTCACATCGAAGCGCTGGTCCGTGTAGCCCATAAGGCGTTCGGCGCTCCTTCCGTATTGCGGAAGTTGTTTTCTGCTTGATGGAAGGTTGCAACCGGAGCTTCGCACTTGTCAAGAGGGGCTGCCGGATTTCGTGAATCCCCCGCTAGGTTGAGCGCGTGCGATTGAGAGTGGAGTTCACGACCGAGCCCTTCGATCTCGACGAGGCGCCGCCGCACGCGGTGGCGGCCCGTGAGGTGATCCAGGCGGCCGAGCTGGACGCGGTCGACGTAGGCCCCTTCGGCAATACGGCGGAGGGCGGCGCGGACGCGGTACTGACCGCGGTCGACGCCCTGCTGCGTCGGTCCCTCGCCGCCGGCGCCACCCGGGTCTCGCTGCAGGTCAATGTGATCGGTGAAGCCACCGGCAAGGACGAGAGCGGGGAGGCTGGTAAATGACCGAGCCCGGGGACCACCCACTTGTCACGGCGGTCAAGCCGCTCGTCGACGCCATGGGGGCCGAGCTGATGGAGCCCGGCCGGGCGGGCCGGGACGACGTGGTGCTCGCCTGGGAGGGCGAGGACGTCGTCGCCGTACGGCTGCCCCAGCTGTCGGACTCCCTCGATCACATCCTGGCCGCCCTGGAGAGGGGGCACGGGATGCCGCTCGCCGAGCTGGACCGCAAGGCGAAGCAGTCGGTCGTGCGGACCCTGGAGGCACGCGGTGCCTTCTCCGTGCGGCACGGGGTGGAAACGGTGGCGGGGGCGCTCGGGGTGTCCCGCTTCACCGTCTACAACTACCTGAACAGGGAAAACGCCTCCAAGACGGACTAGTCGCCCCGTCCTGAGGGCGCCCGGAGGGCCGAAATGCCCCCCGTTTGATCGATCATTTTGAGCCGCCGCTGTCCCCGCAAGGGGACGGCGGCTTTTGTGTTCGCGAAGTTTCAACAAACTGTTGACGTCCAGTTGTTGAGGGCGTTAGCTATGCGCAGCCCGTCCAGCACAAGGCCACGGAGGCTCCCGTGACTTCGGTCCAGACACCGGGCCTTTCCCGGTTCAACACCCTCCCCGAGACTGCGGCCCAGGCCGAGCTCCACGAGGTGTGTGCCAGCTCGGCGTGGGGGAGCAAGCTCATCGCTCAGCGCCCGTACGCCTCCGCCGAGGATCTGTTTCTCGCCAGTGACGCCGCCCTCGCGGAACTCACCGCCGAGGACCTGTCCGAGGCAATGGCGGGACACCCGCCGATCGGCCGCCCGAAGCCCGGGGACCCGACCTCCTCCCGTGAACAGCGCGGAATGGCCGGCGCCTCCGAGGAACTCAAGGCCGAGATGCTCGAACTGAACCTGGCGTACCAGGAGAAGTTCGGACATGTCTTCCTGATCTGCGCGACCGGTGCCACCGGAGAGCAGATGCGCGACGCGGTGCGTGAGCGGAGCGGCAACTCGCCCGAGCAGGAGCGGGAAATCGTCCGCACCGAACTGGGCAAGATCAACCGCATCCGGCTGACCCGCCTCGTGGAATCGGAAGAAGAGAACTGATGAGTACCGCAACCACCGCCTCGGTGTCCACGCACATCCTGGACACCAGCATCGGCCGCCCCGCCGAGGGCGTCGCCATCACGCTCACCGCCCGCAGCGGCGCGGACGCGCAGTGGCTGACGCTCGGCGGATCGAAGACCGACGCGGACGGGCGCTGCAAGGACCTCCCGGCCCTGCCGGAGGGAACGACCCACGTCCGGCTCGACTTCGAGACCGAGACCTACTTCGCAGACAAGAGCAAGACCGAAGCCGAGGCTCAGCAGGACGCCCCCCGCGTAAGGGACAGCGGCGCGTTCTTCCCGGAAGTGGCGATCACCTTCGCCGTCGTACCGGGCGAACACTTCCACGTACCGCTGCTGCTCAACCCGTTCGGCTACTCCGTATACCGAGGGAGCTAGCACCGATGCCCACCATTCTCGGCCAGAACCAGTACGGCAAAGCAGAGAACCGCGTCGTCAAGATCACGCGGGACGGCGACACCCACCACATCAAGGACCTCAACGTCTCGGTCGCCCTCTCCGGCGACATGTCCGAGGTCCACCTCTCCGGCTCGAACGCCAACGTCCTGCCCACGGACACCACCAAGAACACGGTGTACGCGTTCGCCAAGGAGTACGGCATCGAGTCCGCCGAGCAGTTCGGCATCCACCTCGCCCGTCACTTCGTGACGTCGCAGGAGCCGATCAAGCGGGCGCGCATCCGGATCGAGGAGTACTCCTGGGAGCGCATCGCCACCTCGGACAACAACTCCAAGTTCATCGGGTCCGACGAGGTCAACCACTCCTTCGTCCGCAAGGGCCAGGAGCTGCGCACCACCCAGATCACCTTCGACGGGACGAACTGGGAGATCATCTCCGGCCTCAAGGACCTCACGGTCATGAACTCCACCAACTCGGAGTTCTGGGGCTACGTCAAGGACAAGTACACGACGCTCAAGGAGGCGTACGACCGCATCCTGTGCACCGACGTCTCCGCAGCCTGGCGCTACAACTGGACCAGCGACGACAGCCGGATGCCCAACTGGGAGAAGTCGTACGCGCAGATCAAGAAGCACATGCTGCAGGCGTTCGCCGAGACGTACTCCCTCTCGCTCCAGCAGACGCTGTACCAGATGGGTTCGCGGGTCATCAACAGCCGTAGCGAGGTCGACGAGATCCGCTTCTCGCTGCCCAACAACCACCACTTCCTGGTCGACCTCGAACCGTTCGGGCTGAAGAACGACAACGAGGTCTATTTCGCCGCCGACCGCCCGTACGGCCTCATCGAGGCCACCATCCTGCGGGACGGAGTCGAGCCGCAGATCCCGGTCGACATGACCAACCTCTGACGCGGTCACGTCCGCGCCGCTCCCTCCCCGCAGTAGGGAGCGGCGCCGATGGACCGGAGGGAACGAACATCCATGGCACAGCCTGCAAAGGGGCCGGCAGCAGAAGGCCCGTGTTCCACCCGTAAAGAGGAGAGCACTCCACTCGGAAAGCCGGTCGACCTCCTCGACCCCGTGCATCCGGTGGACGAAAAGCTCCCCGCCAAGCGGCTCGTCCCCGCCGCGCTCCAGCACATCGCCGCCATGTACGCGGGCGTCGTCACCCCTCCGCTCATCATCGGCCAGGCCTGCGGCCTGGACGCCGCCGGCATGACCCGGCTGATCGCCGCGAGCCTGCTGATCGCCGGACTCGCCACGATCCTGCAGACCATCGGCGTCGCGAAGTTCGCCGGAAACCGGCTCCCCTTCGTCAACGCGGCCTCCTCCGCCGGCATCGCCCCGATGCTCGCCATCGCCGAGACGAGCGCACCGGGACACCAACTCCCCGCGATCTACGGCGCGGTGATGGTCGCCGGAGTGTTCTGCCTGGCCATCGGCCCGTTCTTCGGCAAGCTGCTGCGCTTCTTCCCGCCGCTGGTCACCGGCGTCGTGATCACCCTGATCGGCGTCACGCTGATGCCCGTCCCGGTCTCCTGGGCGCAGGGCGGCGACAAGGAGGCCGCCGACTTCGGCGACATGAAGTACCTGGCGCTCGCCGCCTTCACCCTCGGCGTCATCCTGCTCATCCAGCGGTTCGGCAAGGGATTCGTCAAGCAGGTCGCGCTCCTCTTCGGCATGTTGATCGGCACGCTCGCCGCCGTCCCGTTCGGCCTCGCCGACTTCAGCGGACTGCGCGAAGCCCCGATCGCCGCGCTCCCCACCCCCTTCGCCTTCGGCGCCCCCGAGTTCCAGCCCGCAGCGATCCTCTCGCTGTGCATCGTGATGCTGGTCCTGATGACCGAGTCCTCGGCCGGGATGCTCGCCCTCGGCAAGATCTGCGAACGCGACTGCGACGGGCGGACCATCACCCGCGGTCTGCGCACCGACGGCATCGCCACCCTGGTCGGCCCCGTCTTCGGCGGCTTCCCCACCAGCGCCTTCGCCCAGAACGTCGGCGTGGTCACGCTCACCAAGGTGCGCAGCCGGTACGTCGTCGCCGTCGCCGGAGGTGCGCTGCTCTTCCTCGGCGCCTTCCCCGTCCTCGGCGCGGTCGTCTCCATGGTCCCGATGCCCGTCCTCGGCGGCGCCGGCATCGTCCTCTTCGGCTCGATCGCCGTCAGCGGCATCCGCACCCTCTCCGAGGCCGGACTCGACGACAGCTCCAACATCATCCTCGTCGCGGTGGCACTCGGCGCGGGCATCATCCCGCTCGCGGCACCCACCTTCTACGCGGACTTCCCCGCCTGGGCGCAGACCGTCCTCGGCTCCGGCATCAGCGCCGGCGCACTGGTCGCGGTCGTACTCAACCTGTTCTTCCACCATCTCGGCACCCGCGCACGCCGCACTCCAGCGGCGTCCGTGGCACTCAAATCCTCCTAGGGTCCTGCCGTGCCCAATCACCACAGAGGTAAAGGAAGCACCATGGCAGCACCGGCAGCACAAGCTTCGCGCGACGACGTCACCCGCATCGTCATCGAGAACTGCGCGATCGCGACCGTCGACGCCCACGACACGGAATACGCGTCGGGACACGTCGTCGTCGCGGGCAACCGGATCGAGTCCATCGGAGCGGGCGCGGCGCCCGAGGGCCTGGAGAACGTCGTCCGCCGCATCGACGGCACCGGACATCTCGTCACTCCCGGCCTCGTCAACACGCACCACCACTTCTACCAGTGGATCACCCGGGGCCTGGCCACCGACCACAACCTCTTCAACTGGCTCGTCGCCCTGTACCCGACCTGGGCGCGGATCGACGTGCCGATGGTGACGGCCGCCGCCCAGGGCTCCCTGGCCATGATGGCCCGCGGCGGCGTCACCACCGCCATGGACCACCACTACGTCTTCCCGAAGAACTCGGGCGACCTCTCCACCGCCATCGTCACCGCCGCCCGCGACATGGGCGTGCGCTTCACCCTGGCCCGCGGCTCCATGGACCGCAGCGAGAAGGACGGCGGCCTGCCGCCGGACTTCGCGGTGGAGACCCTGGAAGGCGCGCTCGCCGCCACCGAGGCGACCGTCGACCAGCACCACGACGCCTCCTTCGACTCGATGACCCAGATCGCGGTCGCCCCCTGCTCGCCGTTCTCCGTTTCGACCGAACTCATGAAGCAGGGCGCCGAGTTGGCGCGCCGCAAGGGAGTGAGGCTGCACACCCACGGCAGCGAGACGGTCGAGGAGGAGAAGTTCTGCCACGAGCTGTTCGGCATGGGCCCCACCGACTACTTCGAGTCGACGGGCTGGCTGGGCACCGACGTGTGGATGGCGCACTGCGTCCACATGAACGACTCGGACATCGCCGCCTTCGCCCGGACGGGAACCGGCGTCGCCCACTGCCCCTCCTCCAACGCACGCCTCGCCGCGGGCATCGCCCGGGTCCCCGACATGCTGAAGGCCGGCGTACCGGTCGGCCTCGGCGTCGACGGCACCGCCTCCAACGAGTCCGGTGAGCTGCACACCGAGCTGCGCAACGCGCTGCTGATCAACCGCCTCAACACCGAGCACCGCGAGCGGGCCCTCAACGCCCGCCAGGCGCTGCGTCTGGGCACCTTCGGCGGCGCCCAGGTCCTGGGCCGCGCGGACCAGATCGGCTCGCTCGAAGCGGGCAAGCTCGCGGACCTGGTGATGTGGAGGATCGACGGCCTCGGCCACTCCACCATCGCCGACCCGGTCACCGCCATCGTCTTCGGCGCGGCGGCACCGGTCACCCTGTCCCTCGTCAACGGCAAGCCCGTCGTGGAGGACAACCACCTGATCACGGTGGACGAGGACGCCATCGCCCGCAGTGCGCGGGACGAGGCCCGGCGGCTCGCGCGGATCGCCGCGCAGCCCCGCTAGGCCGACCACCTCGTACCACCGAAGACCCCCCACCACCCATCGGGGGGCAGAGAATTCCGGCCGGGAGGGACGGCTCCCGGCCGGAACTGAGCAGCCGAGCGGGCTGCTCAGGCGCCGTTCCCGGGGGCGTGGCCCAATGCTTCACGCCCCCGGGGCGGTCCGGCGTATCCGGGCGCGAACGACGGCACAGCAACAACGCTGCAACCCCGCAGCAACACGGGCACCTTTCAATACCTCGCACCACCAGCACCTTGTACCGCGCAACACCTCCCCGAAGCACGTGCCAATCCCGGCACTGGAAACGACAGGAGGACGCTGTGGCCAAGTCGCCCAGGTTCACCGCGCAAGGCTCCAAGGCGGACGGCACCGCCGAAGAGGAAAAGTCCACCCCTTCCCCCTCCGAGAAGCACCCGGTCGACCAGGGGATGCCTCCCCTGAAGCTCGCCACGACCGGTCTCCAGCACGTCGCCGCCATGTACGCGGGCGTCGTCGCACCCCCGCTCATCGTCGGCGCGGCCATCGGCCTCGACGGCAAGGAACTCACCTTCCTCACCGGCGCCAGCCTCTTCATGGCCGGTCTCGCCACCCTCCTCCAGACGCTCGGCATCTGGAAGATCGGCGCCCGCCTCCCCTTCGTCAACGGCGTCACCTTCGCCGGAGTCGCCCCGATGCTCGCCATAGCCGGCGGCCAGTCGAAGGAGGACGCGCTCCCGGTCATCTTCGGCGCGATCATCGTCGCCGGCGCGATCGGCTTCATCGGCGCCCCCTTCTTCTCCAAGCTGGTCAGGTTCTTCCCGCCGGTCGTCACCGGCACGGTCATCACCCTGATCGGTGTCTCGCTCCTCCCGGTCGCCTTCGGCTGGGCGCAGGGCCCCAACCCCAAGGCGGACGACTACGGTTCGACGACCTTCCTGGGCCTGGCCGGCATCACCCTGGTGATCGTCCTGGTGCTGCGCCGCTTCACCCGCGGCTTCGTCAAGCAGATCGCCGTACTCCTCGGCCTGGTCATCGGCACGCTCATCGCGATCCCGTTCGGCGCCACCGACTTCACGCCCATCACCGAGGCGAGCGTCATCGGCTTCCCGACGCCGTTCCACTTCGGCGCCCCGCAGTTCGTGCTCGCCGCGATCATCTCGATGTGCGTGGTCATGCTCGTCTCGATGACGGAGTCCACCGCCGACATGCTCGCCCTGGGCGAGATAGTCGAGCGGCCCGCCGACGAGAAGACCATCGCCGCGGGTCTGCGCGCCGACGCCCTCGGCTCCGCCGTGAGCCCCCTGTTCAACGGCTTCATGTGCAGCGCCTTCGCGCAGAACATCGGCCTGGTCGCGATGACCAAGATCCGCAGCCGGTTCGTGGTCGCGGCGGGCGGCGGCTTCCTGATCCTGATGGGCCTGTGTCCGATCGCCGCCTCGCTCATCGCGATCGTCCCGCGCCCGGTGCTCGGCGGCGCGGGCATCGTGCTCTTCGGATCGGTCGCGGCCAGCGGCATCCAGACCCTCGTCAAGGCGGGCCTGGAGAAGGACAACAACGTCCTGATCGTCGCCGTCTCCCTCGCGGTCGGCATCATCCCGATCGCCGCCCCGACCTTCTACCACCACTTCCCGGAGACCGCGAAGATCATCCTGGACTCCGGCATCTCCACCGGCTGCCTCGCCGCGGTCGTCCTCAACCTCGTCTTCAACCACATCGGCAAGCGTGCCGACGACGACGAGGTGACGGCCCCGATGGAGCCCGGCGAGGAGATGTCCCACCGCGGCGGGAAGCCGATGGCGACCGCGCACTGACGCCGGCGCCTCCAGGAGCGTCAACGCACCAGGGATTCACCCCGCACGCCGACGCGTGCGGAGCAGGGGTCGGCCCCGGAGGTCGCGCACACGCGCGACACCCGGGGCCGGCCCCTTCAACGCGTCACGCCCGCGGGTCAGTTGACCCGCGTCATGTCCTCGCCCAGCCCCGTGCGGGCATAGAGCACCACCCGCCCCGTGCGGTGCGCCCCCACCAGGCCGGCCGCGCGCATCGCGGTCAGGTGCTGGGAGGCGCCGCCCGGCGTGATGCCCAGGCGGTGGGCGAGTTCGGTGGTGGAGGCGGGGGCGGTGAGTTCGCTCAGGAGGCGTGCGCGGGTGCGTCCCAGAACACCGGCCAGCGCGTCCGAGCACACGGCGGCGGGCGGGTTCCACAGTGAGCCGATGCCGCGCGCCGGGTAGCGCAGGGTGGGCAGGGCCTCGTCGTCGGCGAGCGCGGCGACCACGCGCGGCCAGGTGAATCCGGAGGGCACCAGCAGCAGACCGCGGCCGTTGAGCCGGCACGCCGGGCGGGGGTACGGGTTCGGCAGCCTCAACACCTCCGATTCCCAGGCGAGTCGAGGTTCGAGTCCGTCGAGGAGTGCCTGCGTGCCGCCCTCGGTGAAGAGGGTCGCCCGGTGCTGTATGTCGCCCTCCAGGAGCGCTCTGAGCCGCGGCCAGAACGGGGCCAGTGCCACCTCCCAGTACGCCGTGATGATGTCCGTGAGGCGGGCCAGCTGCCGCTCCGGATCGGCCTGGAGTGCGGCCATCGCCTCGGTCGTCCCGGCCGTCCGGGTGCGCAGCCGCTCGGGCGGCGTGGCGCGCAGCACGGCCAGCTCCACCTCAAGGGAGGGCTGGGGAGTGGTCGGTGCCGGCACCAGAACGCCTGGAATCGCGTACGCCGGCACGGCGAACAGATCGAACAGCGGCCCGAGGTCCAGCTTCGCCGTCTCCAGTATCGGTCTCACCTGAGTGGACCAGCGGCGGTGCAGGCCATGGCGGTCGGCACCCTTGAGCACCCGGACGCTGGCCACCACCTCCCACAGCGGGGACAGCGCGAATCTGGTGCGCGTCACGTCCTCCACCGTGAACTCGATGTTCAGGGTGCCGTCCACCGTTTGCCGTGTTGTCATTTCAGCTGTGGCTAAATCCTTGGAGTACCCTGCGGGGACCCATCACCGAACCCCCCATGTCTGCGGAAACATCTGTACCACTTATGCCGTCTGAGACACCTCCCCGGCCCGTCGGCCCGTGGCACCATGCGGGTTTCCGGACCCTCTTCACCGCCACCGCGTTCAGCCACCTCGGCACCCACATCGGATATGTGGCCATGCCCCTGATCGCCGTGTCCTCCCTGGACGCGACGGCCGGTGAGGTCGGGCTGCTCGCCACCCTGAGCACCCTCGCCTTCCTGCTGATCGGGCTGCCCGCCGGGGCCTGGGTGGACCGGATGCGGCACCGCAACGTACTGATCGCGGCGGACCTGACCCGCTCCGTGCTGTTCTTCTCGGTGCCGGCGGCCTGGGCGCTGGGGGTGCTCACGCTGGAACAGCTGTACACGGTGGCCCTCCTCCAGGGCTGCGCCACCGTCTTCTTCGACGTGGGGTCGCAGAGCATCATTCCCCGACTCGTCGGACGCTCGGGGCTGTTGGGGGCCAACGCCGCGGTGGTCGGGGTCCAGGCGGTCGGCAACGTCGCGGGCCGCGGGGCCGGAGGCGGCCTGGTGGCGCTGCTCACCGCGCCGTTCGCCCTGCTGAGCACGGGCTTCCTCTATCTGGGCTCGGCGGTCCGCCTGTACTCCCTCGGCGAGTCGCCGGCCCCGGCCCGTCCGGCCCGCCCGGTACCGCTGGGGAGCCAGATCGCGGAGGGGCTGCGGCACGTCCTGCACCATCCGGAACTGCGCGCCCTGGCCCTCACCGCGTCCCTCTGCAACCTCGGCTCGCAGCTCGTGAACACCCTGCTTCCGCTGCTGTTCGCCCGCGAACTCGGTTTCTCCGCAGGGTGGTTGGGGCTGTTCTGGGCGATGGGCGGCCTCGGGGTCCTGTTCGGCTCCCGGTGCGCGCGCCCGCTCGCCGCCCGGCTCGGACACGGGCGCGGCATCGGAATGGCGGCCCTCTTCCTGGCCCCGGCCGCACTCGTCGTGCCGCTGGTCGACCGCGGGCCGCTGCTCGCGCTCGCCGCGGTCGGCTGGATGCTGACCACCTTCGACATCGGGGTGAACAACGTCCTCGGGGTGAGCCTGCGCCAGAGCCTCACCCCCGCCCCGCTCCTCGGCCGCATGAACGCCACTTTCCGCTTCATGCTCAGCGGCTCCCTCGCCATCGGCTCCGCCCTCGCGGGCCTGCTGGGCGAGCTCGTCGGGATCCGCACCACGCTGTGGGTGGGGGCGGGCTGTCTGGCGCTCGCCTTCCTCCCCGTGCTCCTGTCGCCGGTGCGGACCCGGAAGGAGCTGCCGTCCCACGAGCCCGAGCCCCGGCACGAGCCGGTGGTGCACCCGGACCCGGTACTGCCGCTCCGCGACGCCGTGGCGCACCCCGAGCCGGTGCACTACCGCGAGCCGCTGCCGTACTGCGAGGTCGTCGGGCGGCACGAGGCCGTGGCGCACCGCGAGGCCGTGGCGCACCGCGAGGCCGGGCCGCACCACGGCGGACCGCCGCACGGGCCGATGGAGCCCCGGACTCAGTCGATCCGGTAGCTGTCCCCGTACACCTTCCACACCAGCGGGGGACGCAGCGCGAAGTTCCCCTCGTTCACGAACACCCGCTGGGCGGTGGCGATGCGGCTGGTGTCCTCGTGCGCGGCCTCCCGCTTCATGGTCCGCTCCCGCACGTCGAGGAAGGCGCGCAGATAGGCGTCCTGGCCGCCGCCGTCGGCCGGTGACCTCGCCGCGCGCAGCGCCTGCGCCCGGATGGTGTCGAACCCGTCCGGGCCGCCCGCCCCGTGCATCACCATCGCGTCGTAGTAGACGAACTGCCCGAGCGTCCCGAGGCCGTCCTGCCGGGCCTGCCGCACCGCGGGGTCGAAGTACACCCGGTCGCGCTCGTGGTCCTGCGCCCGCTCGAAACCGGGGTCGGCCGCGGCCTTGTGCCAGTCCCGCTCGAAACCGGCCCCGAGGCCCCGGTGCGAGTCGGTCCCGTTCACCGCGCGCAGGGCGGGCAGGTACTTCTCCAGTACGTTGCCGGGGTCGGTGGCGCTGTAGCGCTCGACCAGCTCCAGCATGTCGCCGGTGCCGGAGCAGAACCCGATGATCCCGGCGGTGTAGCCGCGGCCGTCGCCGATGTCCTCGATGTAGCGGTACTGCTTCTTCCACTCCAGCGAGGAGTTCTCCGCGCTGGACACCAGCCGCATCGCGATCTCCTTCGCCGCGGGGTCCCGCAGTCCCGCCGACGCGCTCGTCCGGGCGTCGCCCGCTTCGGCGGCTCCGGCCGGTGTGCCGGCCACGGCCGGCGCGGCGGCCAGGGTGAGCCCGAGCAGGGAACGGGCGGCGAGCTGAGCACGGCGGGCGAGACGCATGGGACCTCCGGGACCGGGGGAGCGGACACTGACCACCTTTCGACGGGCGGGCACCCGGAACGGATCCCTCAGCCCACCTGATAGGTGTCCCCGTAAACCTTCCATCGCAGGGGTGTGCGCAGCGTGAGGTTGCCCGCGCGCAGGAACACCCGCTGGGCCGTTTCGACCCGGCTGATGTCCCCGTGCAGCGGCTCCCGCCGCATCGAGTCGGCCCGTACGTCGAGGAACGCCTCCAGATAGGCCCGCTCGTCGCCCCCGGCGGACGGTGGGGCGGCCACCTTGCGCGTCCGGGCGCGCAGGGTGGCGAAGCCGGTGGAGTTCGGGCCGTCGCCGAATCCGTGCATCACGAACGCGTCGAAGTACACGAACTGCCCCAGCGCCCCGAGACCGTCCGCCTTCCCCTGCTCCACCGCCGGATCGAAGTACTCCCGGTCCCGCTGGACGTCCTGCGCGGCCCGGAAGAGGGGGTCGGTGTCGGCCGCGACGCGCCACGCCCGGGTGAAGGGCTCCTCCAGTCCCGCGTGCGAGTCGCCGCCCCGCACCGCGCGCAGGGCGGGCAGGTACCTCTCCAGTACGTTGCCGGGGCGCGCGGCGGTGTAGCGCTCGACCACCTTCAGCATGTCGCCGGTGCCGGAGCAGAAGCCGACGATTCCGGCGGTGTAGCCGCGGCCGTCGCCGATGTCCTCGATGTAGCGGTACTGCCTGCGCCAGTCCAGCGTGGAGTTCTCGGCGCTGGAGATCAGCCGCATCGCGAGGTCCTTCTTCGCGGGCGCGTCCAGGTCCGCCGCCCCGGCGGACGGGACCCGGGGCGAGGCCCGCGGGGACGGCCGCGACACGGACGGCACCCCGCGCGCGGACGGCACCGCGGAACCCTGCGCCCCACCACCCCCCTCCATCCCGCCCGAATCCACGCTTACGCACCCCACCAGTACCGAGACCGCAGCAATCAGTCCCAGTACCCGCATCACGGACTTCACCCGACGACCCTGGCACGCGGGCACCCCCTGTACCGTCGGAGTCATGGAAGATCACTCCGTCGTCGACGTGGGCGACGTACGCATGGCGTACCGCTCCTGGGGCGACCAGCACGGCGCCCCCGTCATCCTGCTCCACGGAATCGGCAGTTCCGCCGCGAGCTGGGAGAAGGCCGGGCAGGCGCTCGGCGAGGAATGGCGGGTGTACGCGCTCGACCTGCGCGGCCACGGCGAGAGCGACTGGCCCGACGAGTACGCGCTGGAACAGATGCGGGACGACGTGCTCGGCTTCATCGAGGAGTCGACGATCGACCGCGCGGCGGTGGTCGGCCACGGCATGGGCGGCGTGGTCGCCTACCTCCTGGCGCAGGACCACCCGGACCGGGTGGAGCGGCTGGTGCTGGAGGAGACCCCGGCGCCCTTCGCCGACGCGGAGGACGTACTTCCGCCCGACGGGCCAGTCGACTACGACGAGAACGCGATCCCGGAGATCCAGGCGCAGCTCGCCGACCCGCCGCCGGACTGGCTGGAGCGGCTCGGCGACATCGTCGCCCCGACCCTGCTCGTCACGGGCGGCCCGGACAGTGAGATGGACCAGTCCCGCCTGCCGGAGATGGCCGACCGCATCCCGGACTGCACCCAGGTCACCCTGCCCGGCGGCCACCGCATCCACGAGCGGAGCGCGCAGCAGTTCGCGGACAGGGTGAGCGACTTCTTCAGCAGCTGAGCCTCCCCGGCCGCACTTCGGCAGCCGAGCCGAGCCGTCCCGGCGCCGGGCGGAGGCAGCACCTCCGCCCGGCGCCGTCGGCCCGGTCAGCCGTCCAGCCAGTCGCCGTCCAGCGCCGTCGGCTCGTGACCCAGGCAGTTCCACAGGAAGTGCGGGTGCGCGGCCCCGAACAGGTAGACCAGCAGCACCGTGTTCTCCCGCCAGCCGGGGGCGCCGCCCAGGTTCAGGGTGTGCCAGAAGTCCGCGCCGACACTGCCCGAGTCGCGCTGTATCGCGTCGATGTCCGCATCGCCCGACGCCGCCGCGAGCGCCGCGACATAGGTCCGGCGCAGGATCTCCCAGGTGGTGTCGGTGTCCCCGAGCCACTCGCCGTGCAGTGCCTCGAAGCCGGCGAGTTCTGAGTGGAACAGCTCCCAGACCTGGGGGTACTGGCTGCGGCAGCGCTCGGACAGCTCCCGGGCGCGCTCGCCCAGTTCGCTCACGGTGGCCCGGGGTCCGGTGCGCAGGGTGACGCCCGTGGTGACCAGGCCGGTGCAGGGGTTGGGCTGGAGGCGGCACAGCAGGCAGTCCTCGACCGGGGGCAGCCCGTCGGTGATGCCGTCGAACCACAGGGCGTGCCGGCCGTTCAGTCCCATCCAGACGGCCGTGGCGCCCACCAGGTTGAGGTTCCACAGGACGCCCCGCGACTCCGGCATGCACGCGTACTTGATCAGCGCGATGACGCTGGTGGCCAGCATGGTCTTGTCGTGGGCGGGCATCGCCGACAGCCAGAAGTTGTTGATCTCCCCGGTGACCGCGTCGGCGCGGACGTCCACCATGTCGTCCACCAGCCGGGACATGACCAGGATGGCGAGGTTCTCCTCCAGCCACAGCTGGTCGTCGGGAGACACGTGCCACCACAGGCAGTCCATCGTCTGGAGCATGGTGTAGTTGGCCCGGTCCAGCGGGGTGGACTGCGGCAGCACGACCTTGCCCTGCCGGTGCAGCCCTATCCAGTACTCGTCCACCGCCCGCTTGTAGTTGATGAAGATCCCGCTGATCAGGGCGCGGGCCCCGGTGATGTCGAAGTTCTCGGCGAGGCCCTCGCGCACGGCCCGGGTGGCGCCCTGCATGTCCAGGGTCATCCCGGTGCGCTTGTACTCGGGGAAGGTCAGGATGTCGTCCTCGTACCGGAACCTCAGGTCGAGGCCGGTGTCGGCGTCCTGGAGCGCCCGGTTCCACACCCAGCCGCCGGTCAGGACGCAGTCGAGCTCCTGCCGGTAGGGCCAGATCTTCACGGCGAGCGGCGGCCCGTCGCTCCGGCGGAAGGCGTAGTCGGCGATCCGGCGGGCCGGTGGCTTCGGCAGCCGCGAGCAGAAGAGGCACCCGCACGGCGCGTCCTGTTCCGGTTCGGCCGCCGGGTACGACGGGCCGTCCCCGGGCTCCGGGGACGTCAGGCTCTCCGCCCGCGCGCGCCAGGCACGCTCCAGCATCTCGCCGACCAGCCTGCAGACCTTGATGTCGGTCTCCAGGGCGGGGAACGCCTTTCCGACGAGGGCCAGTTCCTCGTCCAGTTCCCGTAGCCGACGGGCGCCCTGTTCATTGGGCGGGGGGAACTCCCTGGGGTCCGTGGCCAGCGCCCCGGGCAGCGTGATCGCCGTGTCGTCCGCCCGCGGTGCGGAGCCCTCGGTGAGCGCGGCCAGCCGGGCCGCCCCGGCCGCCTCGCGACGCGCGTAGTCCTCGGCGTGGTGACGGACGTTCGCCCCTATGGTGCGCGCGAGTTCTCCGCTGGTCCTGTCTCGTTGCATCGTTCCCGACTCCCTGTGTCACCGGTCGTGCAATTCCCCAGGACCTGCATGATCAGCTCCCCGCGGTGTTCCGCGCGGGTCCCGGCTTCGGCGGGCCGTACGACGGCTGGGCGGTGCGGCGGGTCCGGCCGGTCAAGGGCGCCCGCAGCGGTGCTCCCGCGCGTAGGCCATGCAGTCGCCCCTGGGCCGCACAACCACCGTCCCCGTGGCCGAATAGACCACAATCGCGCCTGTACCAGGGCCTGTTGGGGGCAGGCCAAGGTGGCGCATCACGCCGCTGTCGACACCCGCTCACAAGGATGTCCGTAAACGTGGCGGAACAAACGTTCCCGGTCGTGGGAGTCGTCGGACCAGGTTTACCACGACGGGAAGCCGCTCGGGGACACCGGTGGACTGCCGTGGCCCGGCGGGCGGTTGGGGCCGGAGCGGTCCGGCCCCGTTGACGTTTCCGCTCGTCAGGGATGGTCGCGGTGCGGGCAGGACCCGCTGCTCACACGGGTGTTCGCCCCTTGGGGCGGGGGTGGCCGGTTGGAGTGAGCGCCAGGAGGGGCGTACGCCCCGCGCTCCACGTTCGGGCGAACGCGTTCGATGAGCTGTTCGAGATTAGGCCATGATGGGCGACCGATAGGTTCGTGCCATCCGGCGAACTGCCGGGCGGCGGAGGCGTCGGGAGGCGGCATGCGGGAGACCGATCTGGAACTGGGCGACGGCCGGAGGCTGCACGTCTACGACACCGGACCCGACCCCTCCGGTGCGGGCCCGGTGGTCCTCTGGCACCACGGCACCCCCAACATCGGCGCGCCGCCCCTGCCCCTCGCCCCGGCCGCCGCCCGCCGCGGCGTCCGCTGGGTGTCCTACGACCGGCCCGGATACGGCGGCTCCACCCCCCTTCCCGGCCGGGACGTGGCGTCGGCCGCCGCCGACGTCGCCGCGCTCGCCGACGCCCTGGGCATCGACCGGTTCGCGGTCCTCGGGCACTCCGGCGGCGGCCCGCACGCGCTGGCGTGCGCCGCGCTGCTGCCCGAGCGGGTGTCCGCAGCGGCGTCCGTGGCCGGACCGGCGCCGTTCGCGGCCGAGGGTCTCGACTGGTTCGCCGGAATGTCGGACTCGGGTGTGGCGTCACTGTGCGCCGCCGCCGAGGGGCGTGCCGCCAAGGAGGCCCACGAGGCGTCCGCCGTGTACGACCCGCAGATGTTCACCCCGGCCGACCACGCGGCACTGGCCGGGGAGTGGGCCTGGTTCGCCGACGTCGTCGGCCCGGCCGTGGAGTCCGGCCCCGGCGGGCTGATCGCCGACGACCTGGCGTACGTGAACCCGTGGGGGTTCGATCCCGCGGAGGTCGTCGCACCGGTCCTGCTGCTGCACGGCGGCCAGGACCGGGTCGTGCCCGGCGCGCACGGCCGGTGGCTCGCGGACCACTGCCCCACCGCGGAACTGCGGCTCAGCCCGGCCGACGGGCACATCTCCGTCCTCGGCGGCGGTGCCGCGGCCCTGGACTGGCTGGCGGACCGCGCGGCCGGCTGACCGGGGCGGCGGCCACCGGTGCGGGGGCCCGGTGCGGTCGCCGCCGCCCCGGCCCGGCCCGGCTCTTTCCCCTGCTCCCGCCTCTTGTCCGCGGCGGGCGTCCATGGCATACAGGTCTGGACCATTGCTCTCCTTCCTTCCCCCACGGATGAGAGGTCCAGTCGTGCAACGCCCCACCGTGTACGCCGTGCTGGCCTGCGGCGCCCTGCTCCTCGCGACCACCGCGTGCAGCGGCGCCAAGGCGCAGCCCCCGCTCGACCGCACCGCACCCGCCACGCCCGGCGGCGTCACCGCCCAGGCGGGCAGCGCCACCTCCGTCCACGTCATGTGGAGCCCCTCTTCGGACGACACGGGCGTGGCGGGCTACGAGGTGTACGAGAAGGGGGCGAAGGTCAAGTCGGTCGCCGCCCCGGACACCATGGTCGACGTGGACCGGCTCGCCCCGGCGAAGGCCTACTCCTTCACCGTCCGGGCCCGTGACCGCGCGGGCAACCTCTCCGCACCGAGCGCCGCCGTCGCGGCCAGGACCCCGGCCGCCGCCCCCGACGACCGCGAGCCGCCGACCGCGCCCACCGCACTGCGCGGCAGGGCCACCGGAACCGGCTCGGTCGCCCTGAGCTGGGGGCGGGCCACCGACGCGGGCGGCGGCGTCACCGCGTACGACGTCTACCAGGAGAACTCCCGCATCCACAGCGTGCCCGGCACCGAGACCGGCACCCGGGTCGGCGGACTGCGGCCGGGCACCGTGTACACCTTCACGGTGCGGGCGCGGGACGCCGCCGAGAACTCCTCCAAGGACAGCAACTCCCTCGACCTGAAGACCGCGGCAGGCCCCGGACAGGGCCCGTCCACCGCCCCCACCGGCCTCACCGCGACGGCCCGCACCTCGGGCTCCGGCGAGCGCACGGTGCTGCTGCGCTGGACCCAGCCCCGCACCGGCGGCGAGGTGAAGGAGTACGAGCTGTACCTGAACGGGAAGTTCGCCACCACCGTCGTCTGGGGCGCCGCCCCGCCGGCCGGTCCCGCCACGTACAGCTTCACCGTCACCGATCCGCCCGGCACCCGCTACAGCGTCAAGCTGCGGGCGAAGCTGCCGGACGGCAAGTGGGGCGACTTCTCGGCGGCGCGTTCGGTCGTCGCGCCGCGCTGAGGCCCGCGCCGCGCCGAGGCCCGCGCCGCCGGGGCGCAGCCGGAGGGTGTTTCCCGGTGCGGCGCGGCGTTGCCCCTGCTCACGGGCAACCGGGAAACAGGGCACGGGGGCCGCGAGCCGTTGCAGTGTCGTCGGTAGGAACTCCCTACCGGCACACGCCCCTGTGCGGCTGCCGGGTCATCAGAAGGAGCAGCGTGATGAGTCACCGCATGCGCGTCGCCGCCGCGACCCTCAGCGCCGGACTGGTCCTCGCGGCCACCGGCATCGGCACCGCGGCCCAGGCCGCCGCGCCCGCCGTCGCCCCCCAGAAGACCGCGGCGGCGCCCTGCTGGGCGAGCGGCGGCAAGTGGTGGTGTGACAACAAGCGCGGCGCGGCGGTCTGGGCGGCCGACAGCGTCACCGTCGTCGGCTACATGAACAGCAACCCGTCCTGGTTCGACTGCCGCCTGGAGGCCGATCCCACGGGCGGCGGCGGCCCGCACCCCAACCGCTGGCTGCTGACCACCGCCGACAACGGCAAGCGCGGCTGGATGAAGGACAGCGACGTCTACAGCGAGACGAACACCGTGCCCGCCTGCTGAGGACCGGGCAGCGCAACGGCGAGCGCCGTCCCCGCCCAGGGCCGGCGCTCGCCGTCGTACCGTGCGCGGTGCGGGTGCGCTTGGTGCGGAATCCCGGTTTTCCGGGGGCGACCGGGTGCGGTCAGGCGCGGCGGCCCAGTTCGCTGCCGCCGAACGCGCCGGAGCCGTCCGCCGTCCGCCACCACGCGGTCAGTTCGCCCTCCGTCATGGCGTCCCAGGCGGGAGTGGCCTGCACCATCGCCCGGCCCAGGGAGCGCCCGAGGTCCACCAGAGTGCGGCCCGCCGGGGCGCGGGTCTCGGTGTAGGCGGCGAGCGCGGCGGCGAAGGTGGGGGAGGCGGACAGCGCCGTTCGCAGGGCGGCGGCGTCCTGGAGCGCCTTGACCGCGCCCGCGCCGGTGTGCGGCCTGGCCACCGTCGCGGCGTCGCCCACCAGTGCCAGCCGGTCGGTGGCGTAGTGCGGGGCGGTGAAGTCGTACAGCGGCTGCACGAAGCGCTCGCCGGGCGGTGTCGCCTCGATCAGCGCGGTGAAGAACGGCGGGAGCCGGTCCCGGGTCAGCGAGTCGAGGTGGGCGGCGAGCGCCGGGGTGAGGGCGCGCTGCTCGTCCGCCGGGAGTGTGTACCCGGCAGGCGGGGCGGTGTAGAAGACCCAGTTGACGCGGTGGCCGCCCGCGGCGTCGGGGATGCGGTAGATGACGATGTGGCCGCCGTCGAACACCACGTAGGCACAACTGTCGGTGGGCCACAGGTGCGCGTCCGGCAGGTCCGACTCCGGATAGGCGCCCCGCCAGGCCAGATAGCCGGCGTACACGGGGACGGTGGCCGGACAGGCGACCGTACGGACCAGGGAGCGGTAGCCGTCCGCGCCGACCGCGAAGTCGTAGACCTCGCCGTCCAGTTCGACACCCCGGGTGATGAGCCGGAGCTGCTTGGCCGCCGTGCCGGCCCGGAAGTCCACCGAGGCCGGGACCCGGGCCCGCAGCTCCCGCCAGAGCGGACCCCAGTTGTAGGAACGGAACGGGAACGGCGTCCCGGCGAGCCTGCGGCCCAGCGGCGAGGGCGCCGAGTCGTCCCGCACGTACCACTGACGGTTGGTCAGCTGCACCCACGGCATGTCCGCGTCCACGAAACCGGCCGCCGCCAGCTCCGCGTACCTGGCGTCGTGCATCGCCACCCCGACGCCCCGGTCGGCCAGATGGCCGCCGGTGCGCTCGTACACGGTGATCTCCCCGGCGCCGCCCCGGTGCGCGGCGAGTGCCGCCGCACAGCCCGCGATGGACCCGCCGACGACCGCGACCCTGCCTCCAGTGACCATGTGCTCATTGTGGCAGTGGAGTTGGGGTGGGCGCGTGGTGCGGATCGGCCACTACGGGCGTGCGGTCAGGCGCTGGTGCTCCGACTCGTCCACCTGTTCGCCGGAGGACGGGAGGAGCTGCGGGATGCCGTCGACGATCGGATAGGCGCGGTGCAGCCGGGGGTTGTAGAGGATGTCCTCCGCCGGGTGCAGGGTGAGTGGGCCCTTGTCCAGCGGGCAGGCCAGGATGCGCAGGAGCGGGTCAGTGGGGTTCATGGATCGGTTCCTTCTCGGGGGTGGGCTGCCGGGTGGTGGCGGGCAGGGCGAGCAGTACGGCGACCGCGAGCACCGCGCCCACCACCCGGAGGGTGAGGTGCAGCGGGTCACCCGGCAGCGACTCGCCGAACGCGACGCTGCCGAGGGTGGCGGTGTACAGACAGGACGTGGTGGTGCAGACGGGCACCACGAGGGAGGCGCGGCAGCGCTGCAGCGCCGTCTGCGAGAGGACCAGACCGGTCGCGCCGGTGACCAGCAGGAGATAGGGGTACGGGGAGGACAGCACGGCGGCGAGGGTGCCCGGCAGGTCGTGCGCGTCGAAGAGCGCGGAGACCCCCTTGATGGCGAGTGAGCTGACTCCGTACACCAGCCCCACGGCCACTCCGTAGGGAACCCCGCTGGAGGGACGGTCGGGCGGGTCGCCGCCGCCCGCCCCTTCGACGGCCGCTCCCCGGCGGGCGTCCCGGCGGTCGGCGGTGACGTACACCCACATGCCCGCGCCGAGCGACAGCCCGCTGAGCAGCAGGATCAGCGCGGGCGGCGAGTAGGTGCCGATGGACTCCGAGCCGTCGCCGAGGGAGAGCACGACCATCAGGAGGGCCGCCACGATCGCCGCCATGGCCACGCGTTCGCGGCCCGAGGTGCGTTCGCCGAGCGCCCGGGAGGAGAACAGCAGCAACAGGACGAGACCGGAGATGAACAGGGCCTGGGCGACGGTCATCGGGAGCGTGCGGTAGACCACGAGCTGTGCCACGAACCCGCCCGAGAGGGCGAGCGAACCGCCGATCCACAGCGGGCTGCCCAGCAGCAGCCGCACCGCGCGGGCCGGGCGCCTGATGTCCAGTCCCGGCAGACTCGTCAGGGCCCGCTTCTCCAGGACGAAACCGCCGCTGTAGAGGACGTTCGCGAACAGCGCGGCCACCACGCCCCACCACATCACGCGCTCCGGGAGCCGTCGGACGCCCGGGAGCCGGCCTCCCGCCGTCGGCGGGCGTGCACCAGCAGGATCGAGGCGGCGGACGGCGCGGCGCAGGCGAGCCGGTCGAGCCCGCGCAGCGGGCGCGGAACCCCGTGGAAGGGCGCGCCCGCGACGCGTACGACGTCGAAGCCCGACGCCGTCAGGAACTCGCGGAGGGCGCGCGCCGTGTACAGCCGCAGGTGCCCGACGACCTCGCGGCCGGGGCGGCCGTGGATGCCGCGCAGGCTCACCTCGGAGAAGACCGGCTGCACCCCGGCCAGGAGCAGGGCCCGGTTGTACCAGGCGGCCAGATTGGGGGTGGAGAGCATCAGGTGGCCGCCGGGAGCGAGCACCCGGCGGATCTCGTCCAGCGCGCTGTCCGGGTCGACCAGGTGCTCGACGACCTCGCTGAACAGGACCGCGTCGGCGGCACCGTCCGCGAACGGCAGCCCCCCGTCGGTGAGTTCGCCCCGTACCGCGCGCAGCTCGCCGGGCGCGGCGGCGAAGGAGGCGGCGGCCCGGCGCAGCGCGTCCTGCGACCAGTCCACGCCCACGACGCGGTGCCCGGTGAGGAACGGGGCCGCGGTGACGGCCGCCCTGCCGTCGCCGCAGCCGATGTCGAGGACGGTGGCGCCGGGGGTGCCGGCCAGCGCGGCGGCCAGCATCCGTGCCTGGCGCAGGCTGCGGGCGTCGCCGGAGGCCACCGGGACCGCCGGGTTCTCGTAGAAGTCGCGCAGGCGGGCGGGGCGGGCGGGCCCGGGAGGCGCGTCCGGCGTGCCGGTGCGGTCGGTCGTGCCGTCGGTACGGGAGTCGTCGACGGTGTCGTCGGCCGTGGCCTTCATGAGGAACGACCCTTCTCGGCTGTGGAGTTGAGGTGCTTCTCGAAGAGTTCGCGCAGGTGCACGCCGTCCTCGGGGCCGAGGAGGGCACCCGACCAGCGCAGTGCGAGGTGCAGCCGCCCGTTGGTGCTGGCGGTGGTGACGGTCAGGCCGCGCGGCATCCGGGCGGGCGCGGAGAACCACACCGCGCTCGCCCGCCCCACCCCGTCGCCGAAGTCCAGCGGGTAGGGCACCCGCCCGATGTTGCTGAGCAGCGTCGTCGACGTCCACGGGGCGAGGGCCCGGCGGATCTGCCGGGTGAGCGCGGCACGTACGGCGACGGGGACGACGGGCGCGGTCAGCAGCCGTGCGCCGTGGCCCAGTTGGGGGCGGGAGAGGGCCTTGAGCGCGCGGGTGCGCTCGGCCGTGCGGCGCAGCAGCGTCTCGGTGTCGTCGCCGGTCAGTTCCGCCACGGAGTAGGGGACTTCGACGAGCCGGGTGCCGTTGCCGATCGGCATGTCCGTGCCGCGCGGCCGGTCGTCCACCGGCATGGTGATCCGGAAGGGCCGGGGCGGCCCGCCCCGCTCGCGGTTCCAGTCGGCGATCATGCGCGCGGTGGCCACCATGAGCTGGTCGTTGACGGTGTACGGGGCGTCCCGCGGGCGGCGCGGCACCGGGAGGTCGGCGACCAGGATGCCGTTGCCGTCGCCGTCGGCCTGCGGAGTGCCGGACGCCACCCGGGCGACCGGCGCGAACCCCGGCGACGGGGGTGGCTGCCGGGGGTGCGCGTCGGGGCGCGGCGGGGCGGCGGAGGTCGCGGGGGAGTTGTCCCGGCCCCCGTAGATCTCGGCGGCGGTGGCCAGGATGCGCAGACAGGCGGGGCCGTCGAGAGCGGTGTGGTTGATCACCAGCACGAGGACGTCACCGATGACCTCCAGCCGGATCGGCGGGGAGAGCGAGAGGGGCGGCGCCTGGGCGAGGGCGCGGGCGCGGGCCTCGGGGAGGGCGTCGGGAGTGGGGTCCCGGAACGTCACGACGGCATCGGTGTCGGGCCCGGACGTCAGCTCCCAGGTGTACCGGCGCCGGTACCAGGGGCCGGGGGCCTCGCGCATCAGGATGCGGGGGTGGCGCCGGAGCGCCTCCAGGAAGGCGGCACGGAGACGGGCGGGGTCCGGGGCGGCGGGGAGGTGCACCTCGATGTGCACGGTCTCGGGCTCGTGGGGGTCGAGGCAGTGCCGGGTGATCTCGTCGACGACGGAGAAGGGTGTGGTGGCGGGGGAGGGCCGGGCGCCGCGGGTGTTGCCGGTGTGCGTGGTGGTCATGGGGTCCGAGCTCCCTCGGGGCGGAGTGGGTGTGGGGCGTTGCGGGCGGGGCCGGGTGCACGGGGAGCGGCGGGTGCACCAGGGGTGCCTGGTGCACCGACGGTGCCCGGCGCCGGCGGGGTGAGCCGGGGTGCCGGCGGGTGGCGGGCGGCGGCGGGGTGCGGGCCGGTGGGTGGTTGGGGCTGCCTGCGGCGCGATGCCCCTCCCCGCCCCTTCCCGAAACCGGGGCGCTGCCCCGGGCCCCGGGTGGCGGGCCCTCCTGTGGCGGGTGCGTGTCCGCGGGTTGTATGTGGCCGCGGGGGGGGGGGGCCCCCCCCCCCCCCCGGGGGGGGGGGGCGCGCGCCCCCCCCCCCCGCCCCCCCCCCGGGGGCGCGCCGCCCCCCCCCCCCCCCCGGCGGGGGCGGGGGCGGG
>NZ_JBIAMU010000006.1:318744-387834 GCF_042874215.1 Streptomyces sp. NPDC004111
CCCCGGGGGGGGGGCCCCCCGGGGGGGGGGGGGGGGCCCGGGGGTTTTTGGGGCCCGCCCGCCCTGCCCCCCCCCCCCCCACGGGGGGGGGGGAACCGGCCCCCGCAACCCACGACGCTCCCGCGGGGAGAAGCTCCGGCCCCGCGGCCAGCGGTTCGGGGAAGGGGCCGGGAGGGGCACAGGCCCGCCGCAGGCGCGACCCCGCCCGGCGTGCCGTGGCCGGCGCCACGCGGCGGCAGCCGCGGACCCGGCCCGGCCGGACGGGCGGGCGAGGCGCATCACCGGCCCCGCCCCGCACACCCCCGCCCCCACAGGGCCCGCCACCCGCTCCCCCCGACCCCTCACGCCCCGCGCCTCCTCCACCGGTCTCCGAGCGTCACCACCGCCGCCACCACCGCGGTCAGCGCCAGGGCCTGGGCCAAGGGGCCGAAGGCGCCGGTCTCCGACGACACCGGCATGCCCGCGCCCCACGCCGCCGTGATCCCCGCCCCCGCCATCGCCACCAGCGCGATCGGTGGCAGCAGGGTGGGCCGGAAGTGGGCGACCGCCGCCAGTGCCGGGACCAGCAGCGCCAGCGGCCCGGCCACCAGCACCATGACCACGGTCAGCGCCGCGAGGCCCAGCACCGGCCCGGGTGCCGGGGCCGTCGGTGCCGGGGCGTCCGGCACCGGGTCCCTGCGCGTCCACACCACCAGCCCGATCAGGGCCAGCAGTGCCACGCCGCCGCCGATCAGTCCGCCCAGGTACCAGCGGGCGGGCTCGAACTCCAGGCGGACCGTGCCGCCCGCGCCCTCCGGGACCAGCCAGCCCTGCTGCCAGCCGTCGAGCCGCACCGGGGCGAGGTCCTTGCCGTTGAGGGTGGCGCGCCAGCCGGAGTTCTCGTTCTCGTACATCTGGAGGTACGAGGCCTGGCCCGCGCCCACCGTGGCCGTGCGGGAGTCGCCCGACCAGTCGCCGAGGTCCAGGTCGCGCACGGCGGTGGACGGTTCGGGCGCGGGCGTGGAGCCGTCGCGGCGCAGGGTGATGTCGGTGATCGCCAGCGGCCCCACGTCGCCCGCCTCCACCCGGTGCGTGCCGGGCGACAGCTGGGCGGTGCCGCCGGCCTGCTCGCCCGCGCACAGCGACACCTCGATCGGGCGGCGCTCGGTGAGGTCCCGGACGCTGCCGCGGGCGCTCGTCGCGTGCAGGGTGCCGTCGATGGACAGGATCGGGCCCTGCCCGCACGGCAGCGCGAAGGTGCGCTCCGGGCTGGGCTGCGGGACGCGGTAGTCGTCGAGCGCGGGGACGTAGACCTCGCTCAGGCCGACCGGGAGCTGCAACTCCCCCTCGGCGATCGGGTTGTGGATGGTCAGCGGCGCCACCTTGGTGATGGTGATGTCCAGCCGGTCGGTGGTGATCGGTTCGAAGCGGGCGAGCCCGTTCTGGTCCACGGACGCCGTCGCCGCCCCGTCCGGCGAGCCGATCTCGACCTGCTCGGGACGGGTGGACAGGCCGCCCGCCGCCGCGAACACGATCTCGCCCACCGGTCGCTTCTCGGGCCAGCGCAGGTGCAGCACCGACTTGTTGCCGGAGATCCACGAGGTGGTGAGGTCGCCGTCGACGAGGTTGCGCGGGCTCAGCGAGGAGCCCAGCTTCGCCGTCGAGTCGGCGGTCGCCGTCAACTGGCGCCGCTGATCGGGGGCCTGGCTGTAGAGGAGCTGGTCGAGCGCCTCCCCGGGAACCGGCAGCGCCGTCGCCCGCAGCGAGTACGCGCCGTCCTGGCGGATGGTGAACTGCCGGTGCAGCCCCACCTCCGCCGACACCGGCGACAGTCCGCCCGGGTCGCTGCCCCGGTGCAGGGACACCACGTCGGCGTCCTGGCCCGGGTCGGTCCGGGTGGCGGAGTCCTCCGGCAGCGCCAGCAGCTTCGTCACCTGTACGCCGGGGACGTCCACCGCGGTGAAGCCCGCGCCCATCAGTCCGGGGCGGCCCTGCTGGGCCTCCTCGATGGTGATGCGCAGCCAACTCGCCGCACCCGCGGGGGCCTTGATGCTCTGCGGCTGGCCGTTGGGCTGGAGCGGGCTGGTCTCGCTGCCCCGGTCGGTGTCCACCCGTACGACGGTCGGCGCGGCCCGCACGCCGTCCGAGGGCAGCGGAGTCACCCGCAGCGAGGACGGGACGTCCACCCGGGCCGTGAAGTCGATGCGCAGCCACTGTCCGGCCGGTTTCGCCGGACTGCCCTCGGCCCACGCGGTGTCCGGGTTGCCGTCGAAGGCGTTCACCGGGTCGTACTGCGGGAGGTGGAACAGCCAGTTCCCGCTGCTGGACGCCGTCACCGACTTCGCGCCCCGGAGCACCGCCGTGGTCTGGTGCTGCGCCCCCTGCGTCGGCAGGATCTGGCGCGGCTCCCGGCCGGGATCCTGCACACTCCCCGGCAGATTCCGCTCGGTCGCGGTGTACGTGTACGAGGTGTTGGTGTTGACCAGGCCGAACCGGGTGTCCGCCCGGCGCAGCCCGTCGCCCGCCGCCCGCACCGCGGGGGAGCCCAGACCGGGGGAGTTGTCCCCGGCGAGGACCGCGGGCCGGTTGCGCATCGAGGGGTCGGCCGACAGCTGGAGCAGCGACTCGGGGCCGCCGCTCACCACGGCGGTGTCCGCGACCGGCTTCAGCCCGGCCCGCCCCGGCGCCTTCGCCGCGGCCGGCGGCTCGTACACCTCGACCGCCTGCTGCCGCGGGTACAGGCCCTCGACCTGCACCGGGGTGTCGTCCGGGATCCGGCCGCCGGTCAGCACGGGACCAAAACCGGTGACCCGCCGGTAGCCCGAGAACTCCAGCGTCCGCTTCACCGTCTGCGGGGGTACGTAGCCGATCTGGTCCGGGTCGAGGTCGTTGCGCACCACCACGTAGTGCAGTCCCGCGCGCCCCAGGTAGTCCGACAGGCCCGGGACCTCGCCGCCGGACATCAGGGCCTGCTCGACCGCGTCCAGCGCACGCCGGTTGCCCGGGGTGCCGAAGGGGACGAAGTCGCGCTGCGCCCAGGGGGACTCGGCGAGCACGTCCAGCGGCTGGTCGATGGTCGAGCCCCAGGTCTGGATGCCGTGCGCGGTCGCCGGGACGACCAGGGCGCGGCTCTCGGCGGAGTTCTTCCTCAGCCAGTCGGCCGTCTGCTCCCAGTGGGTGGGCAGCGCCTTGAAGGCGCCGGGCTGGAGGATGCTGCCGTTCACGTACGGCAGCAGCAGGCCGGGCAGCACCAGCAGGGCCGCGAGCGCGGGCGCGTACCGGCGGCCGGGCACCCGCCGGGTGCCGCGCCGCTCGGCGGCCACCGACACCACGTGCACCAGCCCGAGGACCAGCACGAGCGCCAGACCCGCCTGGAACTTGTAGATGTTGCGGAACGGGACCAGCCAGCCGTCCAGCCAGTCCTGCACGGTGCCCGGGAACAGCGCGCCGAGCGCGCCCCCGTACCCGGCGAGGGTGACCAGCACGACCGAGACCACCACGAGCAGCAGCCAGCGCCGCTCCGGCACGTCGCGACGGGCCAGCCCGGCGAGACCGAGGGCCGCCGCACAGGCCGAGCCGAGGATCGCGAGCACCGAGGCCGCGACCGTCCAGCCCGCCGGCAGCCAGGCGTCGCCGAAGTGCAGATAGGCCGTCCAGTTGCCGGCGCCGCGCAGCAGCTCGGTGGCGGACATGGTGCCGGTGGTGGTCTGCGACTGTTCCACGTACGGCATGAAGTTCTCGCCGTGGATGCCCAGCAGCAGCAGCGGCACCACCCACCACAGGGTCGCCAGCAGCACCCCGGGCACCCACCAGAGGATCTGGGTGCGGCGCCGGGGTCCGGCCGGGCGGCTGAGCAGGTAGAGGCCGACGGGCAGCAGGGCGGCGAGCGTGGACGCCGCGTTCACCCCGCCCATGAAGGGGATCAGGAGGGCCGAGCGCAGCGCCGAACTCCGGGCGCTCAGGCGGTTGTTGGTGAGCGGGAGGAGGACCCACGGGAGCAGGGCGCCGGGCAGCGCCGCCGCCGACGTCGAGCCGATCACGATGGTGTACGTCGGCCACAGCGCGTACACGGCCGCGCCCAGCAGCCTGGCCCGCGACGTACCGAGGTCCAGCCGCTCCGCGAGCCGCAGCGCGCCCCAGAACGCGACCGTCACCACCAGCGACAGCCACAGCCGCTCGGCCAGCCACACCGGCAGCTGTACCAGGTCGGTCAGCGCGTAGTACGGCAGCATCGGGAAGGCGTAGCCCACGTACTGGTCGAAGATCCCGCCGAACCCGGCCCGCGAGTGCCACAACTCGCCCAGGTCACCGAGGAACTTGAAGGGGTCCGCCACCACCCCGAGCTTCGTCTCGAAGGTCATCCGCCCCGGCGCCACCGCCAGGAACGCCACCAGGACCGCGCCCCAGAACCCGAACAGCCAGCGCCGCGACCTGGGGCCGTCGTCGTCGCCCCGCCGGGGGCCGCCCGGTGGTGGCGCGGCGTGCGACGGCGGGTGGGGCGGAGCCGGGAGGGTACTGGTCATGGGCACCGCCGGAGAATGAGGAGGAGGTTCCAGGTGGTGAACTCGCGCAGCACCGGAACCTTGGGGGCAAGGGACGGCAGCAGCGGCCAGTAACGGGCCCGCGCCGACACCACGGAGACATCGCCGCGCGCCCTGACCTGGCGCAGCGTCGTACCGATGTGGACCCGGAAGAGGTTCTCGCCCACCGTGTGCTTGGCGGGCCTGCCGGTGCGCCGCTCGTAGCGGCGGCGGCCCCGCTCGGCGCCCAGGTAGTGCCAGGGTGCCCACTCGTGGCCGCCCCAGGGCGAGTACCAGTTGGTGAACGAGACGTAGATCAGCCCGCCGGGACGGGTCACCCGCACCATCTCGCTCAGGAACGTCTGCGGGTCGTCGACGTGCTCCAGCACGTTGGACGAGAAGCAGACGTCGGCGACGCCGTCGGCCAGCGGCAGCAGATAGCCGTCCGCCAGCACCGCGCCCTCCGGCGGCTTGCCCCCGTCGGGCGTCAGCTCCGCGCGGTCCGGTTCGAACAGGAAGCACTCCGCGCCGCGCCGCCGGAACTCCTCGGCGAAGTGGCCGCTGCCGCCGCCGATGTCGACCACCACCCGGCCCTCCAGCGGGACGTACCGCTGGACCTGGTTGACGGCGTCCCTGGCCAGCAGCGAGTAGCAGTGATCGGGGTCCTGCTGCTCGCGGAGGAAGGCCCGGAAGAGGGCGGCGGACCGGCGGAAGGAGGGGTCCCTGAGCGGGGTGGGGCGAGCGCTCCTCATCGCAGGGTGGCCGCCTCTGCGGTCACGGCGGGCGCGGGCGCGGATCTCAGCGCCGTCGGGCGCGGGGCCGGCGGCCCCGCGTGCCGGGCCGCCGCCTCGGCCGCCACCGCGCGGAACTGGGCGACCGTACTGGACCAGCGGTAGGCCTCCGCACGGGCGGCGGCGGCCCGGCCCATCGTCTCGCGGCGCTCCCTGCTGAGCGAGAGCGCGCACCAGGCGGCGGCGAACGAGCTCTCGCCGCGCGCCAGCACCCCGGTCACCCCGTCCTCGATCGAGTCGCGCAGTCCGGGGACGTCGAAACCGATCGAGGGGGTCGCCCGGGTCGCCGCCTCGGTGACCACCAGGCCCCAGCCCTCGACGGCCGACGGATGCAGCAACAGCCATGATTCGCACAGCAGTTGGTGCTTCTCGGCCTCCGAGACGTACCCCTTGAAGACCACGCCGGGGCCGGCCATGGCCTCCAGCCGCCCGCGTTCGGGGCCGTCGCCGACGATGACCAGCCTGCCGCCGGTCACCGGGCGCACCCGCTCCCACAGCCGCAGCAGCAGATCGATCCGCTTGTACTCGACGAGCCTGCCCATCGCGAGGAACACCGGCTCGGCCGAGCGCGGGGCGGGCACCCCGGGGTCCTCGACCCCGTTGTGCACCACCCGGATCCGGTCGCGGTCCACGCCCAGCTCGCCGAGCGCGTTCGCGGTGGACGCCGAGACCGCGACCAGCAGGTTGTCGCGCTGGGCCGCGGACAGCGCCCAGTGTTCGAGGCGGCGTCCGATCCCGGCGGCGGGGCCGGGGAAGCGCATCCCCCACAGCTCGGTGTGGACGTGGTTGACCAGGCAGAGGGTGGGGCCCCGGTGCCACAGCGGAGTGAGGTAGGGCAGCCCGTTGCAGACCTCGACCAGCAGGTCGCAGCCGCCGACCTGCCGGGTGAAGGCGCTCGGAGCCCGCAGGAAGTGCCCGAGGTCACCGCCCGCCGAGACGACCCGGTAGTTGCGGTACGCGGCGGGTCCGCCGCACAGCAGGGTCACCTGGTGGCCGAGCGTGGTGAGCCCGTCGGCCAGCCGGTCGACCAGCAGCTCCGAACCGCCGGCGGCCGGGTTGCCCAGGTCGCGGCGGGACAGGAAGACGATTCTGCGCGGATGTGAGGGTGGTTCGTGGGTCTCCGGTGGCTCGGGTGAGCGGAGTGCCCGCAGGGGTGGGACGGCGTGCAGGGTGGGGGGTACGTGCTGGGGCATCCGAGCTCCAACTCGTGTCGAGGGTTCGTTTCGGGGGCGCGGGTGGAACGTGTGGTTCGACCGTGCGGTGCCTGGAGGAACGTCCGAGTGCGACATGGTGCGTGCCGTGGGGTGGGTAGGTAGTTTTCGCCACACCGTTCGACGCGGCTACTCACCTGCGTGACAATTTCCGCACCGAATCCGGCTGATGCCTCATCACAATGTGCGGCGCGACAGCGAGTTGGCCGTCTACGCCGGTGTCTGCCGGCCCCGGACGACGAAGAACAGCCCGGTCGCCGCCAGCACCAGCCCGGCCGCCCCGCCGCCCATCGGCAGCGTCTGGCCGACCAGCTTCAGCTTGTCGCTGTCGGCGCCCGCCAGGGTCACCTGGGCCCGCTGCGTCTCCTCGGTGAACTCCATCCGCCGGCTGTCCAGCAGCACCATGGAGTCCTTCTTCGAGCCCGGCGCGCGCACCGTCTTGCGCGGGCCGATCATCGCGTTCACGATGCGCCCGGTGCGCTTGTCCACCACCAGCTCGATGCCGTGGTTGGCGTACCACTCCTCACCCAGCACCTGCCCCCGGTCCGGCAGGCCGACCAGGCGCCCCGGCACCATCCGGGTGCCGGTCTTGGTCGCCGGCACGGAACCGGTGAACAGATAGCCCTCGTACCCCTGGATCTTCTTCGTACCGGCGAACCGGAGGGTGACCGTCGAACCGAGAGTGCCGTCCCACCAGCGGTAAGAGCGCTTCTCCACGTCGAAGGGGAACTTCAGGTACGCCTCCCCGTCGAAGGTCGGCTGCTCCTTGCAGCAGTGCACGGGCTCGTTGGTGCGCCGGTCGGTGACCCAGCGCTCCAGGGTCCACTGGAGCGAGTCGGTGGTGTCGGCCGCGGGCAGGGTGTCCTCGGTGTCGATCGAGGTGGACACGTCCCACACGGCGTTGCCGCTGCGCTCGCTGTCGGCGACGGCGCCGCGCACCTGCCGGGTGATCGTCAGCGGTTTGTCGTCGACCGTTCTGATCCGCTTGGTGTCGAAGTAGCTGCCGGTGCCGGTGAACACGGTCGTGGTGTCGATGTCGATCGGGGTGCTCTTGGCCCGTGGGCTGACGTACCAGGCCAGCAGGGGTGCGAGCACGAGCAGGAAGACGCCGGTGCCGAGCAGGACCAGGGACAGGGGCGAGGCGGTGCGACGCATACGGGCGCTCCAGGGGGACCGTGTCGGAGAGGGGGCGGGCTCACGCGTCGAGGAGGTGCGACCAGGGCTTTCGGGGTGTCGCGGGGCGACGCGGAAGGTGACGCGGAGGTGGAACACGTGCACGGTGTGTATGGGCCGGGAACCGTAGGCGTGGTCTTGACGAGCTGTCAATCTCCTGATGACACTGTGGACCTGCTGTCAGGCTGCCGGTGGGGACCAGCGTCAGAGAGGCCTCCCGTCATGCCCAGACTTCTTTCCGCGCTACTGACTTCCCTCGCTGCCGCCGCACTCGCGGTGGGTGCGGCGTTCGGCATCGTGGCGTTGCTGAACGCCACTCCGGAGCAGCCCAACGTGCCGCTGATCAGCTACGAGTCGGCGACACCGCGCAAATGACCGCAAGCGAGATTTCCCCCACGGTGGCGGGCGACGGAGTGGCGGGTGACGAGGTGGCCGGTGGTGGAGTGACGAGTGGCGGTGCCCTGACCGGGCGGATGCCGGGCGGCGGGCCGCCGGACGACGCGGCGGCCGGCGCCGCATCCGGGGAGGCCGTGCCCGGCCACTCCGCCTGGGCGGACGTACCGCGGCTGCAGATCAAGCAGTTCGCCGACCGGGCGATGGCCGAGGTGCCCTCGCTCGCCCAGCAGATCCTCGACGAGATCTGCCGCGAGCACCCCCGGATGCCGCTGCTCGTCGACGAGCACGGCGATCTGATGGCGCTGGTCGGCATCCGCCGTGCCCTGGAGGACTTCGTCCAGCACCTGGCGCGCGGCGACGGCACCCGCCCCCACCTCCACCTGGAGGTCTTCCAGGAGTTCGGCCGCGGCGAGGGCCTGCACGGCCGCTCCCTCAACTCCCTCCAGGCGGTCTACCGGCTGGGGGTGCGGCTCGCCTGGCGGCGGCTCGCCGAGATCGGCCAGCAGGTGAGCATTCCGCCGCCCGCGATGTACGAACTCGCCGAAGCCGGATTCGCCTTTCTGGACGGGCTCGTGGACGAGTCGGTACGCGGCTTCGCGGAGGCCGCGGCCCGGCAGGCGGGCGAACGGCTGCGCCTCCAAAGGAAATTGGCGCAGGCGATTCTGCGAGAACGCAAGGCCAGGGACGAGGGCGAGGCGGCGGCCTCCCTCGCCGAGTTCGCCTCGCACGCGGCCCGGATCGGCTGGACGCTGCCGGAGCGGGTCGCGGTGGGGGTGCTGCTGCGCCCCTCGCGGGAGAGCGTCGCCCCGGCGGTGGGCGAGGAGGTGCTGCTCGACATGGAGTGCGAGCAGCCCCTGATGGTGGTCCCGGACCCCTCCCTGCCCGGCCGCCCGGAACAGCTGCGGCGGGCCACCAAGGGCTGGACCGGGGCGATCGGCCCGGCAGTCCCGCTGGCCGAGGCGGCGAAGTCGCTGCGCTGGGCGTCGGCGGCGGTGGGCCTGATGGAACGCGGACTGCTTCCGGCCGGCGGCCTGCTGCACTGCACCGAGCACACCGAGGCCCTGGTCCTGCTGCCCCCGGAGGAGCTGATCGGCGACCTGACGGCCCGCTGCCTGGCTCCGCTGGCGGACTGCGGCCCCACGCAGGGCCGCCGGCTGGCGGAGACGCTGCTGGCGTGGCTGGAGACGCGGGGCGGGGCGCCGGAGGTGGCGGCGCGGCTGGGGGTGCATCCGCAGACGGTGCGGTACCGGATGCGGCAGATCCGGGAGCTGTGGGGGGAGGAGGTGGACGATCCGGACCGCCGCTTCGAGCTGGAACTGGTGCTCAGGGCGCAGCGGCTGCGCGGCGAACTGGCGGAACCGGTCCGCTGAACCCCCACCGGTCCGCTGAACCGACCGCTGCGCGGGGCTTGTTCCCCACCCCGCCCCTGAAAGGGGCGCGGGGAACTGCGCGAGCAACCAAAGAACCTCCCGGAAACCACCAGCCCCGCGGCCAGCGGTCCAGGGAAGGGGCGGGGAGGGGCAAGAGCCCGCCGCAGGCGGAAACGGGTGCGGCCCGGCCCAGGCGGGGATGCCTGGGCCGGGCCGTGACTCACCTGGGCGGCCGGACCGCACCGGGCCGTACCCCGACAGCCCGCCCGGCCCCCCACCCGCCTCAGCCGCGCAGCTGCTCGTACGCCGGCAGCGTCAGGAAGTCCGCGTAGTCCGCGTCCAGCGACACCGTCAGCAGCAGGTCGTGCGCCTGCTGCCACTTGCCCGCGGCGAACGCCTCCTCGCCCACTTCCTCGCGGATCTTGGCCAGCTCCTCGGCCGCCACCTTCCGCGCCAGCTCCGCCGTCGCCTTCTCGCCGTTCTCGAAGACGACGCCCGCGTTGATCCACTGCCAGATCTGCGAGCGCGAGATCTCGGCGGTGGCCGCGTCCTCCATCAGGTTGAAGATGGCGACGGCGCCCAGGCCCCGCAGCCACGCCTCGATGTAGCGGGTGCCGACCTGGACGGCGGACACCAGGCCCTCGTACGTGGGCTTCGCGTCCAGCGAGTCGATGGCGATCAGGTCACCGGCCGCCACCGACACGTCCTCGCGCAGCCGCTCCTTCTGGTTCGGCTTCTCGCCGAGCACCGCGTCGAAGGAGGCCATGGCGATCGGCACGAGGTCGGGGTGGGCGACCCAGGAGCCGTCGAAGCCGTCGCCGGCCTCGCGGTCCTTGTCGGCCTTGACCTTCTCGAAGGCGACCTTGTTGACCTCGGCGTCGCGGCGCGAGGGGATGAACGCGGCCATGCCGCCGATCGCGTGCGCGCCGCGCTTGTGGCAGGTGCGCACCAGCAGCTCGGTGTACGCCCGCATGAAGGGGGCCGTCATCGTCACCGCGTTGCGGTCCGGCAGGACGAACTTGGCGCCGCCGTCGCGGAAGTTCTTCACGATGGAGAAGAGGTAGTCCCAGCGGCCCGCGTTCAGGCCCGCCGCGTGGTCGCGCAGCTCGTAGAGGATCTCCTCCATCTCGTACGCCGCCGTGATCGTCTCGATCAGGACGGTCGCGCGGACGGTGCCCTGCGGGATGCCGACGTAGTCCTGGGCGAAGACGAAGATCTCGTTCCAGAGGCGGGCCTCCAGGTGCGACTCCGTCTTCGGCAGGTAGAAGTACGGGCCCTTGCCGAGGTCGATGAGGCGCTGGGCGTTGTGGAAGAAGTACAGGCCGAAGTCGACCAGCGCGCCCGGCACGGAGTTGCCGTCCGCGTCGCGCAGGTGGCGCTCCTCCAGGTGCCAGCCGCGCGGGCGCATGACCACGGTCGCCAGCTCGGCGTTGTCCTTCAGGGCGTACGACTTGCCCGACCTCGGGTCCGTGAAGTCGATGTTGCGGGTGTACGCGTCGATCAGATTGCGCTGGCCGAGGACCACGTTCTCCCAGGTGGGGGCCGAGGCGTCCTCGAAGTCGGCGAGCCAGACCCTGGCGCCCGAGTTCAGGGCGTTGATGGTCATCTTCTGGTCGGTCGGACCGGTGATCTCCACCCGGCGGTCGTTCAGCGCGGCCGGGGCCGGGGCGACCTTCCAGGAGTCGTCCTCGCGGATCGCGGCCGTCTCCGGCAGGAAGTCCAGCGAGGAGGTGCGGGCGATCTCGGCGCGGCGCTCACCGCGACGGGCGAGCAGCTCGTTGCGGCGGGGCGTGAACCGCTGGTGAAGCTCGGCCACGAACGCGAGGGCCGCGTCGGTCAGAACCTCGTCCTGCCTCGGCAGGGGCTCGGCGTCGACGATGGCCAGCGGGGACGGCGCTGGTGCGGACATGAGCTGTCACTCCTTCGCGGGCGGTGCCTTCGCGTCCGCCGGGCAGTCGCCGCGGCACGGGGTGCCGAGGGTGCCGAGATACGGGCGCGGGCGCCGTCTGATGTGTTTCGGTCGATCAGGCGCTTCTGAACAGTGGATATTAGTTTCCTCATGGTGGAAGTTCAATGGTTTGTTGATGTCGAGATTCTTCGGGGCGACAGAACGTGTCCCTGAGTGCCGCGCCGCTCACTTCGCGTGCCCGTACGCCGTACGCGTCCGGGCGCCCGGGGCCGCCGGTCACTCCGCGCCCCCGGCGGCCGGGCCGGGGGCGCCCCCGCCGTCCTCCAGCCGTGCGAGGTCTTCGGGGAGATCGATGTCGTACGCCTCCGCCACATCTCCACATTCGACGAGAGTGAGTTCGTCCGCGTGCTCCTTCAGATAGGCGCGTGCCCCGCGATCGCCCTCGGCAGTCCTCGCGATCCCGGCCCACCGCTCGGCTCCGAGGAGCACCGGGTGCCCGCGCCTCCCGTCGTACGAGGCCGCCGCGAACCCCGTCCCCGCCGCCGCCAGCACCCGCGCCACGGCCGCCGCCCCGATCCCCGGCTGGTCGACCAGCGACACCAGGGCCGACCGGTAACTCCCATGCTGGGCGAGGGAGTTGAGGCCGACGCGCAGGGAGGAGCCCATGCCGTCGGCCCAGTCCGGGTTCTCCACCAGGACGCAGTCCGCCAGCCGGGCCCGCGCCCGTACCTCCTCGGCGGACGCGCCCAGGACGACGTGCACCCGGCCGCAGCCGCCCTCCCGCAGCACCCGCACCGCGTGCTCCACCAGCGGCCGGCCGCGGTACGGGAGGAGGGCCTTCGGCCGGCCGCCGAGCCGGCGGCCACCACCCGCGGCGAGAAGGAGCCCTACGGTGTCGGGGGTGCTGGATGTACGTGACATGGTCCCTGGATACCTCAGATACGGTCGGGGGCACGCCACAGGAGGGGCAGTCGAAGTGAGTGGGGACGGGGCTTTCGAGCCGCTGAAGGAGCAGGACCCACGGGTGGTCGGCAGGTACCGGCTGGTCGCGAGGCTGGGAGCGGGCGGGATGGGGGACGTCTTCCTGTCCCACACGCCGGGCGGCAGGGCCGTCGCGCTCAAGGTGATCAAACCCCACCTCACCGGCGACGCGGAGTTCCGGCGCCGGTTCCGCCAGGAGGTCCGGGCCGCACGGCAGGTCGCCGCACTGCACACCGCGCCCGTCATCGACGCCGAGACCGAGGGGGAGACCCCGTGGCTGGCCACGGCGTTCGTCCCCGGGCCCTCGCTCGCCGAGGCCGTCGACGCGCACGGACCGCTGCCCGTCGACTCCGTGCTGCTGCTGGTGGCCGGGGTGGCCGAGGCACTCCAGGCCATCCACGCCTGCGGCATCGTGCACCGCGACCTCAAGCCGTCCAACGTGCTGCTCGCGGCCGACGGCCCGCGCGTCATCGACTTCGGCATCGCGCACGCGGCCGGCGGCGCCTCGATCACCGCGACCGGCATCGCCGTCGGCACCCCGGCCTTCATGTCGCCCGAGCAGGCCGAGGGGCGGCAGATCGGCCCGGAGACCGATGTCTTCTCGCTCGGCCTGATCGCCTCGCACGCCTCCACCGGGGACCCGGCCTTCGGCGACGGCACCCCGCACGGGGTGCTCTACCGGATCATCCACGCGGAGCCGAACCTCGCCGGGGTGCCCCCGCGGCTGCACGACCTCATATCCCGCTGCCTCGCCAAGAATCCCGCCGACCGGCCCACCACCGACCAGGTCATCGGGCTCTGCCGGGCAGCGGCCGGGGGCACCGGGCTGCGCCGGGCGGAGGACTGGCTGCCGCCCGCACTGTCCGCGGCGATCTCCGCCAGGCCCGCGGCCCCGGAGGCCGGCCCCGCCACCCCCGGCCCGTACGCCCACGGATCGCCCGCGTCCGGGTCGCCCGCCTACGGATCACCCGCCTATGGATCGCCCGCCCCCGGCCCGTCCGCCTACGGATCGCCCGCCGCGCCGCACACCCCGCCCGGGGTGTTCGGACCGCCGCAGTCGGCGGGCACCCCGGCCGGACACCCGCCGCGGGCCGCGCCCGGCGCCGTACCGCCGCCCTCGCCGTACGCCCCCGGACAGCCGCAGCCGTACGCGCCGCAGCAGCCGCAGCCCTACGCGTCGTACGCCTGTCCGCAGCCGTACTCGTCGGCCGAGGAGACGCCCGCCTTCGGGTCGGGGCGCGGCGCGGGGGCCGGGCCGGGCGCCGGTACCGGGGGCGCCCCGGCGGGCCGCGGGGCGCGCCCCCGGCCGCGCCGCACGCGGGTGCTCGGTGCCGTGGCGGCGGTGCTCGTCGCGGGCGGTGCGGGCGCGGGTGCCGTGCATCTGCTGGGCAACCAGGACGCGCCCCCGCCGGACGGCCGGCAGGAGCAGACCCGGCAGCCCGGCGGGCAGACCCCGCTGCCGCAGCCGCCGCCCGCCACCTACCCGCCGGGGCCCGACTCCTCCTCCGTACCGCCGGAGGTCCTGGACACCCGCAAGAAGGGCACCCCGGCCCCGCCGCTGAAGGTCCCGCCGTCCGCGCGCAACGCCACTCCCGACGAGGCGAAGTCGCCCTGAGCTGTGCCGGCCGGCGTGCCCGGGGCGGGGATCAGTCCTGGAAGGAACCGTCGGTGCGCCGTTGGTGACGGCGCATCACATGGCCGCACTGCGGACAGTTGCGCAGAAAGATCGGCTTGACGAGCCAGGACAGTGTGACCACGTACAGCACGTTCCGCCCCGTCCGCCCCAGCAGGCTCTTCGTGCACGTCCTGCAGTCGCGGCAACCGCTTGCCATCACAACCCCCTCGATGGTGCCCCGCACGTCTGTGCGGGCTGTGCCTCCACCGTAGATCCGCCGGGGCGGGCCGGGGTGCGCCGCGCGAGTCCCGTGCCCGTACCGGGGCAGGACCGCATCAGTGATGTGACGGCCGGCCTCTCAACCTCCGGGGCCGAATCACGGTCCGTACGGTAGCGCTCACGCGGCGGGAGCGTTAACGTGCCGGACGCCCGGGGTCGTTCGGCAGAGAACGACCGGGGGCACGGCACAGAGGTGTGCGAGCGTGCGAAGGGGAGAGCTTTGTTGCGAAGCGTTGAGGAGCGGTGCGTGACCAGGACTGGTGACGACCCGCGCGTGGCGGAACTGCACACGGTCGTCGCCCGCCTCCGCCGCGAACTGGCAGCCCTTCCGGCCGAGTTGTCGGACCGGGCGGTCGCCGAGGACGAACTCGCCGAGCTCGCGGCGATGGTCCACGGCGGCGCGCCCGACGTGCTGCGGCTGCGCCGCTCGCTCTTACTGATCGCCGGGGCCATCGGCTCGGTGAGCGCCCTGGCACCCTCGGTCGGCCAGGTCAGGGCGGCCGTCGACCGCTTCGCCGAGAGCCGCCCCTCCCGCTTCGGCGACGACATCCCCGCCCAGCGCGAACCGGACCAGTCCGGCTGAAGCCCGTCCCGGTCCGGTGCGGCACGCCCCCGGACGGCCCGGGGCGACGACGGGTTTCAGCCCGTCTGCTGCCAGCCCAGGCCCGCGATCTTCTCGACCTCGCCCGCCGCCAGCAGTGCGAACAGCCGGGCCGCCTCCTCCGCCGCCACGTCGTCGAGGGTCAGGGCGTGCGAGCCGCCGTCCGCGCCCTCCTCGGCCTCCTCGACGTTCTCCCAGAGCATCAGGCCGCCCGCGAACGCGGTCAGCGACCAGCCGCTCTCGTGCGTCAGCGACACCTCGGGGTTGGCCGCCTCCGGCTCCGCCAGGCCGTCGACCACCAGGGTGCGGATGGTCTCCGCGGAGGGCTCGTCCACCGCGTTGCCCTGCACGTCGTACATGAAGTAGGTCATGGGGATTCTTCTGTTCCTTACCGTCTGATCAGCCTGCGGGCCGTCGCCGCCGCGACGGCGGACGTACGGGAGTCCACGCCAAGTTTCGCGTAGATGTGCACCAGGTGGGACTTCACGGTCGCCTGGCTGAGGAACAGCTCCTTGCTGATCTGCTGGTTCGACAGTCCCTCGCCGACGAGCTGGAGGACCTCCAGCTCCCGCTTGGTGAGGGCTTCGGCGGGGGTGCGCATCCGGTCCATCAGCCGGTGCGCGACGGCCGGCGCGAGCGCGGACTGCCCGGCCGCGGCCGTCCGTACCGCCGCCGCCAGCTCCTCCGGCGGGGCGTCCTTGAGCAGGTAGCCCGCGGCACCCGACTCGACGGCGGCCAGGATGTCCGCGTCGGTGTCGTACGTGGTCAGGACGAGCACCCGGGGCGCGCCCGCGCGGCCCGTGATCGCGGCGGTGGCCTCCGAGCCGTGCATCCGGCCCGGACCGAACTGGAGGTCCATCAGCACCACGTCGACGTCCTCCCCGGCGGCCCGCCGGACGGCCTCCTCCGCGGTGGAGGTCTCGGCGACCACCACGAAGTCGCTCTCCGTGTCGAGCACCGCGCGCAGGCCCGCCCGTACCACCGGGTGGTCGTCGGCCAGCAGCAGCCGGATCGGACGGAACTCGCGGGACGGGTCGCCGCTCATGTACGTGCTCCTGCGGGCAGGGGGAGGGTGATGGCCACGGCGGTGCCCTGGCCGGGGGCGGACTCCACGCTCAGGGTGCCGCCGAGCGAGCGGGCGCGGGCGCGCATCGCGGGCAGCCCGAAGCCGCCCTCGGACTCCTCGGGGGACGCGGCGGCCCCGGCACGGGCGGTGGCGGCGGCCCGGCGGGCGGCGCGCGGGTCGAAGCCCCGGCCGTCGTCGACCACGTCCAGCGCCACCGAGGTCTCCATGAAGCTCAGGGTGATCTCGACCCGGTCCGCGCCCGCGTGCCGCACCGTGTTGGCCAGCGCCGACTGGGCGATGCGCAGCAGGGCCACCTCGTACGGAGTGGGCAGTTCCACCGGAGTGCCGCTGACCGAGAACTGCACGGCGGGGGAGCGGCCCGCCGGATCCTCGCCGGCCGGGCGGGCGCACAGCCGCTCCAGCGCGGCGGCCAGCGAACCGTGCTCCAGATCGGGCGGGCTCAGCGCCCTGACGAAGCGGCGGGCCTCGGCCAGATTGTCCTGGGCGGCCTCGCGGGCCTGCCGGATGTGGGCGAGCGCCGGGCCGTCGGCGGGCAGCCCGCGCTCGGCGGCCCGCAGCAGCAACTGGATGCTGGAGAGGCCCTGGGCGAGCGTGTCGTGGATCTCGCGGGCCAGCCGCTCGCGCTCGGCGAGGGTGCCCGCGGCCCGCTCCGCCTCGGCCAGCTCGGCCCGGGTGGACAGCAGCTCGTCGATCAGCTCGCGGCGGCGCTCGCTCTCCCGGTACAGGGCCTGGTAGCCCAGTACGGTCGCGACGGCGACGGCGCCGCCCAGCAGCGGCCCGATGAACGTGCCCGGGGTGGTCGGCTGGCCGTGCAGGACGAAGCTGGCGATGGCGGCGGCCGCGGTCGTCGCCACGGCCGACAGCCCCCACCGCATCGGCAGCAGGTGCAGCTGGAGGAAGTACAGCGGGAACGCCGCCCACAGTCCGTCCGGCGACAGCGCGAGCAGCGCCAGCCAGGACAGCCCCAGCACGGCCAGCCACACGGCGGCGGCCCGCTGCGAGTGGCGGACCGCGGGGCTCAGCGTGCCGGCCGTGTACACCCCGGCCATCACCAGGGCGGCGGCCACCACCGCGTACGCCTGCGGCCCGCCCGCCGCGACGGCCTTCAGCGCGGCCAGCACGAGCAGCCCGGCGAGCAGCGCGTGCAGACAGAGCCGCAGCGCGCGCAGCACGGGCGTGAACGTGAGGGCGGCGGCCGGCGCGTGGCGGGCCGCCGGGGCGGCGGCGGACCAGTGGCCGGCGGCGGGGCCGGCGAAGGGGCCCGTGGCGGAACCCGCGGAGGGCGCGGCGGACGGTTCGGAGGGGAGGGGGCGGGCAGTCATGGTTCTTTCCAGGCTAAAGGGGGCGTCCCGCGGGGCGGTCAATCAAAAGGTTGATATCAAAGCGATCCGGCGCCCGATGTTCCGCCGCGCCCGCGCGACCACAGTGGGGACCATGTTCGTCGCATGGAGAGATCTCCGTTTCGCCAAGGGCCGCTTCGCCCTCATGGGCTCGGTCGTGGTCCTGATCACCCTGCTCGTCGGTCTGCTCTCGGGGCTTACCGCCGGGCTGGCCAGGGACAACACCGCGGCCCTCACCGCACTGCCCGCCGACAGGCTCGCCTTCGCGGCGCCGCCGGACGGCCAGAAGGTGTCGTTCACGAACTCCTCGGTGGGGGAGGGCGTGTGGCGCGACTGGGCCGGGCGGCCCGGCATCGACAGTGCGGAGCCGATCGGCATCCGCACCGTCAACGGCTGGGCCCAGGACCGTACGGTCGCCGTCGCCGCCTTCGGTGTGCAGCCGTCGGCGGAGCTGGCCCCCGCGTCCGCGAAGCTGGGCCCCGGCCGGATCGTCCTCTCCGCCAAGGCGGCCGAGGAACTCGACGTGAAGGCGGGCGACACGGTCCGCCTCGGGTCCGTCGAGGAGACGGTCGCCGCCGTCGAGGGCGACGCCATGTACAGCCACACCCCCGTCGTGTGGACCTCGCTGGACGACTGGCAGAAGCTCGGCCACAGCGGTGAGTCGACGGAGGAGCAGGCCACCGTGGTCGCGCTCAGCGGCAGCGGCGCCGACTGGGCGGCGGGCGACAAGGCCGCCGGAACCCAGTCCGTGGCGCTGGCCGACTCGCTGGCGGCGCTCCCCTCGTACCAGGCGGAGAACGGCTCGCTCCAGCTGATGCGCGGCTTCCTCTTCGCCATCTCGGCCCTCGTGGTCGGCGCGTTCTTCACCGTCTGGACGATCCAGCGCAGCGGCGACATCGCGGTGCTCAAGGCGCTCGGCGCGTCCACCCCCTACCTGCTCAAGGACGCGCTCGGCCAGGCGGTCGTGATGCTCTGCCTCGGCACGCTGCTCGGCACCGCGGTCGCCACGCTGCTCGGCGCGGCGATCGGCGGGGCCGTGCCCTTCGTCCTCGACGCGGCGACGCTCCTGGTGCCCGCCTTCGTCATGATCGCGCTCGGCGTCGTCGGCGCCGCCCTGTCCATCCGGCGCATCACCGCCGTCGACCCCCTCACCGCGCTCGGGAGTGCCCGATGACCCTCGCCCTGCACGACGTCACCCTCACCTACCCCGACGGCGACAACGCGCGGCTCACCGCCCTGGACGCGGTCTCCCTGGAGGTCGCCGCGGGTGAACTCGCCGCGGTCGTCGGGCCCTCCGGGTCCGGCAAGTCCAGCCTGCTCGCCGTCGCCGCCACCCTTGTCACCCCGGACTCGGGCCGGGTCGTCGTCGACGGTTCGCAGACCGGGCCGCTGAGCCGCGCCGAGAAGGCGGAGCTGCGGCGGGACCGGATCGGCATCGTCTTCCAGCAGCCGAACCTGCTGGCCTCGCTCACGGCCGCAGAGCAGCTCCAGGTGATGGCCCACGTGTCGGGTCGCAAGCCGCGCCAGGTGCGGGCACGGGCGCTGGACCTGCTGGACTCGGTGGGCCTGGCGGACAAGGCGGACCGCCGCCCGCACCAGCTGTCCGGCGGCCAGCGCCAGCGGATCAACATCGCGCGGGCGCTGATGAACGAGCCCGCCGTGATGCTGGTGGACGAGCCGACGAGCGCACTGGACCACGAGCGCGGTGCGGCGGTCCTGGACCTGCTGCGGGTGCTGACCAGCGAGCGCGGGGTGGCCACGGTGCTGGTCACCCACGACCACTCGCACCTGGAGGTGGCGGACCGGACGGTCCGGATGGAGGACGGCCGGCTGACGGCGGGGGCGGCGGTCTAGGAGGTCGTGGCGCGAGCACCACCGGGGCCGGGTCGGCTCAGGTGGTGCTTTTGCCGTTCTCCGGCTCGGCGGGTGCCTGGGACTTCGTGTGCAGGATCTCGCGGGCCTGGTCGGCGGCGCGGGTGATGGTCTCGGAGATGAAGTCGACGAAGCGGGCGATGTTCTCCAGCCGGGCTCCGGCCGGAGTGCCGGAGCCGAGCACGCCGACGCCCTGGCGCGCGGTGTCGCCGACCTGGGCGGTGGCGCGGGCGCTCGCTATCACCGACTGGTACATGACGTCGTCGTCGACGGCGTACCGCTCGCGGCGGCCGGTGTCGCGCTCCCGCCGGATCAGGCCCTGGCTCTCCAGGAAGGTGACCGCCTTGGAGACGGTCGCGGGGCTCACCTGGAGGCGCTGGGTGAGCTCGGACGCGGTGAGGCTGCCCGCGTCGGTGGTGTAGAGGCTGACCAGCACCCGGGCCGTCATCCTGGGCAGACCCGAGGCCATGAACACGGTGGTGAACACCTCCTCGTACGCCTGCACCGCCTCGGCGTCGCGCCCGTGGGCGTGCGGGAGCGCCTGCGGGTCCCGGGGCGCGGTCCGCTTGCGGCGGTGGGTGCGGTGCTCGGTGGCGCGGTGCGCGAGGTCCGCGCGGTAGGCGGCGGGGCCGCCGTTGCGCATCACCTCGCGGGTGACTGTGGAGGTCGGGCGGTCGAGGCGGCGGGCGATCTCCGCGTAGGCGAGGCCGTCGGCCAGTCCCAGCGCGATCTGCTGACGTTCCTGCTGGGTGAGTCTGCCTCCCGGCATCGCGATCTCCTTCGTGGGTCCGTGGAGCCGCCACTATAGCGTTCATTTTCCAATCATTGCAACGCAATGACTGTTGTTCGTTGCGTTGTATTCCTAGCCGTTGCAACACTTTATGCGCTCTGAGCTGCATGAATGACATCCATGTGCAACGAGTGTGTTGCCAGGAATTGGAAAGCTACGTAGCTTTTCCCTCATCGGAAACGACGGGCCGCCCCAGGGCCCGCCACCCACCAGGGAGAGACACCATGCCGACCTTCGCCACCACCGCCCCCGTCACCGCCCACCTCGACATCCCCGCCGGCACCGTCCGCCTCATCGCCGCCGACCGCACCGACACCACCGTCGAGATCCGCCCCGCCAACCCCGCCCGCAGCCGCGACACCAAGGCCGCCGAACAGATCACCGTCGAGCACACCGACAACACCCTGCGCATCGGCACCGCACCCGCCAAGAACCGCCTCCTCGGCAACTCCGGCGCCGTCGAGATCACCGTCCAGCTCCCCGCCGGCTCCCACCTCCACGCCAAACTCGCCGCCGGCGAACTGCGCGGCGTCGGCCGCCTCGGCCACGTCACCCTCGACGCCGCCCAGGCCCGCATCAAGCTCGACGAGACCGCCGACGCCCACCTCACCCTCAACGACGGCGACATCACCCTCGGCCGCACCACCGGCCCCGCACGCCTCACCACCCAGAAGGGCGACCTCACCATCGAAGAAGCCGTCCGCGGCACCCTCGAACTCCACACCCAGGCCGGCGCCATCACCGTCACCGCCGCCCGCAACACCTCCGCCACCCTCGACGCCGGCACCTCCCACGGCCGCATCACCAACACCCTCACCCACACCCAGGGCCCCGACGCCGACCTCACCATCCACGCCACCACCTCCTACGGCGACATCACCGCCCGCAGCAACTGACACCCACCCGCGCCCACCCTGAAATCCATCCCTGAAGGAGCCCGCCATGTCCCGCACCACGACCGCCCAGGACCGTCCGGAACTGCAGAAGGTCATCCAGGAAGTCGTCGACGCAGGTTTCACCGGAGTCACGCTGCACGTGCACGACAAGGAGGGCGCGTGGTCCGGCAGCGCCGGGGTCCGCGAGCTCGGCGGCACGGAGAGGCCACCGCTGGACGGGCACGTCCGGATAGGCAGCAACACCAAGACCTTCACCGCGGCCCTGGTCCTGCTGCTGGTGGCCGAGGGCAGGATCACCCTGGACGACCCGGTCGCCGACCACCTGCCCGAGCTGGGGGCGGACCCGCGGATCACGGTGCGGATGCTGCTCCAGCACACCAGCGGGATCTTCAACTTCACCGGCGAGTACTTCGAGGACGGGACCCACGTCCCGGGCCTCCCCGCGACCACCTCGGGCAAGGAGTGGGTGGACGGCCGCTTCACGACCCGCCGGCCCGAGGAACTGGCCCGCTACGCCCTTGCCAAGAAGCCCCGGTTCGAGCCGGGGGCCGACTGGAGCTACTCCAACACCAACTACGTACTGGCCCGGCTGGTGGTCGAGCGGGTCACCGGCAACCCGCTCCCCGAGGAGATGCGGCGGCTGATCCTGGAGCCGCTCGGGCTGACCGGCACGTCCCTGCCGGAGACCGGTCCGGAGATCCCCGAGCCGCACGCCCACGCCTACTACCGCTACGAGGAGGACGGCGTGACGCGGACCGTGGACGTCACCCGGCAGAACCCGTCGTGGATCTCCACCGGCGGCGACATGATCTCGACCGGGCAGGACCTGCACACCTTCATCTCCGCACTGCTCGGCGGCAGGCTGCTGCCCGCCCCGCTGCTGGCCGAGATGTGCGACCCGCACCCCAAGGCGGGCTACGGCCTGGGTGTGTTCGTGCAGCCGCTGGGCGACGGCGGCGGCACCGTCGTCACCCACAACGGCGGCATGGCCGGCCACGGGGCGCTGATGTACAGCACCCCCGACGGCAGCAAGACCCTCACCGCCACGCTGAACTACGTGGACGATGCCGCACTGTCCCTGGCGGCGGCCTTCCAGCAGGCCGTGCAGAGCCTCGTCGAGGTGGTGTTCGGCAACGGCCAGGACGCGGTCGCCGACGTCAGCGCCGATGACGCCGCCGACGGTACGGGGGCGTCCCGGTAGGCAGGGCGGCCCCGGTGACGGAGCCGCGCGCAGGCCCGCTCCGGTCCGTCAGGACTGGGGCGGGCTCGTGCTGGTCAGGGCGACCGACAGGTCCTGGGCCACTTCCTGGAGGATCGGCACGATGCGGTCCGTGGCCGCCTCCGTGACACGGCCCGCGGGCCCGGAGATCGAAACGGCGGCGGCGGTCGGCGAGTTCGGTACGGAGACCGCGAGGCAGCGCACCCCGATCTCCTGCTCGTTGTCGTCCACCGCGTACCCCACCCGGCGCACCTGCTCCAGGGCGTCCAGGAAGCCCTCCGGGGTGGTGATCGTCTTCTCGGTGGCGGCAGGCATTCCGGTACGGGCCAGCAGGGCGCGCACCTCGTCCGGCGGGGTGTGCGCGAGCAGCGCCTTGCCCACGCCCGTCGAGTGCGGCAGCACCCGGCGGCCCACCTCGGTGAACATCCGCATCGAGTGCTTGGAGGGCACCTGGGCGACGTAGACGATCTCGTCGCCGTCCAGCAGTGCCATGTTGGCGGTCTCGCCGGTCTCCTCGACCAGCCGCGCCAGGTACGGGCGGGCCCAGGTGCCGAGCAGCCGCGAGGCGCTCTCGCCGAGCCGGATCAGCCGGGGGCCGAGCGAGTAGCGCCGGTTGGGCTGCTGTCGTACGTAGCCGCAGGCGACGAGCGTGCGCATCAGCCGGTGGATGGTCGGCAGCGGCAGTCCGCTGCTGGCGGAGAGTTCGCTCAGCCCGACCTCACCGCCCGCGTCGGCCATTCGCTCAAGGAGGTCGAAGGCGCGCTCCAGTGACTGCACGCCGCCACTCGCGGCGGCAGGCTTGGAAGCGTCGGTGGCGCTGGCGCTGGACGTCGGCACGGAGCGGTCCTTTCGGGGCTGGCAGGCAAGGCAGCAGACTACCTGTGGTAGTCCCGGGTGCCCCTCATGGTGGGAGCTACGTTCTACAGAGCGGAATCCTAATTCCATTCTGTGGAAACATCCAAGGGTGGTGTCGGTCGTCACATCGGACCGGCCCGGAGCGGGCCGACCCTTGACGATGTCGCGGCCCGGGGAAAGACTCCGCTTCAACAGAACGTTGAAGAACGTGGGAGCGTCGCTGACCCAGCCGACCCGCCTGTTCTACGCGAAGGAGCCGTGAGTGTCGGACGTGACCGCCGAAACCGTGCCGGACCTGGTGCTGCGCTCGCAGCGCGTCGTCACCCCCGAGGGCACCCGCCCCGCCTCCGTCGCCGTCGCGGCCGGAAGGATCGTCGCGGTGCTCCCGTACGACGCCTACGGCCCCGGGGGCGCCGCACTGCCGGCCGGTGCCCGCGTCGAGGACCTCGGCGAGCACGCCCTGCTGCCCGGCCTGGTCGACACCCATGTGCATGTGAACGACCCGGGCCGCACCGAGTGGGAGGGTTTCTGGACCGCCACCCGGGCCGCCGCCGCCGGTGGCATCACCACCCTCCTCGACATGCCGCTCAACTCGCTGCCGCCGACCACCACGCCCGGGAACCTGCGGGTCAAGCAGGACGTGGCCCGGCCCAAGGCGCACATCGACACCGGTTTCTGGGGCGGCGCGATCCCGGACAACGTCGCCGACCTCAAGCCGCTCCACGACGCCGGGGTGTTCGGCTTCAAGTGCTTCCTCTCGCCCTCCGGCGTCGAGGAGTTCCCCGAGCTGGACCAGGACCAGCTGGCCCGCTCCATGGCGGAGATCGCCGGGTTCGGCGGCCTGCTCATCGTGCACGCCGAGGACCCCCACCACCTGGCCGAGGCCCCGCAGAGGTCCGGCGGCAAGTACGCCGACTTCCTCGCCTCCCGGCCGCGCGACGCCGAGAACACCGCCATCGAGGGCCTCATCGCCCTCGCCAGGCGCCTCGACGCCCGGGTGCACGTACTGCACCTGTCCTCCTCCGACGCGCTGCCGCTGATCGCCGCCGCCAAGCGCGAGGGCGTACGGATCTCCGTCGAGTCGTGCCCGCACTTCCTCACCCTCACCGCCGAGGAGGTCCCCGACGGGGCCACCGAGTTCAAGTGCTGTCCGCCGATCCGCGAGGCCGAGAACCAGGACGTGCTCTGGGCGGGACTGGCCGACGGCACCATCGACTGCGTCGTCTCCGACCACTCGCCGTGCACCACCGACCTCAAGACCCCGGACTTCGCGTCCGCCTGGGGCGGCATCTCCTCCCTCCAGCTCGGCCTGCCCGCCATCTGGACCGAGGCCCGCAGGCGCGGCCACTCCCTCGACGACGTCGTCCGCTGGATGTCCGCCGCGCCCGCCGCGCTCGCCGGACTGACCCGCAAGGGCGCCATCGAGGCGGGCCGGGACGCCGACTTCGCGGTCCTGGCCCCCGAGGAGACCTTCACCGTCGACCCGGCACACCTCTTCCACCGCAACCAGGTCACGGCGTACGCGGGCAAGACCCTGCACGGCGTGGTCAAGCAGACCTGGCTGCGCGGTGAGCGCATCAACGACGAAGGCACGCTGACCGAGCCCGCGGGCCGCCTGCTCGAAAGGAACAAGTAGCCATGACGGAGATACCCTCCTTCACCGGTGACGCCAGCCCGTACGGCGGCGGCGACCCGTACGCCGACTACCGCACGGCCGTCTTCCCCTTCACCCACCTCGCCGACCTGGCCGACCGCCGGCTCGGCGCGGGCGTGATCGCCGCGAACGACGAGTTCTTCGCCGAGCGCGAGAACCTGCTCGTCCCCGAGCCCGCCCACTTCGACCCCGAGCACTTCGGGCACAAGGGCAAGATCATGGACGGCTGGGAGACCCGCCGCCGCCGCGGTGTCGGTGCCGAGCAGCCGCATCCCACCGAGGACGACCACGACTGGGCGCTGGTGCGTCTGGGCGCCCCCGGCGTCGTACGCGGCGTCGTCGTCGACACCGCCCACTTCCGCGGCAACTACCCGCAGGCCGTGTCCGTCGAGGGCACCTCGGTGCCCGGCTCCCCGTCGCCCGAGGACCTGCTGTCCGGCGACGTGAAGTGGACGACCCTCGTCCCGCGCACCGCGATCGGCGGCCACGCGGCCAACGGCTTCGAGGTCACCGTCGAGCAGCGCTTCACGCACCTGCGGGTCAACCAGCACCCCGACGGCGGCATCGCCCGCCTGCGGGTGTACGGCGAGGTCGTCCCCGACCCGGCGTGGCTCACCACCCTCGGCACCTTCGACCTGGTCGCCCTGGAGAACGGCGGACGTGTCGAGGACGCCTCCGACCGCTTCTACTCGCCCGCCACCAACACCATCCAGCCGGGCCGCTCCCGCAAGATGGACGACGGCTGGGAGACCCGGCGCCGCCGCGACAAGGGCAACGACTGGATCAGCTACCACCTGGTCGAGCAGGCCGAGATCCGCGCCGTCGAGATCGACACCGCCTACCTCAAGGGCAACTCGGCGGGCTGGGCGGCCCTGTCGGTGCGCGACGGCGCGGGGGAGTGGACCGAGATCCTGCCCCGCACCCGCCTCCAGCCCGACACCAACCACCGCTTCGTGCTGGCCTCCGCCCCGGCAGCCGACCAGGTGCGCGTCGACATCTTCCCCGACGGCGGCATCTCCCGGCTGCGCCTCTTCGGCTCGCTGACCGAGCGGGGCGCCGCCGCGCTGGCCGCCCGCCACCACGAACTCGGCGACTGACGAGCCGGGTCACGCACGGCAGTGGGGCCCGCCGGCCGACACCGGCGGGCCCCACTGCCGTACCCGTGCACCCGCGCACGGGCATGCGTCAGGACGCGGGGCGGCCGTGCCAGTCCATGCAGACGATCATCGCGTCGTCCTCCGCGAGCACCGCGCCCCGGTGCCCCGCCAGCTCCTGCAGCACCGCGCGCGGCACCTGCGGCGGCGGCAGCAGCCGGGTCGACTGGATCGCCCTGGCCAGGGCCCGCTCGCTGTAGCGCTCACCGGCCGGGGACGCCACGTCGTACACCCCGTCGCTGACGAACAGCAGCCGGTCGCCGGGCAGCACCTGCAGGGACTGCGCCGTGTACACGGTGTCCTCGAACATGCCCAGCGGCAGCTGCTGCTCCAGGTCGATCCACTCCACGACGCCCTCCCGCAGCCGCCACACCCGCGGCGAACCCGCGTCGACGATCTCCACGTTCCCGGTCGGCAGGTGGAAGCGCAGCAGCAGTACGGAGAGGTGCAGCGCGCCCCGGTGCCTGCCGTAGACCGCCTGGTCGGCCAGACACGCCTGGTCGGTGAGGGACAGCCCGGCCCGGCGCGCGTTGCGCAGGGCGTTGATGGCGAGGCTGGTGAGCAGGGCAGCGTCGATGCCCTCGCCCATGCCGTTGGTGAGGGCGAGGGTGAGGTGGTCGGCGGAGGTCGACCAGTCGAAGTTGTCGCCGTGGATCGCGTACGCCGGCTCCAGCTGCGCGCCGAGCTGGTACTCGGCCCTGGCACAGGAGCGGCCCGGCAGCAGCTGCCACTGGATCTCCGCCGCCAGCGTCAGCCGCTCCGCCCTGCGGGCCTGGAGATAGAGGTCGGTGTCCCGCTCGGCCACCACGATCTGGTGCCCCAGCGCCTCCGCGACGTCCTCCAGCTCGGCCACCACCTCGGCGTCGTACCGCTCCTCGGGCAGTGTGACCGAGAGCACGCCGAGCCGGTCGCCGCGGACCGTCACCGGAAGGTGTGCGGTCACCGAATCCGGGAAGGAGCCCGCGCACGAATACGGCTGCTGGGCACCGAAGGCCCGCCCCGGCGCACCCGTGTGTGCCGATACGGGCTCGGAGGTTCGGGGGAGCGCTCCGACCGGTTGCAGTATCGTCATGGCGTAGTCGGCCATGAGCAGGTCGACTCCCAGGGAGCCGTAGAGGTCCGTGAGGACCGTGCGCACCGTGTCGAGCAGTGCGTGGGGAGCGGCGGCACGCAGGGTGCGTTCCACGGACGCGAGTCTGTCCAAGGCCGGAAAGTCACTTTCTCGAAGGATGTACGGGGAGGGCCAGCGTGAACCTCCAGGACTCACGCCGCGGTGGAGCGGGCGGTCCGGAAGGCGGGGCGGCGGGGGCCACGGGGGTGGCCTGTGAGGTGATCGCGCTGCTCGAAGTGCTCTGGGAGCGCGGCCGGGACGCCGTGTCCCCCGCGCCGGTCTCTTCCTCGCAACTGCGGGTCCTGCACATCCTGGAGCGCGACGCGGGTATCAATCTGCGCACCCTGGCCGAGGTGCTGGGCGCGGCGCCGCCCTCGGTCAGCAGGCTCTGCGACCGGCTGGAGGCGCTCGGCTACCTGAAGCGCTCGGCCAGCGCGGTCAGCAGGCGCGAGGTCGAACTGCGGCTCACCGGACCGGGCCGCAGCTACCTGCGGGACCTGCGGGCACGGCGCGAGGAGGCGCTGGTGGCCGCCGTCGCGGCGATGCCGGCCGGTGCGCGCGAGGCGCTCACGTACGGGCTCCAGGAGTTCCGCGCGGCGGTGGAGGAGGGGCCGCTGGCGATGGAGGACACGGCCGCGCGGCCTGCCAGGTCCGCCTAGCGCGTCCGGCGGCGCGACCCCGTGCGGGAGGTTCCGGCCACGAGCCGCTGTGGTGCGCGTCGTACCCGTCACGGCACCGCCCTTTCCCGACTGTTGCGGGCCTCCGCCCGGCGACAACCCGGCGAGCCGGTCCGCGCGCGCATCGTATCGGCTGTGTGGGACTCGTGTACACGCAGGGTCGTAACATCCCGATATTGGGGGATGGTTCAGGTTTTGCTGTGGAGGTCCTGTGGGTGCGGCTTGCCACGCCAGGGCCCGGCGCGAGACGGTTGCCGTGCGGCAACAATTGTCGTCGTGTGCCGACCACGCAGAGAGGGTGGCAGGAGCCGGACGGCCCCTCGGCCGCACCGTGCTTCGTCCGCAGTTGTGACTTCCTCCCCACGCTCCACGGACCGCCCCTTCGAAGGGGTGCCCCCGATCGCCGCCGACAACGGCGCGGCGATGGCGCACGCCCTGGTGGAGGGCGGCCTCGGCGCCGTGGTGATGCTGGACGCGACCGGCCTGGTACGCCTGGTGAACGAGTCGGCCCGCCAGCTCTTCCCGCTGCTGCGCGAGTTCGGGACACTGCGCGCACCCCTGGTGCCGGGCTGGCTGGCGGCGGCCCAGTACGCCGGCCGCACAACGGCCGAAGGCGCCTGCGGCACACGGCGGTTGACCGCCCGGCGGATGCCGCTGCCCGACGGGCACCAGGCCTGGCTGCTGACCGACGTGACCCGCGAACTGGCCTGGCAGCGCCGCTGGCAGGAGGAACGCGACCGGACCGACTTCCTCGCCGTGGCCTCCGCCCGGCTGGTGTCCGCCCCCGGCTGGCGCGCCTCGGTGCGGGCCACGGCCGAACTGGCCAGCCAGTCCCTGGCCGACGCCGCCGTGGTGGTCGTGGGCGCGGGCCCGGTCGGCGGGATCCCCGCCGACCGGCTCTGGCTGGCCTCCGCGGTCGGCGGCGGCCTCACCGGGGAACGCGTACTCACCGAGGAACCGGCCGGGCTGCCCGGACTCGTGGAGGCCCTGGCGGGGACGCTGCCCGCACCCGTCCGCTGGGCGGAACCCGGGGCCGTGCCCCGCTGGCTGGCCCCCGAGGGCTTCGGCTCACGGGGCCCGGCACTTCTCGCGCCGCTGCCCGCGAACGCCTGCACCGCGGGCGCCCTCGTCCTGCTGCGCCGCGGCCGGGCCCCCGCCTTCACCGACGAGGAACTGCTCTTCGCCCGGGTCTACGCCGCCCGCGCCGGGGCGGCCATCGCGGCGGCGGCCCTCCAGGCCGACACCGCCGAGACCAACGAGGTGCTCCGGCGCTCCCTGCTGCCGCCGGTGCTGCGCAGGTCCGGCGGACTCGACCTGGCTGCCGCCTACCGGGCCTCCCGGGCCACCGACCTGATCGGCGGCGACTTCTACGACGTCCACCCGGGGGCGGGCCCCGGCGCGGAGACCTTCCTCGTGCTCGGCGACGTCTGCGGCAAGGGCGCACGGGCGGCCGTGCTCACCGGCAAGATCCGCAACACCCTGGCCGCACTGCGGTACTTGGAGAGCGACCACGGCCGTCTCCTCGAACTCCTCAACGCCACCCTCCTGGACGAGGCCGACAGCCGCTTCGCCACCATGGTGCTCGCCGGGGCCACCCCGCGCGGCCACGGCGAGGTCGCGCTGCGGCTGACCGCCGCCGGACACCCGGCGCCGCTGATCGTCCGCACCGACGGCACCGTCGAGGAGGTACCGACCAGGGGCACGCTCATCGGGGCGCTGCCGACCGTCACCACCCGCACCTGCCGGGCCGTGCTGCGGGCCGGGGACGTCTGTCTGCTCTACTCCGACGGCGTCACCGAGGCCAGGGGCGGCCCCGGGTCGGAGATGCTCGGCGACGCCCGGCTGCGCGCCACCCTCGCCGACTGCGCGGGTCTGCCGGTGGCCGCGGTGATCGACCGGGTGGAGGCGCTGACCGCGCGGTGGCTGGGCACCCGCGAGCACGACGACATCGCCCTCCTCGGCATCGCGGCCCCACGTGCGCAGCCGGGCGCGGGGAACGAGGACTAGCCGGGGCACGCGCCGGAGACCGGGACGCGGCCGGGGCGTGCGGGACCGACGGAGGCCGGGTGCGCGGGGCGTACGGCGACGACGGCCGCTGACCCGTGGGGCCGGCCGCCGCCGTCTTCGTACCGCTCGGTTCCCCGGGGCACCCGGGGCGGTGGTCAGGCCGAGTGGCCGCCGTCCATGACCAGTTCGGCGCCCGTCACATAGGCGCCCTCGTCGCTCGCGAGGAAGGCGACCAGCGCCGCCGCCTCCTGGGGGCGTCCGAACCGGCCGAGCGCCGTGTTCGCGCGCTGCGGCTCCGCGAACGGGCCGTCCGCCGGGTTCATGTCCGTGTCGACCGCGCCGGGGTGGATCAGGTTCACGGTGATGCCCCGGTCGCCGACCTCCCGGGCGAGCGACTTGGTCAGCCCGGTCAGCGCCGACTTGCTCATGGCGTACAGACTGCCGCCGGGGCCGCCCGCGTACCGGGCGAGGGCCGAGCCGGTCGAGACGATCCGGCCGCCGTCCTCCAGTACCGAGGCCGCCGCCTGCGAGGCCAGGAACACCGCCCGCACATTGACGGCGAGCACCCGGTCCACGTCCGCCAGCGTCAGGCCCTCGATCGGGCCCAGCACGCCGATGCCCGCGTTGTTGACCAGGACGTCCAGCCGGCCGAAGGCGTCGGCCGCCGTCGCCACGGCCGCCGTGACCGACTCCGCGTCCGCCGAGTCCATCCGTACCGCCAGACCGCGCCGGCCGAGCGCCTCGATCCTGCGCACCACGTCCTGGGCCGCCTGCTCGTTCGTCACATAGGTGACCGCCACGTCGGCGCCGTCCCGGGCGAGCCGCAGGGCGATCGACGCCCCGATGCCCCGGCTGCCGCCGGTGACCAGGGCCGCCCTGGTGGTGGTCGCGGTGCCGGTCGTCGGGTGCGTGGTCGTAGCCATGTCGCGTTCCTCTTCCTTCGTCTTCCCGGTGTTCCGCAAGCGCCGTGCGGTGCTTGCGAGTTCAAGGAAAGCCGTCGGCCGGACCCCGTGCTGGCGCCATTCGGACACCGACTCCACGGCCCGTGAAGTGCGCCGGAACACCTTCCCGGCAAGATCGCCTGCCGGTACGGTGAGCGTTCCGCGTGCGAGCCGCCGAAGCCTCCACACCGCACCGTCCGTGGGAGACCGCACCGTGGCCGCCACCCCCTCCGCCGTACCCGCCCCCGCGTCCCTGCGCGCCACCCGGTTCGCCGACCTGCCGGTCCTCGCGGTCGCCGCCGTCTGGGGCGCCAGCTACCTCGCCGCCAAGGGGATCACCACCACGCAGACCGTGGTCGCCGTCCTGGTGCTGCGGTTCGCGATCGTGCTGCCGGTCCTCGTCGTCGCCGGGTGGCGGCGGCTGCGGGCGCTGCGGGCCGCGCAGTGGCGGGGCGCGGGCCTGCTCGGCCTCGTGCTCAGCGGCATCTTCCTGCTGGAGACGTACGGCGTCGTGCACACCTCGGCGACCAACGCCGGGCTCATCATCAGCCTCACGATGATCTTCACGCCGCTCGCCGAGGCCGCCGTGACGCGGACGGCGCCGTCCCGGGCGTTCCTGGCCGCCGCCGGGCTCTCGGTGCTCGGCGTGGTGCTGCTGACGCAGGGCGGCGGCTTCACCGAGCCCTCGGCCGGCGACCTGCTGATGCTGCTGGCCGCGCTCGCCCGGACCGCGCACGTGCTGCTGATGTCCCGGAGCAAGGCGGTCGCGGGCGCGGACGCGCTCTCCCTGACCACGGTGCAACTCGGTGCGGCGGTGGCCGTGTTCGTGGTGCTCGCGGCGGTGCCGGGGACCGGCCCCTCGCCGTGGCGGGTGGCCGCCGGGTTCGGTGCGGGGGAGTGGGCGGGGCTGCTGTTCCTGGCAGTGTTCTGCACGCTGTTCGCGTTCGCCGTGCAGATGTGGGCGGTACGCCGCAGCTCGCCCTCGCGGGTCAGTCTGCTGCTCGGTACGGAGCCGCTGTGGGCGGCGGCCGTCGGCATCGCGATCGGCGGCGAACGCCTGGGCGCGGTCGGCCTGTTGGGCGGCGTACTGGTGCTGGCGGGCACGGCCTGGGGGCGGCGGGCCTCGACCCCGGAGTGAGGTGACGGTGCCCCGGGGGAGGGCGACGAGGGGGCGGTGCCCGGTTGCGGGGGACGGGCGGTGCTCGGGGAAGTCCCGCCCGTACCGGCCGTCAGCGGGAGGTGCTGCTGGTGTCCTTGTCGCGGTCGCCGGACCTGCCGGTGCGCTCCGCCGCCACGATCAGGGCGAGGCCCGCCGCGGCCACCACGATGTTCGCGTAGATCTCATAACCCTCGAACCAGCCCAGCTTGTCCACGATCGTCCACAGCTTGAACCAGTCGAACCACTCGTGAATGAGCCCGCCGACGCCCCACAGCACCAGCAGGAAACCGACGACTTCCAGAATTCGCTTCATGCGCCACAGCCTGGCCTTTCCGGGACGTCACCCGGAATCCTCCGTCGGGCTGCCGCACCCCCGTACCGCCACGCCGAAAGTCGCGACCTCGGCGACTTTGGTCGCGCCCTGGGCCCCAAGTCCCCCCGCACCCCGCCCACCTGCGTACTTTTGTACACATGAGCGATCAGGAATACCGGTGGCTGCTGCCGTCGGCGTTGGGCCCGGACGGGGCGTCCGGGGACGGCAAGGGGAACGGTGCGAGGGTGCGCCGGACACCGCGCGACTGGATCGTCGACCTCGCCATGTTCCTCCTGGCCGCGCTCATGGGGGTCGGCGTGGCCACCACCTCCTACGAGATCGGCGGCCCCGGCGCCGTACTGGTCTTCGACCAGGTCACCGGGGCGCTCGCCTGCTGCGCGCTGTGGCTGCGGCGGCGCTGGCCGACCGGGCTCGTCGTCGCGCTCATCGTGCTGGGCATCGTCGCGCCGACCGCCTCCGGCGCCATGATCGCCGCACTGTTCGGCGTCACCATCCACCGGCCGCTGAAGGTGGCGGGCCCGCTGGCCGGCGCCGCGATCGTCAGCGGACTGCTCCAGACCTGGCTGCGGCCCGACCCCACCGTCTCCTGGCGGGTGTCGGTGGTCGCCACCGTGGTCATCGTCCTGCTGGTGGTCGGCTGGGGCATGTTCGTACGCTCCCGCCGCCAACTGGTGGAGTCCCTGCACGAGCGCGCCGTGCGCGCCGAGACCGAGGCCGTGCTGCGGGCCGAGCAGGCCCAGCGGCTGGCCCGCGAGGCCATCGCCCGCGAGATGCACGACGTGCTCGCCCACCGGCTCAGCCTGCTCAGCGTGCACGCCGGAGCCCTGGAGTTCCGGCCCGACGCACCTCCCGCCGAGGTCGCCCGCGCCGCCGGAGTCATCCGGGACAGCGCCCACGAGGCACTGCAGGACCTCCGGGAGATCATCGGCGTGCTCCGCAGCCCCGGCGCCGGGGACGAGGACCGCCCGCAGCCCACGCTGGACACCCTCGACGCCCTGGTCGCCGAGTCCCGGCAGGCCGGCACCAAGGCAACCCTCCACAACGGGGTCGACGACGCGGCGGCCGTCCCCGCCGCCCTCGGCCGCACCGTCTACCGCATCGCCCAGGAGGGCCTGACCAACGCCCGCAAGCACGCGCCGGGCGCCGAGGTCGCCGTCCGCGTCACCGGCCGGGCGGGCGACGGACTCACCGTGGAGATCAGCAACCCGGCCCCCGTCGGCCCGGTGCCCCGGGTGCCCGGATCGGGGCAGGGTCTCATCGGCCTCACCGAGCGGGCCACCCTCGCCGGTGGCAGGCTCACCCACGGACCCCGGCCCGACGGCGGCTTCGCGATCACCGCTTGGCTACCGTGGGGCCCATGACGACCAGCATCAGGCTTCTCCTCGTGGACGACGACCCGCTCGTGCGGGCCGGACTCACCTTCATGCTCGGCGGCGCCGAGGACATCGACATCGTCGGCGAGGCCGCAGACGGCGCCCAGGCCCTCACCGCGGTCGAGGAGTTGAAGCCCGACGTCGTCCTGATGGACATCCGGATGCCGGTCGTGGACGGACTCACCGCCACCGAGCAGCTGCGGGCCCGGCCCGGCGCCCCCGAGATCGTCGTCCTCACCACCTTCCACGCCGACGAACAGGTGCTGCGCGCCCTGCGGGCCGGCGCCGCGGGCTTCGTGCTCAAGGACACCCCGCCGGCCGAGATCGTCGCCGCGGTGCGCCGGGTCGCGGCGGGCAACCCGGTGCTCTCCCCGGCCGTCACCCAGCAGCTCATCACCCATGTCGCGGGCACCGGCGGCACCGAGGACCGGCAGGGCCGCGCCCAGCAGCGGCTCGCCCAACTCGCCGACCGGGAGCGGGAGGTGGCCGTCGCCGTCGGCCGCGGCTGCTCCAACGCGGAGATCGCGGCCGAGCTGTACATGAGCGTGCCCACCGTCAAGACGCACGTCTCGCGCATCCTCGCCAAGCTGGAACTGAACAACCGGGTCCAGATCGCGCTGCTCGCCCACGACGCCGGGCTGCTCGACGGAGGCGGCGACGTAGGGTGAAGGAGGAGAGCGTGAGTCAACGGGAGGGGCACATCATGGCGGTCGTCGATCTGCGGGAGCACACCGAGGAGTTCACCGCGAACCCCTATCCGTTCTACGCGAAGCTGCGCGAGAGCGGTCCCGCCCACTACGTCCGCACCCACGACGTGGAGGAGATGCTGCTGATAGTCGGGTACGAGGAGGGCAGGAAGGCCCTCGCGGACCCCCGGCTCAGCAAGAACTGGCGCCACTTCGAGCGGGCGGGCGAGCCCGAGACCGCCATGAGCGCCAACATGCTGGAGGCCGACCCGCCGCACCACACCCGGCTGCGCAAGCTCGTCACCCGCGAGTTCACCGCCCGCCGGGTCGAGGCGATGCGCCCGCGCGTCCAGCAGATCACCGACGAACTCCTCGACGCCATGACGGAGAAGGGGCGCACCTCGGCCGATCTGGTCGACGCGCTCGCCTTCCCGCTGCCGATGACGGTCATCTGCGAACTCCTCGGCGTGCCCGACCTCGACCGGGACCGGTTCCGCGTCTGGTCCAACGAGGTCGTCGCGCCGACCGGTGTCGAGGCCAGCACCGCCGCCGCCCAGGAGATGAGCGTCTACCTCGCCGAACTGATCGAGGACAAGCGCTGCTCGCCCGGCGAGGACCTGCTCAGCGGCCTCATCAGGACCCGGGACGAGGGCGGCGACCGGCTCACCTCCGACGAACTCATCGGCATGGCCTTCCTGCTGCTCGTCGCCGGCCACGAGACCACCGTCAACCTCATCTCCAACGGGGTGCGCGCCCTGCTGGACCACCCCGAGCAACTGGCCGCCCTGCGCGCGGACTTCGACGGGCTGATCGACGGCGCGGTGGAGGAGATGCTCCGCTACGACGGCCCGGTGGAGACCTCCACCTTCCGCTTCACCAGCGAACCCGTCGAGATCGGCGGGATATCCGTCCCGGCGGGCAAGGCCGTCCTGGTCGCCGCGGCAGCCGCGGACCACGACCCGGCGCGCTACCCCGAGCCCGACCGCTTCGACATCCGCCGCTCCACCCAGGGCCACCTCGCCTTCGGCCACGGCATCCACTTCTGCCTGGGCGCCCCGCTGGCCCGCATGGAGGGCCGCATCGCCGTCCGCTCGCTGCTCGAACGCTGCCCCGACCTGGCCGCCGACCCGGCCGGCGGCGCACTCCAGTGGCTGCCCGGACTGCTGATCAGGGGCGTACGGAAGTTCCCCGTCCGCTGGTGAGCGGGGCACCGCCCACAGCCCCGCGCACCCCGGCCGTATCCCGGGCCCCCGTTGCGTCGGGCGCCCCGGCCGCCCCGCTCGCGGCCACCCTCCGGCGGAACCCGGCCACAGCCGTATGCCGTCGTCCGTCGTCGCGTGCACGAACCCGTGACTAGGGGGCGGCCCGCGGGGAGTCGCGGACCTGGCCCGCGGGGTCCTCGCCGCGGGAGGTGTGGCGGAAGGCCAACGGGCTGCTGCCGGTGCGCTGCTGGAAGAACTTCCCGAAGTTCGCCGCGTCCCCGAAGCCCAGCAGGCCCGCGATCCTGGCCGCGCTGTGGTCGCTGTGGGCGAGCAGCCTGCGGGCCTCCAGGACCACCCTGCGGTCGATGAACTCCTTCGCCCCGACCCCCGCCGCGGCGAGCGTGGCCCGCGACAGGGTGCGCGGGGCGTAGCCCAGCTCGCGGGCGTAGTCCTCGACGCGCCGGGTCCGGGCGAAGCCCCGCTCCACGGCGGCCCGGAAGCGCAGATAGGTGTCGGGACTGTCGCAGGTCACCACCTCCTCCGCGGGCGGGGCCAGCCGCAGCACCAGGGCGGCGAGCAGATGGCGGAGTACGGCGAGGTGGGTCTCCAGGGGGAGCGGGGAGCCGTCCCGCAGCGACCGGAACTCGTGGTCCAGGTGGTCCAGGGCACGCCGGGCGGCGATCCGGACCGGCTCGGCAGGGCGCAGTACCGTCGGCCCGAAGGGGTCGTCCAGCCGGGCCGCCGCGCTGGTCGCCGGATCGGGGAAGCCCGCCTCGAACAGGACGAGCAGCCCCTCCGCCCCGGCCAGCTCGTCCCAGCGGTGCACCTGCCCCGGCCGCACCCACAGCCACTCGCCGGGCAGCAGCCGGTACGAGGCGAAGTCGACCATCAGCGGGAGCACCCCGCGGTCCAGCACCAGCAGGTGGTGGAAGTCCGGACGGTGCGGTGCGGAGAGCGAGCCCGCACAGGCGTTGCCGCGCAGCGTGGCGAGGGTGAGCACCTCGACACCGGCCGGGACCGAGCTGGGAGCGCGGAACCTGACCTCGGGGATGGGCCGGCCCCCCGATTCACCCGCTTGTCGCTTTTTCACCACCATGTGTCCGGAGCGTACCCGGCATTCACGCCCTCCACCTCCTATGTTGAAGGAGAGACGGAGCGACACCCCGCACCGCTTCCCCAAAATCACCACCCCCGGAAGGACCTCCCATGGCCAAGATCACCCTCTTCGGCGCCACCGGCACCATCGGCAGCCGCATCCTGCGCGAGGCCCTCGACCGCGGCCACCAGGTCACCGCCGTCGTCCGCGACCCCGCCGGGCTGACCGCGGACCACCAGAACCTCACCGTCGTCACCGGTGACGTCCTCGACCCGGCCTCGGTCACCGGTGCCGCCAAGGGCCAGGACGTCGTCGTCAGCGCGGTCGGCGGCGGCGACGGCCCCGGCCACATCGCGACGATCGCCCCCTCGGCGCGGGCCCTGGTGGCGGGCGTGCGCGCGCTCGGCACCCCGGCGCCCCGGCTGATCTCGGTGGGCGGCGCGGGTTCGCTGCGCACCCCGGACGGCAAGCAGGTGTGGGACGCCGAGGGCCTGCCCGAGTTCCTGCTGCAGATCATGCACGCGCACGGCGACGCGCTGGACTTCTACCGCACCGTGACCGACGTCGACTGGACCAACCTCAGCCCGGCCGGGACGATCGAGCCCGGCGAGCGCACCGGCACGTACCGCACGGACACCGAGAACCTGGTCCTGGACCCGGAGGGCAACAGCCGGATCAGCGCGGAGGACTACGCGGTGGCGCTGGTGGACGAGATCGAGCGCCCGCAGCACGCGGGGGAGCGGTTCACGGTCGGCTTCTGAGCGCACCCCGGGGCGGGAGCGAGCGGCGGCGCGGGAGCGGCGGGACCCGGTCCGGCACCGATACCCGGTCCGGCACCGGCACTCGGTCCAGCACCGGCATCCCGTCCGGCACCGGCATCCAGCCCGGCACCCGGGTCAGAGCCTGGGTATCTCCGCCACCCGCACCGCCCGCCCCTCCCGGCGGGACACCTCGCACGCCTCCGCCACCCGCAGCGCCCGCAGTGCCTCCCGGCCGTCGCAGGGGTTGGCCCGTTCGCCCCGTACGACCTGGAGGAACGCGTCCAGCTCCGCCTCGTACGCCGGGGCGAACCGCTCCAGGAAACCGGCCCACGGCTTCGCCGGTGCGGGCGGGCCGGCCGGCTCCGTGGAGGTGAGCGGCGTGCGGTCGTCGAGGCCCACCGCCAACTGGTTCTGCTCCCCGGCCAGTTCCATCCGGACGTCGTACCCGGCGCCGTTGCAGCGGGTCGCCGTCGCCGTGGCCAGCACCCCGTCGTCCAGGGTCAGCACCACCGCGGCCGTCGCCACGTCGTCCGCCGCCGCGAACATCGGGTCGCCCGCCGCCGATCCCGCCGCGTACACCTCGACCACCTCGCGCCCGGTGACCCAGCGCAGGATGTCGAAGTCGTGCACGAGGCAGTCCCGGTAGAGACCGCCGGACAGCGGCAGGTAGGCGGCCGGGGGCGGGGTGGCGTCGGAGGAGACGGTGCGCACCGTGTGCAGCCGGCCCAGCTCGCCCGAGCGCACCCGGGCGCGGGCCGCCGCGTACCCGGCGTCGAACCGGCGCATGAAGCCGAGCTGGAGCGGCGTGCCCGCGGCCTCCACCTCGCGCAGTGCCGCCAGGGTGCCCGGCAGGTCGACGGCGATCGGCTTCTCGCAGAAGGCGGGCAGTCCCGCGCGGGCCGCCCGGCCGATCTGGTCCGCGTGCGCGGCGGTCGCCGACGCGATCACCACCGCGTCCAGCCCCGACGTCCACAGGTCCTCGGCCGGGGCGAAAGCGGCCCCCGTGCGCCGGGCGACCTCGGCGGCCCGGCCGGCGTCCGCGTCCGCGACGACCAGCGAGTCCACCGCCGGATGCCGGGAGAGCACCTCCGCGTGGAAGGATCCGATGCGGCCCGTGCCCATGAGTCCGATACGCATGTCCCCCACTCGACAACAGGCGTGACGCACTGTCAAGGAAGATGTCAGGACATCAGGACAACCCGACGTCCGGTCAACCTTCCAGGCCTCGCACGGGACTTGGTGACGGGCCGCCGCACCGGCACTACGCTCGCTGCCGTGCCCAAACAAGCGACCGCTCCCACTGTCGCCCTCCAGCTCGGTGTGGACCGCAGCAGCCCCGTTCCCCTCTACTTCCAGCTCTCCCAGCAGCTCGAAGCGGCCATAGAGAAGGGCCGGCTGCCGCCCGGCAGCCTGCTGGGCAACGAGGTCGACCTCGCCGGGCGTCTGGGCCTGTCCCGGCCGACCGTCCGCCAGGCCATCCAGACCCTCGTCGACAAGGGCCTGCTGGTGCGCCGTCGCGGGGTCGGCACCCAGGTCGTGCACAGCCAGGTCCGCCGCCCGCTCGAACTGAGCAGCCTGTACGACGACCTCGCCGCCGCCGGGCAGCGCCCCGCCACCCGCGTCCTGCACAACGCCGTCGAACGGGCCGGCCCCGAGGTCGCCGCCGCGCTCGGGCTCGCGGAGGGCGCCGAGGTGCACCGCATCGACCGGCTGCGCTCCGCCCACGACGAGCCCATGGCGTTCCTGCGCAACCACCTCCCGGCCGGACTGCTCGTCCTGGACAGCGCGGCACTGGAGGCCACCGGCCTGTACCGGATGATGCGCGCCGCCGGGGTCACCCTGCACAGCGCCCGGCAGACGGTGGGGGCCCGCGCGGCCGGGGCCGAGGAGGCGGCACTGCTCGACGAGAGCGCCGGGGCGCCCCTGCTGACCATGGAGCGGCGCACCTACGACGGCACCGGCCGCGCCGTCGAGTTCGGCTCGCACCTCTACCGGGCGTCCCGGTACACCTTCGACTTCCAGCTCCTCGTACGGGCGTGAGGCGGGCGTCCGGGCGGGCGCCGGGCGGCGCACCCGTACGGGCGCGGGGAGCGCACGGTGGCGGGCGTGCGGCCGGTGCGGTGCCCAACTCTGTTGCCCCGTGCGCCTGTTCGCCCGTGAAGAATGTCCGGACAAACCATTGACGCCGTCGTACCGCCCCCGTTAGAACACCCCCAGCCGTCAACGGGGCGGCGGGGGAGACGAGGCGGACTCACATCATGCCCACCACTCGCACGGCCCGGTACGCGACCCTCCTGGCCGCCACCTGCGCACTCGCCGCACTCACCCTCACCGGGTGCAGCGGATCGGGCGGCAAGGGATCCGAGGAGAAACCGGCGCAGACCGGGGGCGAGGGCGGCAGGGCGGCCGACACGCCCCGGATGAAGATCGCGATGATCACGCACTCCGGCGAGGGCGACACCTTCTGGGACATCGTGCAGAGCGGCGCCAAGGCCGCCGCGGCCAAGGACAACGTCGAGTTCCTCTACTCCGCGAACAAGGAGGGCAAGGAGCAGGCCCAGCTCGTCGAGGCCGCCATCGACCAGAAGGTGCAGGGCATAGTGGTCACGCTGGCGAAGCCGGAGGCGGTGGGCGCGGCCGTGAAGAAGGCCGTCGCGGCCGGCATCCCGGTGGTGACCATCAACTCCGGCGGCCGGCACTCGAAGGCCCTGGGCGCGCTCAGCCACATCGGCCAGGACGAGGCCGTCGCGGGCGAGGGCGTCGGCGAGGAGCTGACCAGGAGGGGCAGGAAGAAGGCCCTGTGCGTCATCCACGAGCAGGGCAACGTCTCCCTGGAGGAGCGCTGCGCGGGCGTGAAGAAGGCCTTCCAGGGGAGTGTGGAGAACCTCAACGTGGAGGGCACCAACATGCCCGCCACCACCTCCTCCATCGAGGCCAAGCTGCAGACCGCCAAGGACATCGACGCCGTCGTCACCCTGGGCGCCCCGTTCGCGGACGCGACGGTGAAAGCAAAGGCCGGGTCCGGCAGCACGGCGGAGGTCGACACCTTCGACCTCAACGCGGCCGTCGTGAAGAGTCTCAAGTCACAGGACGTCGGATTCGCCGTCGACCAGCAGCCCTACCTCCAGGGGTACCTCGCCGTCGACGAGATCTGGCTGAATCGCACCAATGGAAACGTTCTGGGCGGCGGCAAACCCGTCCTGACCGGACCCGCGATCGTCACGGCGAAGGACGTCCCCGCGCTGGAGAAGTACACGGCTCGCGGCACCCGATGACGTACCCGCTGACCACACGGCGCACCCCCATGCCGGATACTTGGGCGGCCGGGGTCTGGCTGAATACCCCCCGGCCGCACCGAGGAGTACAGCGAGAAGGGCACGACGTCGTGGCAAGGGTTCGGACAGGGGTACGCGCGCTGGGCGCCGTGCTCGCGGCGGTGCTCGGGGCTTCCCTCACCGGTTGCAGCAGCACGGGCGGCAAGCGGGCCGAGGAGCGCGCGGCGGCGGCAGCCGCCCAGGGCAGGGCCGCGGTGAACACCCCCAAGTGGACCTTCGCCATGGTCACCCACTCGGGTGCAGGCGACACGTTCTGGGACATCGTGCAGAACGGGGCCAAGCAGGCCGCCGCCAAGGACAACATCGAATTCCTTTATGCAAACAACGCGGAGGCGCAGCAGCAGGCCCAGCTCGTCGACACGTACATCGACAAGAAGGTCGACGGCCTGATCGTCACCCTCGCCAAGCCCGACGCCATGAAGGCCGTCGTCGCCAAGGCCACCCGGGCCGGCATCCCGGTGATCACCATCAACTCCGGCACCGCCGAGTCCAAGGCCTTCGGCGCGCTGACCCACATCGGCCAGGACGAGGTCGTCGCGGGCGAGGCGGTCGGCGAGGAGCTGACGGAGCGCGCGAAGAAGAAGACGCTGTGCGTCCTGCACGAGCGGGGCAACGTCGGCCACGAGCAGCGCTGCGACGGCGTGAAGAAGTCCTTCAAGGGCAGTGTCGAGAACCTCTACGTCGACGGCACCAACATGCCGGACGTCCAGGCGTCCATCGAGGCCAAGCTCCAGACCTCCAAGGACATCGACGCCGTGGTCACCCTCGGCGCCCCCTTCGCCGACGCCGCGGTCCAGGCCAAGGAGCAGGCCGGCAGCAGGGCCGAGATCGACACCTTCGACCTCAACGCCAAGGTCGCCGACTCGCTGGCCGCGGGCACCCTCGGCTTCGCCGTCGACCAGCAGCCCTACCTCCAGGGGTACGAGGCCGTGGACCTGCTCTGGCTCTACAAATACAACGCCGACATGCTCGGCGGCGGCCGTCCGGTGCTGACCGGGCCGCAGATCATCACCAAGGACAGCGCGGCCGAGCTGAAGGCGTACACGAAGCGGGGGACCCGATGACAGCCACGGCTCCGGCACCGGAACCGGACGTACGGCACGACGAACGGCTGATCCACACCTCGCCGCTGCGCAAGCTGATGAGCCGCCCCGAGCTGGGCTCGATCGTCGGCGCCGTCGCGGTGTTCCTGTTCTTCTCCATCGCCGCCGACAGCTTCCTGCGCGCCTCCAGCTTCGGGACCGTGCTGTACGCGGCCTCCACGATCGGCATCATGGCGGTGCCGGTGGCGCTGCTGATGATCGGCGGCGAGTTCGACCTGTCGGCGGGCGTCATGGTGACCAGCTCCGCGCTGATCTCCTCGATGTTCAGCTACCAGATGACCGCCAACGTGTGGGTCGGCGTCCTCGTCTCCCTGCTGGTGACCCTGCTCATCGGGGTCTTCAACGGGTTCATGCTGACCCGCACCAAACTGCCCAGCTTCATCATCACGCTCGGCACCTTCCTGATGCTGACCGGCCTGAACCTGGGCCTCACCAAGCTCATCAGCGGCACCGTCTCCACCAAGGGCATCGGCGACATGGAGGGCTTCGAGTCCGCCAAGGCCGTCTTCGCCTCGCAGCTCACCATCGGCTCGGTGAACCTGAAGGTCACCATCCTGTGGTGGTTCGTGCTGATCGCGCTCGCCACCTGGATCCTGCTGCGCACCCGTGCGGGCAACTGGATCTTCGCGGTGGGCGGCGAGAAGGACGCGGCGCGGGCCACCGGCGTACCGGTGAACAAGACCCGCATCGGTCTCTACATGGGCGTCGCCTTCGCCGCCTGGGTCTCCGGCCAGCACCTGCTCTTCTCCTACGACGTCGTGCAGTCCGGCGAGGGCGTCGGAAACGAGCTGATCTACATCATCGCGGCCGTCATCGGCGGCTGCCTGATCACCGGCGGGTACGGTTCCGCGATCGGCTCGGCCGTGGGCGCCTTCATCTTCGGCATGACGAGCAAGGGCATCGTCTACGCCGAGTGGAACCCGGACTGGTTCAAGTTCTTCCTCGGAGCGATGCTCCTTCTGGCCACCCTGCTCAACGCATGGGTACGCAAGCGTGCGGAGGCGAGGGCATGACGGACGAGCGGGCAGCGGGCGCACTGGTCGAGCTCGACCACGTGTCCAAGTTCTACGGGAACATCAAGGCGCTGGAGGACGTGTCGCTGGAGGTGCACGCGGGTGAGATCACCTGCGTACTCGGCGACAACGGCGCCGGCAAGTCCACCCTGATCAAGATCATCGCCGGGCTGCACCAGCACGACGCAGGCACCTTCCGGATCGAGGGCGCGGACACCACCCTGGTCAACCCGCGCGACGCGCTCGACCGGGGCATCGCGACGGTCTACCAGGACCTGGCGGTCGTCCCGCTGATGCCCGTCTGGCGCAACTTCTTCCTCGGCTCCGAGCCGACGAAGGGCCGGGGCCCCTTCCGGCGGCTGGACGTGGAGCTGATGCGCGCCACGACGCGCTCCGAGCTGCTGCGGATGGGCATCGACCTGCGGGACGTCGACCAGCCGATCGGCACCCTGTCCGGCGGTGAGCGGCAGTGCGTCGCCATCGCGCGGGCGGTCTACTTCGGCGCGAAGGTGCTGGTCCTCGACGAACCGACGGCGGCACTGGGCGTCAAGCAGTCGGGCGTGGTGCTGAAGTACGTCGCCGCCGCCCGCGACGCGGGGCTGGGGGTCGTGCTCATCACGCACAACCCTCACCACGCGTACCTGGTGGGCGACCGGTTCGTGCTGCTCAAGCGCGGGGCCATGTCGGGCAGCCACCTCAAGGCCGGGATCAGCCTCGACGAGCTGACCCGCCAGATGGCGGGCGGCACGGAGCTGGACGACCTCCGCCACGAGCTGGAACGCGCCCCGGCCCCGAACCTGCACGGCGTCACGGACTGAACCGGGCCGCCCCGTGCCTCCCGCCGCCCCGGGCGCCCCGTCGCCCCGGGCGGCGCGCCCGTCCGCGGGGTGAGACGCGCCACGGCACGGGACGTGGGCCCGCGCCCGTACGTCTGGCTCAGCCCCGTCAGCCCCACCCTCCGCACCCGTTTCCGTGCGCAGGGTGACATTTCGGGCCCGGCACCCGGACCACCGGACAAGTCCGGCACAGCCGGGGGTGGCAGAATCGCCCCGAGCGGGCGCCGTCCGCCGTCGGCCCCCGCCGGGCCGGCTCCCCGAGACCCCGCAGGGACGATCCGAGTCGTGCGTTCCCCCCGCCGCCCCTCCCGGTCCGCCGGGACAGCGCCCTCCGCGGAAGGCCCCTGCCGATGAGCAACACCTACCGGGACTTCACCACCCGCGGCGCCGCCCGCGCCACCGTGCTGCGCACGGTGGGCCCCCGCGAACGCCGCTCGCACCTGACCGCACCCCGCGTGCCGACCGTCGGGATCGACATCGGTGGCACCAAGGTGATGGCGGGCGTCGTGGACGCCGACGGCCACATCCTGGAGACCCTCCGCACGGAGACCCCGGACAAGTCGAAGAGCCCCAAGGTCGTCGAGGACACCATCGTCGAGCTGGTCCTCGACCTCTCCGACCGGCACGACGTGCACGCGGTGGGCATCGGCGCGGCCGGCTGGGTCGACGCCGACCGCAACAAGGTCCTCTTCGCCCCCCACCTCGCCTGGCGCAACGAACCCCTGCGCGACGCCGTATCGGCCCGCCTCGCGGTGCCCGTCCTGGTCGACAACGACGCCAACACGGCCGCCTGGGCGGAGTGGCGGTTCGGTGCCGGGCGCGGCGAGGACCACCTCGTGATGATCACCCTGGGCACCGGGATCGGCGGTGCCATCCTGGAGGACGGGCAGGTCAAGCGCGGCAAGTACGGGGTGGCCGGCGAGTTCGGCCACATGCAGGTGGTGCCCGGCGGGCACCGCTGCCCGTGCGGCAACCGCGGCTGCTGGGAGCAGTACAGCTCCGGCAACGCCCTGGTCCGCGAGGCCCGCGAGCTGGCCGCCGCCGACTCCCCGGTCGCGTACCACCTGATCGAGCGCGTCGGCGGGAACATCCACGAGATCACCGGCCCGCTGATCACCGAGCTGGCCCGGGACGGCGACGCCATGTGCGTCGAGCTGCTGCAGGACATCGGGCAGTGGCTCGGCGTCGGCATCGCCAATCTGGCCGCCGCCCTCGACCCGTCCTGCTTCGTCATCGGCGGGGGCGTCAGCGCCGCCGACGACCTGCTGATCGGCCCGGCCAGGGACGCCTTCCGGCGCCACCTCACCGGGCGCGGATACCGCCCCGAGGCGCGGATCGCCAAGGCGCAGCTCGGCCCCGAGGCGGGCATGGTCGGCGCCGCCGATCTGGCCCGGCTGGTCGCCCGCCGCTTCCGCCGCGCCAACCGCCGCCGGGTCGAGCGCCACGAGCGGTACGAGCGGTACGCGCAGGCCCTGCGCACCGCGGCCACCCCCGGTTCCGCGCTCCAGGACACCGCCAAGGCGCCCGACGCCACCGCACAGAACCACCCGCACGCAACCGGGCCCGCGGCGGACACCAGCGCCGCGGACCGTACGAACAGCGCCGACGGCGCACAGGGAACCACCCCATGACGTCAGCGATCCCCCGCCAGAACCACCAGCCCGAGGGCCGCGGCAAGCGGCCCCCGGAGACCCGCCGCCAGGTGATCGTGCGCCGCACCATCACCGCGGTCATCATCGTGCTGCTCATCGGCATCCCGGCCGGCTATCTGCTGATCTCCGCCGAGCAGAGCCGCGACAGCGGCCGGAACAAGGAGCGCGAGGCGTCCGCCGCCGGTCTCACCGTCGGCTGGCCCTCCCAGGTGCAGCGGCGCATCTACCAGCTGCCGATCCCGCTGATGGCGCAGAACCTGGCGTACTACGAGACCAACAACTGGAAGACCAGCCGGATGCACGTCCGGTTCGCCACCACGCCCGCGGACCTGGACACCTTCCTCAAGGAGATCGGCACCTCCACCGCCGCCCTCAAGGACGGCGACATCACCATCCGCGAGCACGACCGGCAGACCATCGGCTGGGTCTTCACCTCGCACCGCAAGTGGTCGGGGCTGACCTTCGAGCAGAAGAAGCCGCTGCCCACCCTGGACATCACCGTGGACCGCAGCGTCCCCGAACGGCCGTGGGTGTACGCGGTCTCCACCGCCAGCCCGTAGGCGTGAGGCCCCGCCGCGGGGCCCCGTCCGGTGCGCGGCCCGTCGTGCGTCCCCCCGTTGCGCGACCGCCGGGGGCATGGCGCAAGATGGGCGCTCGGCCGACAGGGGCCGTGGTACGGATTCTTCGACCAAGGAGCGGGCGGAAGCGATGAGCATCGGCAGCGAGCAGTACCACGTGGTCGCCAACCACGAGGGGCAGCATTCGATCTGGGCCGTCGGCGGGGAAATTCCGGCGGGCTGGAACAAGGTCGGTTTCACCGGCGGCAAGGACGAGTGCCTGGCCCATGTTGCGGAAGTCTGGACGGACTTGACCCCGCGATCGGTGCGCCGGGACGTCTGAGAGGCACCCTGCGCCCGGCCGGGCCCGGATCGTATAGGGTGAGTGGAATTTTGACAGCTCGCGGAAGAGAAGAAGATGACCCAGGTCGTACTTAACACCAACTTCGGCATCATCAAGCTCAAGCTGGATGCCGAGAAGGCGCCGAAGACGGTCGAGAACTTCTTGGCCTATGTCAACGACGGCCACTACACGGACACCATCTTTCACCGTGTCATCCAGACATTCATGATCCAGGGCGGTGGCTTCACCGCGGACATGTCGCAGAAGCCGACCCGTGCGCCGATCGAGAACGAGGCGCGCAACGGCCTGCAGAACACGCACTATTCGGTGGCGATGGCCCGTACTTCCGACCCGCACTCGGCGTCGGCGCAGTTCTTCATCAACACCTCGAACAACGGTTTCCTCAACCACACCGCGCCCACCCAACAGGGCTGGGGCTACACGGTGTTCGGCAAGGTCGTCGAGGGCCTCGACGTGGTGGACCGCATCGCCGCGGTGCCCACCGGCCGCAGCAAGGGCTTCCAGGACGTTCCCGTCGAGTCCGTGGTCATCACAAGTGCCAAGGTCGAGGGCTGAGTTGGTAAAGATCGCGTCACGCCGCAGGGCGTGAACTCTGCGTGAACGATGGCGCCGCACCGGGTTTCCCCGGGGCGGCGCCATCGTTCGTTCCGGTGACCTGCGCTCCGTCCGCCGGGCCGGCGCCGGGCGCATCCCGTGCCGCGCCCGGGATGCGGTGGTGCCGCGGCGGCCACCGGCACCTGTTTTCGGCCAGCCCAAAAGCCGCATAGTCGATCATGCGTTTACCAATGCCGTTATTGCCGTCAACATCTTCAATGGATCTATTGGAACGAAAAGTCAGGAGAACCGGTACAGCCGTCAAGTATTTGGTGTTCTGGTGCCGGACCAAGATCCTTGTGGCGCGCTCGTACGCTGGTGTACGCTCAATCGAGTTGGCGAGGAATCCTTGGAAGTAATTGCACTTTGTTCGGTTACATCTTCAGGAGGCGCCTTTCAGGCCCCTCTTGTCGGCGACGCTTTGGGGAATCGTTGTGGACGGCCGTGAGCAATTAACGTCAATATCGACGGACACCTCTGCCTATCAACGGCGACGCGACGAGATCGCGGCCAGGGCGGCAACCTACACACGCGGCGAAGCAATCCCCGCAGTGGCGTACACCGACGCGGAGCACGCCGTCTGGCGCCTGGTCGCCGCGCGTTTGCGGGAACGTCACTCCGCCCTCGCCGCACCGGAATTCCTGGACGCCGCCGAGCAGCTCGGCGTGGGCAACGAGGGAATTCCCCAGCTCCAGGACGTGGCCGACCGCCTCGACGGGCTGACCGGGTTCCGGTTGCAGCCGGCCGGTGGCGTCGTCCCCTTCCACCGGTTCTGCGGCTCGCTCGCGGACGACTACTTCCACTCGACGCAGTACATACGCGACGGCGCGACGCCGTTCTACTCGGTCGAGCCCGATGTGCTGCACGAGGTCATCGGACACGGCAGCGCACTGGCCGACACCCGCTTCGCGGACCTCTACCGGCTGGCCGGACAGGCCGTACGGCGCGTGGAGACCGACACCGCGATCCAATTCATCGCCAAGGTCTTCTGGTTCACCATCGAATGCGGTCTCATCGACGCGGCCGACGGGCCGCGCGCTTACGGCGCCAGCATCGTTTCCTCCTACGGCGAACTGGACCAATTCAGGTCCGCCGAGATCAGGCCGCTGGACATTGCCGACATGGCCGGCGTCGACTACGACATAACCCAGTACCAGCACACCCTTTACAGTGCCCGCTCGATGGCGCACCTCGAAGACGTGGCCGGCGGATTCTGGGAATCCTGCGACGAGGCATCCATCGAACGACTACTGGCGGCTGAGATATGACCGGAACAGCAGTACGGGAGAATTCGGAAGAGAGTGGCCCGGGGTACGGGGCCGATATTCTGAACGTTGCGGGAATCGGATTCGGTGCGGCCAACCTGGCACTCGCCGCCGCCCTGCACGAGACCGGCGAGTCGGCCGGAGTGCGCTTTCTGGAGAAGCAGCAGACTTTCGGCTGGCACACCGGGATGCTCATGGAGGGCGCCTCGATGCAGGTGTCCTTCCTCAAGGACATCGCCACCATGCGGAATCCCACCAGCGATTTCGGATTCCTCTCCTATCTCAAGGAAAAGGGGCGGCTGGTCGATTTCATCAACCACGCCGTTCTGACCCCCTCGCGGGTCGAATTCCACGACTATCTCGCCTGGGCCGCCGACCGGGTGCGGCACCTGGTCGAGTACGGCGTCGAGATCACCGGGGTCCGCCCGGTGCGCGAGGGGGGCGCGGTCGTCGCCCTGGACGTCATGGCGGGCGACCGGGTGGCCGCCCGTACCAGGAACCTCGTCATCGGCCAGGGCCTGCGCCCCCGGCTGCCGGAGGGCGCCGAGACCGGCGAGCGGGTCTGGCACAGCTCCCAACTGCTGCACCGTCTCCCGGAGTTCGACGAGCGCAGCCCCAAGCGCGTCGTGGTCGTCGGAGCCGGACAGAGCGCCGCGGAGATCGCCGGCCACCTGATGGACCGGTACCCGGCCGCCGAGGTGTGCGCCGTCTTCACCCGCTACGGCTACAGCATCTCCGACGCCAGCCCCTTCGCCAACCGGGTCTTCGACCCCGCCGCCGTGGACGACTTCTACGCCGCCCCGCCGGAGGTCAAGGAGTCGCTGCTGCGCTACCACGGCGCCACCAACTACGCCGTGGTCGACGGACACGTGCTCGACGGCCTCTACCGCCGCCAGTACGAGCAGAAGGTCACCGGCGACGCACAGCTGCGCGTCATGCACACCTCCCGGATCGACTCCGTGGACCTGCGCGACGACAGCGTGGCGGTCCGGGTGCGCTTCCTGCCCACCGGCGAGGTCACCGACCTCGACGCCGACCTGCTCGTCTACGCCACCGGCTACACCTCGCCCGACCCGGCCGAACTCCTCGGCGGCATCGCCGGATCGCTGCGCCGCGACGGGACGGGCGAACTGCTGATCGGCCGCGACTACCGGATCGGCACCACCGACGACGTCCGCTGCGGCATCTACGTCCAGGGCGCCACCGAGGCCACCCACGGCATCGCCTCGACCCTCCTTTCGATGACCGCGGTCCGCGCGGGCGAGATCGCGGAGTTGCTCGCGAGCGACCGGCGCGCCCAGGAGCGGACAGCGGAGAACGGGAACTGACGTGCACGAACGCCCGCAGTACTCCGACAACCGGGCCGCCCCGGTGCTGGCCATGATCAAGGCGAACCCGCTCGCGCTGGTCGTCACCTCGGGCGAACCCGCCCCGCTGGGCACCCACGCCCCCGTGCTGTTCCGGCACGGCCCCGACGGCGCCGACGAGACAGCCGTCGCCGAGGACGGGTCGCTCACCGGCTCGACCCTCCTCGGGCACATGGACGTGCAGAACCCGCAGTGGACCGCGATGCGCGAGGGCGACCGCGCCCTCATCGTGTTCCAGGGCCCGCACGGCTATGTCTCGCCCACCGTGTACGGGGTCACCCCGGCCGCCCCCACCTGGGACTTCACCGCCGTGCACATCACCGGCACGCTGCGCCCCACCGCCGACCCCGACGAGATCCTGGCGATCGTGCGGGACACCGCGCGACGGCTGGAGTCCGGGTTCGGCAAGGGCTGGGACCAGGAGGACTCGGTGGACTACTTCCGGAAGATCGCGCCCGGCGTGGGCGCCTTCGAGCTACGGGTCGAATCGGTGCAGACGATGTTCAAGCTCAGCCAGGAGAAGCCCGCGCCCATGCGACGGCGGATCGTCGAGGACTTCGAGGGCAGCGACTCGGGCACCCACCGCAACCTGGCCGCACTCATGCGGTCCCGGGGCATCGTCCGCGACGACGAGCCCGGAGTGCGCGGATGACCAGTGGCACGGGACGACGGCCGGGTCTCGACTCGGCCCTCCACAGGCTGCGCGCACGCACCGGCAAGACCCCCGAGGGCAGTACCGCTGCCACCGGCACGGACACCGTCACCCCGGTGCCCCGCGACCGGCCGCTGGAGCTGTCGTTCGCCCAGCAGCGGCTGTGGTTCCTGGACCGGCTGATGCCGGGCAGCGCCTTCTACAACTTCGCCACCGCCGTCCGGGTGCGCGGCCCGCTGCGCGCCGACCTGCTCGGCCCGGCCCTGAGCCGGACCGTGGCCCGCCACGAGACCCTGCGCACCGTCTTCACCGACGAGGCGGGCGTGCCCGCCGCCGTCGTACTGCCCGCCGCGCCCGTCCCGCTGCCCGTCGTGGACGTCGCCGACGAGGCCGAGGCCGAGCGGCTGGCCGGCCAGGAGGGCGCCCGGCCCTTCGACCTCGCCACCGGGCCGCTGCTGCGCGCCCGCCTGCTGCGCCTGGCCGACGACCACCACATCCTGCTGCTCACCGTCCACCACATCGCCACCGACGGCTGGTCGCACGGCGTGCTGTGGGGCGAACTCACCGCCCAGTACGCCGCCCTGGCCGAAGGGCGCGACGCGCAACTGCCCGAACTTTCGGTCCAGTACGCCGACTTCGCCGCCTGGCAGCGACGCGCCCTGCCGCCCGCCGAACTCGCCCGGCGCCTCGCGTTCTGGCGCGAGAGCCTGCGCGGACTCACCCCGCTGGACCTCCCGCTCGACCGGCCCCGCCCCGCCGTGGCGTCCGCCGAGGGCGGCGCGGTGATGTGGCGGCTGCCCGCCGACGCGGTCGCCGCCGCCCGCACCGTGGGGGAGCAGCAGGGCGCCACCCTGCACATGACGCTGCTGGCCGCCTTCACCGTCGTACTGGCACGGCACGCCCGCACCGAGGACGTCGCCGTCGCCCAGCCCGTCGCGGGACGCCCGGTCGCCGAGGTCGAGAACCTCGTCGGGTTCTTCGTCAACACCGTCGTGACCCGCACCGACCTGTCCGGCGACCCGACGTTCCGGCAGCTCGTCGACCGGGTGCGCACCGCGTCGGTGGACGCCATGGCCCACCAGGACGTGCCGTTCGAGTACCTGGTCGAGAAGCTGGTCCCCGAGCGCGACCTGTCCCGCAACCCGCTGGCCCAGGTCGTCTTCCAGGTCGTACCCGGCCCCATGGCCGGGCCCGCCCCGTTCCCCGGCACCACCACCGAACCCTTCGCGGGCGACCGCTCCTTCACCCGCATGGACCTGGAGGTCTACCTCGGCGAGGAGAGCGACGGCCGGGTCGGCGGACTGGTCAACTACAGCCGGGCCCTGTTCGACGCCGGGACCGTCGAAGGACTCGCCCGGCAGCTCACCACCGTCCTGGAGACCGCGGCGAAGGCCCCGGACACACCGCTGTCCGCGCTGCCGCTGACCGGCCCCGACGAGCGGGCCGCCCTGCTGGCCGGCTCGCGCGGCCCCGCCGTGCCGCTGCCCGACGCCACCCTGCCGGAGCTGTTCGCCGCGCAGGCGGCCCGCACCCCGGACGCCGTCGCCGTCGTCGACGGCACCGACCGCTGGACGTACGCCGCCCTCGACCGGGCCGCCAACCGGCTCGCGCACCTGCTGCGCGGGAACGGCGTCCGACCCCAGGACGTCGTCGCCCTCGCCGCGGACCGCTCCGCCCGCCTGGTGGTCGCCGTACTGGCCGTGCTCAAGGCGGGCGGCGCCTACCTCCCGCTGGACGCGCGCAATCCCGCCGAGCGCACCCGGACCGTCCTGGCCGCCACCGGCGCCGTACTCCTGCTGACCGACCGCGACCTGCCCGTCCCCGGCGCCGAGGACCTGCCGTCGGCCGACCTGCGCACCGACCCGGACGGTCTCCCGGACACCGCACCCGACACCGCGGGCCACCCCGACGGGCTGGCCTACGTGATGTTCACGTCCGGCTCCACCGGCACGCCCAAGGGCGTCGCCGTACCGCACCGCGCGGTGGCCGCCCTCGCCCTGGACGGACGCTGGGCGGGCGGGGCGCACGCCCGCGTCCTGCTGCACTCCCCGTACGCCTTCGACGCCTCGACCTACGAACTGTGGTCGCCACTGCTCTCCGGCCGCCGCGTGGTCGTCGCCCCGCCCGGCGCGATCGGGCCCCGGGCCGTCGCGCGGGCCGTCGCCGCACACGGCGTCACCGCCCTGTGGCTGACCTCCGGCCTGTTCGACCTGGTCGCCGAGGAGGACGTGGACTGCCTCGCGGGCCTGCACGCGGTCATCGCGGGCGGCGACGCGGTCCGGCCCGCCACCGTCGCCCGGGTGCGCGCCGCCCACCCCGGCCTGACCGTCCTCAACGGCTACGGCCCCACCGAGACCACCACCTTCGCCACCGTCCACGCCCTCGCCCCCGGCGACCCGGACCCGGCCGGCCGCGTGCCCATCGGCACCCCGCTCGACAACACCGGCGCCTACGTCCTGGACGACCGGCTGCGCCCGGTGCCCACCGGCGTCCCCGGCGAGCTGTACGTGGCGGGCCCCGGTCTGGCCCGCGGCTACGCCGGACGCCCCGCGGACACCGCCGAGCGGTTCCTGCCCGACCCGTTCGGCCCGCCCGGCACCCGCATGTACCGCACCGGCGACGTGGTGCGCCGCACGCCCGCGGGCACCCTGGAGTTCCTCGGCCGCGCCGACGGACAGGTCAAGCTGCGCGGCTTCCGCGTGGAGCCCGGCGAGACCGAGACCGTCCTCGCCGCCCACCCCGGTGTCGCCCGGGTCGCCGTCGTCGTACGGGACGACGCGGCGGGCGGCAGGCAGCTCGTCGCCTACGCCGTGCCGCGCCCCGGCAGCTCCCCGGACGCCGCAGCCCTGCGCGCCCACGCGTCGGCAGCCCTGCCCGACTACCTGGTGCCCACCGCCTACGTCCTGCTCGACACCCTGCCGCTCGCCGCCACCGGCAAGGTCGACCGGGCAGCCCTGCCCGCCCCCGAGGCGGCCCCGGCCACCGGCCGCGCCGCCCCGGCCACCGGAACCGAGAAGATCCTCAGCGGCATCTTCGCCGAGGTGCTGGGCGTCCCCGACGTCGGCGCCGAGGACAACTTCTTCGCCCTCGGCGGGCACTCGCTGCTCGCCACCCGGGTCGTCGCCCGGATCGCCCGTGCACTGGGCGCCGAGGTCCCGCTGCGCGAGGTCTTCGACCACAGCACGCCCCGCGCGCTGGCCGCCGTGGTGGCCCGTACGGCGGCCGGCACCGCGCCGCCGCTGGTCCCGGTGGAGCGCGGCGGCCCGCTGCCGCTGTCCTTCGCCCAGCAGCGGCTGTGGTTCCTCGACCAGCTCGCTCCCGGCAGCGCCTCCGCCGCCTCCGGCGGCGCCGTACGGGTGCGCGGCGACCTCGACCCGGACCGCCTCGCCGCCGCCCTGACCGCCGTCGTCGCCCGCCACGAGGCCCTGCGCACCGTCTTCACCGTCGAGGACGGCGTCCCCGGTGCGCTCGTGCGCGACCCCGCACCGGTCGCGCTGCCCGTCGTCGACGTCCCGGACGCCGACGCCGCCCGCGCCGCGGCCTCCGCCGCGTTCGCCGACGGCTTCGACCTGGCCACCGGGCCGCTGCTGCGCGCCACCCTGCTGCGGCTGGCCCCCGACGACCACGTCCTGGCGGTCGCCGTCCACCACATCGCCACCGACGGCTGGTCCCAGGCCCTGCTGTGGGCCGGGATCGGCGCCGCGTACAGCGGCACCGCCCTGGCCGAACCACCCGTCCAGTACGGCGACTTCGCCGTCTGGCAGCGCAACTGGCTGACCGGCGAGGTGCTGGAGCGGCGCACCGCGTACTGGAGGGAGCGGCTCGACGGGCTCGGCCCGCTGGAACTCCCGCTCGACAAGGCCCGCCCCGCCGTCGCCACCGGCCGGACCGGCACCGTGCCGTGGGAGGTTCCCGCCGACCTGGTGCGGGCCGCCCGCGCGCTCGGCGACGACGAGGGCGCGACCCTCTACATGACGCTGCTGGCCGCGTTCACCGTCGTACTGTCCCGGTACGCGCGCACCGACGACGTGGCGGTCGCCTCGCCCACCAGCGGACGCACCCACGCCGAGGTCGAATCCCTCATCGGCTTCTTCGTCAACCTCGTCGTGGTCCGCACCGACACCTCCGGCGACCCCACCTTCCGCGAACTCCTCGGCAGGGTGCGGGAAGCGGCCATCGGCGCCGTCGACCACCAGGACGTACCGTTCGAGCACCTGGTGGAGCGGCTGCGCCCGCACCGCGACCTCTCCCGCGGCCCGCTGGCCCAGGTGGCCTTCCAGCTCCTCGACGGGGCACCCGGGCAGCAGTCCTGGGGCGGCGCGGAGGTCACCCACTTCGGCCTCGACCACGGCCACACCCGGATGGACCTCGAAGTGCACGCCGTCGAGACGGCCGGCCGGGTCACCGCCACCGTCCTGCACGCGGCCGACCTCTTCGACGCCGACACCGTCCGCCAGTTGATGCACCACGTCACCGTGGTCCTCGCCCAGGTACTCGCCGACCCCGACCGGCCGCTGTCCGCCGCGACGATGCTCGACGACGCGGACCGCCACCGGGTGCTGACCGAGTGGAACGACACCGCGGCCCCGCTGCCCGAGGGCTCGGTGCCCCGGCTGTACGCCGAACAGACCGCCCGCACCCCCGACGCGGTGGCGCTGGTGTGCGGCGACGAGCGGGTGACGTACGCCGAACTCGACCGGCGGGCCAACCGGTTCGCGCACGTCCTGCGCGCGCACGGCGTCGGCGCCGACGAGAGCGTCGGCGTGGCCACCGGCCGCTCCACCGACATGGTCGCGGCCGTCCTCGGCGTGCTCAAGGCCGGTGCCGCCTACGTCCCGCTCGACCCGCGCAACCCCCCGGGCCGCACCGAACGCATCGTCACCACCTCCGGCCTGCGCGTCGTCATCGCCGACCGCCCGGTGCCCGGCACCGAAGCGGTGACGGTGCTCGACGCCGCCCGTCCCGGCGACGCCCCCGACACCGACCCGGGCATCGACCCGCACCCCGACACGACCGCCTACGTCATCTACACCTCCGGCTCCAGCGGCGAACCCAAGGGCGTCGCGGTCACCCACCGCAACGTCGTCGTGCTCGCCGCCGACCGCCGCTGGCAGGGCGGCAACCACGAACGGGTGCTGCTGCACTACCCGCTGGCCACCGACATCTCCACCTACGAACTGTGGCCGTTCCTGCTGGCCGGCAAGCAGATCGTGATCGCCGCCGACGAACACGTGGAGCCGCGCACCTTCGACCGGCTGATCCGGGAGCACGGCGTCACCGCGATGTGCCTGCCCGCACCGCTCTTCAGCCTCCTCGTCGAGGAGTGCCTGCCCTGCTTCGCGGGGCTGCGCGAGGTACTCACCGGCGGCGAGGCCGTCTCCGGCGAGATCGTCGCCCGGGTGATGGCCGCCCACCCGCATCTGACCGTGGTCGACGCCTACGGGCCCACCGAGGCCACCGCGTTCGCCACCCTCTTCCCGATGGAACCCGGCTTCGTGCTGGCCGGCTCCCGCGTCCCGATCGGCGCCCCCATCGACAACACCCGGGTGTACGTCGTGGACGCCGGCCTCGACCCCGTCCCGCTGGGCGTCTCCGGCGAACTCGTCGTCGCGGGGCCCCGGGTGGCCCGCGGCTACGTCGGGATGCCCGAGCTGACCGCGGAGAAGTTCGTCCCCGACCCGTGGGGTCCGCCCGGCGCCCGGATGTACCGCACCGGCGACGTCGTGCGGTGGCTGCCCGGCGGCGCGCTGGAGTTCCTCGGCCGCATCGACGCCCAGGTCAAGATCCGCGGCTTCCGCGTCGAACTCGGCGAGATCGAGGCCGTGCTGCTGCGCCACCCCGCCGTCTCCCAGGTCACCGTCGCCGTCCGCGAGGACACCCCCGGCGACAAACGGCTGGTCGCCTACGTGGTGCTGGAGCCCGGCGGCGACGCGGGCGTCCTGCCCGCACTGCGCGCCCACGCCGCCGGCGGCGTACCGGACTACATGGTGCCCGCCGCCTTCGTGGCGCTCGACGCGTTCCCGCTGTCCACCACCGGCAAGATCGACCGCCGGGCGCTGCCCGCACCCGACGAGCGCTCCGTCGCCGAGAGCGTCTACACCCCGCCCGCCACCGAGCCCGAGAAGGTGCTCTGCGAGATCTTCGCCGAGGTCCTCGAAGCCGGACGGGTCGGCGCCGACGACGACTTCTTCGCACTCGGCGGGCACTCCCTGCTCGCCACCCGGGCCATCGCCAAGATCCGGGCCCGCTTCGGCCCCGACGTCGCCCTGCAGTCCCTCTTCGAGCTGCGCACCCCGCGCCGGATGGCCGGCGCGGCCGGTGAACTCGTCACCGGCGCCGAGGTGATCCGCCCCGTGCCGCGCGACGGCACCGGGCCGCTCTCCTTCTCCCAGCAGCGGCTGTGGTTCCTCGACCGGCTCACCCCCGACAGCGGCTTCTGGAACGTCGCCATGGGCGTCCGGGCCCGCGGCCCGTTCGACCCCGGCGCCTTCCGCCGGGCCCTCACCACCGTCGTCGACCGCCACGAGGCGCTGCGCACGGTCTTCCGCGACGAGGGCGGCACCCCGGTGGCCGTCGTGTGCCCGCCCGGCGGCATACCGCTGGACGTCACCGCGGTGGCCGACGAGGCCGAGGCGCTCGATCTCGCCGCCCGGGACGCCGCGCACCCCTTCGACCTGGCCCGCGGCCCGCTGCTGCGCGCCCGGGTGCTGCGGATCGCGCCCGAGGACCACGCCGTCCTGCTCACCGTGCACCACGCCGCCACCGACGGCTGGTCGCACGCCGTCCTGTGGGGCGAACTGGCCGAGGCGTACACCGCCGCACTGGCGGACCGTGCCCCCGTACTGCCCGAACTGCCCATCCAGTACGGCGACTTCGCCTCCTGGCAGCGCGCCCACCTCACCGGCGCGGTGCTGGAGAAGCACCTGGAGCACTGGCGCTCCGAACTGGCCGGGATCCGCCCGCTGGAACTGCCCCTGGACCACCCCCGGCCCGCCGTGGCCGGCTCCGCGGGCGCCTCCCGCTCCTGGGAACTGCCGCGGGACCTGGTGCGGGCCGCCCGCGCGCTCGGCGACGACGAGGGCGCCACCCTCTACATGACGCTGCTCGCCGCGTTCTCCGTCGTCCTCGGCCGCTTCGCAGGCACCGAAGACGTCGCCGTCGGCACCCCCGTCGCGGGCCGCACCCGTGCCGAGGTGGAGCGCCTGATCGGCTTCTTCGTCAACATGACCGTGCTGCGCACCGACCTCTCCGGCGACCCCACCTTCCGCGAACTCCTCGGCCGGGTGAAGGAGTCGGCGCTCGGCGCGATGGAGCACCAGGACCTCCCCTTCGAGCACCTCGTGGAGGCCCTGGCACCCGAGCGCGACCTGTCCCGCAACCCCCTGGTCCAAGTGGTCTTCCAGCTCATGCGGGCCCCCGGCGACAAGGGCGACGCCCTCGGCGGTGCCCGCCTCGAACCCCTCCTGACCGAGCACGCCTTCACCCGCGTCGACCTGGAGGTCCACCTCACCGAGGACGGCGACCGGGTGCACGGCACCGTCCTGCACTCCACGGCCCTCTTCGAAGCCGCGACCATCACCAGGCTGCTGCACCACCTCACCGTCGTGCTGCGCGGCGCGCTCGCCGACCCGGACGCACCGCTGTCCGCGCTGTCCCTCCTCGACGACGCCGACCGCCACCAACTGCTGACCGCCTGGAACGACACGGCGGTGCCCTACCGGGACGCCTCCCTCGCCGCCCTCTTCGCCGAACAGGCCGCCCGCACCCCGGACGCCCGCGCGGTGGAGTGCGGCGACGACACGCTCGGCTATGCCGCACTCGACCGGGCCGCCGAGCGGGTCGCCGCCCTGCTGCGCGCCCGCGGGGTACGGCCCGACGACCTCGTCGGCCTGTGCCTGGACCGCAGCACCGCGATGATCGTCGGCCTGATCGGCATCCTCAAGGCCGGTGCGGCGTACGTGCCCATCGACCCGACCCACCCCCGCGAGCGGGTCCGGCTCATCGTGGACGACGCCGGCCTGTCCGTCGCCGTCACCGAGCGGGCCCACGCCTCCGTGTTCGCCGACGAGACCGCCCTCGTCCTGCTGGACGCCCTGCCGGACGCGGACACCGAACCCGGTGAAGCGGCCGGCGCGCGGGAACCCGGCCCCGACTCCCTCGCCTACGTCGTCTACACCTCCGGCTCCACCGGCACCCCCAAGGGCATCGCCATGCCCGCCCGGTGCGTGGTCAACATGCTGGCCTGGCAGAAGAAGGCCGTCCCCGGCGGACCCGGCACCCGCACCGCCCAGTTCACCGCCCTCACCTTCGACGTCTCGGTGCAGGAGGTGCTCTCCGCACTGCTCTACGGCGAGACGCTGGTGATCCCCTCCGACGAAGTGCGCCGCGACCCCGCCCGCTTCGCCCGCTGGCTGGACGAACGGGCCATCGAGCAGATCTTCGTACCCAACCTGATGATCCGCGCCCTGGCCGAGGAGGCCAACGCGGGCCGCGCCCGGCTCACCTCGCTGCGCCACATGTCGCAGGCGGGCGAACCGCTGTCGCTGGACGGCGCGCTGCGCGAGTTCTGCGCCGCCCGCCCCCGGCTGCGCATCCACAACCACTACGGATCCACCGAGATCCAGGTCGTCACCGCCTACACCCTGCCCGCCGACGTCGCCGACTGGCCCGCCGCCGCACACCTCGGGGCGCCGGTCGACAACTCCCGCGCCCACGTGCTCGACCGGGCGCTGCGCCCCGTCCCGGTGGGTGTGGCGGGCGAACTGTGCTTCGCCGGACCCGGGCTCGCCCGCGGCTACCTCGGCAAGCCCGCACTGACCGCGGACAAGTTCGTCCCCGACCCCTTCGGGCCGCCCGGATCGCGCCTCTACCGCACCGGCGACCTCGGCCGCTGGCGCCCGGACGGCACCCTGGAGTTCCTCGGCAGGCTCGACCACCAGGTCAAGGTCCGCGGCTTCCGGGTGGAACTCGGCGAGGTCGAGGCCGTCCTGCTGCGCCACCGCGAGGTCTCCCGCGCCGTGGTCGTCGCCCGCGAGGACACCCCCGGCGTCAAGCGGCTCGTCGGATACGTGGTGGCCGCACCCGGCACCGACGGTGCCCTGCCCGCCCGGCTGCGCGCGCACCTCGCCGAGGCCGTGCCGGACTACATGGTGCCCTCCGCGTTCGTCGTCCTCGACGCGTTCCCGCTGACCACCACCGGCAAGGTCGACCGCGGCGCGCTGCCCGCACCCGATCTGCGCGGCGCCCTCGACGTCGGCTTCGCCGCGGCGGCCAGCGGCGAGGAGAAGGCGCTGTGCGGCATCTTCCGCGAGGTGCTGGACGTGGCGCAGGTCGGCGTCGACGACGACTTCTTCGCCCTCGGCGGCCACTCCCTCATCGCCACCCGCACCGTCGTGCGCATCCGCGAGGTGCTGGGCGCCGAGGTGTCGCTGCGCGAACTGTTCCACCACCGCACCCCGCGCGCGCTCGCCGAGGTCGTCGCCCTCGCCCCGCGCTCGTCGGTGCCGCCGCTGCTGCCCGCCGCACGCGGCGAGGACGGGGAGCGGGGGCCGCTGCCGCTCTCGCTCACCCAGGAACAGCTGTGGCGGCTGCACGAGAGCGACCCGGACGCGGCGCTCTGGACGATCCCGCTGGCGCTGCGGATCGGCGGCGCGCTCGACGTGCCGCTGCTCGGGCGGGCACTGACCGAGGTGGTCCGCAGGCACGAGGTGCTGCGCACCGTGATCGTCCCCGGCGAGCCGCCCACGGCCGAGGTGCGGCCCGCCACCGCGATCGAACTGCGCGCGGTGGACGTGCCCGACGAGGCGGCGGCCAGGGAGGCGGCGGGCGCCGAGGCGGCCCGGCCCTTCGACCTGGTGCACGGCCCGGTGCTGAGGCCCGCCCTGCTGCGGATCGCCGCCGACGACCACGTACTCCTGCTGACGGTCCATCACATAGCCACCGACGGCTGGTCGCAGGGCGTGCTGTGGAGCGAACTGTCCGAGACCTACGCGGCGCTGCACGAGGGGCGCGAGCCGAAACTGCCCGAACTGCCCGTGCAGTACGGAGACTTCGCGGCCTGGCAGCGCTCCTGGCTGACCGGCGCCGTCCTCGACGAACAGCTCGACCACTGGCGCGCGAAGCTGAACGGGCTGCGCCCGCTCGCCCTGCCCGGCGCACGGCCCGCACCGGGCGACGGCTCCGGACCGCCGCTCGACGCCGGAGTGCTCACCGAGTGGCACCTGCCCGCCGAACTGGCCGACGCCGCCCGGCAGACCGGCGCCGCCCACGGGGCCACGCTCTACATGACGCTGCTGGCCGCGTTCACCGCGACCCTGGCGCGGGCCACCGGCGTCGACGACCTCGCCGTGGGCTCGCCCGTGGCCGGCCGCACCCGCGCCGAGGTGGAACCCCTCATCGGGTTCTTCGCCAACTTCGTACCGCTGCGCGTCGGCCTCGGCGGCGACCCCACCTTCGCCGAACTGCTGGAGCGGGTGCACACCACCACCGTCGACGCCCACGCCCACCAGGCACTGCCCTGGGAGCGGGTCGCCGAGGGCCTCGGACTCGACGCACGGACACCGCTGGTCGACGTCGTCTTCCAGCTCGTCAACGTCGAACTGGGCGAACTGCGGCTGCCCGGCGCACGCGTCGAACCGTATTCGGGCGAGCGCGTGTACGCCCGCTGGAACCTCGAAGTCCACCTGGTCGAGGACCCCGACGGCGGCCTCACCGGGCACGTCGTGCACCGCGCCGCCGTGCTCGACCAGGCCACCGTCGACCGCCTGCTGGCGGACACGGCCACCCTGCTGGCCGCCGCGCTCGCCGATCCCGGCCTGCCCGTCCTCGCCCTTACGCTGCCGGACCCGCTGGAGGGGACCCCCCGTGCCTGAACCGCTCGCCACTCCGTCGGCCGCACTGCCCGCACTCGCCCACCGCCTCGGCGGCCTGCCCGAGCCCGAGCGCCGCCGCCTCGTCCTGGACCTCGTCCTGGCCCAGGTCGCCGAGGTCCTCGACCTCGGCACCGCCGCCGACGTACCCCCCGACCGGGCCATCCGCGAGCTGGGGCTGCGCTCCATGACCGCAGTGCAGCTGCTGCTGCGGCTCAGCCGGATCACCGGCGTCAAACTGCCCACCACCGCCATCTACGACCACCCGACCGCACGCGCCCTGGCCGACGTGCTGACCGGCGCGGCGGGCGGCGAGCAGGTCGCCGGAACCGACGACGAGGAACCGCCGCGCAGGGCCGCCGACGACGACCCGATCGCCGTCGTCGGCATGGCCTGCCGCTACCCCGGCGGGGTGCGCACCCCCGACGACCTGTGGCGCCTCGTCGCCCAGGAGCGCGACGCCATCTCGGAGTTCCCCACGGACCGCGGCTGGGACCTCGCCGCACTCGCCGACCCCGCGGGACCCGCGGCCAGCTGCACCCGGCACGGCGGATTCCTCGACGACGTCGCCCGGTTCGACGCCGGGTTCTTCGGCATCAGCCCGCGCGAGGCCCAGCTCATGGACCCGCAGCAGCGGCTGCTCCTGGAAACCTCCTGGGAGGCGCTGGAGCGCGCCGGCGTCGCCCCCGGCTCCTGGCGCGGCGGCAGGGTCGGCGTGTTCGTCGGCGCCAACGCCCAGACGTACTCCTCGCTCCTCGCGGGCGTCCCCGAGGGCGGCGACGGGCACGCCATGACCGGCCGCCTCGCCAGCGTCCTCTCCGGCCGGATCGCCTACGTACTGGGCCTCGAAGGGCCCTCCCTCACCGTCGACACCGCCTGCTCCTCCTCGCTGGTCGCCATCCACCTCGCGATCCGCTCGCTGCGCTCGGGGGAGTCGACCATGGCGCTGGCGGGCGGCGCCACCGTCATGCCGACACCCGAGCTGTTCGTCGACTTCACCAAGCAGGGCGGCCTCTCGCCCGACGGCCGCAGCCGCTCCTACGCCCGCGCCGCCGAAGGACTGGGCTGGTCCGAGGGCGTCGGCGTACTCCTGCTGGAGCGCCTCTCCGACGCCCGCCGCAACGGGCACGAGGTGCTGGCCCTGCTGCCCGGCTCCGCCATCAACCAGGACGGCGCCTCCAACGGCCTGACCGCGCCCAGCGGCGCGGCCCAGCAGCGCGTGGTGCGCCAGGCCCTGGCCGACGCGGGACTGCGCGCCGCCGACGTCGACGCCGTCGAGGGCCACGGCACCGGCACCAAACTGGGCGACCCCATCGAGGCCCAGGCCCTGCTCGCCTCGTACGGACAGGACCGCGACCGGCCGCTGTGGCTGGGCTCCCTGAAGTCCAACCTCGGCCACACCCAGGCAGCCGCGGGCGTCGGCGGCGTCATGAAGACGGTCCTCGCGCTCCGCCACGGGCTGCTCCCCAGGACCCTGCACATCGACACGCCCACCCCGCACGTCGACTGGGTCGCGGGCTCCGTGGAACTGCTCACCGAGGCCCGCGAATGGCCGGCCGACGCCGAACGGCCGCGCCGGGCCGGCGTGTCGTCGTTCGGGGTGAGCGGCACCAACGCCCATGTGATCGTCCAGGAGGCCCCCGCCGCCGAACCGGCAGCAGCACCCGGGCCCGGTACCGCCGCTGCCGGCGACCGGAGTCCGGCCGCCGCACCGCTGCCCGTGCCGTGGCCGCTGTCCGCGCGCACCGGGGCCGCGCTGCGCGACCAGGCCGCCCGGCTGCGCGCCCACGTCGCCGCCGACCCCCGGCTGACCCCCGCCGACGTCGCCCTGACGCTCGCCACCCGCCGTACCGCCTTCGACCACCGGGCCGCCGTCGTCGGCCGCGACCGGGACGAACTCCTCGCCGGACTCGACGCGCTCGTCGCGGGCGGCACGGAGCCGAACGTCGTGCGCGGCACCGCGGGGGCCGACGGCCGCGTGGTGTTCGTGTTCGCCGGGCAGGGCGGCCAGTGGCTCGGCATGGGCGTCGAACTCCTCGACACCTCCCCGGTGTTCGCCCGGCGGATGGCCGAGTGCGAACAGGCCCTCGCCCCCCACCTCGACTGGTCGGTCGTCGACGTCCTGCGCGGCACCGAGGGCGCACCGCCGCTGAGCCGGGTGGACGTCGTACAGCCGGTGCTCTTCGCACTGATGGTGTCGCTGGCCGAGGTGTGGCGGGCGCACGGAGTGGTGCCCGCCGCCGTCGTCGGCCACTCGCAGGGCGAGATCGCCGCCGCCTGCGTCGCGGGCGCACTCACCCTCGCCGACGCCGCGAAGATCGTCGCGCTGCGCGCCAAGGCCGTGGTGGACCTGCCCGGCCGCTGCGGCATGGGCTTCGTGTCGGCGCCCGCCGCCGACGTCGAGAAGATGGTGGAACGCTGGCCCGGCAAGCTCGGCGTGGCCGCCGTCAACAGCCCGCGCTCCCTGGTCGTCGCGGGCGACCGCGAGGCCCTGGAGGAACTGCTCGACCTCTGTGACGACGAGGGCCTGCGCGCGGGCCGCGTCGCCGCCGACTACGCCTCGCACTCCCCGCAGGTCGAAGCGGTCCGCTCCCGGCTGCTCGCCGACCTCAAGGGCGTACGGCCCCGCGACAGCGACGTGCCCCTGTACTCCACGGTGACCGCCGACTGGGTCGACGGCGGCGAACTCGACGCCCGCTACTGGTACCGCAACCTGCGCGAGCCGGTGCGCTTCGCCGACGCCGTACGCGGGCTGCTCGACGAGGGCCACCGCGGGTTCGTCGAGGTGAGCCCGCACCCCGTACTGACCGTCGCCATGCAGCAGACCGCCGAGGCCCAGGGCCTGGAACTGCGCGTCGCCGCCACCCTGCGCCGGGACGAGAGCGACCTGCTCAGGTTCACCACCTCCCTCGCCGAAGTGGCCGCCGCCGGCGTGCCCGTCGACTGGAGCCCGCTGTTCGGGGCCACCGGCGCCCGACCGGTCGAGCTGCCCACGTACGCCTTCCAGCACGAGCGCTACTGGCTCGCCCCCGGCACACCGGGTGCGGGCGACCTCGCCGCCGTCGGCCTGCTCGCGGGCGGCCACCCCCTCGCCGGGGCCGAGGTCGAACTGCCCGACGACGGCGGCCTGGTGCTCTCCGGGCGCCTCGCCCCCGACACCCACCCTTGGCTGGCCGACCACGCCGTGCTGGGCACGGTCCTCGTGCCGGGCACGGCCGTACTGGAACTGGTGGCCCACGCGGGCGCCCGGCTGGGCAGCGGGCAGGTCGAGGAACTCACCCTGGCCGCCCCCCTCGGCGTCCCCGCCGACGGACTCGCACTGCGGGTGACCGTGCGCGGCGCCGACGAGGAGGGCCGCCGCACCGTCCTCGTGCACGCCCGCACCGGAGGCGACGCGGACGGCGGCTGGACCGCGCACGCCTCGGGCGTCCTCGCCCCGCCCGGGACGCCCGACGCCCCGGCCCCGGCGGACACCGCCCGCACCCCGGCACCCTGGCCGCCCGCCGGCGCCCGGCCCGTCCCGCTGGACGGGATCTACGACCGGCTCGCCGCACGCGGCTTCGGGTACGGGCCCGCCTTCCAGGGGCTGCGCGCCCTGTGGCACGGCGACTCGGGGACGTTCGCCGAGGTCGAGCTCGACGCCGCCGTCGACGCGGCGGGCTTCGCCGTGCACCCGGCCCTGCTGGACGCCGCCACCCAGGCCCACCTCGCCACCGGCCCCGAGGGCGCCCCGCTGCTGCTGCCCTTCTCCTGGCACGACGTCACCGTCCGCCCGAGCACCGCCCGGGTGCTGCGGGTGCACACCGAGCGCGTCGCCGCCGACGAGGTGCGGCTCACCGCCACCGACCCCGACGGCACCCCCGTCGTCGCACTCGGCGCGCTGCGGCTGCGGCCCGCCTCCGCCGACCTGCTGCGCGCCGCGACCGCGGCCGGCACCCGGGACGCCCTGTTCCGGGTGGACTGGCAGCCCGCCGCACCCGCACCCGCCGCACCCTTCGCCGTCCTCGGCGAGGATGCGGCCGGCCTCGAAACGGCAGGACCCGACGCGCCCCGCGCCGCCACGCTCGCCGGCCTCGCCGTCGTACCCGAACTCGTCCTCGCACTGGTGGCGGGCACCACCGAAGGCACCGACCACGACTCTGCCGCCGCCGCCCACCGGGCCACCGCCGAGGTGCTCGGCCTGCTGCACGACTGGCTCGCCGACCCGCGCTGCGCCGACGCCCGGCTCGCCGTCGTGACGCGCGGTGCCGTCGCCGCCCGCCCCGGCGAGGCACCCGACCCGGCCGCCGCCGCCGTCTGGGGACTCGTACGCTCCGCACAGACCGAACACCCCGACCGGTTCCTCCTCGTCGACACCGACGGCACCGCCGCGTCCCTGCGCGCCGTACCGGCCGTGGGCGACGAGGCGCAGTCCGCGCTCCGCGAGGGCGAACGGTACGCCGCACGCCTCGCCAGGGCCGCCGACGACACCCTGCGCCCGCCCGCCGGGACCGACACCTGGCGGCTGGCCGTGGTACGGCCCGGCACCGTCGACGGCGTCGACGCCGTCCCCGCACCCACCGCCGCCGCACCGCTGGCACCCGGCCAGGTCCGGATCGCCGTCAGCGCGGCCGGCGTCAACTTCCGCGACGTGCTGTGCGCCCTGGACATGTACCCCGACGAGGTCGAGGCCTTCGGCTCGGAGGCCGCGGGCACCGTCGTCGAGACCGGCCCCGAGGTGACCGGCCTCGCCGTGGGCGACCGGGTGTGCGGCATGGTGCCCGGCGGATTCGGGCCGCTGGCCGTGGTCGACCACAGGCTCGTCGTACCGGTCCCCGACGGCTGGTCCGCGGTGCGGGCCGCGGCACTGCCCTCGGCGTTCGCGACCGCCCGCTACGCGCTGGTCGACCTCGCCGCCGTACGCCCCGGCGACAAGGTGCTCGTGCACGCCGCCGCGGGCGGGGTCGGCATGGCGGCCGTCCAGCTCGCCCGGCAGCTCGGCGCCGAGGTGTTCGGCACCGCGAGCACGGGCAAGCACCACGTGCTGCGCGCCGCCGGTCTCGACGACGACCACATCGCCTCCTCTCGCACCACCGAGTTCGCCACCCGCTTCCCCGCCGTGGACGTCGTCCTCAACTCCCTGGCGGGCGAACTCACCGACGCCTCCCTCGAACTGCTCGCCGACGGCGGCCGGTTCGTCGAACTGGGCAAGACCGACCGCCGCGACCCGGCCGCCCACCCCCGCATCACCTACCGGGCCTTCGACCTGATGGACGCGGGACACGACCGCATCCAGAGCCTGCTCACCGAGGTCGTCGCCCAGGCGGTGGCGGGCGAGGTGCGCGAACTCCCGGTCCGCAGCTGGCCGCTGGCCGACGCCCGCACCGCCCTGCGGTACATGGCCCAGGCCCGGCACACCGGCAAGATCGTGCTCACCGTCGCCCCGTACGCCGACGGCACCGTCCTGCTCACCGGCGCGGGCGTGCTCGGCGGCCTGCTGGCCCGCCACCTGGTCGCCGCACACGGCGCCCGCCACCTGGTGCTCGCCAGCAGGCGCGGCGAGGACGCCCCCGGAGCGGCCGAACTCGTCGCGGAACTCGCCGAGTCGGGCGCCACCGTACGGTTCGCCCGGTGCGACGTCACCGACCGGGCCGCCGTCGACGACCTGCTCGCGCAGCTGCCCGCCGCGCACCCGCTGACCGCCGTCGTGCACACCGCGGGCGCCCTCGACGACGGCGTGCTCACCGAACTGACCGCCGACCGGCTGCCCGCCGTGCTGCGGCCCAAGGCGGACGCCGCACTGCACCTGCACGAGGCGACCCGCGGCCTCGCCCCGGCCGCCTTCGTCCTGTTCTCCTCGGCAGCCGCCACCCTCGGCACCCCCGCCCAGGCCAACTACGCCGCAGCCAACGCCTTCCTCGACGCGCTCGGCGAGCGCCGCCGTGCCGAAGGGCTGCCCGCGACCTCCCTGGCCTGGGGGCTGTGGGCGGACGCCACCGGCCTCACCGGACACCTCGACGCCGCTGACGTGGCACGGGCCGGCCGGGGCGGCATCGTCCCGATGGCCACCGCCGAGGGCCTGGCGCTGTTCGACGCGGCGACCCGCACCGGGAACGCGGTGACCGTCACCGCCCGCCTCGACCTCGCCGCCCCGCGCGCCGGGACCGCACCCCACCTGCTGCGCGCACTGACCGCTGCCCCGGCCGCGCCCGCCGCACGGGCCGCCCGCCCCGCCGACGACGGCGCCGGGCTGCTCGCCCGGATCACCGCACTGCCCGCCACCGAACGCGCCCACGCCCTGCTCGACGTAGTGCGCGGTCACATCGCCGACGTGCTCGGCCACACCGGGGCGGACGCGGTGGACTCCGCACGCGGCTTCAAGGAGCTGGGCTTCGACTCGCTCACCGCCGTCGAGCTGCGCAACCGGCTCGGCGCCGCGACCGGGCTGCGGTTGGCGACGACGCTGGTGTTCGACCACCCGACCCCGGACGCGCTCGCCGGGCACCTGCTCGGCACCCTGCTGCCGAGCGAGCCCGAGCAGGCCCCGGCCGACCGGATCGCCGCCGAACTGGCCCGGCTGGACGCCGAGTTCACCGCCCTGCCCGCCGACAGCGCCGACCGCACCCGGGCCGCCGCCCAGCTGCGCGAGCTGGCCGCCCGCTGGGAGGGCACCGCTCCGGACGCCCGGACCGGGGCGACGGAGCTGGAGACCGCCACGGCGGACGAGTTGTTCGACCTGATCGACCGGGGGATAGCGTGACGAAGCAGACCGACGGTCCCGCGGGCCGGCCGACGGCCGAAGAGGCGAAGCTGCTCAGCTACCTCAAGCAGGTCACCGGCGACCTCCAGACGGCCCGGCGCAAGCTGCGGGAGGCGGAGGAACGCGACCGCGAGCCCATCGCGATCGTCGGCATGGCCTGCCGCTACCCCGGCGGCGTCAAGGCGCCCGAGGACCTGTGGGACCTGGTCGCCGCCGAGCGGGACGCGGTCGCCGCGTTCCCCGACGACCGCGGCTGGGACATGGCCTCGGTCTACGACCCGGACCCCGACCGCCCCGGCACCTCCTACGCCAGGGAGGGCGGTTTCCTCACCGACGCCGCCGACTTCGACGCCGGGTTCTTCCGGGTGGGCCCCCGCGAGGCACTGGCCATGGACCCGCAGCAGCGGCTGGTCCTGGAGACCGCGTGGGAGGCCCTGGAGCGCGCCGGGATCGACCCGGACACCCTCCGCTCCAGCGCCACCGGTGTGTTCGTCGGGTTCAGCAGCGAGGACTACTCCGACATCGCGGGCGCGGCCGGCACCCAGCTGGAGGGCTACCTCGTCACCGGCACCTCGCCCAGCGTGCTGTCCGGCCGCGTCGCCTACACCCTGGGCCTGGAGGGCCCGGCGCTCTCCGTCGACACCGCCTGCTCGTCGTCGCTGGTCGCCCTGCACCTGGCGGTGAAGTCGCTGCGCGACGGCGAGTGCTCGATGGCGCTGGCGGGCGGCGCGACCGTGCTGTCCACCCCGGCGGTGTTCACCGAGTACAGCCGCCAGCGCGCGCTGGCCGCCGACGGCCGCTGCAAGGCGTTCGCCGCGGCGGCCGACGGCTTCGGCTTCGCCGAGGGCGCCGGACTGCTGGTCCTGGAACGCCTCTCCGACGCCCGCCGCAACGGCCACCCCGTGCTGGCCGTCGTCCGCGGCACCGCGATCAACCAGGACGGCGCCAGCAGCGGCCTGACCGCCCCCAACGGGCCTTCCCAGCAGCGGGTGATCGGCCGTGCTCTGGCGGACGCGGGTCTGATGGCGTCCGAGGTGGACGCGGTGGAGGCGCACGGTACGGGCACGAGGCTGGGTGACCCGATCGAGGCGCAGGCGCTCCTGGCGGCCTATGGGCAGGGCCGTGAGCGGGCCCTGTTGTTGGGTTCGGTGAAGTCGAACATCGGTCATACGCAGGCTGCCGCGGGTGTGGCGGGTGTGATCAAGATGGTGCAGGCGATGCGGCACGGCGTGCTGCCCCGCACCCTGCACGTCGACGAGCCGACCCCGCACGTCGACTGGTCGGCGGGCGCGGTCGAGCTGCTGACCGAGACGCGGCGGTGGCCGGAGACCGGACGGCCGCGCCGGGCCGGTGTGTCCTCGTTCGGTGTCAGCGGCACCAACGCCCATGTCGTACTGGAGCAGGCACCGGAGCCGGAGGCGGCCGGGGCGGAGGCGGCCGGGGCGAAGGCTCCGGCGGTGGAGCCGGTCCGTGAGCTGCCGGTCCTCCCGTGGGTGCTCTCCGCGCGGACGGCGCAGGGATTGCGCGCCCAGGCCGAACGGCTGGCCGCACATGTCTCCGCGCACGAGGCCGACCCCCTGGACGTGGCGTACTCCCTGGGCACCGCACGTGCCGCTCTGTCGCATCGTGCGGTGGTGGTGGGTGTGGGGCGTGGGGAGTTGTTGGCGGGTTTGGGTGGTGTGGTGTCCGGTGGGGTGGTGCCGGGT